>CAZDRU010000030.1:0-8527 GCA_964508175.1 uncultured Dehalococcoidia bacterium
TTATCATAATCCCAATCATTACCATCTCCATGTGGATGATTCCAATCTTGTGTTTGAGAATAGTAAAATCCAAACTTCAAACCTTGTCGTGCACATTCTTCAGCTAGTTCTTTTAATGGATCTCTATCAAATGGAGTTGAATTAATATTAAATTCCCCAACATCGGATTTGTATATGCAAAACCCATCATGATGTTTAGCTGTTATAGCTATATATTTTTGTCCTGCATTTTTCGCCATCGACACCCATTCTCGAGCATTAAATTTAACAGGATTAAATTGTTTCATTAATGCAGAATATTCTTTAATAGGAATTCTTGCATTAAATTGAATCCATTCTCCAATCCCTTCAATAAATTTGCCTTTCCATCTCCCTGCAGGAATTGCATAAAGACCCCAATGGATAAATAACCCAAATTTTGCATCTCTCCACCAAGCTAATCGAGTATCAGACTTTGCCCCTTCTCGTTGCATTGTATCAATTCTAAAAGCAGAATCTTTTTTATATCCCCAATTTTCTCTATCATTTTCATTTGTCATTCGTACCTCTCTTTTAATTACTCATATCAAAAAAATCGATTTTAATCTTTACAAAAAGAATTATATGCCATGTAATGGATCCTGCAAATACAATTTGTAATTTTCATATAATCTGTTTAGGAGAAAATAAATGTTGAGAAAATCAAAAGAAGAATTAACCACATTAATAGAAAGTATTTTTCTGCTTTCAGGAACAAGTGAAAACACCGCAAAAAGAGTCACAGAAGCTTTAGTTTCATCTAGTTTGGCTGGCGTTGATTCACACGGTATTTGGCAAATCATTCGCTATAGTAACGATTTAAAAATAAAAGACTATAACGGAACTATTGACCCAACGATAATTTCTGAGACATCTACTACAGCAACCGTAAGTGGTCATTGGAATTTTGGCCATTTAGGAGCAAAACTTGCAATAGAAACTGCTATCAAAAAAGCTAAAACCACTAATATTGCTATCGTAGGATTAATACAAGCAGGACATATTGGAAGATTAGGAGAATATGCAGAAATTGCCGCAAAAGAAAATATGTGTAGCATGATTATGGGGGGAGGTTACGGAGTAGAAACCCCTCGTGCAGTCCCTTATGGTGGACGAGAAGCAATTTTACATACAAATCCTATAGCAATAGGCTTTCCTATTGCTAATCAAACTCCTTTTATAATGGATTATGCTACAACAAGTACTGCTGGTTCAAAAATTAACAAAGCTGCATTCAAAAAGGAAACCATTCCATTAGGACACTTAGTTGATAAAGATGGAATTGCAACTCAAGATGCATCACAAATCCTCAAAGGTGGAAGTCAAGTACCTTTTGGCGAACATAAAGGCTATGCTCTTATGGTAGCTATAGAATTATTTGGACGAATCTTAACTGGGGCTGATAAATATGCTAATACTACTGAGTTTAATACTGCTACTGGCATGAGATATCAAGGAGTAAGTTTTATTGTATTTAAAGCAGACTCCTTAAATCCAATAAACATAGTAAACGAAAAAGCATCTGATTTGAGAAAAAACATTCGTAATATTCCTCCTGCAAAAGGTTTTGATAAAGTATTAGTCCCAGGCGATTTAGAAGAAAATGCTCGTCTTGAAAGATCGATAAAAGGCATACCAGTTGAAAAAGAAATTTGGGACGAAATAGTTAATATTCATGAAAAACTTTTAAAAGAAGCAAAGCAAAAATAAATTGTTAGATACTTTGACAATATTATTAAAAACTCATTAAACTACATATTTTAAATAATCAATTAGGAGAGGTGCTGGAGTGGCCGAACAGGCGCGCTTGGAGAGCGCGAGTCCCTTCGGGGACCGTGGGTTCGAATCCCACCCTCTCCGCCACAATAATGTAAATTCATATTCTGAAAAACACAATGATAATCGATACACATACACATATTTTTCCGAAAGAATTTTCTGAAAAAAGAAATCAATTTATTGCTTTAGACTCAACTTTTAGTGAAATGTACACCAATCCTAAAGCTAAAATTGCAAGTTCTGTAAATTTGATTGAAAACATGAATAAAGCAGAAATTAATAAATCAATTACTTTGGGGATAGGTTGGAATAATATCTCTTTCGCAATAAAATCAAATAATTATCTTTTAGAAACTCAGGCTACTTATCCAAACCGTATTCTTGCATTTTGTTCGATTAATCCAAATTGGAAAGACAAAGCACTTAAAGAAATTGAGCGATGTGCAATTAATGGAGCTGTTGGAATTGGAGAATTACACCCGGATTCTCAACAATTTTCACTAAGTAATATAAAACTTCTCTCTCCAATTATGAATCTTGCAAAAGAATTGAATCTTATAATCCTCATTCACTCTTCCGAACCTGTTGGACATGAATATGCAGGAAAAGGTAAAACAACTCCGGATAAATTAATGACTCTTATTGAAAATTTTCCAGATAACCAAATTATTTGTGCACATTGGGGAGGAGGGCTTCCATTTTATGGACTTATGCCAGAAATAAAAGCCTCTTTAAAAAATGTATACTTTGATTCTGCTGCTTCTCCATTTCTATACGAAACAAACATATTTAATTTAATCCCAGAATGTATAAATCCACAAAATATCTTATTTGGTTCTGATTTTCCTTTAATAAAACCTGAACGATACATTAAAATAATTAACAATAGTAATTTAAATAAGAACATTGCAAAAAATATACTTGGGAATAATGCTAATAAACTTTTCTCTCGAAAATAAGACAACAATAATAAATTAATCTATTACTGATCAAGAGAATAATTTCGAATTCAAATGGCCAAATTATTTAGAACATTTTTAGCTATAAAACCTTCTTTTCATATAACTAAATTATTAAATAACGTTATTGAAGATCTAAAAAAACAAAATTTCGAAAATACTAAATGGATTTCATTAGAAAATTTACATTTAACACTTGTATTTTTAGGTTTAATATCAAATGATCTATCAATAAAATATATACAAAAACTACAGGAACATTTTGGAAATTTTGCTCCATTCGAATTAAAATTATCAAAAATTGGATTTTTCGGAAATTACCAAAATCCCAAAATTATCTGGGTAGGAGTTGAACATAATCCTATTTTAAATGATATAGTAAACCAAGCTCGAGAAATTGCATCTGATATGAACATTGCTATAGATAATAAACGATTTAAAGCACATTTTACTTTAGGACGCAATAAAAATACTTCTATAAAAACTATTTCAAATATTGAAATACCAAAATTAATTACCTCAAAAAAAACCTGGGAAATATCAAAAATAGATTTAATGAAAAGTGAAATCAGAAGTCTAAAAATAAAATATAAAACAATTGATCAAATACTATTAACTTCGAATACCATGAGGAGCATATAAACAATGATCTTTTTCAGTCCTCCAATACCGCTACCAAATACAATAGACGAACGTTCAGATTTCTTGGCAAAAGTCGACTCTTTTAAAACAACCATGATAACTGCTTCTACCCCTGCAGAGTGGACGGACAAAGACGTAGAAATATGCAGGCAATTTCTGGAAAATAACGGCATACGAGTAGGTGAATTCAGTTTATTCCATCGTGGCTTTGATCATGAAGATGCAAGAGAAAGAGACCTTGCACAGGAACACTATAAACGTATGATTCACCATGGTAAGATAATAGGTGCACACTGCGTCGGTTTCTCAACCTTTGGAGACCGTGGAATGCCTGGCATGTGGTCAGATGCCACATGGGAACGTTCCCTCGATGCAATTAGTCGGTTAGCAGAACAGGCTGAAAACATTAAAATGGATATTGCTGCACATCCTCACATCATGGCTCCCCTTTGCTCCATTAATCGGTATATTGAAATGTTAAACTATGTAAATTCCCACAGATTGAAAATTTTAATTGACATCACTAACCTAACTTGGCCTCAGAAGATCTTCAACACAACCCAACTGGTCAATGAAATCTTTGACAATTTAGGTCAATCCATAGTTGCTTTGCATGCCAAGGATATAATAATTTCCGGTGGAAGCGGTGTCGAAGCAGCTAAAGGTATGGGTGTAATTCATCTGGATGAGGCCGTCCCAGGCACAGGATTCATGGATTTTCACACCATTGTAAAAAGATTGGATATGCTAAATCATGACGTTACAGTCACTGTAGAACACTTTGATTATAAAGATACTCTAGAGGGCCAATCCTATATCCAAAAAATTGCAAATAAAGCCAAAATAAACTTTAAATAAAAGTCTTCTCTCTCGAAATGATTGTAATGTTGAGAAAGATAAATAACGAGTCTGTTTGACAAACAAATAATCCTCGATCCAGTTAAGTCTTTAACTCTAACTGACCTATTATGACTATCTAAAAAGTTTGTTATAGTATAAAAAAGTCCTACTTACTTTTATTTTCGAACGATGTTTTACTCTAAAAATTCATTGAACTAAATTTAATTATTTTGGTATAATCAAGACTGATTTTTATCGATAGGGGGTAGGAAAAGTGGAAGATAGGGCTTTCCCAACTTGTTATAAATGTACTACTGGAGTATTGTTGCCTTTATCAGATTATGGAAGCCAAGGTGCTGCCGTACACTATAAAGCATGGGTCTGTAATAATCCGGATTGTGGATTTAACTTAAAAATACGCAATGGAGACATTCACTCTAACGAACCAATAACAGATTGGACAAACAAAACAAGAAATTAATTATTATATAATTAAAAAATCTTATATATTCTATGGGCCATAACGATATTATTTTAATTTGAATATTAAAATTAAATTTGCTTTATTTCTCATTTGCATAGGCTTTTCGTTTTTATTTTTGTGGTTAATTATCACAATAAAATCGAATATAGATATTAACAAAACAAATCAAAAAAATACTACCCCAACTATATTTGATAGAACATTAAAAACAAACATAGAAAAATACTCTTTAATTCATAAACAAAACTATGAGTTTTCCCCAATCAATCAATCTGTCATAAATCAACATATAATAGGAGAAAATGCACAAAAAATTGAAATTCCCTTACTTAAAATTGATTCAAAAATTGAACCATTAAAAATTTCAAATCTAAATGATTCAAGATCTTATGAAAGTCCAAATAAGATTGTAGGTCATCTAGAAAATCAAAAATTAGCAGATGGTGGAAATATATGGTTATTTGGACATCTTGAAAGTCCTTTAACTCAAGAAGGTTCTGTATTTAAAAACCTACCTGATGTTTCTACTTATTTAGACAAAAACGAACCAATTATCATATTTGCAAGCGGTGAAAAAAATATATTTGTGTATGAAATTGTAGAAACCGAAATACTTTCAGACAAAGAATTTAAAGTTTACAACGATAAGCAAAATACAATGTATTTAGTAACTTGCATTCCAAAATGGATTTATGACCATCGATATATTGCTAAAGCAGAACTAAAAGGAATGTTAGTACTTAAATGAAGAACTAAAACTTTCAAATGGCCAATATATAAACCAAATTCGTCCAATAATGTCTGCTTCATGAACTACTCCCCAGTGTCGAGAATCATTACTCTGTCTACGATTATCCCCTAAAACAAAATAATGCCCAGATGGAATAATAAGTTTCTCCATCGGTTGTAAAAGAACTTCTGGTTCAAAAAGATACATTTCCTTAAATTCAACACCGTTTAAATATACTTTATTTCTACGAATTTCTAATGTATCGCCAGGTAATCCTATAATTCTTTTTACTAAATTTTTATCCCGATTAATTGACCATTGAAATATTATAATATCTCCGCGTTTAGGTTTATTAAAAATATAAGATGGATTTGTATGCTTTGTTTTAATAAAAGGAAATAATTTTGAAACTCTTTCCCAATCAATTTTTAAATACACAAGTTTATTAGCAATCAACATCTGATTTTCTTCAAGCGTAGGATTCATGCTAACGCCTTCAACTTTATAATTTTGAATAGCAAATTGAACAAAAATAAATATAATAATTGCCAAAAAAATTGCTTCAGTTAATTCTCGTAAAACTCGCATAATATTATTAAACCTCGAAAAAAGTGTTTAACACATATAAAAATTATATTAATAATCAAATAATAGATGCAATATTAATAATACAATTTGAATAATTATTTAATCTAATATTACACATTATGTTAAGTTGAGAAACTATCTAAGTTAATAATGTTCTGGTAAAATTTCACAATAGAACAAGTAAAAATAAAGAGTTTTTATAATGAATGATCGTCTACAAATTGCAAATAAACATTTCAATTCCCGTTTGATTTTAGGAACAGGGAAATATCGTTCAACAAAACAAATGACGAAAGCTATCGAAAGTTCTGAAACAGAAATGATCACTGTCGCAATACGACGTTTAGATCTAAAAAATCCAAACAAAAAGAATATTTTAGATGCAATCAATTGGAAAAAGTATAATATTCTTCCAAATACTGCTGGTTGTAAAACAGCAAAAGAAGCAATATATATTGCTCAATTAGCACGTGAAATAACCGGTTCTAATTGGGTTAAATTAGAGGTTATTCCTGATACAGAATATTTACTACCTGACCCAATACAAACATATAAAGCAGCAAAAGAATTAGTTAATGATGGATTTATAGTCTTACCATATATAAATGCAGATCCGATATTAGCTAAAAAATTAGAATCCATAGGTTGTGCAACAGTAATGCCTTTAGGTTCTGCGATAGGTTCAGGACAAGGAATAAAAACTTACGAATTAATTAAAATCATAATTGCTCAAGCTTCAATCCCAGTGATTGTCGATGCTGGATTAGGAGTCCCTTCAGAAGCATCTCAAGCTCTTGAATTAGGCGCAGATGCTGTGCTTGTAAATACAGCTATTGCCCAAGCAAATAATCCTGAATTAATGGCTGAATCATTCAAAATGGGAGTTATTGCAGGAAGAAAAGCTTTCTTAGCTGGAAGAATCCCCCAAAGAACAAAAGCATTACCTAGTAGTCCCACTAAAGGGATTTCATCGATAAATAAAACTTAAATATGCATTCCTTACTCGCTCGTCCAATTTTATGTTTAGTAACAAATTCATATATTGTTAATAATAATCAAATTGTCGACTGTGTTATTAAAGCTATTAATGGAGGTGTCAATATGATTCAAATGCGCGAAAAACACCTCGACTTCAAAGAACAATTAAATCTTGCCCAAAAATTACGTGCTATTACATTAAATAAAGCTCTGTTGATAATAAACAATAATATTGATATTGCAATGAGCGTAAAAGCAGATGGTATTCAAACAGGGAAAAATGGGGAAAAAATAAAATACATTCGTTCACAGATTGATTCT
Organism: uncultured Dehalococcoidia bacterium; assembly: GCA_964508175.1. Taxonomy (GTDB): domain Bacteria; phylum Chloroflexota; class Dehalococcoidia; order Lucifugimonadales; family CAZDRU01; genus CAZDRU01. The sequence goes on from CAZDRU010000030.1 coordinate 7,340, forward strand.
CAAATGCTCATTGGATATTCATCACATTCTTTAGATGAATCGATACAAGCAACAAAAGAAGGAGCAAATTATTTAATTGCGGGACCCGTTTTTAAAACAGCTTCACACCCAGAATTACGAGGCAAAAACACTCAATTCCTCTGTAAAATAAAAAATGAAATAAATATACCGTTGCTAGCAATAGGCGGAATAAATTTAACTAATACTAAACTTCTTCAAAAAACAAAAATCAATGGGATAGCAGTTATGCGTTCGATTTTAGAAAGAAAAAATCCAGAGCTAGCGGCGAGAAGATTATGGACAATTGTAAAAAAATTTAGATAGAAAGAGAAAATTCATATAAACTTATAGAACTATGGCTATTATAATAAATGGTGAACCTAAAACAATCGAAACTCCTATTAATATTACGGAACTTTTAGAAATATTAAATATTTCCATGAAATTAGTAGCAGTTGCAATTAATGGAGAAATTATACCAAAAACATTCTTTAGTACTAAATTAGTATTAGAAAATGATAAAGTAGAAATTGTAAATCCAGTTGGCGGCGGATAATTGTTAGAAATAAATAAAAGGTAAAGATTAATGAGTGATTCAGAAAATACTACTGACCAATTTAAAATCAGACAAAATAAATTAACTTCCTTAGAAAAAAACGGAATTGAACCTTATCCTGCTAATACAGAAAAAACCATGGATAATCTATCAGCAATTAAATTCTTTTCTGATAATGAAACTATAACAGGAGAAGGATCAACTACAAAACCCATTACTGTTGCAGGTAGAATTACTGCATTAAGAACTATGGGAAAAGCTTCATTCTGCGATATAAATGATAATAGTGGAAAATTACAAATTTTAATTAAAAAAGATATTTTGAAAGAAGATTTTAATTTACTCGAACAAATAGATATCGGTGATTTTATCGAATCTAAAGGAGTTCTATTTAGAACCAGAAGAGGAGAAATTACACTTGAAGCTGCAAATCTAAGAATTTTAAGCAAAGCTCTAAGGCCACCACCAGAAAAATGGCATGGTTTAAAAAATATTGAACAAAGATATAGACAAAGATACTTAGATTTAATAGCGAATGCTGATGTAAGAAAAACTTTTCTAGAACGTTCAAAAATATTAACTTTAATAAGAAACTTCTTTGAAAAAGAAGGATTTATAGAAGTCGAAACTCC
>CAZDRU010000031.1:0-55139 GCA_964508175.1 uncultured Dehalococcoidia bacterium
GAAGCATGCCTACAAGTAAGATTTGCAGGTATTTTTGAAGGAGTAAAAACAAAACGGGTGCAAACAGTTTGGCATAGGTCAGAAAATACGTTTAAAACATATCCACAATTCCGAGCGATTTTACTTGAAATTATAAAATGACACTTAATTATTCCTTTAATTCATCAAAAATTATATGTAAATTTATAAAACAGCGCTAGTTCCTCCATCAATATTGATTGCAGTTCCTGTTAAATAACTTGCTTTCCCAGATACTAAAAATGCAATTGTATTTGCTGCTTCAGATGCTTCTCCAACTCGATTTAAAGGAACATTATTACTAATGCTTTGATAATAATCATTTAAGGTTAAAGCTGGATTTTGTTTTTTTATAGAATCAAATCGTTTTTCATGTTGTCCAGATTTAATCAGTCCTATCGCAACAGTATTTACTAATATATTATATTTTGCCAAATCTTTAGACATTGCTTTTGTTAAAGCCATTCCAGCAGCTCTACTGACAGAAGTGGGCAACGAATTTGCACCAGGTTGTTTTCCTCCTAAATTAGCAACATTAATTATTCTTCCAGATCCGTTTTTTTTCATATGACTAATTACTTTGTGTGATAATCGTAATGCTGCATATAATTTTAATTGCAAATCTTCATCCCATATTTGTTCATTTGCTAATTCAAAATTATGAGCTGATGATGTTCCAGCATTATTAATAAGAATATCAATTCGTGAAAATTTTTTAATACATGTATCAGCTAGTAATGTAATATCACTTTTTTTTGTTATATCTGCATTAATTCCTTCTATTTTCCCTTTTGCTGTTTGTCGTATTTCTTCAATAGCTTTATTTAAAATATTTGTTCTTCTACCACAAATTAGAACATTGGCACCTTCTTGCGTTAATACTGTAGCTGTAGCTTTACCTATTCCTTCAGTTCCTCCTGTAATAATTGCTACTTTGTTATTTAATTCTAAATCCATTGTTCCTCCTAAATATCCTTTTTAATATTATGTTTAAGTTTATGAGAAATATTCGGTTTTTTAAGTGTTTCTGGAACCATAAATAAATGCCATGTTCCTCCCAAAAAGCCAATTAAAGCTACACAAACTGAAGAAATGCCAAATGTGAAAGCATTCATTAGTTGTCCTATGATAATTGGACCCGAAGCTCCTCCTGCGTCTCCTATGAATTTCCAAATTCCTAAAAATTCAGCTGATTTTTTTTGGGGAGTAAAATCTGTTCCCAAGATCATAACTGCTCCACTTCCTAATCCATTTCCAAATCCCATTAAAAGAACTACTAGAAAAAAACTTCCAGTTGTTTTCGCTAAAGGTAAAAGTAAAAATCCTAAAGATAATATTAATAAACAAGGGACTGCGAAAAGTTTTCTGCCGAATTTATCCATCATAAATCCTGTTGGAATAAACATTAGTGCATCTAAAATTGCAGCAGCTCCTATAATAAAACCAATTTGATCTACGCGTAAACCAATAATTGTTCCTAACAAAGGAAGAAGTAATTTTCTTCCTTCTCGTAGTAATTGCAAAGATATTATTGTAGGGCCTCCAAGACCAAATTTTTTTATATTGTCTTTGAAGGTTTCTTGCAAAGAGAAAATGTTATATTTACTGTTTTTTTCATCAGGGTTTATATTTTCTTTTAATGCAAAAATAATTATTAAAAGAATTGTTCCTATAATTATTGATTGAATAATAAATACCATTGATAAATTAAAATGCACTCCAATCAATCCTCCCAAAATTGGTCCTAAAAAAAGACCGATTCGATGACTGCCTCCATAAGCTGCAACAGTTTTACCTCTTTGATTAGAAATAACCATTTTAGATATATATGCTAATTGAGCTACTCCCCATAGAGAAGATATTGCTCCTGTAAAAAATCGTAGTAAGAAAAAGGTTTGATAACTTTCTGCAAAAGCTGTTAGAAAACTTAATACAGCCATAAGAATAACGCTTATGAACATCGTCATTTTATAATTTAATTTGCCAGCAATCATTCCTGCTGGCAAATTAAATATAGTTGAACCAATTATTAATGATGAAACCCCAAGACCTATTAATGCTATATTTGATTCAAATTCTCCTATGAAAGTTGGAAGAATCGGAGTAGTTAGTCCCATTGAAAGTTGAAAAAGCATTCCAGGAAAATAAAGTACCCAAATAAATTTAGACATTTCTTTAATTTCTGACATTAAAGTCGGGAATTTTTTTGATAAATTTAAAATTTTGTTATTGCTCCATCTTAAAAATTTTTATAACAATGTTGTTTTTATAGAAGCAATAACAACTATATTTAAAATCACTAAGAAAGAGCTTATTAAAAAATACCATGTGTTAGTGAATGTTTTTTGTTTTTTTGATAAGTATAAGATCGTAAAGACTAAAATTATATTAATACCCATTAAAAGTAGCGGAAGTAAAGTATTTAGATCAAATGACATTGACATAATTTATTGATTATATCAAAGAAAAAATTAAAGATATTAAAAAAATCTAATTTAATGAGACACACGGTGTTTTTTTTATTTCTTCGGAATTCATTAAAAGTATAATTTCACTCTTATTTGTTAAAACGTCTTCAACAATCCAAAACCATGAATATTCATTGATTTCACCTTTTTCACCTCGTGATTTTTCAGTTTCCAACATAGGTATTGGTGGTAATAACAAAAGAGTAAATGATTTGTTTTGAGGTAAGAAGTAATTTTTATTAATTTCTTTAAATTGAAAATCATTCAAGCTTTGTACATTCTGGAATGGAAATATTTTTAAATTTAAATTATTTAAAGGAATTGGCGTCGTATTCTTATTTGTTAAAACAATTGATTTAGGATTGTCTTGACAATTAAATAAAACTGATAAGTTTTCAAATTTTTTAGAAATAGAATTTTCATTTTTATTTTCTTGTAAGGGAATAGATAAAGTGCATGCAATTAATAGAAAAACACTTATTATAAAAAGAATTTTTGAATAGTTTGCAATTAATATTTTTAAGTTTAGAATCATTTTGTTAAAACTATATTAACCTAAGTATTATATTAATGTCATTTTAGGAATATATTAAATTAATATGGCATTATATAATCATTTATCGGCATTATATTTTAATCTTATTTATTAAAAAAAACAAGTTTATGATTAATATGTTATTATAAAATAACTAATCAGCAATATAAATAAAAAATAAAGGAATATAAATGCCATTTAAAAGCAATATAACCAATGAAGAATTATATTCAATATGGTCTATGTTTATAGAAAATCATAAAAGCAATAATATATTAGATATGTTGAATAAAAATTTCAACAAATTGATTAATCCTAAGACAGTGTATAACTGGCGAATGAAATTTAAAGAATTATCAAAAATATGGGCAATAAAGGATGTTCCTGTAGTTTGGGATAATTATGAGAATTTCGAAAAAATAATGATTCCTATTTCTTTATTACCAAAATTTCGAGAAATGTATTTTTCGTTAAATCAATCTTTGGGTCAATTGATTGATAATCCACCAACTTATAGAGAAACAAAATGGTTAATTTATATACAAACTTTTGCGCCAGAAATCACATCACCTGTTGATATATTATTTTTAGCACATAGATTTATTGCCAGAGATGTATTAAGTGATTTTTTACAAATTAAAATTGATAGAGCTGATATTGATGCACAATTAAATTATAAACCTTGGCTCAGTGAAGAAAGAGAAAATTTATATTTAAATGACATAAAAAATTTCAAAATACCTAAAATTAAAAAACCCGATATGCCAATCATTTCTAATAAAAATGAATATTATCGTTTTAATAAAAATTTTCATAGTTTATTGTTTGCATATATTACAATTATGGCAAACTCGAAAGCTCATTTACTTTTTACAGAACAAAGTAAATATTTAAAAAAACAAAAGCCTGAATTATGGGTATTGGATTTTTTTACTGAAAAATCTAATTCAATTGAACAAAAAAAAGTCTCTCAATCAAAATTATTTAATTTATAGTGCGAAGTTGTTTTTGTGAAACAAATATTATGATTGTTACCAAGAGAAGTAAAATTCCTAATGCTCCTATAACTTGAGGCCCGTTCCAATATTCCATAGCAATTCCTGCAGGCACCACACCCAAAGGCATTAATCCAAAATTTAGCATAAACACACTCATGACTCTAGCTTGATAAGCATCATCTACAGAACTCATAATTAATGCTTGATTTAAGGTTCTTCTTGCTGAGTCGCCTAACCCTAAAAGTACCATTACTCCTAAAGCAGTTATATAAAATGGTAAAGCTGCTAACATAATAAGCCCTATTGCACTTATAATACTCCCTAATATTAAGAAAAGTCCTCTCTTCCAAGCTCCTAACCATGATATCAAAATAGCTCCTATCATAGTTCCGACACCACCTAAGGTAACCAACCATCCATAGGCATCAGAGCCACGTTCATAAACATCGACTACAAACACAGGCAACAAAAATCTATATGGCATTGCTAATAATGTTGTTGTTAATCCCATTATTAAAAGTATTAAAACTAATCGATTGGTACGTATATACTTCAATCCATCTAAAATATCAGTGAAAATAGAATTTTTCTCTTTGATTTCATTTTTGCTTTCTCGGATATTGGGAGGTCGTCCCATATAGCTAGTAATAAAAAATGAGATAATACCTAAAAATGCGATTACAGTATAAACTGTTGCTGCAGGAGTAAAAGATAAGTCAAAGTTCAAGAATGAAAAATTTAAGTGATTTATTCTTTCTATCAATGCCCATAAATTACCTGCTATAGTTGGTGCTATTAAAGTAGTGATACTCATTGCAGATGCAGTTAATGCCATTGCATTAGTAATATTTGCTTTGCCAACAAATTGAGGAATGATTGCTTGTCGAGCCGGCATCATAATACTAAACCCTGCTCCTTGAATAATGGATCCTATCAACAAGTGATACCATATTACTATATCTATGTATATTAATATGGTCATAGCAAAAGGAGTTAAAAAAACTATTGCCTGACCAATAAGAATAATCGTTTTGCGATTAAATCTATCGGCTATAGCTCCTCCAAATAATGATAAAAGCAACATTGGGATAGCAAATCCAGCATTTACAATACTCAATAATACAGGAGATGATGTAAGTTCATATACTAGGTATCCACGAGCTATCATCTGCATATGTACAGCTCCAAACATTACTAATAAACCTAGCCAAAGAAAAAGAAAATTTCGGTTACGAAGAGAGGCTATTGAACTTTTAAAACTTCTAGGTAAAGGAGTCGTGTCATGTGGATCTGAAAAGATTTCAGTCCGTTTTTTATTATTCATTCATTAATTTCCTGAAACAAAGGCGGAATGAAAAGTGTCAGCCCCTCCATATAATGTTCCATTAGATTTTTTTTGAATTACTACTGGACTCGCAAAAGCACTAAAAGTATGTTCTTTGGATAATTCTCCCATGTTTTTCAGTTGATGGCCTTTATGTTTCAGTTTTTTTATAGTTTCTTTGCTGATTCTATGATCTAAACTTGTATATGGAAGACTACAGTCTACTCTTGGTGAATCAATAGCTTGTTGAGGAGTCATATTAAAATCTAATAAGTTAATAATAAGGTTAGAAACACAATTTGTAATTCTACGTCCTCCTGAAGCACCAACTGCTAAAGTATCACCTGTTTTAGTGAATATCAAAGCTGGAGACATATTATTAAGAGGATATTTCCCTCCTGTTATTGAATTTACATGTCCTGGAACTGGGTCAAACCATAGCATGCCATTATTCATTATAATTCCAGTATTTTCAGGTACTATTCCAGAGCCAAAGCTTGATCCTATTGTATTAGTTAATGAAATCGCATTACCTTCATTATCTATAACATTTAAATGTGTAGTTCCCTGATCAAATGAAGGATTACTGGGTAATAATAATGATTTATTTTGAATTTTTTGGTAATTCCATGGTTGCCCTGCAAGAAATTGTTTTTTATTATTTTCATCAGAAATTAACCCGCTTCTTTCTTTTGCATATTTTATTGACAAAAGTCCTTCCCAGGGAACATCGACGAATTTTGGATCAGCTATATAAGTAAATCTGTCGGCATAAGCAAGACGTGCACTTGAGATATAATTGTGAAGCATTTCAGGCGTATTATGTTGCATTTCTTTTAAATTTATTTCGTTTAAAAGATTAAGAGTCATTGCAGTTGTGATCCCTCCAGAAGCAAAAGGAGGAACACGGATTAAAGAATCTTTATATTCAAATTCCAATCCTTTATTCCATATAAAAGGAGAATATTCGGTGAAATCTTTCTCAGTAATAATACTTCCCGTTTGTTTGAAAAATTTTAAAATTGATTCTTTAAGTTCTCCATGGTAAAAAGATGAACTTCCTTCATTGGCTATTAATTCTAGAGAATTGGCTAATTCAGGTTGTTTAAAACAATAAGGTTTTTCAGGGGTAGGTATTTCAAGATTATTTTCTTGAATAAATATTTTTGATAATCCTTCATATCGTAAAATAAAAGGTATTGTTTTAGCAATCGCATTTAATGTAAACCATCCAGGTATAAATCCTTGACGAGCAATCTTAATTGCTGGTTGAATTAATTCTTTTAAAGGAATTTTTCCTAACAAGGAATGTGCTTTACATAATCCAGCAACTGAGCCCGGAATACCGATTGAAAGAATTCCTTCAAGGTTAGCATTATTAACTGTTCCATCCCATCCAAACATGCCGACACCTTTTTCTCCAGTTAATGTAAACATGTTTTCAGTTGCTGCAAAAGAACTTTTCATTGGAAATCCGATTACTCCACCTTTTTCTCCGAATTGATAGACAAGATATCCTCCTCCTCCAATTCCACTTGAATAGGGTTCAACGACAGACAATACAAAAAATGCAACAATAGCTGCATCAATTGCATTTCCTCCAGATTTTAGAACTTCTATAGCAGCTTCTGATGCAAGACGATCTTTAGTTGCAACCATAGAATTATTTGCAATAACTTCTTTTTTATAAAAACCAGATTGAGTCAAAGATGAATTCCTTTTTTGATTATTAATAAGTTGCTCGTCCACCACTAATATCAAAAACTGCTCCTGTACTAGCAGAACATTCTTTAGAAGCAAGCCATGCAACAAGATTTGCTACTTCAGCAATTTTCACTGTTCTTTTCATAGGAATTTTTTCAATTAAATATTCTACTACTTCAGGATTAATTTGTTCTAAAATTTTAGTTCGAACGATAGCAGGTGTAACACAATTTACTCTAATTTCAGTTTCAGCAAATTCTTGTCCTATCGATTTAGTTAATCCAATAACTGCAGCTTTTGTAGCTGAATAAGGAACCATTTTAGGATTGCCTTCTTTTCCTGCAATTGATGCAATATTCACAATACGTCCATAATTTTCATTTAACATATGTGGAATTATATTTTTACACATTAAAAAAACAGCTCTAAGGTTAAGCATATAAACTCTATCCATTTCGTCAACAGATGTTTCTGTTATACTACCTGTTTTACCTGTTATTCCTGCATTATTAATTAAAATATCGATTTTTCCTGTTTTAGCAATAATCTGATCTATAGTTTTTTTGATTTCTTTTTCTATTGTTACGTCAACTGTAATTAAATCGGCTTCAATATTTTGATTTTTTAAAAATTTAATAGCTTTTTTGCCTTCTTTTAAATCAACGTCTAGAATGAAAATTTTAGCTCCATTTTGACCTAATTTGGTAGCTACTCCCAAGCCAATTCCAGTTGCTCCTCCAGTTATTATGGCTATTTGGTTTAGTAATTGATCCATATAAATTATCCAAGAAAAAACATGATTTGCTTAAGAATAGCATAAGGTTATTTTTTATGTAACTCGGAATAGAACATTTATATTTTATTTGAATAAGAGTTGATATAATGAAATAAAAATAGCCTGTCATTAAAAAGGACTCAATGATAAAAAACGAATCAATTAATTCAATTGCAGTCATAATAATAACAATATTTTTAACTATTTTAATGACTATATTTATAACTGAAAAAACTTTATTAGTTTTTGAAATATCTTTATTTACTCTATGTGTATGTATTATTTTTATTTTTCAATGGATCGCTTTCATCCCTTCATATCTTTACAAAACAGAACGTTTCTTTGACTTAACTGGCAGTATTACGTATATCACTGTTATTTTATTTGCGATTGTTTTTAATCAAAAAACTGATTTTCGAAGTCTTTTAGTAACAATTCTTATTGGAATTTGGACTATAAGACTTGGAACATTTTTATTTATGAGAATTAAAACATTTGGCTTTGACCGTCGTTTTGATAACATCAAACATCATTTCACAAAATATTTAATGACGTGGACCCTACAAGGATTTTGGGTTTTCATGAGTGTTGCTCCTGGATTATTGGTAATAACAAATATCAAAAAATTACCTATAGAAACTTTTGCTGTTCTTGGTTTTAGTATTTGGATTATTGGATTTATTATAGAAATAATTGCAGATTATCAAAAATTTGTTTTTCGCCTTGATTTAAAAAACAAAGATCGATTTATTAAAACTGGCTTTTGGTCTTGGTCAAGACATCCAAATTATTTTGGTGAAATTTTATTATGGATTGGCATAAGCATCATTGCTTTTCCTGTTTTAGTTGGATGGCAATATATAACTTTAATTTCACCTGTTTTTATATTTTTTCTATTAACTCGAATTAGTGGGATTCCAATGCTTGAATCAAAAGCTGATAAAAAATGGGGAAATGATCCTGCTTACAAAAAATATAAAAAAAATACTCCTATATTATTCCCATTCTTCTAATTAAATTACTTAAAATTTTTATCAAAGAATAATTTAGTGACTAAAATGCGATCTCTTCAATTTCGATTGAATACCAAAAATATTTCCTTTTTCAGTACTAGGGGTTGGTTGAGGAAAAAACACGGGAAGCTTTTCTAATCTTGGCTGTATAGTAGGATTACCTCTTATAATCAATTTATTCCAAGCATCCCAATTAGTAGTTTCTGGTTGAGCTAAAGGAAATGAATCAACAGCTCTATATGATAGTAATAAAAATCGCCTTTCTTTATCTGAAAAATTAGGAGCAGAGGCATGTAAAGTTCTTACATGATGAATGCTTATTCCCCCAGCTTTAACAATAAGTGGGACTGCTTCATTCATATCAACTTGTTCTACAGCTCCAACGAAAATTCCATCTTCATGATGGCTAGTTTCAGGTTTTTTATGAGAACCTGGTATTACAAGTAAACATCCGTTTTCTTCTGTCATATCATCTAACGCAACACCTACCGCTAAAATATCATCATTAGTATGAGGATAATGACCCCAATCAGTATGCCATTCTACTTGTTGCCCTCCACCACTAGCCTTCATATTTAATTTAGTCCCTTGGAGACGAATATTAGGACCTATTAAATCTTCAATAATATCCAAAAGATTATTATTATGAACTAATTTTTTATATGTTTCATCTACTTTATAAGGATCTTTGATTCTCTTGAGTCGAGGGTTTTCTGCAGAATGGTTTTCTTCTAAAATAAAAATTTCATCATTTTGAGTTACAGTTCGAGATTTATCTACCCATTTTTGTGTAGTAGTTTCGAGTTCATTAAATTCGTTTTTATTAATAACGTCATTAATTGTTAAGTAACCATGGGTTTGATAAAAATTGATTTGTTCTTTAGACAATGTCATGATCGTTTATATTCCTTTAAATTCGTCGTATTTATTATATAACATTTGGTGTATTTTGTTTATTTGAAGATATTGATTAAAATTAGTCTCAGATTTCTTTTTATTAATAATTGCATCTAGAAAATTGTTTATACTTTCATGCATTCCACCAAATTCAAGAATTGATTCATGAGCTTGAACAATTTGTTCAATGATCTTGTTTTTATGGCGTATTATAAGTTTGCCATTTAAAAGATTAACTTCTAATAATCCAGTCGTTCCTTTTACTATCAAAGTCATTCTAGTTTTTAACCCAGTCATTAAATTAAATTTCCAAATTCCGAAATAATTATCGGGATATTTTACTTCTATTCGACCTTTAGTGTGTTTGTTTTGTTCTTCGATAAACGAAGAATCAATAGGTTTGTTTTGAGTTAAAGAATCTGTTATGGCAAGATACCAGGATGAAAGTCCAATTATAAAATCACGCATTTCATTTTCATTTTTATTCCAAGAATTTGCCCAGTTGCATTCTAAATTTATTGTTGAATTTAAAACTTTTCCAATTACATTGTCGTTTATTAAATTTTTGCAATTATTAATAACTGGTAAATGATTCAATTCTAAATTAATTTGAAATACTTTAGGATATTTTTTATTTAGTTGAACTAAAGTGTCAATATTTGACTTTATTGGAGGTTCAAGAAATATATGCAATTTATTTTTCAATGCCAATTCAGTTGCGTTACCACTAATTACAGGGGGTAATGCAATAAAAACGATATCTATAGAAGCATTTTTTAATAATTCTTCAAACCCTATAAATAATTGAACTGAATTTCCTAATATTTTTTTGCATTTATTTAATGTGGTCTTATGCATTGCAGATACTGCAGTTATTTGAACATCAGAACGTTGGCTTAATATGGGAAAATATGCACTGCTAGCCCATTCGCCAAAACCCAAGAACCCTATTTTTAAAGGCAATTTCATTTCACAAGAAACCCTTTTTAAATTTTATTTTGAGAATATTCTGCGATTTAAAAAAATTAATACTCATATTTCAAATTAAAAACCTATCGATAACAAGTGTTATAAACAAAGGGATAAAACATATTATTACAAATTTCTATTCTGACATTTAATTATACCTAAAAAGATAAAATGCTTTAAACATTGTAATCGGTTGTTGAATAATATATAGTCCTTTCATCTAATGAAAAAGGTGTTTAATGAACTATATATTGATAGCTATCGCTGGTGCTAGTGGAGCAATCGCTAGATATGGAATACATCGTTTAACATTATCATTAGGAAATAATAGTTTAATTGGAACATTTATAGTTAATATTTCAGGTTCTTTTCTGTTAGGATTTCTAATTTCACTTTTTGCTTATAAATTTAATGTTTCTAATACAATCAAAGATGCAATTATAATAGGATTTATAGGTTCATATACAACTTTTTCTACTCTTACAGTTGCAAGCTTAACTCTGTGGCAATCTGGTGAATACATGAAAAGCTTATTTAATATTATTTTCTCAATTATTTTTGGATTACTTGCAGCATGGATTGGATTTTATTTAGGAAAACAATTTTCTTAAATGAATTATATAGAAATAATAATATGTAAATATCAATGGCGGAGGGGAGAGGATTCGAACCCCCGATACCCTAAAGGGTATAACGGTTTTCAAGACCGTCGCCTTCAACCACTCGGCCACCCCTCCTATTAATAACTATTATATTATACAAATTTTTGTTGACTTATTTTTCACCAATACTACAATAAAATTACGCTTATAATCATAATTAACTAAAAAATTGTTAATTAACCTTACTTCGGAGTAAAAATGCCACCAGAATCAGATATTAAAAAAGGCCTTAAAGGAGTCTATTTTGACACCTCTGATGCAAGTTATGTCGATGGAACTAATGGAGTTTTATTATATCGTGGTTATAACATTCATGATTTAGCAGAAAAATCAACTTTTGAAGAAATTGCATTTTTATTATTAAAAGGTTATTTGCCTACTCTTTCTGAAATGAGTGATTTTAAAACTGCATTAGGAAAGAACAGACAAATTCCTAGCTCGATAAAAGAAATAATCACAATCATTAAGGAAGCGCATCCTATGGATGTTTTACGAACCGCTGTTTCTGCATTAAGTTCATTTGAAAACAATATAGATGACAATTCAATTGATTCTACAATTGAAAAAGGAATTAAGTTAACAGCTCAAATCCCAACTATTGTAGCAACTCATCATCGTATTCGAGAAGGACTAGCACCTATTGAACCTGATTTAAATTTAAACTTTGCTGCAAATTTTTTATATATGTTGAGAGGAGAAAAACCTACTTTAGAAGAAGAACGAGTTATGGATATTGATTTCATTCTACATGCAGAACATAGTTCAAATGCATCCGCTTTCGCAGCTAGAGTTGTATCCTCAACAAATGCAGATTTACATAGCGCTATTGTTACTGGAATTGCAACATTAAAAGGTCCATTACATGGGGGAGCTGCTCAAGAAGTAATGTCAATGACAGAACAAGTAGGTGAACCTGACAACGCTGCTTCTTACATAAAAAATTTAATCGAAAATGGAGAAAAAATCATGGGATTTGGACACCGAGTTTATAAAGCTCCAGATCCCAGAGCTAAACATCTTAAAAGTCGATCAAAAACATTAGGAGAAAACAAAGGAAATCCTAAATGGCATGAGATATTAATTGCTTTAGAAAAAGCAATGGCTCCTTATCAAAAAAAAGGAATTTATCCAAATGTTGATTTCTTTGCAGGTTCTATTTACTCCTTATTAGAAATACCTGAAGATCTTTTTGTTCCCATATTTGCAATCGGCAGAGTTCCTGGCTGGACCTTGCAAGCTATAGAACAAATAAAAAACAATGAATTAATACGTCCACTGTTAAAATACACTGGGCCTAAAGAAAGAAAATATATTCCAATAGAAAAACGTTAATCAATGGAGGGAAAATGATTGGACAACTTCGTATTTATACAATAAATAAAGGCATGATGAATAGTTGGCTAAAACTATTTAAAGAACAACTTATTCCTCGATTAGATGAAGCTGGGATAGGAATATCTTCCATGTGGGTTAATGAAGAACAAACTCAGTTTATTTGGATTCGAACATTTAATAATAAAAATGAAATTGAAACTAAAGAAGCAAAATTTTATAGTACTGATTGGTGGAAAGCGAACGTAGATTTTATTAGAGGCCATCATGCCCATCGTGAAATAACACTTTTAGAATCTTTTGAAATTTAATACCATTTTAAAAAAATAATTCATTGCGTCCATTATTAGAAGAACTCAAACACCTAATAAAAATTAAAGGTCAAATATCCTTTAAAAAGTTTATGGAATTGGCTCTTTATTGGCCTTTACATGGTTATTATCCTACATTAACAAATACAAATCGTATTAAGGATTTTATTACTAGCCCTAAAACACATCCTTTATTTGCAACAATGATTTGCAAACAAATTCATGAAATGTGGGAAAAATTAAATAAACCAGAAAATTTCCTAGTCATTGACTATGGTGGAGGAGATGGAACATTAATTAAAGATATTATTAATGTTTCTGAACAATTCGAAGAACAATTCAAATCATCTTTGAAATTTACTATAATCGAGAAATTGACTGAAAATTCTTTGTCTGATGATTCTATTATTGGTTGCATACTTGCAAATGAATTATTCGATGCTTTTCCAGTACGGAAATTCAAAAAACATGATGATTTAATATATGAATCATTCATAACAATACATAATTCACAACTAGAAGAAAGATATTCTTTAATAAATAATCAAAATTTAATTACCATACTTGAAGAACGATTAGGATTAAAAGAAAACGGTCAAATAATAGAATTCAATGATGGAATAGAACCTTGGTTTCTTAATATTGCTAAAAAATTAAAAAAAGGATTTGTTTTAATTTTTGATTATGGATACAAAGATAAAAAAGAATTATTAAAAAAATGGAAACATGGCACTATAGTTGCATATAAAAATCATCGAGAAACTTTCGATCTCTTAACAGACGTAGGAGAAAAAGATATAACAACATTCATCCCTTTTGAAGAAGTGAAATTAGCAGCGTTAAAAACTGGATTTAAAACAGTTGGGATAACCAAACAAAGTGAATTTTTAATTAATTTAGGAGCATTAAATCTTATTTCACAATTACGAGAAATGAATTTACCTCAAGAAATATTAGAATCCAATATTCTTTCTGCTATGTATTTACTGAAAGAAGAAGAATTAGGCCAATTAACTGTACTTGGATTTCAAAAAAACCTCGATGTTATTGATTTGCAAGGATTTAAACAAAGGACATCAAATTTTTCAAATATGAATATAAAATTTCCTCTTTTAAAATCACATCATGCTAATTTGAAAGAATCCAAATATCCCTTTAATATGAATCTTAAAAATTACTTATGAATTCGAAATTTTTCAACATTCAAGACGCTAATAATTTAATTCCTTGGCTTGAATCTTGCTTTAAAACTATAAAAATATCTCAAAAAAAACTAAATTCAACACATAACAAATATATAAAACTAAAAGACAAGATTTCAGGAAATGGATTTACGAACCATGCTACAACTTTCTCTTCATTAGAATCTGAAATTAAAATAGAACAAACAAAAATAGATGAAATATTAAAAAAAATCTCTGTTTTAGGAATAATTATAAGAGATATTAACTTAGGGATAATCGATTTTCCTTCAATTTCAAATGAAAATCATATATTTTTATGTTGGAAAATGGGAGAATCATATATTAAATATTGGCATTTGCAGGATGAAGGATTTAATCAAAGAAAATTACTTTAATATAGATACTCCATTTAAATCTAAATTACTAATTATTGGATTATCTCATTTATTTGGATTTGATATTATCAAATTTACTTCAGCCAATCCATTTAATGAAGCCCAAGCAGTAGCAATGAAACGATTGAAAAAGGGTTTTTTTGAAGGAATGGATTGGTACAATCAATCTAGAATTAATCGAGGAAGTGACCCTAAAAATATTTTAACAAATGCTAGGTCTATCATATCTTTAGGAATATCATATAAGACCAATAAAACTCTGACAGATACAAACAAAACTTCTCTTAATGGAATTGTAGCTCAATACGCCCAAGGTAGAGATTATCATAAAGTATTAAAAAAAAGACTAAAACAATTAATCACCAAAATTAAAACATATTTCAATACAGATTTATCTTTTTATTTACATGTAGATGATGGCCCATTAATTGATAGAGCTATAGCAGAGAGGTCAGGAGTAGGTTGGTTTGGGAAAAATACTAATATATTAAATTCAGAATATGGTTCATGGATTTTCTTAGCACAAATTATAACTAATTTAAATATCTCATCTGATCAACCAAGTAAAAAAAATTGCGGGACTTGTGATATTTGTATGCCAGCATGTCCTACGAATGCAATCATCAAACCTTATGTTATAGATAGCAGAAAATGCATTTCATTTTTAACAATTGAAAACAAAAATGAAATTCCAATCGAATATAGAGCTGCAATGGGCAAACGAATATTTGGTTGTGATATTTGTCAAGATGTTTGTCCTGTAAATAAAAATGTGCCAAGTTCCAATGAAATTAAATTTAATGAAAAAAACTTAAGCATATTAGATTTAGAAGCAATTCTTTATATGAATGACAAAGAATTTGATGAAAAATTTGCTGGAACTGCAATAAGAAGAGCGAAAAGAATTGGGTTACAACGTAATGCTTGTGTTGCTTTAGGAAATACTGCTAACATTAAAGCTTTAAAACCATTAAAACATGCGTTATCTTTTGGAGACACATTAGTACGTCAACATGCAGCATGGGCAATAGGAAATCTTCGATATAAAGAATCTATTTTAATACTCAAAAAAGCCCTTATTTCAGAAAAATCGACTATTGTTCTTAAAGAAATTAAATCTGCACTTGAATATTCTAATAAATAAAAGAAATAACTTTGATGAAACTAATTTACAAACTATTTTTAATTCTAATTTCTGTCTTTTTTTTCATATTAATAATAGGGAATTTAACCCCTCAAGGAAGAACTGCCTTTCATGTTATTGGATTAATGCCAGAACTTGTTCCTTTTATTCCTTTGAAAGTGCAGAAATATTTCACTAATAATCCGATTCATGAAGAAATTTCTTATATACATAATTCAAAAAAAGTAGAAGCAGATCTTTATTATTTAGACAAGAAAAAGAAACGGAAAGGTGTTGTAATTTCATTAGGGATTAATCCAGCAGGAAGAAACGATCCTAGAGTAGTAAATCTTGCTAATGGATTTGCGAGGATTGGTTTTGTAGTATTAATTCCTTGGTCAAAAAATCTTAGTGCAAATGAAATTAAATCGGAAGATATTGAAAATATTGTCGGAGGAATAAAATATCTTGAATCTTTTCCTAATATAGACAAAAAAAATTTTGGCATGGCAGGATTTTGTGTTGGAGCTTCACTTGTAAACATAGCTGCTGGGAAAAAAGACATTGAAGATCAAATTGCATTTATTAATCTTTTTGGACCATACTATAATCTTGGAGATTTATTAATTCAAATTCGTTCTCAATCAGCATTTTACTTAAATAGTAATCGAACCTGGCATTCAAATGAATTAGCAAAATCTGTTTTAAATAAACAACTTTTTAATTTAATAGAATCTCAAAAAGAAAGAAATGAAATAGAAATATTAATGAAAAAAAACAAAGTGTCAGAAATTGAATTAGCAAAATTATCCCCAATTGCTAAAAACGTTTTAAATGTGCTAAAAAAAGAAGACCCAAATGAATTGAAAAAAATTTTCACAAATTTATCCACTAAAGAATTAGAATTAATTCAAATTTTTTCCCCAGAATTTAATAATACTAATCAAAAATCAGAAATTTATTTAATGCATGATCTGAATGATAATGTTATTCCCGTAGAAGAATCTAAACGATTTGCGGACTCAATGAAACAAAATGAAAAATTTACTTATACGGAATTTTCTCTCTTTGATCATGTTGATCCAGTTTTAAATTCAAGTATTTTACAAACATTTACAGAAAGTTTTAAATTATTTCAACATCTATATAAAATAGTTCGATGGGCACAATAGTTTATTTTCAAAGAAAACATTTCAAATTTCAATTTTAATGTTTTTGAATGCTATTTTGATTTATAAAAATAATCTGTATAATTTTACTAATAATGAATACAAAAACACCTAAAAATTATTGGATGTTAACTATGACTCCTGAAATCTATCAAGAAGTTATAAATGAAGATTTCAACTTTCTGTTTATGAGTAAAAATTCCTCAAAAAAACTTAAACGTATTACCTCTGGGGATAGATTTATTTGTTATATTATTCACGAAAGAAATTTTCAAGCAACTGCGACTGCTATTTCAAGTTATTCACAAAATACTATTGAAAAGGAACCCTTAAAAACATTTCCTTTTTTTATAAAATCGAAAAAAAATATTATCCTTAACGAAAAAAATTCTATAAATGCAGGAATTTTAGCCCCTAGACTTGATTTTACAAAAAAATGGTTCCCAGAAGATTGGCCTATGGCGTTTTTAGGAAATTTACATTTGATTTCTAAATTAGATTTTCTTTTAATTGAAAATGAATTTAAAAGAATAAAACAATCTAAATAAAAATTGTGTTCGTTTTATCTTTTTGCGATTACAGCCTGTGCTGATGCTAAACGAGCAACTGGAACCCTAAACGGAGAACAACTTACATAATTTAGCCCTAAATTATGACAAAAAACGATACTTTTTTCTTCTCCTCCGTGTTCTCCACATATTCCTAATTCCATTTTGGGATTTACTTTTTTTCCATTTTTTACGGCAAATTCTATTAATTGACCAACTCCATTTTGATCTAATGTTCCAAAAGGATTTGTTTCTAAAACTTCATTTTCTAAATAATAATTCAAGAATTTTCCTTCAGCATCATCTCTACTAAATCCAAATGTTGTTTGAGTTAAATCATTAGTTCCGAAACTAAAAAAATCAGCATATTTTGCAATGTCTTTTGCTGTTAATGCTGCTCTTGGCACTTCAATCATTGTTCCAAATAATAATTTAATCTTTGAATTTAATTCTTTTATATGGTTTTCTCCAATTACTAATAATTTTTCTCTAAGGATTTTAAGTTCATTGGAATGGGCAACTAATGGAATCATAATTTCAGGCTTTGCTATTTTTCCACTGTTTTCTACAATACAAGCCGCTGTCGTGATTGCTCTAACTTGCATTTCATAAATTTTAGGATAAGTGATTCCAACACGACAACCTCGATGACCTAACATTGGATTCGATTCTTTTAATTCTGTTAATCGTTTTAATATTTCTTCTTCTTTTGCTGTATCTTCATTAGTATAAATTTTTTCTATCAATTCTCTTTCATTAGGTAAGAATTCATGAAGAGGAGCATCTAATAAACGAATAACCACTGGTTTATTTTTCATTACAGACAAAATAGAAATAAAATCATCAATTTGTAATTTCTCTAATTTTTGCAATGCATTTTCAAATTTACTTACTTCATCAGGTCTATCTTTATCTTGTTTTGATCTTGCATACCATTCATGTGCTTTTTGAGCGTTAAAAAATAATTCTTGAACCAAGGGAACTCTTTGAGGCCCAAGAAACATATGTTCTGTTCGACAAAGACCAATACCTTCAGCCCCCATTTTGATAGCTCTTTTAGAATCTTCTTCTGTATCAGCATTTGCCCAAATTTCTAATGTTCGTATTTCATCTGCCCATTTTAATAATTCGTTAGTTTCCTTTAAATCATCTAAATTAGGTTCTTGAGTTTCCATATCCCCTATAATAACTTCTCCAGTTGTCCCATTAATGCTTAATTGCTCTCCTTCTTTAATAATTTTATTATTGCCTATGAAATTTTTCTTTTTCAAATCAATTTTGATAGATTCACAACCAACTATACAAGGCTTACCTAAGCCACGAGTTACTACTGCTGCATGACTGGTAACTCCTCCTCGACTAGTTAAAATCCCTACAGAATTTAAAATTCCATGCACATCATCAGGATTAGTTTCTGGGCGTACTAATATCACTTTTTCACCTTTTTCGGCCAATTTAACTGCTTCATCAGCTTCAAAAGTAACAATTCCAGTTGCAGCACCTGGAGAAGCAGCAAAACCCTTTGCAATTATTCTTTTTTCTTCAGCAGCTTTTTGTAAAGATTTTTCTGTAAATCTCGTAACGAATAATTGAGTTAATTCATTTGCAGGAACACGTTGTAAAGCTTCTGTCTTATCAATTAATTTTTCTTTAACCATATCTACTGCTATTTTTATTGCAGCAATTGCATTTCTTTTTGCAGAACGTGTTTGTAGCATAAATAATGTTCCACGTTCTACTGTGAATTCTACGTCTTGAACATCTTTATAATGATTTTCTAATAAATTAGCTACTTGAACAATTTCGTGATGTAACTTCGGAGCTGTTTTGCTTAAAGAATTCATATTTTGTGGAGTTCTTATTCCTGCGACAACATCTTCCCCTTGAGCATTTGTAAGATATTCTCCAAATATTTCTTTGTCACCAGTTGCAGGATTTCTAGTAAATAAAACACCAGTGCCGCTATCATCTCCCATATTTCCATAAACCATTGTCATTATATTGACAGCAGTACCCATACTATGAGGTATACCATGATAATTTCTATAAAAAATAGCTCGAGCATTATTCCAGCTTTTGAAAACAGCTTCTATTGATTGATATAATTGGTCAAAAGGGTCTTCTGGGATTTGTTTCCCAGATTCTTTAAATGTTATTTCTTTAAAATCATGAATAATTTTTTTCAACAATTCCGGAGAAAATTCTTGGTCTGTTTTTAAATTATTTTCTAATTTATATTGTTCTAAAATATTTTCGAAGGGTTCTGCCGAAACTTCTAATACTACTTCAGCAAATTTTTGAATAAATCTACGGTACGAATCTAAAGCAAAACGTTCATTATTTGTTTGTTTACTCACTGCTAAAACTATTTTGTCATTAATGCCTAAATTTAATATAGTATCCATCATTCCTGGCATTGAAATTTTCGCTCCAGAACGGACTGATAATAATAAAGGATTCTCTAAATCACCAAATTTTCTGTTTATTTGTTTGCCCAACCATTCTATTTGAGTTTTTATATTTATCCAAAGATTCTCTTGCCATTGATTTTCTTTCAAATAAGTTAAACAAGCAGATGTTGGAATCACAAAGCCAGGAGGAACGGGTAAACCTATTTTACTCATTTCTCCTAATCCAGCTCCTTTCCCTCCTAATAAATCTTTCATAGAAGAGTCACATTCTGAAAAACGATATGTTAATTTTTCTGAAACCATATTATTAATTCCTATTATTTATTATTTTTAGATATTCAATATTATTAATTTTCATTAGAAGTATTGTCAATCTTAATTGATTATAAATTCAACATTTTTTTTGCATTATTTGTAGTTATTTTTTCTATTTCTGATGTTTTTAAATTTTTTAATTTAGCTAATTCTATTGCAATTTCACGTATTAATTTTGGTTCGGTCCAGTTTGATCGGTATTTTTTCCAAGGTTGTGGAAAAGAATCTGTTTCTAAAACCAGTTGTTCCACAGGAACTTGTTTAATAACAGTACGAACTTCTTCATTATATAAAATTGGCTTAGCAACAGAAATAAAATACCCTAATTCTATTGCCAATAATGCTTCATTCAATGAACCTTGAAAATAATGAAAAGCTCCTTTTAAATCTCCATCATTCTCTTTTTTCAAAAGTTGTAATAATTCTTTATTTGAATTTCTTGAATGAAAGATAATCGGCAATTTAAATTGTTTTGCAATTTCTATTTGTTTTTTAAATACATCTTCTTGGATTTTCTGTTCTGGAGAAGTAGGTAAAAAATCTAATCCTATTTCAGATATACATACTACATTTTCTTTGTTTTCATTGACCAAATTAGACAAAATTTCCTCAAAATTTTTAGGTAATTTTTCATTAATATCCATCGGATGAATTCCTATTCCTGCAAATAATATAGGATGTTTTTTAGACAATTCAATAGATTTTTGTGATGATTCAATCGTTGTCCCAGCAGTAATAATCAAATCAACTTTATTTTCAATAGCTGAATTCAAAATACCAGGAATTTCCACAGTTTTAAATTGTTCTAAATGAGTATGAATATCTATAAACATATTAATTTAATGATATATTTTAAGTGATTATGAAAAAAATTAAAAAAATAATCTCATTTATATTTTCTTCTAAAATTACAACCTATGCAACAACATTTATTGGATTTCTAATAAGTTTCATTTTTGTTTGGCATATAATCTCAGAATACGACTGGACTCAAATAATTAATAATTTTAAGGTAGCCTCTCCTTTATATCTACTTTTATCCTTAATTACATTTCTATTAGCAAGATTATTATTAGCTTATAGATGGAGTATATTATTTGTTAACATAGATTTACCTTTAAATACTTTATTTTCTGTTCAAAATCTTGCTGTTACAATAAATAACATTTCTCCTATCAGAGTAATAAGTGAAATTACTCAATTTGGATTTTTAAAAATCAAACATAATATTCCCTCTCCTGTATTAATAACAACATTAGGATTTGAAAGATTTTTTGATGTCTTAGCAACTACATCTTTAATAATCACAGCAATTCTAATCCAAAAAAATTATCATAATGAATTAATGCCATATTTATACTCAACAATAGGAATTAATTTAATAACGATTTTTGCATTTATTGGTTATATGATTTTTTCAAATACTAATTTTTATAAAAAATTTGATTGGCTAATTAAACTAAAAAATGAAGTCAAAATTTTATTAACAAAAAAGAAAATCCTTATTCTGGTTTTTTGTTTTTCATTAATTTATTTTCTATTATTATGTCTTTCTGCATATTTAATAGCGAAAAGCATAAATTTGACAAATTCTAACGGAAATTTAATTTCGTTTTCTATGATTATTTTATCTATTTTATTTGCATTATATATTGGAACATTAATTCCGTCTGGAGTATTAGCAATAGGAACCTTTGATACAGGAATAATATTAATACTCCATTTAATTTTTGAATTAGATAAAAATTTAATACTTACTTATGCAATACTCACTCATGCAATTTTTTATTTAAGTCCTGGGTTAATAGTTTTATTTATATTGCCTAAAATAGATTACAATAGTATTAGAAAGAAAGTTTTGGAATATCTTAAAACTACTTAATTTTCGATATTTAAATCACTTAATCTAGGAATTACTACTTTAGTTAATAATTCTAAAGAATTATGCCAACCTTTAATATTTTCAGAATGATCTAAAACTTGACATAATAAGACTCCAAATCCGCCACCTGAAGATTGAAACAATTTTCTAATCTTTTTTTCAACGGTTTCCGGAGATCCAACTAACCAAACATGTTCTAACATATATTCAATATTAATATCTTCATTTTTCACATTAATATCATGTTTAAATCCTCCAAGTAAAGGAGGATCTCCATAACTAGCTAATGGCAAAAGATATTCTTTCCATGCTCGAGATAACATACCATTTCGAGCATATTCAAATGCTTCTTTATCAGTATTTGCTATCCACACATCACGAACTAATCTCCAATTTTTTCTTGAAGGATTTTTTTTCTTAGCCCTTTTTGCTCCTTTTTTCACTGATTCCCAATGTGTAGCTAAATATGCGGCTCCAGCACCTAAACTCATTGGAATAAATCCTTTTTCTCCCGCCAATTCTAATGTTTTTGAATTAGGACTAGCTCCTGCAATTCCTATCGGAGGATGTGGTTTTTGATAAGTAGAAAGATAATATTTAAGAGAAAGATCTTTCCATTTATCAACATCAGGTTTTTTAACAGTCCAATATTTCCCTTTATATTCATCTAAAGAATTTTCATTCCATAAAAAAAGAAGTATTTCTAAGGCTTCACGAGCCATTTTTCGATTTTCACCCGTCTTGAAATCAACATTAAATAAAGTGGCATCAGTAGGAAGTCCACCAGCTCCAATGGCTAAAAGTAAACGGCCTTGACTTAAATGGTCTATATACGCAATTCTATGAGCAAGTTCTACTGGATGATGGTATGGTAATAAATGAGCTCCTGCTCCTAATTTAATATTTTTTGTCTTTGCTAAGGCTTGTACTATTAAAATGTCAGGACAGGGAAGAGGTTCCCAAGGAGCTGTAAAATGTTCTCCTATCCAAGCTTCAGAAAATCCTAATTGATCAGCTAAAATTAATGTATCTAAATCAAATTTATTTGCATCATATATTTTTGTGTTAGGAGGATGATTCGGCATTAAAAACAAGCCAACATCTAATGACATTTTTTAACTCCTCATTTCGAATATTTCTTCTAAAGTAGCCCAAGATAATAAAGCACATTTAATTCTAATAGGAAATTTTTTTACACCTTCTAATGCCTTTAAATCATCAAATTCTATTGTTCCTTTTTTATTTGATTCTAAAGTTCCACGAAAATCATTAATCATCTGTTGAACTTCTTCAACTGATTTATTGTTTACTATTTCAGTTAGAATAGATGCTGAAGCTTGACTAATAGAGCACCCAGTTCCTTGAAAGCTAACATCTGTAATTAATCCTACTTCAGATATATTAAGCTGTATAATTATTTCATCCCCACATAAAGGATTAAATCCACGATGTTCATTAGTAAATGTATTTAATGCTCTTTTATTTCGAGGACTTTTATAATGATCGAAAATAACTTGAGTATATAATTCATCTAATTCTGAATTATCTATATTATCTGAAGAAGACATGTATATCCTTTAAGCAAAATATTTATATGCACTTTTCAAAGTAGTAACAAAAAAATCTATTTCTTCAATTGTATTATAAAAATAAAAACTCATTCTGGTTGTTGCATTAACTTTTAAAATTTGTCTAGTTAATGGCATAGCACAATGATGTCCAACTCGTATAGCAATGCCTTGTGAATCAAGATAGGTTCCAAGATCATGTGGATGAATAGGAGTTTGAAAAGAAATAATTCCTGACTTTTCTTTTATATCTTTTGGTCCAAAAATCATCATTGATTCCTTTTTTTCAAAAGGTTCTAGGACTTTTAATGCATATGCAGTCAAATATCTTTCATATTGATCTATATTTTCCATTCCTAATGTTTCAAGATAATCTATTGCATATCCCAAACCAATCACTCCAGCTATGTCAGGAGTACCTGCTTCTAAAAAATAAGGAAATTTTTTCCAAATTGTATCTTCAAATTCAACCATTTCAACCATTTCTCCTCCATAATGGAACGGTTTAATTTGATCTTTAACAGAGTCAGAAACATATAAAAATCCCACACCAGTAGGTCCAATCATTTTATGCCCTGAAGCAACTAGAAAATCACAATTTAAATCACTTACATCTACTGGCAAATGAGGAACGCTTTGTGCGCCATCTATAAGAGCATATCCTCCAACATCATGAATTAAATTTACTAATTTTTTAACTGGATTTATAGTTCCTAAAACATTTGAAATATGACTAAATGCAAACAATTTAGTTTTTGAATTAATTAAAGACTGAATTGAATCAAAATCTAATGTTCCCGAATCTGTAAGTTTGACATAATTAAGTTTGCATTTTTTTTCTTTTGCAAGCATTTGCCACGGAACTAAGTTACTATGGTGTTCCATGCCTGTAATTAATATTTCTTCACCTTCTAAAAGATTATGTGATGCCCAGGCAAATTTAATTAAATTTATACCTTCTGTTGCTCCACGAACAAAAACAATATCTTCAGCTTTTTTAGCTTTAATAAAATTTGCTACTTTTTGTCTTGCTAAATCAAATTCGTCGGTAGCTAAAACACTTAATGAATGAACCCCTCGATGTACATTTGAATTAATTTTCGAATAATATTTACTCAGTTCATTAATTACTTTCAATGGTTTTTGAGTTGTTGCAGCATTATCAAAATAAACTAGCTGATTTCCATTAATTTTTTCATTCAATATAGGAAAATCGTCTCGTATTTTCTGGATTTTGTTTTTTAAAATAGGTTCGTTATTATTCATGATTAAATTTCAATCTTTTTCAAGAAGACAAGATTTAATTCCTGATGATACATGTTTTGTAATATAAGATTTTAAATAATCATTTTTGATAGATAAAATTACTTCATCAGCAAAAGCATTTACTAATATTTTTTCTGCAGTTTCTTTATCAAATCCTCTACTTCTTAAATAAAATAATAATTCTTCATCTATTTTACCGCAAGTAGCTCCATGAGAACATTTAACATCATCACAATAAATCCAAAAAGAAGGTTTTGCATACGCTTCACTACTTGAAGATAAAAGCATATTTTTGTCTTCTTGAACGGAATTCACTCCATTAGCATTATGTGCAACTGTTATTTTACCATCAAAAACAGATTTACCTTTCCCACTAATTATTCCCTTATATTTTTGTGAACTAGAAGTATATGGAGCCTGATGAATTATCGCAACTCTATTAATAATATTTTGCAATTTATTACTTAAAACAAGATTATCAATAACAGTTTCACTTTCGACTTCTGATAATATTATTTCCAAACCATTTCGAACAAATTGTCCTCCAAAATCAAAGGTAGCAGCTTCAAACATACTTTTTTCTTTCTGCATAATATAACCTTGTGAAATATTAAAGCTATCTTCGTTTTGATTATTCAATTTAACATAACGTCCTAATGCATTTTGAGACAATATTATTTCGGTTATAGTATTCGAAAAATTTTTTGCTTCATTAGTTTGAATATGATGTTCATACAATTCAAATTCAGAATCTTCATCAGCAAAGACAAAAATCCGATTATTTAAATTAATATTTCTACTTCTATCGTCTGAATAAAATATAATCTGGAAAGGTCGTTTAGATTTATATCCTTTAGGAAATATTAATATTGCACCATCTTTAAAGGATGCTGTATTTAATGATTTTAATTCTGTATTGTCATTTAATTCAATTTCAAAATATTGTTGTAAAATTTGTTCGTTTTTATGTTCATTAATATTTAAAAATCGGGAAAAAACAGCTTGATCAGATAATATCGAAGTAAGATTATCACTATAAATTCCGTTAACAAAAACGATTTTGTTAGTATCTTTAATAACAAATTTATCTAAATTAATGTTTCTTTCGTCAATAGAAACATTGTTTGAAGCAATCGAATTAGAAACATAATTAGTTAAATCTTTCACATTTGAATATTTCCATTCTTCATTTCCTTTTTCATTAGGAAAACCTGTATTTAAAAAATCTTGAGTTGATTTCTTTTTAACTTCATTAAGCCAAAAAGGATATTCAGAAAAATCATTACCATTAATGAGTTTATTATAATTATTCAATATGATTGTCTCTTGAAGTAAATGATTCATAGCCATCTTTTTCTATTTTTAAAGCAAGTTGACTATTACCAGATTGAACAATCTTCCCATCAATCATCACATGGACGAAATCAGGAGTTACATAATTTAAAATTCGTTGGTAATGAGTAATAATTATTATGCTTCTCTTAGAAGAACGTATTTTATTTATAGAATCCGCCACTTCTTTAACAGCATCAATATCCAATCCTGAATCAGGTTCATCTAAAATAGCTAATTTAGGTTCTAATATTGACATTTGAAGCATCTCATTTCGTTTCCGTTCGCCTCCAGAAAATCCTTCGTTTACATTTCTTTTTAAAATTTCCTGTTCAATTTTTAGGTCTTTAGCAGAATTTTTTAAAAGTTTATTGAATTCCATAACATTAATATCACTTAATTTTTTGCTTTTTCTGATTTCATTTAAAGACCCTCTTAAAAACTGATCAATTCTTACACCTGGTATCGCAACAGGATGTTGAAATGACAGAAAAATTCCTTTTCTAGCACGTTCTTCAGGTAAAATTTCAATTATATTTTCATTAAAAAATTCAATTGAACCATCATTAATATCATATCCCGGCTTGCCTGCTAAAATATGTGCGAAGGTAGTTTTCCCAGACCCATTTGGGCCCATTATTGCATGAATTTCTCCGGCATTTACTGTTAAATTAATTCCGTTTAAAATTTGATGGCTTTCAACTTTGACTTTTAGATTTTTTATTTCTAACATTAAAAATTATCCCACAGCCCCTTCCAAATTAACTTCCAATAAACGACTAGCTTCAACAGCAAATTCAAAAGGAAGTTGCTTGAATACTTCTTTGCAAAATCCATTAATAATTAATGCATTTGCATCTTCGATAGATAATCCTCTTTGATTACAATAAAACAACTGATCCTCACTCACCCTCGAAGTAAATGCTTCATGTTCTAAATGAGCACTTTTATTTAGTACTTCAACATAAGGAGTGGTATGAGCAGCACTTTTATTGCCAATTAATAACGAATCACATTGAGTAAAATTTCTTGCATTATTCGCACGTCGATTTACCCGAACCTGTCCTCGATATGTATTAATTGAATTTCCCGCAGAGATACCTTTTGATATAATTTTGCTTTTAGTGTTTTTACCTATATGAATCATTTTTGTTCCTGTATCTGCTTGTTGAAAACCCTTTGTTAACGCAACTGAATAAAATTCTCCTATAGAATTATCTCCTTGAAGTATCACGCTAGGATATTTCCATGTTATCGCAGCCCCAGTTTCAACTTGGGTCCAAGAAATTTTAGAATTATTGCCAAGACATTTTCCACGCTTCGTCACAAAATTATAAACACCGCCTTCTCCTCTTTCATTACCAGGATACCAATTTTGAATAGTTGAATATTTAATTTCTGAATTTTTATGAGTAACTAATTCAACAACAGCAGCATGTAATTGATTTGTA
The DNA here is from genome assembly GCA_964508175.1 of uncultured Dehalococcoidia bacterium. Classification (GTDB taxonomy): domain Bacteria; phylum Chloroflexota; class Dehalococcoidia; order Lucifugimonadales; family CAZDRU01; genus CAZDRU01. The sequence continues at coordinate 27,651 of CAZDRU010000031.1, forward strand.
CTAAACATTGGAGCACTACAACCTTCAAGATAGCTAACATAACTATCATCTTCAGTAATAATTAAAGTTCGTTCAAATTGGCCCGATTCTTCTGTATTGATTCTAAAATAAGTTGTTAGTTCATATGGACATTTCGTTCCTTTAGGAATATAACAAAAAGATCCATCTGAAAAAAAAGCTGAATTTAAAGCTGAGTAAAAATTATCTGTATAAGGAACAACGCTTCCTATATATTTTTTCACAAGTTCAGGATATTCCTTTAAAGCTTCGCTTATTGAACAAAATATTATTCCTTGTTTTTTTAATTCTTTTTTATAAGTAGTAATTACTGAAACACTATCAAAAACAGCATCAACTGCTACACCCTGGAGTTTTTTTTGTTCTTCTAAAGGAATTCCTAATTTATTATAAGTGTCAATAATTTCTGGATTAACTTCATCTAAACTTTTTGGTGTTTTTTTTGTTTTTGGTTCAGAATAATAAATAATATTTTCAAAATCGATTTCTTTATGAAAAATATTTGACCATTTTGGAAGTTTTTGATCTTTACAAAGTTTAGAAAAATGTCGAAAAGCTTTTAATCTCCATTCTAACATCCATTCTGGCTCTTCTTTTTTTTGGGAAATAAATTTAACTACATCCTCTGAAAATCCTTTAGGAATTGAATCAGTTTCAATATTAGTCTTAAAGCCAAATTTATAATCTTTATTGGCTATCTGTCGAACTTCTTTATTAGTTGTTGATATGTCCGAATTTGTTTGCATATATTCCTATACAATTTAAATATATTCTATCTTTAAATAGTAACATTCAAAACTTCATCAAACAACAAATTCTTACTCTATTCAAGGAGTTTCGAATAATGAATCCTCTTTCGAAGTGCCAGCGGGCCAATAACTACCGGGTTTTTCTTTCCAAGGATTACCACACATTCTGGAAATTACTTGCCATTCCGGCACGCCCAAATCTGGTTGTTCTGGATGGAAAATAAACCGTTTTAGCCCTGCATCCTTCGAGGCTTGTAAAATTCCATGCAGATCTCGTGCTGGCATAGGATCTCCTCCATGAGGACTAAGTCCGGTAGACACCCAGCAGAGCACCTTATTATTGTCCTGAATTGCCTCTAGGACTCGCCGAGTTTCATTGTAAACGACTTTTGAGAAGAACTCTTCTGGAAATCCCATTTCTAAATCTAACAGTGACTGAACACCCGGAAGTTCAAGTCCGAATAAGGACTTGGTCACAGACAAACCGTCCTCTTCACTCAGGGAAGGATTCCATTGGAGTAACGTTTGTACCCAACGCTGGATGGTTCCGTACATTCCATCAAAACCACGATTCCAGAAATAATGTTTAGGTATGATGTAATCAAAGTAGGAGGCCATTTGTTGAAGATTCTGGCCTGTAAGAGAGGAAAAAGCAGCCGTACGTGGAAGAGTTGCCATTTCCACTTTTCGGTTCAATGAGTCGATGGCTTTTCGTAAGGCAGCAAAAGAACTCATCATTATTTCCTGACGAGATCTTATCCAGTAAAGTGAGTCTTCATTAATATCAAACAGGGACATGCCAGCCAGCATCCCTCCCGGCGCGTGATAGCGAACTAGGTCCGGACTGAGGTTATGGAAGCGCTGACGTAGATGAGCGATTCCACGATCCATGCGATCAATATCAAAGCCCAAGTTGCTATAGTGTTGCCGTTCCTCCTCATCGATTACGAACAGATCTCCTCTACGTCGTGATGCTAATTCATAACGTTGTTCTCCAACACCGTCCAAGACTATACCGTTGGCTTGAGGATAAGCATTCATCAGGTCCTGCATAGTAGCCGCAAACCCCATTTCTCCATAAGGGTCTTTGTCCAAAGGCAGATTACCACCGGCAGATACAGCGTCTTCGAAAAGCATGATCTGCCAACCACGTGAAGCGACATCATCAAGAATTTCATGCAATTTTTTTTCTTTTTCTGAATCATACGGGCCTTCTGGAGGAGGACTCACTCCGTACGATTCATAGATCTTGGGGTCTGGAGAGTAAGTTCTGATACCAGAACCGTCTGCCTGAGTAAAATTAAGGTGTCCTAAAGCAATACCACGGATCCCACCATCCTCCCACGCGTCAACAATACGCTTGTAGTTAGATATCCAATTTTCACAATTATGAATACGAATCCAGCATTCCATAGTCCTATCTCCTTTTCTTTAATTTTTCGACATTCCCGATCTTCAAAATAATCAAAAAATGGTCGGTTCAAGTTTTCCTTTCAGAGTATCTTTTGCCCTCAACACAACCTGCTTGGGCCATGAGGCTTCGAAGAGCTTCGGTTGCTCGACGCATCCCATCAGGGCCGCTATATCCACCAGATTGATTGGCTTTTTTGAGATGTGGCTCTAGAGCAAGAAAGCCTTGATATCCAAAGTCTCGCAATTTTTCGAGTAATTCCAAAACCTGTCCATCCCCCTCCCCTGCTAAAGTGATTGTACGGTCAGAAATACGTGCATCTTTGACTTGCACATATCCCACACATTTGTTTAACAGATGCCAGCCACGATTGACAGAATGCTCGCCCCCTGTGTGCGGAAAGTTTCCGGTATCCCAGACGAATTGCAAACTGGAACTACCTACTCCTTCAATGATCTCTCGACATCGCTCTGGGATATCACCAACTAATCTATTTTCATTTTCCAATAACAAGAGGGTTCCACGCTTTTCCGCAATATCCGCCATCAATTTGAGTCTAGAGATTGATTTATCTACATACTCAGATTGCTGTCCATCCTCAGGTGGATAGAATGAGAATATTCGGACGTTATTTGTATCAAGTATTTCAGCAATATCAAGTATTCGAGTAAGATCAGCTAATGTCTGATCTAATGGATCTTGTATAGGAGATTTGCCAACAGGACTGCCTATGCAACTCACTTGCACATCGTAATTCTCACAGGTTAACTTCAAACGTTCTATTTCTTCATTTCTCAACTTCAGAACGTTGGTCCCCCACACGCTTCGCAGTTCCAAATAACCAATGCGTAACTCATTCAGCACTTTTAGTTGGTTGTCGAGATCTTTGTCGATCTCATCGCCAAATGCGCTTAATATGAATAAGGGCGTCTGTTCTAGCATGTTTAGAACCCCTCAAAGTTAGAATAATTTATGTCCCAATATTATAACATTGGCAGCAATAATTTCTTATCTAAAGAAAAATATTTAGCAAACTCTTTCCAGAATTTTTTCTTATCGATATTATCAACAACTGTAATTAAAGATCCTTGAAAATCTAATTTAGATTTGCCAAGAGTTTTTTGATTTTTTATTTCTATATTAATAGGAATTTGTTTATAAGAAGCTATACTCGGCTGAAAAGCAAGAATCATAGTTAATGGGTCAAAAAGAACAAATCGATTATTAGTTGGATGTTGTTCGAACCATCTAGATATTAAATCATAACTTAAATTTGCTGATAAATTATTAGTTTGAGATAAAATTTCTTTAGTATTTCTAGTTAAAAAAAACTGGTTACATATATTTAAATCTATTAGGGTAATAGGCAATTTAGAATTAACAATCAAATTTGCTGCATAAGGGTCAGAAAAGAAATTGAATTCAGAGTAGGAAGTAACATTCCCTGAAACTCCAATGGCTCCTCCCATAATGAAAAAAGATTTAACTAATTTTTCATACTGAGGATATTTCGAAAAAAAAATTGCAAAATTTGTAAGAGGCCCTAATGCAATTAATGAAATTTCCCCATATGTTTTAAACATAGTTTTTAAAAATTTCGTGAAATTGTCAAAAATTATATTTCTAAAATCATCAGATTTATATGGGATTCTAAAAGGCAATCCATATTTACCATGATAACTATAGCTATATGAGTATTTACCTTGAATAGGAGTTTTACTTCCTTTGGCTATTGGAATATTTTTATTATTTGTTTTTCTTAACAATCCACATATGTTTTCAAAAGCTAAATTAACCGGAATATTCCCGCCAACACTAGAAATACCCAAAATCTGCTCCTTTTTTTCAAAAGCAAGTAATAAAGCAATTGCATCATCTACTCCAGGATCAGTATCTATCACAAATTTTGGGAATAGAATCAAGAAAAATTAGTTCCTAAAAATGCTTCTAATGCCTCTTCAGAAGAATATTTAAATTTATAATGAACAAATTTCTTCAATTTTGCAGTTGTCAACATAATAGGAAATCGCATAAAGTTAACTGAAGAAACAGGGAATTTTCTTTGATTTGTCAAATTAAATATGCGAATTAACTGGCTTGCAAATACTCCTGGCAATGAAATATATCTTTTTTGTATCTTTTTCATTATTTCTTTATAAAAAACAACACCATCAGCTGCTACATTGAATGTTCCTTCAAGTGGATTGTTAATAAAATTCACTATAAGTTTTGCTAAATCATCTTCATGTATAAATTGAAAAGGTGGATTTTTACTAAAAACCTTCAAGGAAATTTCAGGAAAAAATATTTTATTAAACAAAGAATTTTGATTTGGACCTAAAACCATTGCACTACGAAGAATAGTAATATTTGGTTTCATACTACCATTTATTCTTGAAAATTCTTCTAAAAAATTTTCACATCTAGTTTTATTTATTGCATATTGAAATCCTACATTTGGATTTAAATTATGTGATTCAAGTATTGAATTAGGATTATTTTTATGTGCTCCATAAACACTCTGGCTACTTATATAAATAAAATTCTCAACTTTTGCATTACGACAACTTATTAATATTTTTTTAAGTCCATCAAGATTATTTTTTATAATTGAATTTCTTTCTGTTAAACTTTTCCCCCAACTCATATCAAAAGCAAGATGAATTAAAGTATTAACTTTTAACGATTCTAAAGGTTCTGAAAGATCATTATTAATATCTGTCTGAATCGTTGTCATATTACGTATAGGATAAACTGGGGGATTCTTATCTATTGCAATAATATTAGAAGTATTAATTTTTTCTAATTCAAAAAGTAATTTAGTCCCAATATATCCAGAAGAACCTGTAATTGCTATAGATTTATTTTTCATATGAAAAGCTTAAGAAATTTAAATTAGAATAAATAAAATATGTTTTATTAGAAAATTAATCTCCAATAATTTGGACTAATACTTCTCTTTCTTGTCCATTTTTTGCGAAACCACTATCTAATTCAACAAAAAATATTCTTTGCCATTGGCCTAAAGCCATTTTACCATCAATTATAGGAATTGATTCACTAGTACTTAAGAGTAAATGTGCACAATGAGAATGACCATTAGGACATTCATCTTCATTCATATTCACAGTTCTAACTGAAAAATCATTATGATTATAATGAGCATCTTTAGGAGCTATTCGTCGCAAAAATTCTTCCATATCTTTCAAAAGAAGTGGTTCATTTTCATTTATCTTAATAGCTGCGGTAGTGTGTTTAGAATATACTAAAACAAACCCATCATTTATTTGTGACTCCACAATTAAATTAATTATTTCATCTGTTATATCAATAAATTCAGGTTCTTTAGTCGTATGAATTTTCAGTGAGTGAACATTTTTTATTTTGTCCATTTTTACTCTCTTTAATTTTTAAGTTTTCCCCATAAACAAATAATATATAATTGCAAAACTTAAACATTGTATCAAATGACAAACTTAATGTAATTATTTTTTTAATAAATTCTTTGTTTTAAAAATTCTAATAATTCTTCGAAGTCATTTTGATGTCGGCTTAAGAAGTTTAATTTTAATAAAGAATGGTTGCCTTTTTCAAGTAATTTCTCTATTTCCAAGTTAGTTTTATTAAGAATATTCATTTCATCTAATATTGAAAATACAGAGGACACATCTTTCTTATTCAATGTTTCTTTAGCATAAATTTGTTCTAACAATTTTCTATTTTTTAAGTTTGCGATTTGAAATGCTAAAACAATAGGATAAGTCTTTTTTTTTCTTAAAATATCTGTTCCTACTGGTTTTCCAGTAGTATTATTTTCTCCCCAAATTCCTAACAAATCATCTTTCATTTGAAACACTTGTCCTAATTGTTTTCCTATATTTTTGAAATGTTTCAATTTATTTTTATCCATTTTTTGCAATATTGCGGGGAATTCAACACTAAATTCTATGAGAGCTCCTGTTTTATTTCTAATCATATTTAAATATTCTTGAACTGAAATAAATGATTGTTTTTCATAATCTAAATCTGAAATTTGACCATTTATCAATTTCAAACAAATTGATAAAAAGCTTTTATGAACAAAAGAATATTTTAATAAATCCTCTTTGATTTGAACTACATCAATAAGATTTAGATAAGATAAAGTTCTTAAAACATTCCCACTAATAATTGCTGAAGGGATTCCCCATATTTTCCATATTGTAGGTCTATGATGTCTTTCAACATCCTCATCTTGAACATCATCATGAATTAATGAAAAAGAATGTAACAATTCAATCGCAACTGCAATAGATAAATGTTTTTTCCAATTACCACCAAGAGCATCTAAAAAAAATAAAAATAATAATGGTCTTATTCTTTTAGCTGAAAATTTTGTGTTTTTATAAAAATTCCCTGAAGGATCAATTTTACCTTGAGAATATCCAATCATAGTAGTAATTGTATCTTTTTTAAAAGGAATACTATTATTCAATGCTTCTTCAAAAGAATCTTTATATTTCTCTGTCAGATTTAATTGCATAACGTTTTAAGAAATTACAGTAATAAAAACCCCTGCTACTACAGCTGAACCAATTACACCTGCAACATTTGGCCCTAATGCATGTGGGAGTAAATAATTATTAGAATTTTCTTTCTGAGCAATCATATGAGAAAGTCTTGCTGCCATGGGAACGGCAGAAACTCCAGCTGAACCGATTAAAGGATTGATTTTCTCTTTAAGAAATAAATTCATGAATTTTGCTAATAATAAACCCCCTATGGTTCCACAAGCAAATGCTCCTAATCCTAAACCTAAAATCATCAAAGATTGTGAATTGATAACTTTATCAGCAGAAAGTTGAACTCCTACAGTAATCATCAAAAATATTGTTGCTATATTTAAAACTTCGTTAGAAATTGAATTAGCTAATCTTGGCACTGCCCCAGATTCTTTAATTAAATTTCCAATCATAAACATTGAAATTAATGGAGCAGATTCAGGAACTAATAAAATTATTATAATCATTGATAAAATAGGAAATAAAAGCTTCTCTATTTTAGAAACTTCTCGCAATGGTTTCATAACTATCTGACGTTCTTTTTTAGTAGTTAATAATTTCATTAACGGAGGCTGAATAAATACGACTCCTGCCATATATGAATAAGCAACAACAGAAGTTATACCAAGTAAATGTGGAGCTAATTTTGCTGAAGTAAAAATTGTAGTTGGGCCATCTGCTCCTCCAATTATTCCTACTGCAACAGATTCTTCAAGAGTAAACATTCCTGATGTTTTTGCAACCCAAAATGCTAAAAAAATGCCGATTTGAGCTGCTGCTCCTAAAAATAATGTTTTAGGATTAGCAATAATTGGACCAAAATCAGTCATAGCTCCTAATCCTAAAAATATTAAAGGTGGCAATAAATTCCAATAAGATAAAGCATAATGAAAAATTATTCCAAATATGCCTGAACTTTGTATTGTTCCTGTTGAATTAAATTCGCCTAATCCTGAATGAGGCAAATTTGCAATAATAATACCAAGCCCTAAAGGTAACAAAACATAAGGTTCAAGTTTTTTAACAATAGCAACAAATAAAAAGATAAAGCCAAGAATAAAAAATAAAATATTCCCTAGAGTTAAATTAAATAACCCAGTACTATTTAAATATTCATTTAATATATCCATTAAATCAACTGTTTTTATATTCTCAAAAAATTAATTTTGTTTGTCCGAACTAATCAGGGTAAGTAATACCGTTGCTGCAATTTTCTTTGAATTTAGTTTAATTATAATTTTATTTATAAATTGGTTCATTAATTTCATTAAATAAATCAAAAGGATTAACAAACTCAAAACAAAAAAAGCCATTCCAAAAGCTACAAGACTTAATTCAAAAGGAGAAAATTCGGTCATAAGTAAAAAAAACTCTCTCTATAATTTTTATAAATTTAGATAATATTATAATAGTATAAAGACAGCTATAAATCCATGATTTTAATAATATTAAAAATTTCAAAAAATCGATAAATCTATTGAACATAACACTTAAATGCTCCTATAATCTATTTAGATAGAAAAACAACTTGAGGATTTCAAAATGATAATTGATTTAAATTGCGATATGGGAGAAAGTTTTGGGAGTCTTAAATTAGGATTTGATGAAGAAGTAATAAAATTTATAACTTCAGCTAATATAGCATGTGGATTTCATAGTGGAGATCCTCTTTGGATGGAAAAAACAATAACACTTGCTAATAAATTTAATGTTTCAATTGGAGCTCATCCAAGTTTTCCTGATCTTGTTGGATTTGGACGACGAAAAATGGAACTTTCTAAAGAAGAATTAAAAACTGCGTTAGTTTATCAAGTCGGAGCATTAAAAGGATTTTTAACAACGGAAAAACTACAACATATAAAACCCCATGGAGCCTTATATAATATGGCTGTAAATGATAAAGAAATAGCTTCAAATATAACGTCTGTCATAAAAAATTATTACCCAGAAACAATCCTTGTTTGTTTATCTCAAAGTAAATGGGCTGAAATAGCCAAAGAAGAAAATATCAAAGTTGCTGAAGAAGTTTTTGCAGACAGACAATATAATGACGATGGAAGTTTAGTATCTCGAAAAGAACCTGAAGCTGTAATAACAAACGAAGAATTCATCTTAGAAAGAACCGTCAAAATGATTAAAGAAAAAAAGATCACTTCTCTTCAAGGAAATACTATAAAAATTAATCCAGACACAGTTTGTTTACACGGAGATACGCCTGGGGCAGTTACTTTATCAAAGACTTTAAGATATGAAATGGAACGTTCTAATATAACTATTCTTCCATTAAAAGAATTCATTAATTAATTTTTGCTATGATAGTAAATGATTTCAAGATAGTACCTCTTGGGGATAATGCATTAAGAATAAGCGTAGGCGAAACAATTAATCTTGAAATTCACAAAACAATTAATCAATTACATCAAATCATCAAAAATGAGTTTAAAGATAAATCAATTAATGATGTTCTTCCTACTTATAAATCGATAATCATTTACTTTAATCCAGAAAAATCAACTTTTAATGAATTAAAAAATAGCATTTCCAAAATAAATTTACAAAATAACAATGATTCAAAAAAAGAAACCCTAATAAAAGAAATTCCCGTTTGTTATGGAGGAAACTTTGGACCTGATCTTAAAATCATTTCTGAAGAAAAAGGATTAACTGAAAAAAATATTATCGAAATTCACTCAAAAGAATTATATACAGTTTTTATGATTGGATTTACACCTGGATTTCCTTATTTAGGCATAGTTCCTCCTTCTATACAAATGCCTCGAATGGCAACTCCTAGAAAAAAAGTGCTTAAAGGTTCTGTTGGAATAGCTAATGAACAAACTGGGATTTATTCTACAGATAATCCCGGCGGTTGGAGAATAATAGGGAGAACTCCTATTAATTTATTTGATAATTCTTTAGAAAAACCTTCATTTTTAGAAACCGGAAATCAAGTGAAATTTACAATTATTTCTGAAAATGAATTTAAAAAACTAGAAAATTCGAATTCATATTAAGAGACTTATTTTGATTGACGCTAAAATTCTAGAACCAGGATTATTAACAACTATTCAAGATAGTGGTCGGAATGGCTACTATTCTGTTGGCATACCAAATTCTGGTGCAGTAGATACATTTTCAGCAAATATAGCCAATATGTTAGTAAACAACTCATTGGAAGCCCCTCTCTTAGAAATTACAATGACAGGCCCTAAAATAGAATTCTTAAAAGAAACGGAAATTGCTATTACTGGAGCCTCTGTTCAACCTATGATAAATGATACTCCAGTTCAAATGTGGCAAACATTAATAATAAAAAATAACGACATACTAAGTTTCGGAGAAATAAAAAATGGATTTCGAATATATATTGCAATAAAAAATGGGCTTTTGGTAAAACCAATTTTAGGAAGTTCTTCAACATATCTTCCAGGAAAATGGGGAGGCCATGAAGGAAGAGCATTAACTTCTGGTGATGCATTATACTATCCAAATTTAAAGAAAAATAAGGAAATCGATTTATTCTTTTTCCCAGAAAAACTTATCCCTAAATATATCAACAAATTAATAGTTCGTGTAATAATGGGGCCCGACGAAAAACATTTTTCTGATCAAACATTAAAAAATTTTTTTTCTTCTTCCTATAAAATTACTCCCTTATCTAACCGAATAGGAATACGACTTCAAGGTGAAAAAATAACCCATTTAAACACAAAAGATATAATTTCAGATGGAACAAATTATGGTTCGATACAAGTACCTTCGGATGGTCAACCGATTATATTATTAAATGATCGAGGAACTACAGGGGGATATCCTATAATCGCAACTATTATTAGTGCGGACCAACCTTTAATTGCTCAAGCTAAACCTGATACGGAAATGCAATTTAAAGAAACTAATTTGGCTGTCGCATATAAAGAATATAAAAACTTAAAATCAAATATTATCAAAGTGCAAAAAATTTCGACAAACAATCGCTTATTTGCTTTTAATTACTATTTAAATGAACATAAACCTAAACAAACATTTATCGAATTTAATGATAAAAACAACGTTCTTATTAATAATATTCCTTGGCGAAAAATGCCTTTCAAGAAAAATTTCAAAATTAATGATTTCTCTTACGAAATAAATATCGAGTATACTAAATAATAAATAAAAGGAGATTTATATGCCAAAACAAAATCCTGGAGAACCATTTCAAAGAATTTCTATAGAAGAAGCAAAATCTATGATTGAACAATCTCCTAATGAAATTCAAGTAATTGATGTTCGAAATGAAGACGAATATAAAAGTGGTCATGTTTCGGGGGCAATTTTACTGCCAGTTGATCAAATTCTTGATAGAATAAAAGAAATACCTCAAAATAAAAATTTATTATTCATTTGTGCTGCAGGAGTTAGAAGCGGACTTGCTTGTGAATATGTCGCAAGCATGGGATATGATCAAAAACTTTTATTCAACATCGAGCAAGGAACTCCAACTTGGATTGAAGCAGATTATCCAACAACATATGAATAAAATTTGGGAAATATAGAAAAAACAATGAATATTAAAAATGATATAAAAGACATTAATCTTTCGGAAATTGGATACAGAAATATTGCTTGGGCTGGTAATGAAATGCCTGTTCTTAACAATATAAAAAAAGCATTTTCTGTTGAAAAACCATTAAAAAATATTAAAATCGCTGCATGTTTACATGTAACTACAGAAACTGCTAATTTGATGATTACATTAAAAGAAGCTGGAGCAAAAGTTGCACTCTGTGCAAGTAACCCGTTAAGCACCCAAGACGATGTTAGTGCTTCTTTAGTAAAAGATTACTCTATTTCAACATTTGCGATAAATGCAGAAAACAACGAATCTTATTATAAACATATAAAACAAGTATTAGACTTCAAGCCAGATATAACAATGGATGATGGAGCTGATTTAGTTTCAGTATTACATAAAGAACATCAGACTTTACTCCCATCAATAATCGGAGGAACAGAAGAAACAACTACAGGAGTCATAAGACTACGTGCAATGGCGAATGAAAAAAAATTACTTTACCCTATAGTAGCCGTTAATGAAGCAGACACAAAACACATGTTTGACAATCGATATGGCACAGGACAAAGCACCATAGATGGAATTACCAGAGCAACTAATCTACTTTGGGCTGGTAAAAATGTTGTAGTTTTTGGATATGGATGGTGTGGACGTGGAATAGCAAAAAGAGCTCAAGGACTTGGAGCGAATGTCATCGTAACAGAAATGGATGCGATTAGAGCATTAGAAGCTGTTATGGACGGATTTAATGTAATGCATTCAGAAAAAGCTGCTTCCATAGGAGATATATTAATAACTGCAACTGGAGGACTTAATACGATTGGAGAAAAACATTTCAAAAAAATGAAAAATGGAGCTATATTAGCAAACAGTGGACATTTCAATGTAGAAATTGATTTAAATACATTAAAGAAAATGTCAACCAACCAACGTATGGTTAAAGATTTAGTAGAAGAATACAAACTTAAAAATAATCGTATTATTCATGTAATTGCAGAAGGGAGATTAGTTAATCTTGCTGCAGCAGAAGGACATCCTTCTTCAGTAATGGACATGAGTTTTTCAAATCAAGCATTATCAGTGAAATATTTGATTGAAAATGCCTCTAAACTAAAAAATGACGTTTATTCAGTCCCAAAAACAATTGACGAAGAAATTGGCAAATTAAAATTGAAATCTATGGGAATAAAAATTGATACACTTGATAAAGAACAAAAAAAATACCTAAATTCGTGGCAACACGGAACATAAAAGGAAATTATATGGGAACTACGTTTTCAGAAGCAAAAAAATACTTATTTACATCAGAATCAGTAACTGAAGGGCATCCAGATAAAATTTGTGATCAAATATCAGATGCAATCCTAGATAATATTCTTTCACAAGATAAATTTGCTCGAATTGCATGTGAAGTAACAACAACTAATGGATTAGTTGTTGTTATGGGAGAAATAACTACTGAAGCTTATTCGGATATTCCAAATATAGTAAGAAAAACCCTTAAAGAAATTGGATATTCTAAACCTGGGGTAGGAATAGATTCAGAAACATGTGGAGTAATGGTATCAATACAAGGACAATCGCAAGACATTAGTTCAGGAGTTTCTACTTCTTTAGAAAAACGAACAACAACGACGCAAACTGATGATGAAATAGAAACATTAGGAGCAGGAGATCAAGGAATGATGGTTGGATATGCTTCTAATGAAACAAAAAATTTCATGCCTTTAGGGATCACCTTAAGTCATGAACTCTGTAAAAAATTAACAGACTTACGAAAAACAAATATATTACCTTATCTTAGACCAGATGGTAAATCTCAAGTCACTGTAGAATATTCTTTTGGAAAACCTAAAAGACTTGATTGTATTGTTTTAAGTACCCAACATGACCCCGAGGTCACTCAAACACAAATATCAAAAGATCTTAATGAAAAAGTTATCCAAAATATAATACCTAAAGAATTAATAGACAAGAATACAAAAATATTTATTAATCCTAGTGGTCGATTTGTACTTGGAGGACCTCAAGCGGATACTGGATTAACAGGACGTAAAATTTTAGTTGATACATACGGTGGATTTGCTCGTCATGGCGGTGGGGCATTTTCAGGGAAAGATCCAACAAAAGTAGATAGAACTGGAGCTTATGGAGCAAGATATGTAGCTAAACATTTAGTCGCAAGCAATATAGCAGAAAGTTGTGAAGTACAAATATCTTATGCAATTGGAGTAGCACAACCTACTTCTATAAGCGTAGAAACCTTCGGCACTTCTAAATATTCACCTGAAGATATTAACAAAATAATTAATCAAGTATTTGACCTCAGGCCAGGAGCTTTAATTAAAAACTTAGGATTACGCAACCCTATTTTTCAACAAACTGCTGCTTATGGACATTTTGGAAGAACAGACATTAATTTACCCTGGGAATCTCTTGATAAAGTGAATATTATAAAAAACCTATTATAAAAATACTAAATTTTTCATGAAAATTACTTTTGGAACAGATGGTTGGCGGGGAATTATTGGAGAAGATTTCACCTTAGATAATGCCAAAAAATTTACTTTAGGTGTTGTTCACTTTTTGAAAGAAAGTAAAACAAAAAATTCCTTAATGATCGGTTATGATACTAGGTTTAATTCAAAATTAATCGCACATCAAATCAGTGATTTATTAATTCAAGAAGGAGTAAATGTTTTTCTATCTAATTCACATGTGCCTACTCCAGTAATAACTCATTCAATCAAACATCAAAAAGCTGATGGAGCAATAATGGTAACTGCAAGCCATAATCCTTTCGAATGGAATGGTCTTAAATTTAGGACTATGAATGGCATCAGTCCTTCTAGCGAAATCACTATGAAAATTCAAAATTATGCAAATAATTCTCCTCAACAATCTCATTCAAAAATAAAAGGAATATGTAAAATCTTTGATCCTAAAATTGATTATTTTAATGGGATTAAAAAACTGATTAATTTAGAAAAAATTAAAAACAGTAATTATAAAATCATAGTCGATCCTATGTATGGAGCAGGAATTAATTATTTAATAGAGTTATTAGGCAAAGATCTTATACATAAAGAAATACATAATGTAATCAATCCAATTTTCCCAGGCCTTAAACAACCTGAACCAATCAACTCTAATTTAAATACGTTAAAAAAAGAAGTCGTCAAAGAAAATGCTGATATTGGAATAGCTTTTGATGCTGATGCAGATAGATTAGGAATTGTAACATCTAGAGGTGAAGTTCTTTCAACTCTTGATGTATATGCTTTATTAGCTAAATATTTACTCAAAGATAAATCATTAAAAGGACCTTTAGTAAAAACCATCACCTCAACTAATATGCTATCAGAAATAGGGAGAAAATATGGAATTAAAGTTTTAGAAACTCCTGTTGGATTTAAATATGTTGCTCCTAAAATGATTGAAACTTCAGCAATAATGGGAGGTGAAGAAAGTGGAGGTTATGCCTTTTCAAATCATCTCTTTGAACGAGATGGGATTTTTAGTGCTTTAATGTTTTTAGAAATGTTAATAGAAACTAAACAACCATTACTAAATATATTTGATGAATTAAAAGCAGAATATGGAAATTATTTCTATAAAAGATTCGATTGTCATTTGGAAGATAATAATAAAAAGAAACAATTAATCGAAAAAGTATCAAATTTGAAAATTAAATCCATAGGAAATGTGCAAATAATAAATTATGATAATATCGATGGTTTAAGACTTCATTTCAAAAATGGTTGGCTTTTATTTAGATTTTCAGGGACAGAACCATTATTAAGGATTTACTGCGAAACTCAAGGAAGTAATAAAACAGAAACTTTAATTTCAACAGCATTAGATTTATTAGGTTTTAAGAATAACAATGACAGTTCACATTAATTTAAATCAAAAAGAAGTTTATAAAAAATTTGATCCAAGTAATATGGCAAAAAGAATTTCTAATATTACCGAATATTCTTATCAAGCTTGGAACAATCCTAATTTGAAGCTTTTAGATAATTTAAATCCACAAATAGATAATATATTAATGCTTGGAATGGGAGGTTCGGGATTAAGTTGTCATCTTATTAAAGATTTAACTTCAAAAAATAAAACTACTGTACCAATTCAAACCTGGAATCAATCAATTTTGCCACAATATATCACTAAAAAAACTTTAATAATTGCTACTAGTTATTCTGGTAATACGGAAGAAACTATAAATTTAGTAAACCAAAGTTTTGCAAAAAATGCACAAGTTATAGCAATTTCAAAAGGTGGTGAACTAAGTCAATTAGCAAAAAACAAGAAATTCCCTTGGATTCCTATAAAATTTGAAGGTGAAGCAAGAAGTGCTTTTCCATTTAATTTTCTATCTGCATTAAGAATACTAGAAAAATTAAAAATTTTCAAAAATATGAACGAGGATATAACAAAAACAATAGAAACTTTAAATACTCTAGTACAAAAATTAATTCCATCTATACCAACTGATTCAAACCAAGCTAAAAAAATAGCCTACGAGTTATTCGAAAATATTCCAATAATTTATTCAAGTGGAATTTTAACTAATGTCGGAACCAGATGGAGAACTCAAATAAATGAAAATGCGAAAGCTTGGGCATTTAGTGACCAATTAACTGAATTACATCATAATTCTATTGAAGGATATTTAAATCCTCTAAGAATATTCACGAAACAAACTTCTTTTAAAATAATACTCATAGAAAATCCAATAGAGACAGAATCAATTAAAAATAAATATCAGATCACTCGAGACTTACTTTCAAATAAGAAAATCCCATATATAACAGTGAATAGTTATGGTGATTCTCCAATAACACAAATAATGACTTCTATTTTAATAGGAGATTTTACAAGTTATTATCTAGGGATTCTTTACGAAACAAATCCAGCTATCTGTGCTGAAATAGATTTAATGAAAACTTTATAAATTACTTTAACGTTTGGTATATTGTGGAGCTTTTCTAGCTCTTTTTAATCCATATTTTTTGCTTTCTTTAACTCTAGAGTCTCTTGTAATAAAACCATTTTTTCTAAGAATAGTTTTAAAGTTTTCATCATATACTCGCAAGGCTTTTGAAATTCCATGAACAATTGCTTCTAATTGTCCCATTACTCCACCACCATGTACATTTATAACAATATCAAACTTATTTTCAAGATTCACTACAGTAAAAGGAACTAAAATTCGTTTCTGCCATTCTGAGAGGGGAAAGAAATCTTCTAAGGGTCTCTCGTTAATAGAAATTGATATTTTCCTTTGTTTAGAAGGATATATACGTACTTTAGCTATAGCACTCTTTCTTTTACCTGTTGCATAAAAATAGTTAACTTCTTTGTTAGTTGTATCAGAAACCATTAATTTAAACCTCTTTGAATCATTTTATAATACCATTAAAGTTTAAAATTACTCAACAAACTTTAATGCTTTAAACATTTTTTGCCCCAATTTATTTTTAGGTAACATTCTTTTCACTGCTAATTCTAATAATTGTTTTGGATTTCTATCCATTAATTCTTTCATTTTAAAAGATTTGAGATTTCCCGTATATCCACTATGGCGATAATATATTTTATTTTCAAGCTTATTACCTGTAATTTTTATTTCTTTTATGTTTTTAACCCACACTTGAACATTCGAATGAAAAAATGGAGTATAGTTATTATTATTCTTTCCTTGCAAAATATAAGCAATATTACTAGCTAATCTTCCAAGTACTTTTCCTTTAGCATCAACAAAATGAGTTGATACATCTAAACTTTCAACTTTTGGCAAATAAGTTTTTTGTTCTTTAAATTTCATAAGAAACTCCAATTTAGATAAATATATTTTCCGGATAGTTTATCTTCATTAAACACAAACCTTTAGATGGTAACAAAGAACATTTTTCAATTTGATTATCATCCAATAAACTTTTTTTTAACTGATTTATAGATATTTTTTTCTTACCTATATCTAATAAGACTCCGACAATTTTACGAATTTGATGATATAAAAAAGAATCCGCTTCAATTTGAAATGTTATGAAAGATTTTGAAACAGTTAATTTTGTGTCAAAAACATTTCTAACTGTATTCGAATAGTTAGAAGGATTCGGCGTGAAATATTTAAATTCATGCTTCCCTTTTAAAATGTGTACTGCTTTCTTCATTTCAGTCAAATTTATTTTATCTGGAATCCAACAAGAAAATCTATCATGAATCGGAGAATTTACATCTCTATTATAAAATGTGTATTTATAAATTCTACTAATAGCATCCCGTCTTGGATCAAATTCCAGAGAAACTTCTTTAATTTTAGCTATTTTAATGTTTTTTGAAAGATTATGATTAATAGCTCTTTTCAATACGTTTCCAGTTAATATTCCATTTGTTTGAAAAGAAACTACTTGTCCAAGAGAATGAGTTCCTACATCTGTTCTACTCGAACTTTGAGTATGTATAAATTCTCCTAAAACATTAAATATTGCTTCTTCAAACTCCTTTTGTATTGTTTTATCTTTATTTTGAATTTGATAACCATGATAATCAGTCCCATCATATTCTAAAATAACAGCCCATTTAGTTGACATAAATCAAACTAGTTCAATTAAACTTATTGAAGCTCCATCTCCAACTCTAAAACCTATTTTGATAATTCTTGTATATCCTCCAGCACGATCCTTATATCTAAGAGCTAAATCATCAAAAACTTTATTTATAACGTCAATATCTGGCAATTTACTTAACGCTATTCTTCGTGAATGTAAAGTTGTTTTTTTCCCTAAAGTTATTAACTTTTCTACAAATTGAATCGTTTCTTTAGCTTTTTCTTGAGTTGTTTTTATTCGTTCATTGAGAATCAATTCTCTTGCCAAATTTCTTATCAATGATATTCGAGAAGAAGTTGGTCTAGATAATTTTTTCCCTTTTATTCTATGTGCAACCATTATTTATCCTTATAGCAATAATATATTCATTCTTCAGAAGTATCTTCACTTGTATTTTCTTCTATTGGAGCATTATGAAAATTTAAGCCTAAAGAAATAAGCTTATCTTCAAGTTCGTTTAAAGATTTTACTCCAAAGTTTCTTAATGTCATATATTCTTGTTTTTCCTTTTTAATAATTTCTGAGATTGTTTCTAAATTTGCCCTTTTCAAGCAATTTAATGTTCTCGCAGAAAGTTCTAATTTATCAATAGTAAGTTGATAAATTTCTGGAGATATGTCTGTTCCTTCATCTCCTCCAGTTTCGTTTTGAGGTACAACAGGCTTATCAATATTTGAAACAATATATGTATGGTCAATTAAAATTTGTGAAGCTTGTTTAACTGCATCAATTGGTTTGCAAGTTCCATCTGTCCAAAGTTGAAAAACTAATTTTTCAAAATTAGTTGCTTGTCCAACTCGACTAGGCTCTATTGAATAACTAGCTTTAATAATTGGATTAAAAATAGGATCTACTGGTAATGTTCCACTAGGAGTAGAACCATCACTGGATACTTCATAACCAATACCTTCTTCTACATTAAATTCAATATCTATTTTGGCACTTTTAGAATCTAAAGTCATCAAATGATGATTAGCATTAATAACTTCAAAATCAGAAGAGGTAGAAATATCTCCAGCAGTTACCAAACCTGGTCCATTTACTCTTAAACGAAGTTTTCCAGGACGATCAGAATTAGATTTTATTCGGACTCCTTTAATATTATTCAAAAATTCCATCACTTCTTCTTTAACATTCGGTATATTCGCATATTCATGTTGAATACCTTCTATTTTTAGCCAAGTAATTGCCCATCCAGACAAAGAACTAAGAAGAATTCTTCGTAAAGGAGCTCCTATAGTTGTGCCAAATCCTGGCTTTAATGGAGCTACGGAAAATTCTATATAAGTTTCTTCTTCTCTTTGAATGGAAATAATTGGACTTATATCTTGTTCTTCTTCTTCTATGACTTCTTGGTCAAAGCCAAATACAATATTATCTTCTATCATTTTTACCTCGAATAATGCTCTACTATTAAGCGTGTTTCTAAATCTAATTCATCTTCATTTATTTCAGGTAAATCTATAACTTTACCTTCTAATTCTTCCTGATTTAATTCTAACCAATCTGGAATATCTCTTGAACTTAATTCTTCTGATATCGTTTTTACAAATACTTTATCTTTTTTTGACGATTTCCATTTAATAACATCTCCAACTTTAACTTGAAATGATGGGATATTAGTAGGCATATCATTTACTGTAAAGTGGCCATGTCCAACTATTTGCCTAGCTTGTTTTCTCGAATGAGAAAAATTCAACTTAAAAACAACATTATCTAATCGTCTTTCTAAAAATTGTAATAAAGCATTAGATGTTATTAATTTATTCTTAAAAGCAGCTTTTACATATCTAACAAATTGTTTTTCCATTAATCCATAAGAAAATCTTAATTTCTGTTTTTCTTTTAAATGTATTCCATAATCAGTCAAACGACGTCGCCTCAATTGACTTGCTCCAGGAATTGGACGTTGTTTTTCTATAGCACATTTAGGAGTAAAACATCGTTCTCCTTTCAAAAACAATTTACTACTAACTTTACGACAAATTTTACATGATGGTCCTATATATTTTCCCATTATTATCCTCTTAAAATTTATATCTCAAACTCGACGTCTTTTAGATGGTCTACATCCATTATGTGGTATTGGAGTAACATCTCTAATACTTAAAACTTCTAAGCCAGATGATTGCAAGGCTCTAATAGCTGCTTCTCTTCCAGCCCCTGGACCTTTTATAAAAACATCTACTTTTCTCAACCCACTTTCTATGCCTTTTTTTGCAGCCTGTTCTGCAGCTCTTTGAGCAGCAAATGCAGTTCCTTTTCTAGATCCTTTAAATTCAACAGTACCGGCAGATGCCCAAGAAAGTACATTTCCTTTTGTATCAGTCAAGGTTATTAAAGTATTATTAAAAGATGAATGAATATAACCTCTACCGATAGGCACATTACCACGTATTCTTTTTTTGTTACCACTTTTTGCCATCTAATAACTCCTATTTTTGCATTCCAGAACGTCGACCACGTCCAGCTACTGTTTTTTTAACCCCTTTTCGTGTCCTAGCATTCGTTTTTGTTCTTTGTCCTTTAACTGGCAATTTAAAACGATGTCTTAATCCACGATAAGTGCCAATATCAATTAATCGTCGAACATTCATTGTCGTTTCTCTACGCAAATCACCTTCAACCATATATTCTTTTTCAACAATTTCTCTAATTTTATTTAATTCTTGTTCAGATAAATCTTTAACTTTTGGATAAACATCACCAGCAACTTCAACTTTATCTAGTATATCTAAAGCCACTCCATTACCGATTCCTAAAATATAAGTTAAAGCAATATTTATTCTTTTATTATCAGGTATATCTACCCCGGCTACTCTCGCCATTATTTACCTCCAATCAGCCTTGTCTTTGACGACATCGTTTATTTTCACAAATAATTCTAACAACTCTTTTTCGTCTAACTACTTTACATTTATTACATCTTGGTTTCACAGATGCTTTAACTTTCATAATAATTACTCCACTAAATTACTTAAGTCTATAAGTAATTCTTCCTCTATCTAAATCATAAGGAGACAATTCAACAAGAACTCGATCCCCTGGAAGAACTCGAATAAAATTCATTCTAATTTTACCTGAAATATGTGCTGTTACTTCATGATTATTAGATAATTTAACTTTAAAATAACCATTAGGTAAAGATTCTAATACATTTCCTTCAACTTCTATGTTTTCTTTTTTCGCCATTACTTTATTTTATACTCTCCATAAATTCTGGTATTTTTGTTAAGATAACAGGCCCGTCATTTGTTATAGAAACTGTATGTTCAAAATGAGCAGACAAAGAATTGTCTTTTGTAATGACTGTCCAATTATCTGCTAAAATTTCAGTTTCTGGCTTTCCTTCAGTTAACATTGGTTCTATTGCTATAACCATGCCATCTTTAAGTTCTGGCCCAGTACCTTTAATTCCATAATTTGGAACTTGAGGGTCCTCATGCAAATGTTTTCCAACTCCATGCCCTACATAATTTCTAACAATTCCATATCCTTTCTTTTCAGCAAAAGAAGATATTGCATAACCAATATCTCCAACATGTCCTCCAACTTTTACTTGATTAATGCCAATATTTAAAGATTCATTAGTTATTTTAATCAAATTCTGAGATATTTTTGTTGATTTTCCAATTTGAAAAGTTATAGCAGCATCCCCGATATATCCTCCTACACTAGCACCACAATCAACAGTTAGAATATCTCCATTTTTAATTATTCTATTATCTGGAATCCCATGAACGATTTCCTCATTGATAGAGGCACAAATAGTTGAAGGAAATCCCATATATCCTTTAAAAACTGGCAATCCACCCATAAGTCTTATTTTTTTTTCAGCAATGTCATCTAATTCTTGAGTAGTCATTCCAACTTCAGCATATAATTTTAAGTTTCCTAAAACAGTTCCCACTATTATTCCTGCTTCATGCATTAAATTTAACTCTTCTTTTGATTTCAAAGTAATACCACCAGAATACTGGGAAGGCGAATTTGAAGCGGTTAATGG
Organism: uncultured Dehalococcoidia bacterium; assembly: GCA_964508175.1. Classification (GTDB taxonomy): domain Bacteria; phylum Chloroflexota; class Dehalococcoidia; order Lucifugimonadales; family CAZDRU01; genus CAZDRU01. The sequence goes on from CAZDRU010000031.1 coordinate 49,551, forward strand.
TTTCTGAGTCATTCTTAGCTTCCTTCACTTTTCAACAACATCATTTTGTCACTAATAATATTTAAAATATCTTTAGAAACTATTTTCATCGAAGAAGCTCCATTAATCTCAAACAAAACCTTCTTATTTTTAAAATATTCGATAACAGGCTTCGTTTTCTGTTCATAAACTTCAATTCGTTTTAAAACAGAATCATGTTTATCATCAAGGCGATTTTGAACAACAGATCGAAGAGTTAAACGTTCTATTGCTAATTCTTTTTCTACTTTAATAAAAAACACAATAAAGCCAGTTTCTAAGGAAATATCAATAATAGATTCAAGTGCATAAACTTGTTTTAAATTTCTAGGGAAACCATCTAAAATAAATCCGTTTGATATATTATCATTTAAACCTTTTATAATTATCTCGTTAGTTAATTTGTCAGGAACTAGCAAACCATTTTCAATATAATATTTAGATTCTTTACCTAAAGGAGAATCTTTATCTATTTCTTTTCTAAATAATTCTCCAGAAGCAATATGTTTCAATCCAAGATGTTCGGATAAAGTTTCAGCTTGAGTTCCTTTTCCAGCACCTGGGGCTCCTAAAAGAATGATTTTATCGTAGTTACTCATTTTAAAAACCCTTCGTAATTACGCATCATTAATTGTCCCTCAAGTTGTCTTAACGTATCCAATGCAACACCAACCATAATTAATAAACTAACTCCACTAAGTTGAATAGCTTGAACATTTGTAAAACTTGAAGCTAATACTGGAACTACAGCAACAAATCCAAGAAAAATAGCTCCTCCCCAAGTTATTCTCAAAATAACTTTGTTAAGATAATCTTGAGTTGGCAAACCAGGCCTAATCCCGGGTATAAATCCTCCATTATTTTGTAACGTTTCTGAAATATTTTGTTGTTGAAAGGTTATCAGTGTGTAAAAAAAAGTAAAAGCAACAACCAAAGCAAAAACAAATATCCAAAATAATGGAGAAGCTTGATTAAATAATCTAACAATAAATTCACCACTCGAACCTACCCAACCATCTCCTGTTTGAAGATATGTTCCAATGGTGCCAGGTATAATCATAATAGAAAAAGCAAATATCAAAGGTATCATACCTGCAGAATTTACTCTCACTGGAATATACGAATTACCAGTTTGCCTCATAACTCTTCCACCTTGCATAACACTTCTTCCATATTGAACAGGAATTCGTCGATGAGCTTCAGTAAAAATAACTATCAATGCAATAATTAAAAGAGCTATTATTAAAAAGGTTACTAAATTCATCAAATCATTATTTCCTGAAAGAAACCCTTGAGCAATTAAAGCTGGGAATCCAGAAACAATACCTGCAAATATAATTAAAGAAATACCGTTTCCAATCCCTCTTTCAGTAATTAATTCTCCAAGCCATATTAAAAACATTGTCCCGGCAGTTAGAGAAACAAGCATTGTTAATATTGGCAAAAAACTCGAAGAACCCATTCCTAATCCAACCGAAACTCCACTTTGCTGTAATAACAATAATTGTCCGTACCCTTGCGCCAAAGCAATAGGAATTGTTAAAGAATATACAATTTGATTTATTTTTTGTCTTCCTTGTGTTCCTTCTTTAGATATTTCTTGTAATTGAGGAATTACTGGAGTAAGAAGTTGTATTACAATTGAAGCAGTAATATATGGGAAAACTCCAAGTGCGGCAACACTCATATTTCCCATTGCACCTCCACTAAACAAATTCAAATAACCCAAAAATTGATTAGATTCAAAGAGATTTTGTAATTGGTCTTGATCTATTCCAGGCAATGGGACTTGTGCTATAAATCGAAAAACAACTAACATCCCTAAAGTAAATAATATTTTACTTCTGAGATCAGGTAATTTAAATGCTTCTATCGCTGCATTTAATAATCTGGGTTGTTCTTTAGTTCCACTTTGTGAAACCATTAGTTAATCTCCTCAACTTCTCCACCGGCACTAGTAATAGTAGTTTTTGCACCATTTGATGTTTTATAAACTTTAACAGTTAAACTCACATTAAGTTTTCCGGTATTTAAAATTTTAACTAATTGATTTTTATTTTGAATCAATCCAGAATTAAAAAGTTCTACATTTGTTACTTCAGATTTATCTGGGAAAATTGACAAAGAATTAACATCGACTATCTGAACATCTTTTTTAAAGATATTGGTAAATCCTCTTCTATAAGGAAGTCTTTTAATCAAAGGTAATTGACCTCCCTCAAATCCAGGTCGCAAACTAAATCCAGATCTAGCTTTTTGACCTTTACAGCCTTTACCTGAATATGTGCCTCGTCCACTTCCATCACCTCGACCTACTCTTTTTTTCGATTTAGTTTTATTTATATTTTCAATTTGATATTCCATAAAAATCCTATTATTTATTTATGTTTTTTACTGAAATTAAGTGAGCAACTTTTTTCAACATTCCTTCTAAAGAAGGAGTTAATGTTTTTATAACTATATGTCGAATTTTTTTCAGTCCTAAAGCAGTAACTATATCTTTTTGTTTCTTGTTATAGCCTATAGGACTTTTTATTAATTGTATTTCTACTTGATTAACTTTCATTGTTTTCTTCTTGTTTCTCTTCTTGTTTCTCTTCTTGTTTCTCTGCCATATGCATACTTTGAAGAGCAATAAACACACTTTGTGTAACATTTATAGGATTTCTTGAACCTAAGGTTTTAGCTACCACATCTTGGACTCCGGCAAGTTCAAAAATTGTTCTTACTGGACCAGAAGCTATAACACCAGTTCCTGGATTAGCAGGTTTAATTATAACTCTACTAGAACCATGTTTAAGCTTAATTTCATGTGGGACAGTAGTCCCATTTCGAACTACAGTAATAAGTTTCTTCTTAGCCATAGTACCAGCTTTTTTTATTGCATCAGGTATAGCTTCAGACTTAGCTATCCCAAATCCTATTTTCCCTTTACGATTACCTGCAATAACCAAAGCATTAAATCGAAGATTTCGTCCACCTTTCACTACTTTAGAAACTCTCCTTGAATGAATAACTCTTTCTTCAAATTCGCTAGAAGGTCTATTTCCCTGTTGAAAAGTATTCAAAACAATAATCCTCCTTTACGAGCATTTTCAGCAAATGATTTAATACGACCATGATATTTAAAGCCCCCTCTATCAAAAACAACATAACTAATATTCAAAGTTTTTGCGCGTTCAGCTATTATCGTTCCTAATTCTTTAGCCATTTGCGTTTTATTACTAGGTATTTTATCTTTTATTTGACTCTCTAATGGAGAAACTGCAGTCAATGTTTTTGAAGAAGTATCATCAATAATCTGAGCATAAAAATATTTATGCGTTTTATGTACAGACAAACGAGGACGTTCAAGAGTCCCCTCTATTTTTTTTCTTACTCTATAATGACGTATTTTTTTTAGATTACTGATCTTTTTTGGATTAGACATTTATTCTCCAGTAGTTGCAGCTGCTTTACCTGGCTTAAGATGAAGTTCTTCATCACTATACTTAATGCCTTTCTCTTTATAAGCATTAGGTGGCCTTACTTTACGAATTTGCGCTGCCATTTCCCCAACTTTTTGTTTATTAGAACCATCAACATGAATAATATTGTTTTCTACAGTTAAATCAACACCATCTAATGGTTGAATTTCAACACTATGACTAAATCCAACATTTAAAACAATATTTTTCTGTTTTTGTTCGACTCTATAACCAACTCCTAGAACTTGTAATGTCTTTCTATGCCCTTCAGTAACACCTATCACAGCATTAGCTAAAAGACTTCGTAACATTCCATGTAAAGATTTCGAAGTTTTATCATAAGAGTCTGTTTTTACTAAAACTGTAGTATCAACGATTTCAACACTAACTTCTTTCGGAATACTAATTTTTTCCGTACCTTTAGGTCCCTTAACCGTTAATTCTAAATTATCCTTAATAACCGAAACACCAGAAGCTATAAGTACTGGTTGTTTTCCAATTCTGGATACAATTTCTTGTGAATTTAAGTTTTGATTATTACCAGACATAACAAAGTAATTCTCCTCCCAAATTACGTTTTGAAGCATCAGTGCCAGTTAAAATCCCTTCTGATGTTGAAATAATAGCAACACCCAATCCTCCAAAAACTCTAGGGATTTCAGGTTTTTTAACATATACTCTTAACCCAGGAGTACTGATTTTTTTTAATCCTTGTATAACAGATTCACCTTCATTTTGATACGCTAAAACGATTTTTATCTTATCTTTATTATTATCATCTTTTATGAATTCGAAAGATGCTATAAACCCTTTAGCTTGCATTATTTTAACAATTTCAATTTTCATAGTTGATTTATTCGTTAAAACGCTTGAATGTCCAGCCATCAAGCCATTACGAATAATTGTTAACATTTCAGATATTGGATCAGTTTGCATTATTTTACTCCGATAATATTATCTATTATAAACTTGCCTTTCGAATACCAGGAAGAAGGCCTTTAAGAGCCATTTCTCTAAAAGTAATTCTGGACAAACCAAAATATCTTATATATGCTCTTGGTCGACCATTGACAAAATCTCGATTGCGTACTCGATTAGGATGTGAATTCAAAGGAAACTGAGATAATAATTGACGACTAGCTCTTCTCTCACTTAAGCTTCTTTTTGGATCTTTTGCTAAATCGCTTAATTCTTTTCTTTTTTCACTATATTTCAAAACCATTGCAATTCGTTTATTATTCCTTGCAACCGAAGATTCTTTAGCCAAAATATACTCCTTTCATATGTTAATTTGAGACAAACGGCATACCCATTAATTCTAACAACCTTAAAGCCTCGTTATCAGTTTTAGCAGTAGTACAAATTGTTATTTGTAAGCCTCGTATTTTATCTATTTTATTATAATCAATTTCTGGAAAGATCAGTTGTTCTTTCAAACCTAAGGAATAATTACCTTTACCATCAAAACTTTTCCTAGAAACTCCTTGAAAATCTCTCATTCTAGGTAAAGTAGCGTTAATAAATCGTTCTAGAAAATCATAACAACGCTTACGTCTCAAGGTCACTTTTACTCCAATAGGCATTCCGTCTCTTAGTTTGAAATTTGCTATTGATTTTTTTGCTTTAGTAATTAAAGGTTTTTGCCCACTAATCGTAGTAAGATCAGTTACTATTGATTCAATAACTTTACTATTGGCAACAGCTTCTCCAGCACCTATATTTAGAACAACTTTTTCAATTCTAGGTGATTGCATTGGGGTCGAATAAGAAAATTCTTTCATCAAAGCACTTAAAATAGACCCTTCAACTAATTCACGCAGTGCGGAAATAGCCCTTTTAGCTTCTGCCTTCTTAGGTTCAGCTTTTTTAGCTTCTGCCTTCTTAGGTTCAGCCTTTTTAGCTTCTGCCTTCTTAGGTTCAGCTTTTTTAGCTTTTGCATTCTTAGGTTAAGCGTTTTTAGCTTCTGCCTTCTTAGGTTCAGCATTTTTAGCTTCTGCCTTATTAGGTTCAGCTTATTTAGCTTCTGAATTATTAGGTTCAAAATATTTAAAATATAAATAAATTATTTACTCATAATAATAATATAAATTAAATAATTAATAAT
>CAZDRU010000032.1:0-10581 GCA_964508175.1 uncultured Dehalococcoidia bacterium
ACATTTTATACAACAGTACTTACAATATTCGCGTTAGTGAGTAAAAGATCGTCACGACTCATACCAGGTTTTCTAGCGATGCCTGCTGTAAATATTACAATATCGGAATTTCGAGTTGTTTCGTAAGAATTTGAACCAGTAATAGAAACGTCACTATGATACAGTGGGCCAGATTCGAATATATCTAGAGCTTTTACTTGTGGCATTCCTTCTACAACATCAACGAGAATTATGTCAGCATAAGCTTTTTAAAATAATATATGAGCTGTTGTTGAACCTACGTTTCCTGCTCCAATTATACTGATTTTGGTTTGAGCCATCTTAAAATTCCTCCATTGTTTTTATAATTGCATTAGCCATTTCTGATGTGTTTACAGCAGATTGATCTGAACGGTTTTCTTTAAAATCATAGGTAACATATTTACCTTCTTCTATTATTTTTGATATGGATTTTTCTACTTTAGCAGCAGCTTTGAATTCTCCGATATGTTGAAGTAATAAAACTCCAGAAAGTATACAAGCAGTTGGATTCATTTTATTTTGGCCAGTATATTTAGGAGCACTTCCATGAATTGCTTCAAATACGGCTATCTTTTTACCAATGTTAGCACCTGGAGCCACACCTAATCCTCCAACTAATCCAGCAGCGAGATCTGAAACAATATCTCCATATAAATTAGGGAGAACAAGTACGTCATATTCTTCAGGGCGAGTTACTAATTGCATACATAAATTATCAATTAAACGTTCTTCGTATGTAAGGTCTGAGTATTCTTTAGCAATTTCATTGCCGATCTTCAAAAATAATCCATCTGAAAATTTCATTATATTAGCTTTTGTTACTGCAGTTACTTTTTGTCTTTTTTGTTCCTTTGCATAATCGAATCCAAATTTGATTATTCTCTCAGACCCAAATTTTGATATTGCTTTTATTGATAACGATGCATTTTCCCCATCTTGAATTTTAAATCCATAATTGTTAATAATATCGACTAATTCTAGTGTATTATTTTCTCCAGCATTAAATTCTATGCCAGCATAAAGATCTTCTGTGTTTTCTCGTATAATGACTAAATCGATATTTTCATAACGAGATCTTACTCCTTTATATGTTTTACAAGGCCTAATGTTTGCATATAAATCTAATGCTTTTCTGATTGCTACGTTTACACTACGAAATCCACTTCCAATAGGAGTAGTTACTGGCCCTTTAAGAGCTAGATTATTATTTTTGATTGAGTTAATTACTTGGTCAGGTAAAGGAGTTCCTAATGTATTCATAGGGATTTCTCCAACTTCTTGAGTATCCCATTCAAATTTTATGCCAGTTGCTTCGAGTACTTTTTTAGCAGCGTCCATTACTTCTGGTCCTATGCCATCTCCTGGTATATAAGTTACGCAATAGGTCATTTTACCTCCGAATATTATTGTTTCTAATAGTGTTTAATGTGTATCTGAGAGATTCCCAAAGAAAAATTATAATATTTAGAATCCTTATAAAGGTATATTCCCGTGTTTTTTTGCTATCCCAGATTCTCTCTTTGATTGAAGTAAATTTAATGTTTTAATTAATTTTAAACGAGTTATTTCGGGTTCGATTATGTCGTCAATAAATCCTCTATTTGCAGCAACAAATGGATTTGTTATTTTTTCTTTATATTCTTCTGTAAGTGTTTTAATTTTTTCAGGATCAATATTATTTTGTTCAAATAGTTTTTTGTGTAATATTTTAACAGCAGCGTCAGCTCCCATTACTCCTATTTCAGCATTCGGCCAAGCATAATTCACATCCGTATTTAGATGTTTGCTTCCCATTACTATATAAGCTCCTCCATAGGCTTTCCTTAATATAATTGTTATTTTAGGAACTGTAGCTTCTGAATATGCATATATTAATTTAGATCCATGTTTGATAATTCCATCATGTTCTTGATTAATGCCAGGCATATATCCAGGGACATCTACCAACGTTATTATTGGGATATTAAATGCATCACAAAATCGAACAAATCTTGCAGCTTTATTTGATGAATTGATGTCTAATACTCCTGCTAAATGTTCAGGTTGATTTGCAACAATTCCTACTGATTTTCGATCTAATTTTGCAAATCCAATTACAATATTTTGAGCGTATTGAGGTTGGATTTCAAAGAAAATTTCATCATCTACAATGCCGTTGATAATCTTTTTTACGTCATAAGGTTTATTTGTTTCTAGAGGGATAATTTTCCCTAGATTCTTATTAATTCTTTCTGGGTTATCTTGTGAACTGGATATTGGAGGATCATCACAATTATTTGGTGGAATATATTGTAATAATTGTTTAATTTGTTGGAAGCAATCTTTTTCATTTTTAGCTATAAAATGAGCGACTCCACTATGATTTGAATGTACTTCGGATCCTCCTAAGTTTTCATGTGAAACGACTTCTCCTGTTACTGCTTCAACTACATCTGGTCCTGTAATATACATTTGTCCTATTTTTTCGACCATAAAGATAAAATCGGTCAACGCTGGGGAGTATACTGCTCCACCAGCTGTAGGTCCAAGTATAACTGAGATTTGAGGTATGACTCCTGAAGATTGAGTATTTCGAAGGAATATATCTCCATAGGCTTTGAGACTATCAACTCCTACTTGAATTCTTGCTCCCCCTGAATCATTTAAACCTATAATAGGACATCCATTTTTTATCGCTAAGTCCATTATTTTAGATATTTTATTCCCCACTACTTCAGAAACAGAACCTCCAAAGACAGTGAAATCTTGTGCAAATATAAATATATTTTGCCCATTGATTTTTCCATGCCCAGTTATGACGGCATCTCCTAAAGGTTTTTTATTATTTATCCCAAATGAGTCAGTCCGGTGGGTGACAAAAGGGTCAAATTCTTCAAATGTATCTTTGTCTAGAAGTAAATTTATCCTTTCTCTAGCAGTTAATTTCCCTTTTTTATGTTGTGTGGAAATTTTATTTGTACCACCACCTAGATGAGATAGTTTGCGTTTTTTTTCTAATTCAGTTGAGCTGTCATTTATTTTTTTTTCATTAATTTTTGCCACGACATTAATCCTTAAAGTAATTTTTGTCAGCCGTATACTAACAAAACAGTTAATTTAGTGCAATCATTATAAAGTATTATTGTTTTTTTTTACTTTAAATTTATACTGAAACTTAGAGAGTAATTTGTCAAATCCATTTTATAAGGATTAAGTATTAAATGTTAATTCGTGATAGACATTTTGATTTTGGTTCAAAAACTTACATTATGGGTATTTTGAATTTAAGTTTAGATTCTTTTTCAGGGGATGGATTAGGTAATAATATAGAATTAGTAATACAAACTGCAATTCAAATGGAAGAATCAGGTGCAGATATTATTGATATTGGTGCAGAATCTACTCGAAGATCAAATAATCAAGTTCAATCAGTTCAAATCGATTATAAGGAAGAGATAAATGCTTTAGTTCCTGTAATACGAGCTTTGACTTCAGCTATATCTATACCTTTATCAGTAGACACTTATAAACCTTTAGTTGCTCAACATTGTTTGGAAGCGGGAGTTAATGTTATAAATAATATTTGGGGAACAAGGTGTGACCCAGATATGTTTAAATTAGTTTCTTCTTGGGATGTTCCTATAATTATTATGCATAACAATTATTCTAATAGATACCATAATTTAATATCGGAAATTTATTCATCTCTAAAATATTCAATCAATTTCGCACTTTCCTGTGATGTAAATATACGGAATATTATACTTGACCCAGGACTAGGTTTTGGTAAAATCGTCAATCAAAATTTAGATATTGAAAGAAAATTGGATGTATTAAAAAATTTAGGATGTCCATTACTAATAGGGCCGTCTCGTAAGTCTCATATAGGAATTGTTTTAGGGGATTTGCCTGTAACACAGCGATTTGAAGGTACTGCTGGAATTGTTTCTACATCGATTGCCCAAAAAGTTGATATTGTAAGAGTCCATGATGTTAAAGAAATAAGTAGAGTTTCTAGAATGGTCGATTTACTTACAAGAAATAAATCAAAGTGATGGTAGTTTGATGTTAGTTTATCTTGGATTGGGTAGTAATTTAGGTGATCGTATATTTAATATTGTTTCCGCATTAGTTTTTTTAAAGAATGAGCTTGAATTATTAAACGTTTCTTCATTATATGAATCTGAACCTTGGGGGTATACAGACCAACCTAATTTTTTGAATTGTGTTTGTATTATAAATTGTGTTCTTAATCCTCATGATTTATTAAAGACAATTAAGCAGATTGAAAGAAATATGGGCAGGGAAAAAGATGTTTGTAAATGGGGCCCTCGAATTATCGACATTGATATTTTATTGTATGATGACAAAATATTAAAATCTCCTTCTTTGATGATCCCTCATGAGCAGATGTTAGAACGTTCATTTGTGGTCACTCCTTTAGTAGAACTTGATTCAGATTTAATTCATCCTATTACTAAAACAGTATTCAAAAAAATAAGATTTCCTCAAGATTCGTTAAATTGTATTCTTTCTAGTAAATTATTGTGGAATAAGATTAATAATTCTTAAATTGCTAAGTATAGTTTTAACAAACAAATTATAAATTTTGTTCAATCAATATAAAACTAGAGTAAAGCAGAGATGATGAATATAGTTATTCCAATGATTACTATTAGTATTTTGATGAATGGTGCAATTTTTTTTGGTTGCTTTGATAATTTATTGAAGAATAAATTATTAAAGTCAGATTTTGATATGAAGGTTAAAAAAACGAGCATTAATGCTAGAGTCATTTTTAAAATTAATAATAAGAAATACGACGAAAAGATTCCACTTTTAGTTAATATATTTGCAATAATCGGTATACCTGAAATTATAGCTAAGCTTAGGATGGTATTTTGATAAGAAAATAATTTTGGATAAATTATTTCAGCTAAATCTTTTTTTTTATTAACAATCGGCGATATTATTGTGATAATAATGACTCCCCCTATCCATAACGCTGCTGTAAATTCGTGTATGAAGAGGATGATTTTAAGTAATGTGTTTATCATTAGTCTAATATTTCAACTTGTTTTTTTATTCTGTCTTTTCGATGATTTCTTTTGCAATTTCTAGCAATTTTTCTTTTTTATTTTTATTTATTTTTCTAGATTTAAAATAAATTTGTAATGTATCTAAAATATTCATATTTTGCATGATTTTATATGTTTTTGTTTCTCTTTTATTTATAGAAGTTGATTCTTGTTGGATCACAAGATAATGAGCTTTACTAATTTCTGGTTTTAATTTCGAATAATTAATCAATGGAGCAATAGAAGGGGGAGTTTTTATTTTAAGTCTAACAATAGCATTATTAATTTGATATTGTTTAATTTTTTCTAAAATAATGTTGTTAGGTTCGAGGTTTTCAGTCGTTAATTCACATTCTATAGTGATGAATTCTCTACATTTAGTTTTAATAAATTGAAAATTTTCAACTCCAGATTTTGAATCAGAGACCTCAAAAACACAAAATCCTTTGGCATCTTTTTCTTCTCCAAAGTCTACTTTTTGCAAACTCCCAGAATATACCACTAATGGTTCTGTGTTTAATATTTGATGTTTATGAATATGTCCAAGTGCTACATAGTTAAATTTTGATAAATTTAAACCACTGATTGGCAATACATGATCTTTTCCTAACATCATTGTTTGTTCTGACCCATTGGTTGCCCCAGCTAACGTAAAATGTCCTGACAAAATACTTGGAATGTTAGGATTTAATTTTTCGGAGAAATGGTTTATTAATTTAATTAATGTTTTTTCAATTTCAACACGAATTTCTTCAACAGTTAAATTCTTTGTGATTTCTTTTGTTAGAAGTTTAGTTTTATTAGGCCATGGAACGGATAAGATTTGTAAGGGACCATTTTTTGATTTTATATTGGTAATTCCAACATTTTCTCCAATATGAATATTCGGGACTTTTAAAGTTGGGAATATTTCCATAGTGTTTGCTCTATTTACACCGTAATGTAAATCATGATTTCCGACTAATAGAAAAACTTCGATCCCAGCTGAAGAAAGTTTTTTAATTCGAGAAGCAAATTCTCTTTGTTGGGTTTGTGATGGGTCTCGTGATTTATATGCATCCCCTGAAAAAATTACTACATCCACAGATTGATTTAGTGAGTAATCTATAAGCTGATCAAAAGCATTTAAAAAATCTTGTAATCTAGTTGAAATTCCTGTAGATGGGTCAGGTTGTGAATAATTTTCAACTCCTATATGTAAATCAGCAAAATGAACAATTTTCATAAGAATACTTTTAATATATTTTATCTAAAAATTTTTGAATTGAATTTAAAGAAATTCTTTCTTGTTTCATCGTATCTCTATGTCGAATAGTTACTTTGTTATCATTTATAGTATCGAAGTCAATAGTTATGCAGAAAGGTGTCCCTATTTCATCTTGTCTGCGATATCTTTTCCCAATACTTTGAGTATCATCGTATTGGCAGTTAAAATTTTTTGAAATTGAATGATATATTTTTTTGCTGATTTCAATTAAGGGTTCTTTTTTACTTAATGGAAGTATTGCTGCCTTTATTGGTGATAATTTTGGGTCTAATTTTAGGATAATTCGTTCGTTGTTTTTATCATCAAGTTCTTCTTGATACGCATTAAGTAGAGCAGTTAAAACTACTCTATCTACCCCACAAGATGGCTCAATAACCCAAGGAGTATAGTGTTTATTAATAAGTTCATCAAAGTATGTTAGGTCTTTTCCGGAACCAGTACTATGTGCTTTGAGATCAAAATCTCCTCTATTTGCAATACCTTCTAATTCTCCCCAACCCCAAGGGAAATTATATTCTATGTCTGAACAGCCTTTTGAATAATGAGCTAATTCTGTATTTTCATGAGGTCTAATTCGTAAATCAGATTTGTTTATACCTAATGTTAAATACCAGTTAAATCGTTCTTCAATCCAATAATTAAACCATTTTTCAGCCGAACTAGGTTCGGTAAAAAATTCAAGTTCCATTTGTTCAAATTCCCTGCATCTGAAAATAAAATTGCCAGTAGTAATTTCATTCCTAAATGCTTTGCCAATTTGTGCAATCCCAAATGGAATTTTCATTCTAGTAGTATTTTGAACATTTGAGAAATTCACATATATACCTTGAGCAGTTTCAGGTCTAATATATATTTCGTTTGCAGAATCTTCTACAGCCCCAATAAAGGTTTTAAACATAGTATTAAATGACCGGGTTTCAGTTAATTCTCCCCCACATGAAGGGCAGTTGTCGTTTTCTAAATGATCAGCTCTAAGTCTTTCGTGACATGTTTTACATTCTCTGAGAGGATCTGAAAAATGGTCGAGATGTCCGCTAGTTTTCCATATTGTAGGGTGCATTAAAATTGAAGTATCTAAACCAACGATGTTTATTCTGTTTTTTACAGTGTTTTCCCACCAAAGTTCTTTAATATTTCTTTTGATTTCAACTCCTAAAGGGCCATAATCCCAAATCGCATTTAATCCTCCATAAATTTCACTATTTGGAAAAATAAAACCCCGTCTTTTACAGAGTGAAACAATTTTTTCCATTTTATCAATAGCCATTTAGTAAAACTCCATTTTCTTAATTTTTCAGATTAACAATAATGAACAGTATAAGTATATATTGTTTAGAGTCAAAAAGATTACATATATTCATTGAAATGATTTAATATAGTATGTAAATGAATGTTCAAAATGATTTATTAGTAAATACTGAATGGTTAGAAAATAATATTTTTAATGATTCTGTAAGATTAATTGATTGTGGTTATCCTGATGCTTATGAAAGAGCTCATTTACCTGGGGCAGTTGGTTTGGAAGATAATTATTTAAAAAACTCTGCTTTGGGTAATTTGCATATAGCTACTGCAAAACAAATTCAAACTTTACTTGAAAGCTTTGGTGTTTCTAATGAAATGCAAATTATTGTTTATGATAATAGAGCAGGAGTGTATGCATCTAGGTTTTGGTGGGTTCTTGCTTACTATGGATATTATAATGTTAAAGTTTTAGATGGAGGTTGGGAAAAATGGATACAAGAAAACCGGAAAATCGAATCAAAAATTCCGATATATAGTCCATCAAAATTTAACATTCCATTGCCTGAAGGAGATCAAACTTTAATAGCTCGAAAAGATCATGTTATTGAGGTTTGTGAAGATAATCGTACTGTAATTTGGGATTGTCGTTCTAAACAAGAATATTATGGAAAAGAAACACGTGGAAACAAACGATTAGGTCATATGCCCAATGCTCAAAATTTAGAATGGAGTAATATGGTGAATAGGCCTGGCAATGATACTTTTCGTAATGGAAAAGATATATTACATGCTTTATCTCGTATAAATATTAAAGATAAACAAACCAATGTTATAACTTACTGTCAAGCTGGAATTAGAGCAGCACATGCAATGTTTGTTTTAAAATTAATGGGATTTGAAAAAGTAAAAAATTATGATGGTTCATGGAAAGAGTGGGGAAATGTTGATGATACTCCTATTATTTAGAAACAGTATACTTAAATTTTGTTTCCGTGAATTGACACAAATTGGTACGTATTTTACAATGGCGCTAGCGATAAATTACGGAGTGAATCTTCATGTTAGAAATGTCGATTGATAGCGTAAGAGTTAGTTTAATGAATTACCAAAGAGTTGTGATTCTTAAAGAAAAGAATTCTAAACGTTATTTGCCTATTTGGATTGGCCCTAATGAGGCCGATGCCATAACAGTAAAATTGCAAGATATTAGTGTTCCAAGGCCTCTTACTCATGATCTTTTGCGAATGCTTATTGATATTTTGGGTGCAACTGTAGAATATGTTTTGATTAGTGAAATGGCTGAAGATACATTTTTTGCTAAAATTTTCTTAAATAGTAATGGAGAAAAACTTGAGGTTGATTCACGTCCTAGTGATGCAATTGCACTAGCTGTTCGTACAGGAGTGTCTATATTTGCAGATGAAAAGGTTTTGGATAAAGTTGGCATTTCTATTTCACATGATGTTAATAATGAAGAAACAGAAAAAAACGATATTTTTCAGGGAACAGAAAATATAACTCCTACTAATCCTGACGAAATAAAAAAAATGTCAGCTTTTAAAGATTTTATTAATGATCTTGATTTAGATGATTTAGGCAGAAAAAAACGTTGAAAAAACGCATTTTCTCCATGAAATCATTTTGTGTGAAGGTAATTCTATTAGAATTCTAATAGGATATTTTTGTGAGTAAAATTACAAAGAGAACTAAGGTTTTACAGTTTATAGGATTGGGGTGGTATGTTGCAGCAAGTATTTTATTGGGGACACTTGCAGGGTTTTGGCTTGATCAGAAAATAGATTCAATAACGTTTCCGTTATTTGGATTACTGGGTTTATTGATAGGAATGATAGCATCTTTTTATGGAATATATGTTATGGTTATTCGGTTTTTAAAGGAAGAAAAATCTAATGAGGATTAAAAAAGGTTAATTTAATGTCTGCAAAAAAAATAATTGTTTTTACTGGTTTAGTGATTTTTGCTTTGTTTATAGTTGGATTTTTTACTGGAGCTATCGGTTCTGCTTTTTTAGGAGATCCAGAAGCTGGTTTATTATCGAAACCTAAAGTTCATTTGCCCCCGCAACCAGTGTTACCTGATGCTGCAAGAGAACATTTTATTGAGTATGAAGAAGGACATGCTTCTTCTCCTTTTGCATCTAAAAGTGCTTTTGTTCTAACGAACACCCTTTTATCTTCTTGGATTACAACGTTAGTTTTAATTTTTATATTTTTAATTGGTGTTTTTCGTTTGAAACTAGTTCCTGGGAGAATACAAGGTTTTATAGAATTAATGGTTGAATCTATTTTAAGTGCGATTGAAAGTGTAATAGGTAAGGAACATGGCAGAAAATTTTTCCCTTTTATAGCTACACTGTTTTTATTTGTCCTTTGTAATGCGTGGATAGGATTACTGCCAATTTATCCGGCTCTTGGTTGGGAAAATCATGGTCATGTGGAGGTCCATTTATTACGTCCATCGGGGACTGATGTTAATATGCCACTTGCATTAGCACTATTATCTTTTATTTATGTAGAATTTTGGGGATTAAAAATTCTTGGTATTTCCTATATTTCAAAATTTATTCGGATTGATAGTTTGAAAAAAGGTACGATAGCATTGTTTCGAGGTAAATTAATGGATGCTTTTCAATATTATCTCGATTTTTTCTTTATAGGGCCATTAGAGGCTTTTAGTGAACTTACTAGAATTTTAAGTTTCACTTTCCGTTTATTTGGGAATATGACTGCTGGTGAAATTCTTGTTTTGGTATCAGCATTTCTTGTTTCTTTTGTTGCTACTGTTCTTGTTTATGGACTTGAATTACTTGTAGGTTTTATTCAAGCGTTAATTTTCGCTGGATTAACTCTAGTTTTTGCTTCTATGGCTATTACTCCACATTCGGAGGAAGACCATTAAATTTATAAGAGATTGATATATTTGTGTAGTTGAGTTATTTTAAGAATTTAAAGTATAAAATAAAAGAATAAT
>CAZDRU010000033.1:0-8598 GCA_964508175.1 uncultured Dehalococcoidia bacterium
AAATTGAAGAAATTATTAATCATTAGGAATAACTGTTAGTAATTTAAATAGCTTAGGAGTATAAATTGACAATGAAAATACTTTGCTGGAATGTTAACGGATTACGCGCAATTTACAAAAAGGGATTTTTGGATTGGGTAAACACTGAAAACCCTGATATTATCTGTTTGCAAGAAACAAAAGCTCATCCTGAACAATTGCCTAACGAAATTAACCCACTAAACAATTACCATGCTGCTTTCTCTTCTGCTGAACGAAAAGGCTATAGTGGGGTAGCAGTATATTCTAAAGAAAAACCAAAATCTATCGAACATGGATTAGGAAATACTGAATTCGACCAAGAAGGAAGAACTTTAATTATTGATTTTGAATCTTTTGTGCTATTCAATATTTATTATCCGAATGGGAAAGCTTCTAAAGACCGTTTAAAATTTAAGCTTGATTTTTATGACTACTTCCTTGAAAAAATTCTTGAATTGAAACAAGCAGGAAGACGAATTATTATATGTGGCGATTTTAATACAGCACATAAAGAAATAGATCTAACACGGGCAAAAGAAAATGAAAATGTTTCTGGATTTTTACCTATTGAAAGAAAATGGATGGATAAATTTGTCGAAAGTGGGTTCATTGATACATTCAGATTCTTTTGCAAAGATGGGGGACATTATACATGGTGGGATCTTATAACAAGAGCTCGTTCACGTAATGTTGGATGGAGAATTGATTATTTCTTTATAGATGAATTAAGCACGAATTACCTAAAAAATGCATTTATCCAATCTAAAGTGATGGGATCCGACCATTGTCCAATAGGAATTGAAGTAGAATTTTGAAAACACTTCATAATAAATTCAAGTTAGAAAATTTATCAAACACACTTACCAAGCATGCAAGTCTGTTCATTATAATAATGTTAGCAATCTCGCTATTGCTTGTTATCCCGCTCTTACTAACAAAAAACTTGCCAATTGCATCTCTTGAACCATCAGGAGAAGTTTTTGACTTTAGAAGAGAAATGGCAAAAGCATTTCCAAGTGAAATTCATACAACATGGTATATCGTAGAAGCACGAGATGGAGATATCCTTACGCAAAAGAATCTCTACCAACTAAAACAAAATTTTGATGAATTAAAAAAAACAGATACTTTGGGAGATTTAACTCCCGAGGATATCATTAAGAAAAATGGAAATAAACAAAGTTATTTATATTCAGGAACCGACGATTTTGGCAGAAAATATCAAGGTATTCCTCCTTTCAATATTCCTGAAACAACTAATTCCATTCTTTTACAAACATCTTTCGGAAAGTATTCATTAGAAAACGCTTCTAATGAACAAGTAAAAACCGCATTAAGCATACTTTTTTCAAATCCAGATTCAGAAGCATTAAAAAACAGTTTGTCTTCAAAAAAAACAATTGAACCCAAAGTTATTAATGGAGAAACAATTAATTATTGGGAAGCCCCAGCCTTATTATTCCCTGTTCAATCCAATAATTCATTATTAGGGGGCGTATCACAAAGGGGAACTTTAAACGTTGACGATGCAACATTACATAAAGAGGCTTTTGACAGAAATGTTCAAAATATTCTCAAAAAAAATATTGCTAGCTATGAATTATGGGGAATAGCAATTGACCAAAATTTAGAAGCTCAAGAAGAAGGTCAAACTGCTGGGTTGTTTATAATGGCAACAGTGATCGCAGCTATAATTGTCGTTGGAATTACTTTTCGTTCAAGATGGGCAACTGTACTATCTGCATTTGGAATTACCTTATTAATATTATGGTTAAAAGGATTTTCCGCTTTATTTGCAATTAAACAAGGTCTTATTACAGATCTAGTTGTTCCGATCGCAATGATAGCTCTTGGTATTGATTTTGCAGTTCATGCTATCAAACGATACCAAGAAGAAAAAGGCAATCCACTTAATCCAGCTCAAGCTTTAAATATAGGGTTTAAAGGAGTTTTAGGAGCGTTAATTCTTGCCATGATTACAGATGGAATAGCATTTCTATCCAACATATCTTCTGGGATTGAAAGCGTTTTGTATTTTGGAATTGCCGCTAGTATTGGAGTAATTGCCTCATTCCTAATATTAGGATTAGCTATACCTTTAGCACTAATGAAAATTGAAAATATGGAAAAAGAAAAAGGTTCTTTGCCATTAAAAACATGTGCTTCATGTAACATCATAAACAGCGATCATTCAACTCACTGTTCAAACTGTGGTTCTAAATTCTCGTTTTGGATTATTACTACAGAATTTCTTCATAGTGTTATTAGTGCAATTCTAGCAGGAGTTACAGTAATTATATTTATTGCTTTAAGTAAAATAATTGGACTTATTCTATTAGGTGCAATGTTTATTTTAGTCGTTGTTTTGCCTATCATTATTACTCATTTTCGAAAATCGAATATAAAAGAAGATAGTGCAGAAAAACATATAAAACAAAATCTCACTCCAACAATCTCTAAAAATATATTTACTTTTTTTGCAAAAAAGTTAATTCAAAATAGAATAATTGTTCTATTTGTCACTTCAATATTTACGATAATAATGATTATTCAAGCATTACAACTTGAACCAATTTTTGATGTAAAAGATTTTTTCGATCCAAAATCTAACTTTGTATTGTCACTAGATAAAATTGATGAGCATTTTAAGAAAACTGGAGGAGAAGAAAGTTATTTATTTATAAAAGGAAATATAACAACTAGTAAAATGTTTCAATCATTAAATAATTTTCTTAATGATTTAGGAAGCATTTCAAATATTGCTAAAATCCCTGAAAGTGACCAAATAATAACTAGAAATATCATTGATTTTTCTAAAACAGCATTAACAAATAATTACACAAAAAATCAAATTGAATTTTTATCTGAAGAAAAAATCATTGACAACAATGCTGATAATTTACCCGACACTGATAAACAAATCAAAACAGTTGTTAATTATATAACAAAAAATGGCATACAAAATGAAGACAAAACCTTTGTACATCAACCTCAAGACATTAATCAAATTATAAATTTCAAAAACATAAAAACGGATATAACAAGAATATCGTTTTTTATAACGGAAGCTCGTTACATATCCAACGTCGAAATAGTCGCAAAAAATATTAAAAATAAAATAAAGAACCTAAAAGAATCAAAGGAATTACTAGAAATAGGTGTAGCTGGGTCTGCTTTTGAAAGATTAGAAACTTTAAAAGCAACAACTAGTTCATTAACTAGATCATTAATAATAGCAATTATATGTACTTACATAATATTATTGGTAGCTTTTCGAAATATGCGAATTGCATTCATTACAACAATACCAGTAATACTAGTTGCTTCATGGTTATATGGAACTATGAAAATCCTTGGATTTGGACTAAATTTTGTTACAGCTACAGTTGGTTCTATTTCAATTGGCGTAGGAATCGATTATGCAGTGCACATGACACAACGTTTTAGAGAAGAATATAAAAAAACATTGTCATCCGATACTGCATTAATTAAAGCCATTTCAAGCACAGGAATTGCATTATTTGCTTCTGCTATTTCAAGTATTGTTGGTTTTGTAATAATGGCATTCGCTCCAATGCCATTATTTGCAACATATGGATTATTAACTGCCTGTATGATTCTATACGCATTTCTTGCATCAATCGTAATACTACCTCTCCTGTTAAAATGGACACATAAATAAATATTCTCAACTAAGTTGGTACTCGTTAGTATAAAGAATTATACTTATCTTTGAATTATATTAGGAAACCGAATAACTTTTGAAGAAATCACATACATTGCCATACACATACTGGGTAGAAAAAGACAAAATTTTAGCAGGTCAGTATCCCGGATCATTATGGACTACAAACCCTATCCATAACCTGCGAACTTTATTCGACTATATTATTGCAATAGCAACAAGAAATTTTGATGCATTACATTCTGTTTCAAATCGCATTGAATCTCTACTTAATATCTCAATCAGAAAATTTGTTGATTTAACAGAAGAAAATGAATTAAAAGAATACACAAACACCCTTAATGAACAAGGAAAGAATAAAAAAATCAAACCAATTTATACAAAAATCGCAATAAAAGATAAAAACATACCCAGTGTCGTCGAAATGGAAAAAGCATTAAAAATACTCCATTCAGCATCTACAGAAAAACGAGTTTATCTTCATTGTTTAAGAGGATTGGGTAGAACTGGAACTGTTGTAGGATGTTACTTCATAGAAAAAGGATTCTCTACAGAAGAAGCTTTAACTGAAATTTCAAAATTACGAAAAGGAACATTAGGTTCATGGTGGAAATCTCCAGAATTAAATCTTCAAATTAATTTTATAAAACGCTGGGAATTACGAATAAAATCAGCAAATAGAGGTTCACATTGAAATCTGATTATCTAGTATGGATTGATTTAGAAATGACTGGATTAGACACCAGTAAAGATGTGATTATTGAAATTGGAAGCGCAATTACTGATTGGGATCTCAATCTAATAGCAGAAGGGCCTCAAATTGTTATAGGGCAACCGGAAGCTTTATTAACAGGAATGGATGAATGGAATCAAAAAACTCATTCATCTTCTGGTTTACTCGAAGAAATACGAAAATCAACCGTTTCAGTAACTGTTGCAGAAAAAGAAACTTTAAATTTTGTTTCTAAATATGTAAAAAAAGGAGAATCTCCACTATGTGGAAATTCAATTCATACTGATCGCACATATTTATCGAAAGAAATGCCTGATTTACAAGAATATTTACATTATCGCATAATCGATGTAAGTTCTCTAAAAGGTATAGTACAACGTTGGTATCCAAAAAAATATTGGTTTGTTGAAAAAGAAAAAAAACATCGTGTAATGGATGATATTCGAGAAAGCATTTCGGAATTACGTTGGTATAAAGAAAAAATATTTCCCAAGATATCAACTAACGAACAAAATGATCCAAATGAATAAAATAAAGTAACGTATTTCTTCTTGTTAGAAAATTTATTACTTACTGATAAATGCTTAGAACAACACTATAAAATCACAGATTTTCAACCAATTTTGGATAACCAATTATGTAGTTTATTTTATTTGGGAATTTGAATGTATGTCCAACGATCCAAGTATAATCTCGCAATTGCATTCTATTTGTAAATTCTTGCATTTGTGACTTTGAGTACGCTCTAAGACACGACGCTATACCATCCCAAATAATCATTATCGGAACGATAGGTATTAAATACAAAAGAAAAAATTTTAGCGAAAACAAGCCATTTGATTTTAAACCAAAAAAAATAGCAAGAAGATAACCAATAGGACTAAAAAGCAAAAACGGCAAAAATAACTTCCTATCAACAATTTCAAAAACACCTATAGGCTCATTTTTTTTCGAAGCATCATTTAAAATTTCAAATGCATCTCGAGGATTAAAGTGATGTAAAGCATTAAATAGAGTACGAAACCCACTAATATTTACACCAATATCCCGAGCATCCACGGATTGATAAACAGCTTCTATATTCTCTGAACTAGTTTCAATTATTCGTTCCATAGATTTAACATTTGGATATTTATCAGTAAGTACTAATTTTATTGGGGTAGAAAGCTCTTTGCTAATTCCAGAAGACAACAATTTCCCAGGAATACCCGATCCTGTACACAAATCAATAATAGTATTAATTTTCAATTTAGAAAGTATAGGAGCCAATAATTTAACAACAGGATCAAATTGCCGAGAAGTTTTTATCGCATCTCCTAAATAATTGGTCATTTCATCACGTATAAGAGAAGGAATCCAATTAAAATCCTCGAATTCAAAAATATTTATTCGAAACATATCAAAAAAACTATTCTCAAAAAAGAATCAATACTTCGATTTTAAATAATTTTATTTCCACTTTATTGTGCATCCAACAGGATCTGTTTGATTTACAGCAGGGTTATTTCCTTCTACTATCGCATCAATGGCATCCCTAAGATACGTTTTAGTTACAGCTTCAGGATTTTCATAATTATCATCAATAGTTCCATGATATTGCAATGTTTGACTAGAATCAAAAACAAACACCTCAGGGGTTCTTTCCGCACCATATGCTTTAGCAATCTCCTGTGATTCATCAAAAAGATAAGGGAAATTAAATCCTTTTGCTTTTGCCCTTTCCTTCATTGCAGGAAAACCATCGTCTGGATATTGTTCTGCATCATTTGCACTAATAACTAATAACTGTACTCCATTAGATTCAAAATCTTTTTGAATTTGAATAATTCTCTCTTCCCAAGCTTGAACATAAGGACAATGATTACAACTAAAAATTACTACAACTGCTGATTTATTAGAATAATCAGCAAGAGAATAATTATTTCCATCAACTCCTGGAAGTTGAAATTCAACCGACTGTTCGCCTATAGATAGTGCCATTTTAAGCTCCTTTTATTTTTTCTATTTTTATTTTCTTTATTTTTTTTCTACTGATACCAATGCATTACGAATCATATTTTTAGAAGGAAGAGGAGATATTCTGCCATCTTCAACTCTATAAGCTCTACAAGTTAATGCAGAAATAGCATTAGAAGGTGGCGGGTCAATATCTTTACCGTTTATGAAAATAGTTGGAGAACCAGGGAAAATACAATCCTTCACTTGTTCTAAGTTTTCTATTTCAATCATTTTAATTTCTGCATTAATTCCTTCTTCCTGCATAACAGATTCCAGCCTTTCTTTTGCTGCAGGATGAGAAGGACATTGTTCATAATACAAGAACTCTATATTCACGTTGTTTACCCTCATTTAAAAATCATTCATTTTATTTTATACTTCATTTTTAGTAAGTAAAGTATTTTTATCAAGTACGAAAAAACTTATACTTTAAGAGCAATGACACGTTGAAGTTCTTTCATAGTAATATTTCCTCCACTCAAAACCAAAACAGTTTTTTTCCCAACTAAAGCATCTTTAATTTTTATTGCAGCTGCTAACGAAGCACTGCCAGCATATTCTGCAAGATTCCGAGTTTCTTTAAGATATAAAAACACTGCATTAATCATATCTTCTTCGGAAACAAGCAAAAAATCATCTAAATATTGCTTCATTATCTGTTGGGTTAATTCATACCCAAAATTCGTTGCAAGGCCATCGGCTCTAGTATTCGAAATATATGTTTGTATATTTCCTGTTTTCCAAGATTCATATGCAGCAGGAGCTTCTTTTGCTTGTACTCCAATGATTTTTATCTTTGGATTCATAGATTTTGCAGTTATACAAGTTCCACATACGCCACTACCTCCTCCAACGGGAACAATGATAACATCCACATCTGATAATTCTTGCAAAATTTCAAGTGTGTAAGTTCCAACGCCTGCTATTAACATAGGCTCATTTGCAGAATGTATATAAGTCCAACTTAAGTCTTTAGATAATTGTTCTGCTTTTTCCCTAGCTTGATCAAAATCATTTCCATATTCAATTATTTCTGCATTTAAATTAGTCATTGCATTTAACTTCACTGTATTTGCTTTTTTAGGAACTACAACTTTGACCTTTACCCCAAGAACCTGTCCTGCAAATGCCACACCTTGTCCAAAATTACCAGTAGAAGCAACAATAACGCCATTGGGAATCTCGGAACTTAATAAATAATTTAGTGCTCCTCGAATCTTAAAGGAACCAATACTTTGATGATTTTCATGTTTAATAAAAACATCTGTTGCAATAATTTTATTTATTCCAGGATAAGTATGTAATGGTGTTTTTATTATGTAAGGAGAAATACGTTCTGCAGCTTCATATATAGAATCTAATGAAATATCCGGATTTATCATTAATTTTAATCCTAAAACATTTATGGCAAAACAGTATATAAACCTGGTATAGCTTCTTTATCGAATACTATTTCTCCATCTATAAGGACGGTTTTAACATTATGAATATTCTTAATATTTTCGAAAGGATTACCTTCTATCATAATTAAATCTGCTTTCTTCCCTCGTTCAATTGAACCAATATCAGTCTTTCCCATGCATTCAGCAGGAATAGATGTTGCCATTTTAATTGCTTCTGAAGGAGAAAACCCAACTGTTCTTACTAACGCTTCAACATGCAAAGGCAAATCATTCCATTCGCTAGAATTGACTCCTTGATCCGTACTAGCAGTCATTTTCACTCCGATATCTTTTAATTTGCGTATAATTTCCACTCGAGTATACATAGTTTCTTGTCGGTCTGGAGAATAAGTTTTAATCATTTCTGGAAGTAAGGCTCCTGAAGTTCCAGTCAAGCTAACATAAACATTATTTTTTGCTATTTTTTCTGCTACTTTTTGATCAAATTTTACTCCAACATCTGGTTCAGGCCCTTTCCCTTTTTGATATCGAAATGAACAATGTTCAATAGAATCAAATCCTGCATCAACAACCAAATTAATTCCACCAGTACTATGAGCATGTGCAGTCACTCGTCTACCTCGATTATGAGCTTCAAAAGCAATGACTTTCAATTCTTCAAGAGTATATTGTTCTGTAAGAACATTGCTTTCTAAAGTCGACCCGCCACCTGTTGCCATAACTTTAATAAAATCTGCTTTTTTACCACAAAGATATCG
>CAZDRU010000034.1:0-7416 GCA_964508175.1 uncultured Dehalococcoidia bacterium
GACGTTTAGTCCAGCAGCTTCGATTACTCTATCTGCTCCTCGTCCATAGGTTAATTCTTTAGTAACTTCTGCAGTGTTTTGATTTAAAGCATTAATAGTATGGGTTGCTCCCATAGATTGAGCTAATTTAAGCTTTTTGTCGTTAATATCAACTGCGATAATAACTGAAGCGCCAGCTAATCTGGCTCCTTGTATTGCACTTAATCCCACTGCTCCACATCCTATAACAAAAACACTATCTTCTGGTTTTATTTTACCTGCATATATTGCGCCACCATAGCCTGTCATTACAGCACATCCTAACAAAGAAGCTTTGTCTAAAGGAAAGTCATTTCGTATTGGCACAGCTCCTTGTTCAGGAATTACCGCTTATTCAGCATGAGATGAAACAATACTATAATGATAAACAGGTTTATTATTTAGAGATATTCTTGGTTTTCCGTCGTACATAACTCCTGCTGAACGTATTTTACTCATAGGTTCACATAAAATTGGTTGTCCTTGATCACAGTAAAAACAGAGACCACAATTTTGAGACCAGGAACAAATTACATTATCTCCTTCTTTAACATGAGTAACTTCTTTTCCTATTGATTCGACTATTCCAGCTCCTTCATGCCCGATAACTGCAGGAAGTTTTTGGGGTTGATATCCATGCATTGTTTCCCAATCTGTATGACATAATCCACTAGCACTAATTTTCACTCTCACTTCTCTTGGTCCTGGATTTGATATTTCGACTTCTTCTACAGATAGAGTTGAGGGAGTTTTGTGTAAAACAGCTGCTAACATTTTCATTAGAAATAATCCTTATTAAAGTTGTTTGATTGACATAAGTTATAATGATATTGTAAGTTAGTGTATCAAAAATAATGAACATTTTCTTTGGGGACGCGCGGATTCGACAGATTTCGTATCCGATTGAATTTCAGGCCGAGGTGTCATCTCCTCGTAAAACTGTTGACAAATTGTAAATGGCGAACGTGAACTCGCCCTGGCTGCTTAAATAAAGTAGTCACGTCTTTTTCTGGTGTTCTCAAAACTAGAAAGTAAGGCGCCATAATTTTGAGATGCTGTTTATTTCTGCCGAAAGAATAAACAAAAGATTATCGGCTTATCCTTTCTTTATCTATGCCAATAAAGTTTTAGAGAGGAAAAAATACAATTATTGGCTATGTCTGTATAGAGTTTAATATGGAACTTATCTGGACGGGGAGTTCGACTCTCCCCCGTCTCCACCAATATGTGCTTTCCTAATCCATTTTTGAGAGAGAGCTTTTATGCATATCAGAGTAAGTGTGTATAATATTTGGCAAAATGTTTTTTAGTACCAAATTAGGAATATATATTCATCGTATGCATTAATTATCGTATAGAAAATATTATATGGGTATAAGACGGTGTATTGCATCGTTTGCAATGCGATTAGGAGGGTTTAGATATGAATGACAAAGAAATGTATTTATCAAAAATGACACGTAGAGAATTTCGTGAGAAGCGTGAAAAAGGTTTTTTTGAAGTAGCAATAATTCCAACGGGAAGTATTGAACAGCATTTAGAACATTTAGCTTTAGAACAAGATATTGCATGTAGTAATTATATTGCTGAACAAGTTGCTCGACAGGTATATCCTAAAGCAGTTGTTGGTGTTCCTATATCTTTTGGTATAGCAGAACATCATATGACATTTCCCGGAACATTATCTGTTAAACCTCATAATTGGCTTGGTATTGTTTTCGATGTAGTTGAAAGTTTTTTGCGACATGGAATAACGAAAATACTTTTATTAAATGGACATGGAGGCAATATTGGAGCATTAAATGCTGTTAAAGAACAATGGGAATTTTATTTTAAAGAGCAACAAAATAGAACTTTATCGAGAGAGAATGGTCCTCAAATACACACACATTATGAGTACCGAGAATTTTCAGCAATGACGAAGAATGTTGATTTTCGATTTCATAGTTATTGGGATTTTATTCCAGAAGATTTTGCGGAAAAAGTACTAGAAAATGGTAAATTGCCGGGTCATGCAGGGGAATTCGAAACTTGTATTGCAATGTGGGCTATTCCAGAAAATGTGAGAAAAGAAGCGTTTGCTTATTCTAAGGACCCTGATATTTTTTCAGCAAATTCAGAAAAAGGTTCGTTACTTGGTAAAAAGGCTATTGATGGAGTTCGGAAAGTAATTGAAGAAATGGTTAATGATTGAACAGTTGTGCGGTCTTTAAAACGTATGCAAACTGCCGTCTGGAGAGTATCCTATTGCTGGTGGTCTGAGACTTGTTCCTTTGGTGTATTTGATAGCTTCTTTTTCGTTAAATGTAATGCCGAGTCCAGGCTTATCTGGTTTTAATAAATATCCTGCTTTTATTATTGATTGTTCTGGGAATATATCTTTCAGATCATTGCTTGCCATACTTGTTTCTAATACTCCAACATTGTGAACAGCAAAGCATAAGTGAGCTGCAGCCGCAGTAGCTACAGGTCCATTAGGGTTATGAGGAACGATGTCTATATAGTGTGTTTCACAGGCATGAGCGATTTTTAAAGCTTCGGTAATACCGCCAACAATTCCAATGTCTATACGGGCATAATTAATGAGTTCTTCTTCAATAGCTTCTCTAAAACCCCATTTACTTGCCCATTGTTCTCCTGCTGCTATTGGAGTCGAAATATGACGGGCTAATGTTTTTAAACTAGCTGGATTTTCCGAACTTAATGGATCTTCAATAAAATACAGATCATAGGGTTCTAATGCTTTTGCTAATCTAATTGTCATTGGTGTATCAAAATTTTGATGTACATCTATGCATATTTCTATATTTTCACCAACTGTTTTTCTAATATTTTTTATCAATTCTTTATACCTATTTATAATTTTAAGTGGTTCAAAAGAGTCTGTTCCTGAGCCTATTCCGAGGCGTATGAATTTCCATCCTTCTTCTACGCTATCAGCACAATTTTTGAGGAATTCAGTAAGATTGTTACCTGCATTGTGTTGATAGCAAACTAATTTTTCTCTTGTTGGTCCCCCTAGTAATTTATATATGGGGGTTTTGAAATATTTTCCTTTGATATCCCATAAAGCCATATCGATTGCTGATATTGCTCCAAAAACTATTTTTGATAATGGTGGATAGCAACCTCTACTCATTAATTTCCAGAGAGTTTCATTTTCTAATGGATCTTTGCCAATAAGCCATTTTTCTAAATGAATGACAGCTTCATCAATCGAACGAATCCATTGCATTCGTACAGCTTCTCCGATCCCGTATATTCCCTCATCAGTTTCGATTTTTACGAAATAATAGTTTTGATTCCCTCCATATGCATGAGGTTTTTCGGTGAATATAGGGTAGCGTTTTATTTTTGTGATTTTCATTTATTAATCAAGTAGTTTTCTTTAATAGAATTTTGGAAATTTTAGCACAATCAACGAAATAATTATATTTCTTTATTTAATACTTTCGAATAGTAATTTACATAATTCTGCATATTTTTCTTACTTTAAATCGATATGTTGTGGTATCCATTGAGAAGGTTTTACTAATTCGTTATAGAAAGATAATGTCATAAAGTTGTACTATTTCTAAATATCTTGTCAGGAATTATAAGGTATTATAGTATCAAAAATATATTTTTAATTAGAAAAAATAATTTATTAGGAGTAGTATGCCTGAGAAAGTTCTTATGCCTAGTCTTGGGGAAACCATTACAGAAGCGACTTTAATTGAATGGTTGAAACGAGATAGAGACGAAGTAAAAAAAGGCGATATTTTATTTACTATTGAGAGTGATAAGGCTTTAACAGATATTGAAGCCGTAAAAAATGGTTTTCTTCATATAGCTCCTAATGGTTCTTTACCTGGCGATATTGTTTCTGTTGGCACAATATTAGGATATATATATTCTTCAGTTGATAAAATTCCTAAAAGTAGCTTGAAGAAAAATCCTGAAAAGGGACCTACTATTGAAATGTCTGATATATCCCAAAAAAAAGAAACGAAAGTCAATCGAACTGTAAATCAACGACTTAGAAAAACAATAGCGAAACGTATGTATAAAAGTGTTCAGTCTACTGCTCCTGTTACTATAACAAGCGAAATTGATTCGACTGAAATTCTTGAGTACAGAAAACAATTAAAACATGAACGTAAACCAGGGATAAAGGTGCCAACTTTTTTGGATATAGTTATTAAGCTTGTGGGTGATTGTTTAGAAGAAGTTATTGAATTAAATTCAATATGGAAAGACGGTTATGTTTGTGTTGAAGATAAAATCAATATTGGTTTTGCGGTAGATACTGTTGATGGATTATTAGTGCCAGTTATTCATGATGTTGCTTCTAAATCTATTGATCAAATAATAGCAGAAAGAAGTTCATTGATTGAAAAATCTAAGAATGGAAAATTTTTAGCTAGTGATCTTACCGGAGGTACATTTACAATTAGTAATTTGGGTATGTTTCAAATAGATTCTTTTACTCCAATAATAAATTTCCCTGAAGCAGCAATATTAGGAATGGGTAGAACAATTCAAAAACCAGTAGTAGTGAAAAATAAAATTGTTATTAGACATATGACAGTCTTGAGTTTGACTTGGGATCACAGAATAGCAGATGGTGTTCCTGCAGCAAAATTTTTGACTACACTTGGACGTAAAATCGAGAAATTTCAAGGTTTGTAAAATATCTTTAAAAGGAGTATTTATTATGTCGAAATATCGAGCTGGAGCGATTGGCAGTACAGGGAAAGGAAATTGGGGACATGGATTAGATGTAGCTTTTGTAGGAGTCAGTGATGTAGATTTTGTTTCTATTGCTGATGATGATCCAGAAGGGTTAAAAGCAGCTACGGAACGCACTGGTGCAAAAGCATCATATATTGATTATCATGAAATGCTTAATAAAGAGAATCTTGATTTTGTTGCAGTATGTCCACGATGGGTAGGGAGTCATCGTGATATGATTACAGCAGCAGCAGAGGCGGGAGTTAAAGGAATATTTTGCGAGAAACCTTTTGCTCCTACATTAGTAGATGCTGATGCTATGATCGAAACTTGTGAACGTACAAAAACTCGTGTTGTAGTTGCACATCAAAGACGTGCTAATCCATATGAACGTTATGCTAAGAAACTTATTAGGGATGGTGCAATTGGAGATTTACTGACTATTAAAGCTCATGGTAAAAGCGATCTTCGTTCTGGTTCACAAGATTTGGTTGTATTAGGAACTCATATACTGGATAGTATAAGATTTATTGTCGATTCAACAGTTTTATGGGCTACAGGACATGTTACTCAAAATGGACATGATGTCACTTTGAATGACGTAAAGTCTGGTACTGAAGAAATTGGACTTATTGCTGGCAATGGTGTTTCTGCTTATTATGCATTTGAAAATGGCGTTTCAGCTTATTTTGATTCTCTTCCTCGAGATATGTCTGGAAATAATACAGATAGTGCTTTTGGATATGAAATTTATGGTACGAAAGCAATTCTTTCAATGCGTACTTTACCAGAAGGAAATATGTTTATACATGAATATAATCAATGGCTTCCAGGAAGCAAGAATGAAGAATGGAAACCAATTATATTAGATGATTGGGGAATAATATCTTCTGAATATATTTCACTTAGTAATGAAATTATTGTTAGAGAATTGATAGATGCAGTTAAGAATAATCGGGAATTAGTTGATGTATCAACTGATACCGATGGTAGAGCTGCACTAGAAATGATCATGGCTGTACATGAATCACAAAGAATTGGAGGTAGGGTGTCATTTCCTATGATAAATCGGGAAAACCCTTACGAAGTGTGGCGTCGAGAAACAGCTTAACAAAAATACATTTTTTTATGTAATATAACAATTAAAATTCAGGTTCCCATTTTGGGATAAATCCTAATTCATTTTTTATTTTTGTTATATTAAAAATTGGGTCATATTCCTTTCCTTTTTGTTCATAATAAGAAAAATCTACAGATGTTCCGTAGAGTTTTTTAATAATATTTGCAACAGGTTCTTTTGTATTAGATTTAGATCCCACTGCATTCATTATACGAACTCCAGGTTGATATTTTGTTTCGCTTGCTAAAGTGAAACAATTTACAGCA
Organism: uncultured Dehalococcoidia bacterium; assembly: GCA_964508175.1. Lineage (GTDB taxonomy): Bacteria > Chloroflexota > Dehalococcoidia > Lucifugimonadales > CAZDRU01 > CAZDRU01. The sequence goes on from CAZDRU010000034.1 coordinate 6,118, forward strand.
TCCTTTAGAGACAGTACAGTAAGTCTAGTGATAGACCCATCTGCGGTTTCTAATCCAAAAGGAGGAATCATTCGTGTATCAGCTGGAACACTACCTAAACGAATGTTAATAAAATCTAGATTTTTATCTTGTCTTGAGTGATATTTTGTTACTTCTTCCATCAGATATTTGGACATACCATATCCTTTTTCATCAAGACAGGGGTGATCGTCAGGAATAGGTAATTTAAGAGGTTGAAATGATTTACATAATGTTCCAGCAGCGGCTACTGAGCTTGCAAGGACAAATTTTTTACATTTTCGATCAATAAGATATCTTAATAATTCATGTGTTCCCAGTACATTTGTGCGAAAACAATCTGTTTCATATCCAGCTCCAGTTATAGCTCCAAGATGAACTAGTAAATCAATTTGATAGTCATTTAGATTTTGCAAGTCTTTATTTTTTGTAAAATCACCACATATATTTATTGTTCCGTTATTTTTTTTAGGGTTTCGTGTAAAGGCAATTACAGTATGTTGAGTAGATAGGTGATTTGCTAATGCATTTCCTATTAATCCACTTGTTCCAGTTATAAGAATCGTAGCCATTCCATGTCCTCCTGAACTATTCTTTGAATAGTATTGTATCTTAATACAAGGATTATTGAGATGTTTCTTAATTTGTATTGTTTATAGTAATTAGATTACAATAAAATTGTTATGACAGTTAAAAAAATCGGAAGATTAGAATTTCAAATAGTTCCTGGTTCCGAAGAACTATTTACTAGTGATTTTGCCGAATTTTTAATTGCGGCATATGACAAATTTAGTACATTAATTATCGAATTAAGGAAGAAAAGGGAAATTGTACTTAGCCGTGCTATCAAAAAACAAATTATGCCAAATTTTCTTGATAATTCTGATGTTCGAAATAAAGATTGGCTAATTCCGAAACTTCCTGAAGAATTAAAAAAACCAGGAATAGAAATAACCGGGCCAGCATCAATTACCTCTATGTTTATTAATGCATTAAATCCAGGAATCGATGGTGTAAGAGCTGAGGCTTATTTAGATGATGACGAAGATTCTGCTGGGCACCGACTTGTAGATACTGTAACAGCGACTATTAATCGTTGGCATGCTGTTGATAAATCCCTGACTTATCATGATAAAGAAAAAGATAAAAAATATTTTATAAATGATGGTGATTTGCCATTTTTTATGCTTCGAGAACGTGGTTTAAGTTTAGATGAACAAGATGTTACTGTTGATGGGAAACCAGTTCCAGCAACTATTCTTGGAGCAACTCTTACTATTT
>CAZDRU010000035.1:0-24247 GCA_964508175.1 uncultured Dehalococcoidia bacterium
ATAATTACTAGGAGGTTTTTGATGGAAGTGACAAACGCGATCACTGAAAATATTGGTATAGGTTTGGTCATGGGTTTAGGATTACTTGGGCCAGGTATTGGCATAGGTCTTTTAGGGGCTGCAGCTATGAATGCAATAGGACGTAATCCTGAAGCTAGGGGAGCGATTTTAACAAATATGATCTTAGCTATAGCATTTGCTGAGGCATTGGGTATTTATGCTCTTATTGTTGCGATTCTTTTAATATTTGTTGCTTAATTAGGATTGTATATAAAATATAAAAGGGGGATTTTGTGGAACAACTAGGAATTCATTTTCCGAGTTTAATTGTTTATTTGGTTAACTTTATTTTGTTAGTCGTTATTTTGTACTTTGTTGCCTATAAAAGAATTTTAGCTCTTTTAGATTCTCGTTCAGAACGTATTAAAAATAGTTTAGATGAAGCTGAAAAGGCTCGATTAGAATCAGACAAAATACAAGAAGAATTAAAAAATGAAATAGCTAAAGCTCGTAATGATGCACAAAATTTATTAGATGATGCTCGTAAAATTGCTGAACAATATAAAGAAGACCAAAAACAAAAAGCAACCGAAGAAATACAGCAATTTATGTCTGAATCTAGAGAGCAACTTTCTCGAGAAAAACAAAAATTATATTTGGAAATCAAAGAACATTTTTCTCAATTAGTAATATTAGCTACCGAAAAAATTTTACATAGAACTCTTGAAAACGAAGATCACAATAAATTAATTGATGAAGTCTTACAAAATACTGATATGAAGAAAGAGAATTAGATATGGCATTGACTTCTTCTATGAAACGTTATGCTCAAGCTTTGTTTGAGATTGCAGAACAAGAATCCTTAGTTGATGATTGTTCAAGAAATTTGGAATCTTTATTAGAGATTTTTGATAATGATGAAGCTTATATGATTTTAAACCATCCTAAAATTTCTTTGACCGATAAAGTAGATTTTATTATGGAAAAAAAACCTCAATGTAATAAGTATGTTTTTAATTTTGTAGGACTTATTATTTCTCGAGGATTATTTCAATATTTACCTGAGGCAGTTAATGAATTCTCTTATCTTGTTGATCAAAAACAAGGTAGACATAAAATTGAATTAAGAATAGCTAGTACATTAACTGAAAATAAAATAGAACAAATAACGTCGCATCTTAAGAAATTTATTAATGCGGACATAGTTCTAAATAAAAAAATAGACGAAAAATTAATTGGCGGATTGATTTTGTTGATCGAAGATACAATGATTGATGGTTCATTGAAAACGAAATTGACTCAATTAGGAACGTCATTAAAAACTTAATGGAGTAAATTAAAATTAATTAAGAGAGGTAGAAATGCCAAAACGGGGTCAAGATATAGTTTCTGTTCTTAAAAAACAGATTGAAGAATTTCAAGGTCAAGTAACGATGGTTGATGTAGGGACAGTAGTTGAAGTTGGAGACGGTATTGCCAGAGTTCAAGGACTATCTAAGGTTAGATACAATGAGTTATTGAATTTTTCGGACGACATTGTTGGAATAGCTCTTAATCTTGAAGAAGATACAGTTGGAGTTGCAATAATGGGAGATGCCGAATCAGTAAAAGAAGGAGATATAGTTAAAGCTACAGGTACTATTGTTGAAGTTCCTGTTGGAGAAGAACTTATAGGAAGAGTAGTTGATGCACTTGGACAACCATTGGATGGGAAAGGTCCTATTAATGCAAAATCAACATTTCCTGTTGAGAGAATTGCTCCCAATGTAGTAGCTAGAGAGGCAGTTGACACTCCTGTTCAAACGGGAATCAAAGCTATTGATTCAATGGTGCCAATTGGAAGAGGACAACGTGAATTAATTATTGGGGATAGATCGATTGGGAAATCTGCAATTGTTTTGGATGCAATAATTAATCAAAAAGATCAAGATTTGTTTTGTATATATGTCGCTATAGGACAAAAACAAAGTAAAGTTGCCCAGGTTGTTCAAGCTTTAGAAGAAGCTGGGGCTATGAAACATACTATTGTTGTTGCAGCAAATGCATCTGATGCAGCACCACTTCAATATATTGCTCCTTATGCTGGTTGTGCTATGGGAGAATACTTAATGAGTCAAGGTAAAGATGTATTGATAGCTTACGATGATTTGAGCAAGCATGCATGGGCTTATCGTCAGGTTTCTTTATTATTACGACGACCTGCAGGTCGAGAAGCATATCCGGGGGATTTATTTTATTTGCATAGTAGATTATTAGAACGAGCAGCTAAATTATCAGCGGAACATGGAGGAGGATCATTAACTGCTTTGCCAATAATTGAAACACAAGCAGGAGATGTGTCTGCTTATGTTCCTACTAATGTAATTTCTATTACAGATGGACAAATTTATCTTGAAAATGAATTATTTAATGCTGGTATTAGACCTGCTATTAATGCAGGTTTATCTGTTTCAAGAGTTGGAAGTGCAGCTCAAAGTAAAGCAATGAAAAATGTTGCAAGTAGTTTGAGATTAAATTTAGCACAATATAGTGCATTAGCTGCTTTTGCTCAGTTTGGAACATCTGATTTAGATGATGCTACTAGAGCTCAATTAGAAAGAGGTCGGAGAAGTATGGAAATTTTAAAACAAGAACAATTTGTGCCGTTATCCTTAGCTGAACAAGTAACTGTTCTTTTTGCAATTAATAATGGTTTACTTGATGAAATATCAGTTGAACAAATTAAGTTATGGGAACAAAAATTTCGGGAATTTATTCAAACAAAATATTCTGATATTAATGAGTCAATTAATGAGTCGGGAACTATATCTGATGAAATAGAAAAGAAATTAACTGATGTAATAAAAGAATTTAATGAAATGTTTAATAGCACAAAATAGATTGAGAGAGGTTGGTATTTGGCTAGTTTACAACAGATAAAAAGACGAATACGAAGTGTTCAAAATACAGCGAAAGTGACTAAGGCTATGGAAATGGTTGCTGCTTCTAAAATGAGACGAGCTCAACAATCCGTTTTTTCTTCAAGATCTTATAATCAAAAAATTACTGAAGTCGTATCCTCACTAGCTTCTGTACATAAAGATGAGTTAACTATTAAACTCCCTTTATTAGAATCAAGGGAAATTAAAAAACATCTAGTTATTTTATTAACTCCTGATAGAGGTTTATGTGGAGGACTTCATTCTAATCTTAATAAAGCAGCATTGAATTTTATCGCAGAACATTCTGATGATGAGATAGATTTTATAGCGGTAGGGAAAAAGGGAACTGAATTCATGGTTCGATATACTAAAAAAATTCTTGCAACTTTTACAAAATTTTCTGACAATCCTAAATTGATAGATATTTTGCCAATTGCAAAGATAGCGAAGGATCAATATTCTAATTATGAATCTGATGCTGTTTATTTACTTTATCCTAAATTTCAGTCTGTAGTTGTACAAAAAATTACATTAGAGAAAATATTGCCCATTACAGGAAAAGAAGTTATAGAAGTTTCGGATTTTATATATGAACCAAATTCAAAAGCAGTTCTTGAAGGATTATTACCTCGATATATTGAGATGAAAATTTATCAATCTTTATTAGAATTAATTGCAAGTGAGTATTCTGCTCGAATGGTAGCTATGAAAAATGCAACAGATAATGCGAATGATATGATTGATGATTTAACATTAGAATTAAATAAAGCTAGACAAAATGCGATTACCAATGAATTACTTGATCTTGTTGGTGGGGCAGAAGCTTTAAATGAATAAGATTTAGGAGGATATTTATGGCGCAAAATGTGGGAAAAATAGTACAGGTAGTTGGTACTGTTATAGATGTGGAATTTGAACCTGATAAAATGCCTAAATTATTGAATGCGTTGGAATTAGATAACCAAGGTGAAAAGTTAGTTCTTGAAGTTGAACAACATGTTGGAAATAGATGGGCACGTTGTTTAGCCTTAGGTCCGACTGAAGGATTATCCAGAGGTCTTGAAGTAATAGATACAGGTAATCCAGTAATGGTTCCTGTAGGATCTGGTTCTTTAGGCAGACTTTTTAATGTAGTTGGTAGTCCTTTAGATAATCTTGGAGCTCTTAAAACGAAAACTCAATGGCCTATTCATCGTCCAGCTCCATCTTTTAGTGAACAACAAACAACAACTGAAATATTAGAAACAGGAATTAAAGTATTTGACTTACTTATTCCTTTTACAAAAGGCGGTAAGATAGGAGCCTATGGTGGTGCTGGAGTAGGAAAAACAGTTGTTATTATGGAACTGATTAGAAATATTGCAAATGTTCATAAGGGAGTATCTGTTTTTGCGGGTGTAGGAGAAAGATCTCGAGAAGGTAATGATTTGTGGAATGAAATGAAAGAATCAGGAGTATTAGAGAATACAGTGCTTGTTTTTGGCCAAATGAATGAACCACCTGGAGTTAGAGCTAGAATTGGTTTAACTGGATTAACTATGGCTGAATATTTTAGAGATGAAGATAATCAAGATGTCTTATTGTTTATTGACAATATATATCGTTATATTCTAGCAGGAATGGAAGTTTCAGCTTTATTGGGAAGAATGCCATCTGCTGTTGGTTATCAACCAACTTTAGGAACAGAAATGGGAGCATTGGAAGAGCGAATCACTTCTACTAATAAAGGTTCAATCACTTCATTTCAAGCTATATATGTCCCTGCTGATGATTATACAGATCCAGGCATTGTTACTACATTTGGACATTTAGATGCTGTTGTTTCTTTGGAAAGAGAACTTGCAGCTCAAGCATTGTATCCAGCAGTTGATCCTTTAATTTCATTTTCTAAAGTACTTGAACCAAGAATTGTAGGTGAAGAACATTACAATGTTGCCAGAGAGGTCCAAAGAGTTTTGCAAAGATTTAAGGAATTACAAGATATTATAGCTATTCTTGGAATGGAAGAATTATCTGAAGAAGATAAACTCACTGTATCTCGAGCCCGAAAAATACAAAGATTTCTTACACAGCCTTTTTATGTAGCAGAGGCATTTACTGGTATGGAAGGTCGTACTGTTACAGCAGCAGATACCGTTCAAGGATTTAAAGAAATTCTTGAAGGAAAGCATGATGATGTTCCAGAACAAGCTTTTTATATGGTAGGGGCATTATCTGAAGCACTTGAAAAAGCAAAATCTATGGCTAATAAATAATAATATGAATTCTTTATTTGTTGAAGTTGTTACAGTAGAAAAAAATATTTTTTCTGGAGAAGCAGATTATTTGGGAATTCCTGCTGAAGATGGTGATATTGGGATACTTCCTGATCATGCTTCTCTGATGACTTTAGTTCGTTTTGGAGAACTAGTTATTAGATCTAATAATAAAGAGGAATATTTTGCTGTTTTAGGAGGATTTGCTGAAGTTAATCAAAATAAAGTAGTTATCCTTGCAGATGCTTGTGAACGTATAGATTCTATTAACGAAAAAAGAGCTCAAGAAGCTCAGGCTAAAGCTGCAGAAAGAATATCATCTAAAAATGAATCGTTAGATATAGAACGATCTCTTAGTTCTTTAAGAAGAGCTGATCTTCGATTGAAATTAGTGAAAAAGAGAAAATTTCGTGAAGGATTCAAAGTAAATAAATCAACTAATTCTTCATAAGTATAATTTTTAGTCTACTAATATTATTTTCTGATTTTGGGAGTTCTTTTATGCGAATAATTTCCATGATTTTTGTTATTAAACTTTCTAAAGTTCATTCACTAAAAGAAAAAAGAAATTTTGAAAAATTTCTTATTAATTATATTAGGAAAAATCTAAATGTTTCTATATCTGAAGTTGGAAGTAAAAATATAAGAAAAATATTAACTTTGGGGATAGTATCAGTTAGTAGCGAAAAGACTATTTTGGAACAATTGTTTTTTAGGGTTTCTAAATTTATTGAAAATACTAAAGATATTGACATCATTTCCAATGATATGGAGTTACTTTAAATTTTCAATAAACTCCATATCATTGGAAAATAATTGTTTTTATTGTTGTCGGGATTCTCCTTCTATGGTTTCATCATTATCTTTTGAGTTATCGCCTTCAGTGTTAGATTGGTCATTAGGTTGGTCATTAGGTTGGTCATTAGGTTGATTTGGAGTTGGGGTAATATGTTGTGCAATCTTTTCTAATGTTTTATTGAGATCATCAATATTAGTCTGAATTTGTGCTGCATCATCACTTTCTTGAACTGCTTTTAAACTTTCTATTTTTTGAGTGATTTCAGTTTTTAATTCTTCTGGTAATTTTTCTGCATGTTCTTTTACTAATTTCTCAGCTGCAAAAATTGTTGTTACGGCTTGATTTTTTATTTCTGCTTGTTCTTTTCTTTTTTTATCTTCTTCAGCAAATTTTTCAGCTTCATCTACCATGTCTTTTACCTGATCTTCATTAAGGCCAGAACTAGATTGAATTACAATTTTTTGTTCTTTTCCTGTCCCTTTATCTTTAGCAGAAACATTTACAATGCCATTAGCATCTATATCAAATGTTACTTCTACTTGTGGTACTCCTCTTGGAGCAGGGAGTATGCCATCAAGTATGAATTTCCCTACAGATTTATTATCTGTTGCCATTGAACGTTCTCCTTGAAGTACATTAATTTCGACGCTGGTTTGGGAATCTGCTGCAGTTGTAAATACTTGAGTTTTTTGAGTAGGGATTGTAGTATTTCTTTCGATTAATGTTGTTGATACAGACCCTAAAGTTTCAATTCCTAAAGAAAGTGGAGTCACATCTAAAAGAAGTACATCTTGAACATCACCTTGTAATACACCAGCTTGGATTGCAGCACCTAGTGCTACAGCTTCATCTGGATTAATTTCTTTATTTGATTCTTTTCCGAAAATACTTTCAACTTTTTCTTGAATAGCAGGCATACGAGTCATCCCTCCTACTAATATTACTTCTGTAATTTGATTTGTTTGTACTTTGGCATCTTCAATTGCTTTCTTACAGGGTATTTCAGTTTGAGCAATTAAGTCGGAAGTTAATTGTTCAAGTTTTGCTCTTGTAATTGTTTTAACTAAATGTTTTGGTCCAGTTGAATCAGCTGTAATGAATGGCAGATTAATTTCAGTTTCTTGTACAGTGGATAGTTCTATTTTAGCTTTTTCAGCAGCTTCTTTTAGTCTTTGTAATGCCATCTTGTCTTGAGCTAATTCCATTCCAGTATCTTTTTTAAAGTCTTCAACTAGCCATTCAACTGTCCTATTATCGAAATCATCTCCTCCAAGATAGGTATCTCCATTTGTTGATTTTACTTCAAAAACACCATCTCCAATCTGAAGTATACTGATATCAAAAGTTCCTCCACCAAGGTCAAATACGGCTATATAAGAATCTTTAATATTTTTTTTGTCTAGTCCATATGCAAGTGCCGCTGCTGTTGGTTCATTTATTATTCTTTGAACTTTAAGTCCTGCAATTTCTCCAGCATCTTTTGTTGCTTGTCTTTGAGCATCATCAAAATATGCTGGGACAGTAATTACAGCTTCAGATACAGTATCTCCTAATTTTTCTTCAGCGTCTGTTTTTAATTTTTTTAGAATTAAGGCGGATATTTGAGGAGGTGCATATGTTTTATTTCCCATTGCTACATGAGCATCTCCATTTTTTGCTTTCTTTAATTTATAGGGTAAAATTTTAGCTGCTTTTTGAATTGTTGGTGAATCATTTTTGCGTCCCATAAGTCTTTTAACAGAAAAAACTGTGTTTTCTGGATTACTTACTCCTTGACGTTTAGCTGATTGTCCTACATACATTTCTTCTGATTTAGAATTTACAGCGACCATAGAAGGTGTTGTGCGTGCACCTTCTGAATTTTCAACTACAATTGCTTGTCCAGCTTCAATTACTGACATACAAGAGTTTGTCGTTCCTAGATCTATACCGATAATTTTTGGCATTATAATTGTCCTCCTACGGATTTATTTATTTGTATCGTTTCCTGTAGATAGTATTACTTGGGCTGCTTGTAATAAACTTTCTTTTTGAGTGTATCCATTTTTAATTACACGTATAATTGTTCCTTCAGGTAAGTTTGAAGATTCTTTTCCTATAGCTTCATGCAATGTTGGGTCAAATTGCACATTTTCTGTTTGCATTTTTTTTACATTTTCTGATTCTAATAAAGTTATTATTTTTTTTTGTATTAAATTAATTCCTTCTACCCATGAAGTATTAGATTCAACTGTGTTGTCTATAGTTTTTATAGCTAATTCAAAATCATCCAAAATTTCTAAGAATTTTTTTATTACACGAGAAGAAGCTTGTTCTAATAAAGTTGTTTTTTCTTGTTCAATTCTTTTTTTATAATTTATAAAATCAGCTTGGTTTCTTTGTAATAAATCTTTAAATTCATTTTTTTCTTCTATTAGTAAATTAATTTCATTTTTGACAGAAGATTTTTTGTCTTTTTTTGAATTTTCATTTGAAGATTTTTCGTTTTTTTTATTCATTCATATTCCTTTGCGTTTGGGTTGTTGATGACTATGTAAAATATTGATTATAGTAGTTATTTCCGAATTGATAGTTTCTTTAATTTCTATATTTTCGAATTCTGCAAGACTATTTTGAATTTCTAAAACTGAAAAAAGCAATTTTAAAATGATTGAAACTCCAGCTAAATTTAATCCTAATTGTTCTTCTAAATAACGAATCAATCTTAATCTTTCTATGTCTTTTTGTGAGTATAATCTTAACATTCCTAGTGTTCTAGAAGGTGTTATAAGGCCTATCCGTTCGTATTTTCTTAATGTTTGTGGATGAACGTCAAGTAATTTCGCTGCAACGCTAATAATATATAATCCATCTATATTATTTTCTCCAAGAGAATTTAAATTCACAGCTTCTTGTCTTTTTGCTTCATTAATGGCGTTTAAAAGATTTTCAATCTTTAATATATTTGTTTGTATTTTTTTTGACATTTAGTTTGAATTTTTAATAATCAATCATTCTAAGTTATAATAAATCATATTACTTGATATGCCTTGTGTCAACTATAGAAATTTCAAAAAATAGCTAAATTTGTTCAAAAATTTATGGTATCTATATTAGTTTTTTAGTAAAATTTATGTGATCTTTTCTGACTTTTAATATTTAAAATAGTCGGAACATTAGGAGAAATCGATTATGTATTTGAAATCTTGCCCAAAGTGCAAGGGTGATTTGTATTTATCTCAGGATTTTTATGGCAAATTTTTTAATTGTTTACAATGTGGCTTTATCTTTGATATGGCTTGGTTGAAAAATAAGGAAAAAGAAAATCCATCTCCAGATAAAAATACAAGAAGTAATGTCTAAATAGCTCTTATAATTCAGGCCAAAATCTTTCTTCAGCCCATGGATTGCCATTATTATGGTATCCATTTTTTTCCCATAATCCTGGTTCATCGACGGCTGAAAATTTTATTTCTTTGATCCATTTAGCACTTTTCCATCCATAACGATTAGGAACTACTAATCTTAATGGCCATCCATGTTTTAAATTCAATGGTTTTTTATTTGCTGAATGGGCTAAAATTGCATTGTTAGTAATTAGTGTGTCTAATGTCAGATTTGTTGAGTAATTACCAAAACATGAAAATATTACATATTTTGTAGAAGGGCTTGGCTTAACAAAAGAAATTAAATCTTTAATTAATATTCCTTCCCATAGAATATTTAATTTGCTCCATTTAGTTACACAATGGAAATCAGATATGATTGAATTATTTTTAAATTGTTTTAATAATTGATCCCAATTTAAATTTATTTCTGTATCAATTGTCCCACAAATTTTTAATATCCAATCATTAATAGAAATTTTAGGTAATTCTCCATAAGTGAATTCTGGGAATTTTTCTGTTATTACTTGATTTGGTGGTAAATTAGTTGTTGATTTTTGTTTTTTAATAGACATTTTATATTTTTAAATAAATTAATTATGATTTTAGATTACAATATATATTGATTTTAAATTATTAATAAAAGTTTTATGTGAGTTTTTTTATTAAGGATTATAAATTGTTATTGGAATTATTGAAAGTTAGTAAATTTTACGATGAAAAAAAGATATTAGAAGAGATCTCTTTTCAAGTGAATAAAGGAGAATGTTTAACGATATTTGGGCCTAATGGGTCAGGTAAAACTACGCTTCTTGATATTTTATCTTCTAATGCTGCATATGATGAAGGAATAATAAAAGTATTTGGTCATAAAAGACCTATTGATGATTTGATAATAAATCCTAAAATTGGATTTTTAGGTCATCAAACAATGTTACATCCTGCTTTAACGGTTGAAGAAAATCTTATGTTTTTTGCTAAATTATATCGAGTTAATTTGCCGAAGGAAAGAATATTAGAGTTGTTATCAGAATTTTCATTACAACATTTACGTTCAATTAAAATTAGTGAGCTTTCTCATGGACATCAAAAACTGATTGGATTTGTCAGAGTTTTATTAAATGAACCAGAATTATTATTACTTGATGAACCTGAAACAGGCCTTGATGCAAGATTTTTAGATATATTGAAAAATTTTATTGAAAAATTCAAAAAAGATAAAACCATTATTATCACTTCGCATAGTTTTAATTTAGGAGTTTTTTGGAGTGACCGTTTAGCTATTTTATTTAAAAGTAAGTTAACTTTATATCAAAATTCAGTTAAAGAACTTCCAAAATTTAAGAATAATTTTCAGTCTGTTTTTGGTGTTTTAGACTAGATATTTAGAATAATATGAAATTGTTATATTTTATTTGGGTAATATTTAAAAAAGAATTTTTAGTGGAACTTCATACTAAAAGTTTCATAGGTTTATCAGTTCCTACGTCTTTAATCCTGATTGTATTGTTTAGTTTTTTAATTAATCCATCAGTAGCAGAATTAAATCGTTATCTTCCTGGAGTAATATGGCTGGTATTTTCTTTGTCTGGTATGTTAATACTCACAGAATTATTTTCAGAAGATTTAAAAAATGCAATACTTGATGCAATTTTATTAAGTCCTATTCCAAGAGAAGGAATTTATTATGGTAAGGCTATTGTATTTAGTTTAATGCTTTTAATTTTACAATTTTCGACTTTATTAATTGTTTTTCTAATTTTTAATATTAATTTTTTTACGATTGGATTTATTATTATTGTTATTTTAAGTACCTTTGGATTTAGTTTGTTAGGAACACTTTTGTCTGCTATGTTATGCCAAGTGAGGTTTCGTCAAATTTTAGGCCCATTACTTTTTTTCCCTTTGTATTTGCCTATTATGATTAGTTCTGTTGAAGCTTCATTAGCACATTTTGGAGTTAAACCAGAATTTGGTTATTCAACTTGGATTTTTGTCATTATCGTATATGATGTTTTATTGTTATTGTTATGTCCTTGGGCATTTAAATATGTAGTTGAAAAAACATAAAAAAAGACTTTTATATTTAGTTGATATTAGATATGATTAAGCTTTGAAGAGAATAGTATTTTTAGTAAATATTTATGAACATTAGTAAAGAAAAAACTACAATAAATTTAATTGATAACAAGTTATTATCAATATTACGATTAGTGTTATTAATTGCCGTTTTTTTTATGCTGATTATAGATTTTATTTTAATATTTTTATGGGTTCCTAGTATGGGAAGTTCTTCAGGTAAAGAGGCTGCTAGAATTCTTTATCTTCATGTTCCTTTAGCTTGGAGTGGTTTTTTAGCATTTTTCTTTGTATTTATTGGTTCTATTTTATATCTTTTAAAAAGAAAAATAAGTTTTTATCAATTTGCTTTTTCTTCAGCTGAAATAGGCTTTTTTCTAATTTCACTTGCTCTTATTACTGGGATGATTTGGGGAAAACCTGTTTGGGGTAAATATTGGATTTGGGAGCCTAAAATAACTACAACTTTAATACTATGGTTTATATATTTAGCGTATATAATGGTGAAAAATTATACTCCTAATGTAAGTAAAGGTATGATATTTTCTTCAGTGATAGGAATTTTAGGATTTTTTAATGTTCCTATTGTATATTATGCAGTACAAATTTGGGGTGGTATACATTGGAATCCTGTTGTTGGTCCAGCCGCCGAAGAGGGAAGTCTTACAGGCAATATGCTTGCTACTTTTGTTTTTTCTGTGGTTGTATTTACTATTTTTACTGTATATTTAGTATGGTTCAGATATTCTTTAGAAAATTTTGAAAAACGACTTTCTGTCATTAGAATGTTTTTCAAACAAATGAATTAATGTTTAGAGAGGGATAAAATTGGAAAATAATTTATTGTATTTATTATTTGCTTTTCTTATTGTTTGGATAGGTTTTTTTGGCTATGTTTTATATTTAGAATTAAAACAAAAACGTTTAGAAAAATCACTTCAAGAAGTAGTTGAAAATTTACCAAAGAATTGAAAATGAAATATGAATTTTGTTTTAGCTTTGAGGGAAAATAAATAATGGGAATATTTCGATTAATATCATTAATTTCTTTAATATTATTAGTGTCAGTTTTTGCTTTATATACTACTTTTAATGGTAATTCTATGTATTATTTAACCATTGATGAATTTCATGAAAAACATGATGAAGGAATAATTAAAAATGGTCAGATTATTAAAGTCGTTGGCAATTTAGTTCCAGGATCATTTGTTAGAAATGATTTAAGTTTAGAATCTCAATTCACTCTCCAAAGTAATACTGAAAATAAAATAAATGCTTTATTTGTTGGTCCAATTCCAGACAGTTTTTTTACTACTTTAAATGAGATTGTTCTTGAAGGAAAATTAGGCAATAATGGTATATTTCTAGTTGATGATGTGACTGTTAAATGTCCATCCAAATTTTTAACTCCAGAAGAGGAATTAACAGAAATAGAAACTTGAAATAATTAATAAATCTGTTTTTTTAACATGGGGTTGCTCTTTTTAAGAAATCGTAATAGTTTTACTAAAAATAGATAATTTATATCTTATAAGATTCTAAGAGTTTAGCAGCACTATTTTGAGTGGTGTTGTTTTCGACCATGTTGTTGAATTTTTCTGTGAATGGTTTTTCGACAGATTTATAAAGTGTTCCAAGTGGAATTGTTTCTTGATTTATTAGATTATAACTTGCTTGTTTATTAGTTACGTCATGATCAGCTGGAATATCTTGAATTATTGGAGCTATATTTTTTGCTTTACTTCCTTTTAATTGTTCATAAGTATTATTGTAAGTAGTACAAGGTGATTGTACATTTATTATAGAAAATCCTGGATGTTCAATAGCTTCTTCAATTATGTTAGTAAGTTGTTTGATTTTCCCAGAAAATGCAGAAGCTATAAAAGAAACTCCAAGCGAAAGATATATTTCTAAAGGATTAATTTGTTTTTCGATTTTACCGTAAGGAGTTGAGGATGTTATTTCTCCACTCTTAGATGTAGGAGAACTTTGTCCTTTAGTTAGACCGTAGACTCCATTATCCATAATAATAGCAGTAACGTCTAAATTTCTAGCAGCTTGTGGAGCAATATGTTCCATTCCTATACTTAAGAAATCACCATCTCCAGCTACAATAAGAACATTGAGTTTAGGATTAGCATTTTTTATTCCAAAAGAAACAGGTAATGTCCTACCATGGATTCCGTGAAATCCATATGGTTGAGGCCCTTCAAGTAAATGCACTAAATTTCCAGAACAACCAATTCCAGCTACTATAACAGTATTTTCGATTGGCTCTTCTTTTTCAGTAAGTCGTTTTTGTAATACAGCTTCTATTGCTCTTCTAACTCCAAAATCTCCACATCCTGGACACCATTTGAAATCATATTCAGGATTCTTTTTACTCATTTTGTTTTCCTTTCTAATGTGATTGATTTACTTTTTTTAATAATTATTTTTTCTAAATCGCTTACTTTAAATGGTAAGCCAGTATATTGCGTTATTGCTTCGGCAGTTATTCCTTTTGAGCGAAGAATATTTGCGAATTGTCCTTGTGCATTTAGTTCTGGGACTAAAACTAATTTTTTTGTTTTTAAAATTGTTATTAATTCTTCAGGAAGAGGATTAATAAACATTGTATAAGCCCATCCAATATCTTGATTCGAATCAACAATATTTTTATATGCTTCATAGACAGGTCCTTTAGATCCACCCCATGGCATAATTATAATTGAAGCTTCTGTATTTTCGATTTCAAAAAAAGTGTCGTTCAATACGGAAAGCTTATTGAATCTACGATTAGTCATTTCAACGTGTCTTGAAGCTAAATGAGTTGTGTCTCCTATAGGATCATGTTCGCTTCCGTTAGCAATATAAGCCCCAGGTTTGCCAGGTATAGGCATTGGCGTGACATTAGTCCCATTGTATCTTGCATATCCGTTTTTACTTATATTAATTTGACGATTTTCAGTTTTTATATTTTCTAAGTCTGGTTTTTTGATATTTTGTTTTCTTTCAGAAAGATTATGTTCGCTTAATAAAATAACAGGGCCTTGGTATCTTTCTGCCCAGTTAAGTGCTTTTGCTCCAGCATAAAAACATTCTTCTACAGTCCCAGGAGCAATGACGGGTAAACTCATATCTCCATGAGCTGGATTAATTGCAATATTGAGGTCAGATTGTTCAGTTTTAGTAGGTAAGCCAGTAGCTGGACCACCTCTTTGAATATCAGCTATAACTATAGGGATTTCCGTCATCCATGCTAATCCAATACCTTCGCTCATTAACGAAAATCCAGGTCCTGCTGTTGCAGTCATTGATTTTTTGCCTGCATAACTTGAACCTATTATTGATGTTATTGATTCTATTTCAGAGCTTCCTTGATAAACGAATTTATTTGGGCCTCTAAGATATTGTTCCATAAATATAAGTATTGTACTGGCTGGTGATATTGGATATCCAACAAAACTTTCAAGTCCAGCTGCTATACTTCCTATTGACAGTGCTTCGTTTCCACTAATGAATATTCGATCTTCTTCTTTTTCTTTTGAAATCGAAGGTAATTTACTGAATTTTATTTGCGAATTTTTCGCAAATTCCATTCCTAGTTTTAATGCTTCTAGATTTGGATTTATTACTGATGGGCCTTTAGATTTAAAGCGTTCAGTAATGAAATTTTCAAAAATATTAATAGATAGCCCACTGATTGCACTAATGACTCCCATCAGAACCATATTTGCAGCTCTCGGTTCTCCAACTTGTCGAGCTAATTCTAAAAGTGGTATGCCGAGAGAATTGATTTTACTCTCATATTTATTGGCAGAATCATGAAGTATAATTCCCTGAGAATTCATTTCTGATTGATGAGTATCAAATGCTTGTTCATTTAATGCAACTAGAATATCAACTGAATCTCCCGAGCTGTGAATTTCATTTAGGGATATTCTCGTTTGTGTCCAAGTAGGCCCTCCCATTATTTGTGAGGGAAATGTAGCGAAAGTCAATACATGAAATCCTGCTTGAGCAGCAGATTTAGCAAGTATTTCTGCCGAGGTTACTACTCCTTGGCCACCATCTCCAGCAAACCTTACAATCAAATCTTTTTTTTTATGCAATTTTCACCAAATTTCAAAATCGATTATAGTTAAAAAACTAAATAGGAATTATTGTAATTTTAGTTACAATTACGATTATCGTAGCATTGGAAATTTATCATGTCAATCAAATCTAAAGGGATAGTTACTAAGAATTTAGAAGGTTGTTTTTAAAAATTATTGTTTGAATCCTGATTTATAATTTCTTTTGATAAAAATCCTTCTTTTTCAAGTTGATTAATTAATTCTAAAGCTTTCGGATAACCTATTTGTAATTTTCTTTGTAAAATTGAAGGAGATAAATTATTTTGTCGAATTGCTAGTGATTTTGCTTGTTCAAAAAAATCATTGTTAGAAGGATTTGTTGAAGTTTCTTTAGGATGTTTCAGAGAAATGTTATTAGGTGGTGTAATATTTTGTTTTTTCCAAAAATCAACTATGTTTGATGTTTCACTGTCAGTGAGAAATGTTCCTTGTAACCTGATTGGCTGAGGATTATCTGACGAAAGAAATAACATGTCTCCTTTTCCTAATAATTTTTCAGCTCCATTTACATCTAATATCACACGAGAGTCTACTTGTGAAGCAACAGCAAATGCTACTCTTGAAGGAATATTTGCTTTCATTAATCCTGTTACGACATTTACTGATGGTCGTTGAGTAGCCAAAATCAGATGAATTCCAGTTGCTCTGCCTAGTTGCGCTAATCGTACTAATAATTGTTCAGCTTCAAATCTACTTGCCATCATTAGATCAGCTAATTCATCAATGATCAGTACTAAATAAGGCAATTTATGGTTAGTTTTTTCTCTATAAGCTTTTATATTTCTAGTTCCAGCTTCTTCAAGTAATTTATATCTAGCAAACATTTCATTGATCAAACTGTCTAGGACGTCTATTGTTTCATCCATTTCGACTACTACTGGATATACTAGGTGAGGTAAATCATTAAAAGGTGTTAATTCAACTCGTTTAGGATCAACCATTATTAATCTTAAATCTTCAGGGGAACAAGCAAAAATTAAGGAATCAATTATGGAATTTATACAAACACTTTTTCCTGAACCAGTTGCTCCAGCTATTAATAGATGAGGCATATCTAATAAATCAATACTTATTGGTTCTCCTCCTACATTTTCTCCAAGTCCTATAGGAAGCCCTTCTTGGTTTGCGATTTTATTAAATTGTTCATGTTCAATTAAAGTTCTCAATTTCACTTCATATGGATTTGGATTAGGAACATCTATTCCTACAACTGCTTCTCCTGGAACAGGAGCTTGTATTGTGAGATGAGGCGTTTTTAATGCTAAAGCAAGATCTTTTTCACGTGCAGTGATGCTATGTACTTTTACTCTACTTGATTCAATAAGATTTTTTGTTTCATCTGTAGAATTTTGTTGTATAGGAATTTTAGATTTTCTGCTCCAACCTGGAATTAATCCAAATCTTATAACTCTTGATCCAGGTTTTATACTCCCAACAGAAACATGTACACCATGTTCTTCTAATGTGGTTTCAATTTTTTGAGAAATTTGATTAAAAATCTCATCAGCAGGTTTAATGTTTTCAGTTTTATCGAATAAATCTATAGAGGGTTTTTGTGTCGATTTATTCTTAATTTGTGTTTTTAAACGTTCTCCAACAAGTGGCAATTGCATATTAAATTCAGATTTTAAATTAGGAGTTGTTTTTGTTTCGGTATTTGAATTTATATCTTCATAAGAAATACTATGTTCTTTGTTATTTTCTAATGTTGGTGTGTTTTGCGTTTCAATATTTTTAACAGCTGTATTTGAGGGAACTGTTTTAGTAGATTTTATTTTTGAAAACAGAGTTGTAACCGAACGTATACTTGTTTTCATTAGATACTTTACAGATTTAAGCATAATTTGATAAATCGCATATACGATCTTCACGATAAATTTTGAAGAATGTTTTAGAGATTGAGTATATATTTTAATTGCTAATCGAGGAATAATAATTAAAGGTAATATAATAAATAGAAGTATTATTCTCAAAGTTCCTAATATCAATGAATCACTAGCGATTAATGTTCCTATTTTACCTGCAATTAAATAAGTATAGTAACTATTCGTTTCTGGATCATAGTTGAGAGTATTGTTTATTTGATTATCTACAATTCCAAGTATTCCAAAAGATATAATTATCATTGTAATTATTCCAATCCAGTATTGAAAATAAGTAAGAATCAGTTTAGGTTTTATTACTAGAGTTATTAATAAGATTAAACTAAAGCCACTAAGGATAAATATTCCTTGTTTTCCAGTCCATTTAAGTACGTTTTCTGTAATCTCTTTGGTTAATTCCCATGAATTAGGTAGAATTCCCAACGTTATTACTATAGAAAAAAATATTATTATCAAAGTGCAAAAGATAATTTGAGTAATCAATAATTTTTTGGAATTAGTGATTAATATCGTTTTATTATGTTTGTTTTCTGTCATTATGAAGTTTTTTTGAATGCTTGGTAATTAATGAAATTATTTATAAGTATTTCAACTATTTAAATACAATAATTGTAGCTAACCAGAATTAATTATTTTTTTCAATAAAATTAGGAGAGAATTTATTTGAACTTGTGTGTATTATAAGTTATTCGATAGGAAGATTAACGTTTTTCTTCGTTTATTTAAAATTGTTTTGTGAAGTAGTATTAATTAAATAAAGGCATTTGTTTTGGAGCGGTTTTTGTTTTGTTTTCCTCTAATATGTTTTTTAAGGTTGAAACATCTTTTCGAAATTGTTCAAAATATTCTTGTTTTCTAAATATTGCAGCAGGATGTATCATGGGGAATATTTGTCTATCATTTTTATTTAGTAATTGACCTCGAACTTTTGTAATAGAACTTTCTGGGAAAAAATATTTTAGAGAAAAATTCCCAAGTGGAATAATAATTTTGGGATTAATGATATTAATTTGCTTTAGAAGGTATGGTTGACAATCGTTAATTTCTTCTAGTTCAGGATTTCTGTTATTAGGAGGACGACATTTAACAATATTTGTTATATATACAGAGCTTCTTTGAATATCATACTCTCCTAAGATTTTATTTAGTAATTGTCCTGCTTTTCCTACGAATGGTTTTCCTTTTTGATCTTCATGAAATCCTGGAGCTTCACCTATAAACATTAAATCTGCAGATTGAGGGCCTTCTCCTGGGACAGCATTAGTTCTTGTTTTCGATAAAATGCATTTAAGACAATTTTTAACTTCTGTTTCTATTGTGGTTAAATTGTTCAAAATCGGTATTTATTTTTCGATGGTTTTATAAATAATTACTTTATGCCTTTAGATTCTAAAAAAGCAATTGTATCTCCGACTGTTTTAATTTTTGCTGCGTCCTCATCAGAAATTTCTAGTTTGTTTTCATCGGAAGAAAATTCTTCTTCTAATGCCATTACTAATTCTGCTAAATCTAGTGAATCAGCATCTAAGTCCTCTGCATAATTTGCTTCTGGAGAGACTGCATTTTCATCAACTGCAAGTTTATCTACAATTATTTCTGTAACTTTTTCTTGTATATTAGCCATATTTTTCCTCCGAAATTTTTAATTATTAATATATTTTTCTGCTATAGCTCCTAATATTCCATTAATTAACTTTGGAGAAGTTTCACTTCCAAAGTGTTTAGCTATTTCAATTGCCTCATTAATTGCTACTTTAAAAGGTATGTCTTTATCAATGATCATTTCATATGTTGCAATTCTTAGTATGGTTCTGTCAAGTGGGGTGAGTTTAGTAAGTGAAAATTGGTGTATGAATTCTGAAATAATTGGATCTATTTTAGTAATATTTTGACTGACATTATTTGTTAAAGTTTCTGCTGTTTTGAGAGTATTTTTTTGTTTTGTGTTCGCTTTTAATAAATTTTTTAAGCAAATTTCTGTAGAACGACCTGTAACATCAGATTCGAATAAAGCTTGGAGAGAAAAAATTCTTACTTTTCGTTTCATGTTCATTAAATTAATATCTCTTTTGATAGATGAATGCTTAGTATAAGAAATTTTTTTTATTAAATAAAGGGTGTTTCTTTTATTGTTTCAACATTATTCAAACTTACTACATTTAGAGATGGATAATCTCTTTTGAATAAATTTCTAAGTACTTTACCTGGGCCTATTTCGACGAGAGATTCAATACCTTCATTTACAGCTGTTTCTATACTCTTTTGCCAATTTACACAATTACAAAGTTGGGTTTTCAATTCTTCTTTTAAAATGTTTGGGTCAGATGTGATCATTGTGTTTGTATTACAAATAATTGGTGAAGTGGGGGTTTTAAATGGAATAGTATCAATGTGTTGATTTAATTGGTTTTGTGCTGGAATCATTAGTTTCGAATGAAAAGCTCCACTCACGGGCAATTTTATTGCTTGCCTAGCCCCAGCTTCTTTACATAATTCTAATGTTTTTTCAATTATCTCACTTTTACAACTTATGACAATTTGATTTTTACTATTAATATTGGCTATTTCTGCTGAAGTATCTTTTAAAGCATTTTGAATTTGCTTGAGTTCTAAACCAATGACTGCAATCATTCCTCCAGAAAATTGTTTTGAAGCTTGTTCCATGAATAAAGCTCTTTTACTAATTAAATTTAAACCTTCTTCTAGGGTTATCGCATTTGATGCAACCAAGGCTGTATATTCTCCCAAACTGTGTCCCGCCCAGAATTTTGGTTCTTTGAATTGTTTTCCATTGTAATGTTTAACTAATTCAAAATAAGCCAAGCTTATTAACATAATAGCGGGTTGAGCTATTCTTGTATTATTGAGTATTTCAGCATTATTTTCAGAGAATATTTCTGATAATGAAATTTCTAATATTTCTTCAGCTTTATTGATTATTGATAGCAGAGGTTTAATTTCGTTAAGGTCTTTTCCCATTCCTGGAAATTGTGAACCTTGTCCTGGAAAGACAAAAATTGAATTACTGGGATTAATTTCCATACAATAATTAATTTTCTTGAGTTTCTTGAGTTTCTTGAGTTTCTTCGTTACTAGTATTTTTAGCTAAGACTAATTTTTTATTGTAGTAGCCACAACTTGGACAGATTCTGTGTGGAATAAATGGAGAGTTACACTCACTACAACGTGAAGGAGTTGGAGTAGCTATACCTTGATGAGCGATTCTAGTTCGTCCTCTTCGTTTTGTTATTTTCTTTTTTGGTAATGCACCCATTGTAATCTCTTTTATTATTAGGCAATTAATTAATTTTATTTAGTTAAATTATAACCTATTTTTCTCTTTCAGAGGAGAGTATATAAAGTTTTTTTTCATTAGTAAATAATAATCGTTTATTTTAATTCATTATTTGCTTGATATTTTGTTTTTTCAAGATTAGAATTTTGCCAAAGTAATATTTTTCGGAGTTTGTAATTTTGAATGATCGTTTAATTGATCCTAATGCGCAAGAAGATGATAGTAATATGGATTTATCTTTGCGTCCTACTCGATTGAAACAATTTGTTGGACAAGAAAATGTTATTAATAATTTAGATATTGCTATTAAATCTTCTAAGATAAGAAAAGAACCTATAGAACATGTTATGTTGTATGGTCCGCCAGGATTAGGAAAAACTACTTTAGCTTATATTATTGCTAAAGAACTAGAGGTTAATATTAAAATATCTTCAGGCCCTTCTATAGAACGAAGTGGCGATATGGCAGCCATTCTTACTGGGTTAGAAGAAAATGACATTTTGTTTATTGATGAAGTGCATCGATTAAATCGTAATGTTGAAGAAGTATTGTATCCAGCTATGGAAGATTTTAATTTGTCATGGATGATGGGTAAAGGAATGGGAGCTAAAAGCATTAATTTGCAAATTAATAAATTTTCACTTATTAGTGCTACTACTCGATATTCGATGGTTAGTGCTCCTTTACGTGATAGATTTGGCATTATAGGGCGTTTAAATTTTTATGAAGAGAAAAATATGGTATTAATTTTAGAAAGATCGGCTAAAATTCTTGAACTTAAAATAAATGAAAAATTATTAAAAGAAATAGCTAGAAGATCCAGAGGTACTCCCCGAGTTGCTAATAGATTACTTAGAAGAATTAGGGATTATGCATTGGTAAAAAATAAAGGAGTTATTACTGATAACGTTGTATTGGATTGTTTGGATATGCTTCAAGTTGATACTAAAGGTTTAGATCAAATAGATAATAAATTATTAGAAAGTTTGATAAAAAAATTTAATGGTGGTCCTGTAGGTTTAGATACTTTAGCTGCGTCAATTAATGAAGATTCTGATACAGTAATGGATGTTTGTGAACCATATTTATTACAACAAGGATTTCTTGATAGAAGTGCTCGAGGCAGAAAAGCTACAAAATTGGCTTATTCCCATTTAGGTTTAATAATGCCTGAGAATAATGTAAATGATAAAGAAGAAGGAATTCAAAGGTCACTTATTGACGAATAAAATAGTTTTTTTTTATTCTATTTAAGGTGATAAGGTATACATTAAAAATCTAGTCCTTCTTGGTATTTACTAATCAAATAGCTATAATTTCAAAATATATAACTATATATTAATAAGAAGGTGAATATGGCTCGTGTATATGTTTTAGGTTCAGGAACACCTACTCCCACTCCTCAAAGATTTGGGTCTTCTTTTGTTGCTGAATTTGGAGATTATCAAGTTATGATTGATTGTGGACCAGCTGCTACTCATAAATTAGTTAAAGCAGGTCTTTGGCCGACCAATATAGATCATCTTTTTTTTACACATCATCATTTTGATCATGACATAGATTATCCATGTTTTTTATTATGTAGATGGGATCAAAGTATTGGCAAGGAAAATCAATTACAAGTTTATGGGCCTACTTTAACTGAAAAAATAACTCAAGATATTATTGGAGAAGACGGGGTGTTTGCTCATGATTGGAAAGCACGAATAAATACACCAGTTAGTCAAACTGTACATGTTAATAGAGGAGGTACTCTTCCTAGGAAACCTCCACATGTTTTTGCTAAGGATGTTATTGCTGGCAAAGTTTTTTCTGGAGATACTTGGGAAGTAACTGCTGCTAATGCTGAACATGTGCAACCTTGGTTAGATTCTTTAGCTTATCGGTTTGATACTTCAGAAGGAAGTATTGTATTTACAGGAGATACTAGACCTTGTCAATCAGTTGTAGATTTAGCTTCAAACGCTGATATGATGTTATGTATGTGTTGGGATGACCAAGAGATGATGGAAAAGGTTAAAGAAGATAGAGGTCAGTGTGGAACTACTGGTGCTGCTAAAATGGCACAAGAAGCGGGTGTTAAAAAATTGGTTTTAGTCCATACTGGACCAAATATTTCTTTACATGCAAATAAAGAAAAAGCGATTGGAGATATTAGGAAAATTTATGAAGGAGAAGTGATATTTTCTGATGAGTTAATGGTTGTTGACGTGGGCAATATGGATCATTAATATTGGTTTATTGATCATCTGAACATATTTTAGGTTTAATTTTCCAGTATTGGGTTTTTTCTTCGAAAGCATGAGCGAGTTGTAAGACTGAGAATTCTTTTTTATGTCGGCCGACAATTTGCATTCCAAATGGACTGCCGTTTTTTGAGAAACCACAAGGCACAGAAATTGCTGGGTGATCTGTAATGCTAATGTAATAACAAGATTTCATCCAGTCAATATAAGAATCCATTTTCACACCATTTATTTCATCGACATATGGTTTATTTACATCAAAAGGAAGTACTTGACTAACTGGTAATATAATATATTCAAACTTGTTTGTAAATTCTACGAATTTATTAAAGATTTCAGTACGCTTTTTTAATGCTTTGCCTATATCTACACTAGAGAGTTTTAACCCTTGTTCAATATTCCAAATTACAGTATCTTTTAATTGTTCTTTATGATTATCTAATAAATGTTTATGTGAAATTGCATAATCAAAGGCTCTAAGTGTTTTAAACACTTCATCTGCTCCTGAAAAATCAGGATCTATTTCTTCAATAGAACATCCTAATTCTTCAAATATTTTTAGATGTTTTTTCATGATCAATGGAATTTCTGATTCCATAGGAAGATTTGCTATATTTGGAGCCCATGCAATTTTAACTCCTTGAAAATCACGTTTTAACTCATTTAAAAATAAATTACTTGATTCATTAATCGATAGAGGGAAGAATGTATTTGGGCCAGCGATAATACTTAATATTATTGCTATATCTTCTATAGTTCGAGCCATTGGACCTTCTACTGTCATATTAAGCCAGGGATTTTCTGAAGGTAGTGTTGGTATTCTTCCCATAGATGTTCTAAACCCTATTACATTGCAATAACTAGCTGGATTTCTTAATGACCCTCCCAAATCGCTGCCAGTAGCTATTGGAGCCATTCCTGTTGTTAGTGCAACAGCAGAACCTCCACTACTTCCTCCACAAGTTTTGCTTAGGTCATATGGATTTAATGTTTGTCCAAAAAGGGGGTTGAAAGTTTGAGAACCAGCTCCAAATTCAGGGGTGTTTGTTTTGCCTAAAGTTATTGCTCCTGCATTTTTTAAACGTTTTACTATTAAATTATCTGTTGTTGGGATATTATCACGGTAAATTGGCGAACCGTATGTCGTTAATAATCCTTTAGTTTGAATAAGATCTTTATGGACTAATGGGATTCCTTCAAGAGGTTTAATTTCAGGCGTTTTCTGTGATTTTGCATCGTATTTTTTAGCCTGACTAATAGCATTCTCTTGATCTAAAGTAATTATT
>CAZDRU010000036.1:0-68845 GCA_964508175.1 uncultured Dehalococcoidia bacterium
TTTGTTTTAGATGAAGCAGATCAAATTATTCAATCGTGTAAAGATAATAATGTTGTTCTTGTAGTTGATCATACGAGAAGATGGATGCCTATATTTCATCAAATACGTGAAGCAATTCGTTCAGGTTCTATTGGGAAGTTAACGAAGATAATTTTAACTCAAGGTGGAGCTAGGGCAATGTTATTTAGAAATGGAACCCATATGATTGATTTAATTGGGTTTTTTGCAGAATCTGAACCGATAAAAGTTTGGGCAAAATTAGAAGAAGGCTTTGATGATTGGGACCGATATAAAGGTGATGGAGGTAAAAAACCAGAAAATGATCCTTCTGCTACTGGTTTTATACAATTCAAAAATGATATTCAAGCTTTATATTTTGCTGATAAAAATTCTTATCCAGGACTTTCCTTACAATTATATGGAGATAAAGGGAAAATAAATACGAACGGAAATACTACTACTATGACTATTAATGAGGGTGGTAAAACTGGTATAGATAGAACTCAAAATATTGAACCAGAAGCTTATACTATTCAGGGAATTACAGCGGCGTATACAGAGCTTATTTCTTTAATTGAACATGGTGGAGAAGGAGTTTCTATGGGGACAGAAGCTAGAAAAACCGTTCAAATTATGATGGGTTTTTTGAATTCAAATCACTCTGGTTCGGCATTAATAGATGTTTAAGAAAATATAAATTAACAAAAAGTATAAAAAGAACTTTTTATTGCTTTAAATATTCTATATATTTATAAAAAAAAACGATATAATTTTTAAGAATCAATTATTAGGAGAAAATTTGTGGGTAAATTTTTGAAATCATTGTTATTTGGCAATACTGCTAAGAATATATGGAAAGTAATTTGGTTAAGTTTTGCTATATTAATACTGCCAGCAGTTGGTGTTGCGTATTGTTTTTGGTAGAAATTTTTTAAATATTTATTTCATGATATTAGTTTAAATTTATTATCTGAATTTTTATTATTTCCCTTTTTTAATATATTCTAGGATTGAATGCGTCATTCAATGCATCTCCAAGTAAATTAAATGTAAATATTAAAATAGTTACAACACCGATTGGAAATAAGATTAAATGAGGATTAGATCTTAAGACTCCCAAATTTCCATTTTCATAGATCATTACTCCAATACTTGGAGTAGGTGGTTGAATGCCTATTCCAAGCCAACTTAAAATTATTTCAGTTCCAACAGCGCTTCCCATTCCCATAGAAATGACAACAATTAAGGCTGGCAAAATATTTGGTAGTATGTGAGAGAAAAGAATTCTGAAAGTAGACGCTCCACTTGCTATTGAAGCTTCAATGAATTGAGATTTTTTTATTTGAAGAACTTGCCCACGAACTAAACGTGACATTCCGACCCAAGAAAATGCTGCCATCGCTCCAAATACAACTAGATAATCTACAATTCCTAGGGTAATTATTCCTTCAATCCCTGTATTAGTTTCAAATATTCTTACCCAAGAAGTTACTCTTGGGCGTACTGTTGCTGCTATAAGTAATACAAGTAATAATCCAGGAAATGCTAAGAATATTTCGCCAATTCTCATGATTAGCGTATCTATTTTACCCCCGAAATATCCTGATATTAAACCAAAAGTTATACCTAAAATTAAGCCGCCCGTTACGATACTTGCTATTGTTATGATTACAGTAGTTCTCAATCCAAAAATAATTCTTGTAAGTACATCGCGTCCTAATCGATCAGTACCGAATGGATGTTTTAAACTAGGAGGATTACATGCTATACAACCACGCATTTTCCCTTCAGTATTTTTGATTTCAATATTTTGTTCATTATAGTCATAAGGAGTTATCCATGATGCTAATGATCCGGCTAGATAGAAACATATAATAATGCTTAGGCATATTAAGCCGATTTTATTTTTAAAAAGTCTGCGTATTGCTTGTCTAGTTAAACTATTTCGTTTGTAATTTGTTTTAAACATAATTTAGTATTTAATCCTCGGATCTATGAAACGGTAACCTAAATCTACAATTAAATTTGAAATAATAAACGAAGAAGCGATGAGTAGACTTAATGCTGTAATGATTGGATAATCTCTAGCAAAAAAAGATTCTATAGCTAATCGTCCTATACCAGGTATGCCAAAAAATCCTTCAGTAATAAAAGCTCCTTCTACTAAAGTTCCTAAAGAAAGTCCGATGACTGTGAATAAAGGAATGAGAGCATTTTTTAGAATATGTTTTTTGTTTATATTAAATTCTTTTAATCCTTTTGAACGTGCTGTTCGGACATAATCTTTGTAAAGTATTTCAAGTGTACTAGCTCTAGTTAATCGAGTAATACCTGCGATTCCGGGTATTCCCATAACAAGTGCTGGCATGATGATGCTCAAACTAAAAAAACCATCCCAACCATGACTAGGCAGTAAATTGAGCCAAAGAACAAAGAGCATTAAAAGGAATGGGGCTGTTATAAAAACAGGTAATGACATAAAAAATAGAGTTATGCTAACAGTGGTTGTGTCAACCCAGGTTCCATGTTTTTTAGCAGCGAAAAATCCTATGGGTATTCCCAAAACTATCGATATTATACTTGCAGCAAATCCAAGTTGTATTGATATCCATAACCGTTTACTTATGAGTTCTTTTACGCTTCTTCCTCTATATTTAAAACTTTCTCCAAAATCTCCTTTTAAAACTTTACCTATGTAATTAGCATATTGAATAAATATAGGCTTATCTAAGCCCATTTCTTGTTCTAATCTTTTATGTACTTCTTCATTATGATATTGGCCCATTAAAACTTGAATTGGATCACCTGGGCCAAATCTTCCAAGAAAAAATGTTATAAAAGATACAATTATAAGTAGGAAAGGTAACCACAGTAATCTTCTAACGGTATATTGCCACATTAGTTTTTCTTCTAGTTATTCTACAATGTCTATATATCTTAAATTAGGAACAATTAATGGAGAAATTTTGAAATTTTTAATGCGAGGTTTGATTAATAGATAACTTTCCGCACTATGCCATAAAGGTATCCATGGAGCATCTTCTAGAATTTTCTCTTCAATTGAATTATAGATTTCAAATCTTTTTATTTTATTTTGTTCAATTCTTGCTTGTTCTAAAAGTGTGTCTACGTTAGTATTTTTATATCCTGTGTGGTTACTACTACTATTAGAGTGAAAAAGAATGTCTAAAAAGTTTTGAGGATCTGGATAATCTGCTACCCATCCTATTTGAAACATTTGATAACGGTTTTTGTATAAATCTTGCAGAAATGTTGCCCAATCTGTTTGTTGTATTTCAACGTTTATTCCAAGGGCTTTCCAATTTTCTATAATAACTTCAAGATCTAAATCTACACTTGTAGCACCAAAATTCCCCGCAGTTGAAAGTTGTATTGTAGGTATATCATTACCATATTTGGAATTTTTAATGAGATTTTTTGCTTTTTCCAAATCGTATTCGTATCCTGTTAAGTTTTCATTATATCCAGGAAATCCAGGCGGTAAGATACCTTTTGCTGGAATTACTAAGTCTGCAAGAACAATTTTTGATATTTCTTCACGATTGATCGCATGATTAAGAGCAAGTCGAATGTTTGCGTCATCTAATGGTGGCATATTGGAATTCATGCCAAGATAACTTGTTTGGAATGTAGGAGGTCTTTTAACTAAGTCTTTATTGAGAGGACTAGATGGATCAAGAATACGATCTAAATCTGCTAAGCCGACTCCAGTTATATCTATTTCATCATTTTCGTACATTAACATTGCAGTGCCGCCACTTAGAACATATCTGGCAGTATCAATTTTGGGAGCTCCTAGATGATAATTTTTATTTGCCTTAAGAATTAAATTCTCTCCTGGTGTATATTTTGAGAGTTTAAATGCTCCAGTTCCATTTGGATTTAAAAACCATTGACGAGAACTTTCAACATTATTTTTATCTAATACAAATGCAGTTGGATAAGTAAGTTTTGCAATAAAATATGATTTTGGCGCATCAATATTGATTTTTAATGTATAGTCATCAATGACTTGGATTCCTTCTATATTTTGAGCTTTTGATTTCAGTCTTTCTTGGACTCCTATAATATCTCCTAAATATTCATCAGCTACTGGACTGCCGGTACTTGGATTACTAGCACGTTCGAAAGACCATTTAAAATCAAGAGCAGTAACCTGTTTTCCATCATGAAATGTTGCATTACTATTGAGATTGAATATGTAAGATAAACCATTATTTTCTATTTCCCATCGAGTTGCTAAATCAGGAACAATTTCCATGTCTGGATTGATAGTTACAAGCCCGCCAAAAATTTCAACTATTATGCTTGCTGATGTTGCATCAGTACTAAGATGAGGATCTAGTGTAGCAGGATCAGACCAAAGGCGCACAAATTGTTTTGATTGATTGCTATCTTCGTTTTTATTTGTAGTTATTTCAGTTTTTTTTGTTGGACTTACTTTTTCAATTGGTTCTGTACTTTCACGAGGTGAAATTAAATTATTACAAGCGATCATTGAAATAATTACATTTATTAATATCAAAGATGAGAAAATGTTTTTTAGATTCATAATTTCTCCATGTTAAATAATCAATTTTATATTTGTATTGTAAAAAAGTATAAGTTTATCTGCAAATTATCTATTTTATTTTTAGTATAAAGTACTTTTAAAAATGTTGTAATATAGTTTTGAACATTAGAAAACTATTTTATGATTATTAAAAAATATTTTATACATACGTTGTTAATCATAGTGATTCTTAATTTGTTTTTAAGTTGTTTAACATTAAGAGAGTCTAAACAAATTAAAGAGCCAGAACCTATTATATTGTCTACTTTGTGGGAAGCTTGGGATGAAATTCGTTTAAATTACTTGGAATTTTCGAATGTGAATATTGATGAGGTTAATAATGATATGATCATGGCTTTGAGTGATGTTAGCGAAATTTCTCCATATGCCTTATTAACGAAATTAGCTAATTCAAAAGTTAAAGTGCCAGAATATGTGCCACAAGAATTAGCTGATGTGTGGAAAACATATCTGATAGTCGAAAATCAAAGTGAAAACTTTGATGAAAAATTAACAACTCAAGTTTTAATATATGCATTAATAAAAAGTTTTAAAAATCCAGAATTACAATATCTTACTAGTGACGAATATAAAGCATTAAATGAAAGTATAAAAGGTTATTATGAGGGTATTGGAATATATGTTAGAGAATTTAATGGACGACCTGTTATTGTAGCTTTAGAAGATTCTGGTCCAGCAGAGAAAGCTGGAATTATGGTTGGAGATATAATATTAGCAGTTGATGGTACTAATATTGAAAATAGATCATTCATTGATTCTGTTAAATTAGTTAGAGGTACTGTTGGTTCTCTAGTTAGTTTGACTATAAGTAGACAAGGAACAATACAAGAAACAAGTATAGAACGGCAGAAAATATTTTCAAATACAGTCGGGGCACAGTTATTTTCTGGGTCAATAGGATATATTTATATTCCATGGATTACTGATGAAACTGGAAATCAATTTAGTGAGGTATTACTTCAAATAAGAGACTATGACCCACTTGCTCTAATTATTGACTTACGTAATAGTTCAGGTTATTCATTAGTTGCTACCGAATCAATATTATTTGAATTATTGCAGAAAGATTTGTATATGTATAAACAAAATCTTGATAGTATAAAAACTCCTGTTAAATTTGACAAAAATAGTGAAAAGATTTTATCTTCACCAGTTCCTATAGTTATACTAACTAATCAACAAACGAGTGGTGTATCAGAACTTGTTAGTGCTGTTTTACAAGATTCTTCTGAGTCTGTAGTTATTGGAGAAAGTACAGCTAAATACGGCATTGATAAAAAAATTGTGTTTTTAAATAATGGTCAAATATTGACTATTCCTAATACTCTTTGGATTACATCGAACGGAAATATCATAAAAAATATTGGAGTTGTTCCTACAATTAAAGTTTCTCAATCAATAATAACTGAAAATCCTAATTCAGAAGTTGATCTTGTACTTGAAAGGGCATTAAACTATTTAAATGAGATATTACCTTATTTTAGGTAAAATCATTAAATACAAAATTAATTAAGGAGTAAATATGATTATTATTTTAAAGGCTCTTTTTATTATCGTTCCAATTATAGTTATTGTTGCTTTCGGTTTGCGTTTTACTCAAACTGGAATGGGACAAAATAAAATTGAACCAAGACCACCACGTTTATTACTAGGAATAATACTTTTGATAGTAGGATTTGTTTTACAAGGTTCTGTTGGCCAAATTGAAGCAGGTACTAGAGGAGTTGTACTTGCTTTTGGAAAAGTTACAGGACGCACTTTACCTGAAGGCTTATACTTTATTACTCCCGGAGTAGAAAGAGTTGAAATCATGGATGTTCTTATACAAAAAGACCAAACTCCTACTCAAGCATCATCAAAAGATTTACAAGAAGTATCTACTGAAGTTACTGTGAACTATCGTTTAAATCCTGTACTGGTTGGACAGGTATACCAAGATTTTAGACAAAATTATGTCACAACAATAATCTCTCCACAAATTCAAGAAGCTGTTAAAGCCGTGACGGCTGGGTATAATGCAGAAGAATTAATAACAAGAAGAGCGGATGTCAGGAATAGTATTGAAGTTAGTTTGCGTGAAAATATACAGCCTTTTGGGGTGTTGATTGAAAAAGTCGCAATTACTGATTTTCAATTTAGTGCAATATTTGCTCAATCAATTGAAAGGAAAGTAGTTGCTCAACAAGCAGCAATGGAAGCAGAAAATAAACTTCTTCAAGTTGAAGCAGAAGCGAAACAAGCTGAAGCGCTTGCTTTTGGATTAGCTAATGCTGCTATAAAAGAAGCCACAGGAGCTAAAGAAGCGGCTATTATCAAAGCTGAAGGAGAAGCTTTAGCTATTTTAGAAGTTGCTAAAGCAAAAGCCCAAGCTAATGATTTAATTAGAATAACGTTGAATGACGATTTAATAAAATATACCCTTACTCAACAATTGAGTGATGATATTCGAGTTGCTATATTACCTTCTGGTTCAGAATTTATTCTTGGTCCTGAAGTTATATCAACTGCTTTATCTGATGATAAATAAAGTTAATTTTTCAAAGAAATATTAAGAAAAAACTTAAAAAAAAATACGTAAAAAATAACTAAAATTTTAGCTATTTTTTACGTATTTTTTTGCGTTTAGTTATAATTTATTCAACTACGGCTTTGGCACCAGATTCATCAATCTTTGCTTTCATTTTATCAGCTTCTTCTTTACTTATGCCTTCAGCAACTGTAGTTGGAGCGGCTTCAACTAATTCTTTTGCTTCACGTAATCCTAAAGCAGAAACTTCTCTTACAGCTTTAATAACATTGATTTTATTATCACCAATTTCTTGTAATGTTACTTTAAATTCAGTTTGTTCTTCTTTTGCTGCTTCGGCACTTCCTTCTGCTTGAGCAGGAGCTGCTGCTACAGGTGCTGCTACAGGAGCTGCAGAGATTCCAAATTCATCTTCAAGGGCTTTGACTAATTCAGCTACTTCGACTACAGTCATTTTTTTAATAGCTTCTAAAATATCTTCTTTACTCATAATGATTTTCTCCTTTTATTGATTTTTTATTTGTTCTTTTCGTTGATTTAAAACGTTTAATAGTCCAGATGTAAGTTGTGTAAGATTAGTCGTTAGATTTTGTATAGGTGCTTGCAAAATTAGTTGCAAATTTGCTATTGGACTTTGTACAGAACTTAATAATTGGCTTAATAGAATTTCTTTGGATGGTAATTTTGAAAGTTGAGTTAATTCGTCTTTAGTTAATGGATTTGTATCAAGGATCCCACCTTTTACATCAAAGTCTAGATTATTTTTTTTGATTAATTCAATTGTTAGTTTTGTCATTTTAGCTGGATCAATATTGCCGGTAATTAATGCTAATGAACCATCGATGAAATTTAGTAAGTCCTTTTTATCTGAAGTGCCTACTGCTAATTTCAGTAGATTGTTTTTAATTACTTTCAAATTTATTTCAGACTCACGAAAATCTTTACGTAGTATTTGGAATTGGGTGACACTAACGTTTTTAAATCCCGTTAAAATTATTAAAGGTGAATTTTCAACTAACTTGTTGATTTCTGCTAAATTTTCAATATTTTTTTTGCTAGGCATTTTTTCTCCAAAATAAAAATCCCCTAACGCATAGCCAGGGGAATAATAAACTTATCTTATATAAGTTTCCTTTATATACCTCGGCGGGGTAATTTTACCCTTTTTGAATAAGGAACCTGCTTTCTTTGGCGTTATTTGGAACTTTGATTTATGTAATATTTTTTTATTCTATTAAATCTCCAGTATTTAATTTTATTGATGGACCCATTGTACTACTTATGAATACACTTTTAAATAGGTTTCCTTTTATTCCAGAAGGACGAGCATTAAGTATTGCTTGAGATAATGCAGTAATGTTTTCAAAAAGTTGATCAACTGAAAGTGAAGCTTTACCAATTATATTATGGATTATGCCTGTGCGATCCAGTTTATATTCAATTCTTCCTTTTTTGCTTTCTGTTACAGCAGAAGGAATATTATTTGGTTGTACTACTCCACCAGTTTTTGGATTAGGCATTAATCCTTTTCTTCCTAATATTCGGCCAAGCTTACTGATTTTAGGCATTAATTCTGGGAGTGCTAAAATTGTTTCAAATTCAAGCCAACCTTCTTGAATTTTATCGATAAATTCATCTTCTCCTACGTAATCAGCTCCTGCTTCTTTTGCTTTCGTCGCAGCTTCTCCAGAGGCAAAGACGAGAACACGATTTTTTTTGCCTGTGCTATGAGGTAATACTGTAATTCCTCTTATTAATTGATCAGCTTGACGAGGATCAGCAGCGGTTCTGAACTGAATTTCTATAGTTTCGTCAAATTTTGCTGTTGCATTTGATTTAACTAGCTCAACAGCTTCTTTTAATGAGTATAATTTCCCTGTTTCAATAGTATTTTTTGCGGCAGTGTATCTTTTCATATTTTTTGTCACTCTACTTGTATTCCCATACTTCTTGCAGTTCCTTCAATTATTTTCATCGCTGAATCTAATGATCCTGCGTTAAGATCTTTCAATTTGATTTTTGCAATTTCTTCTATATCTTTTTTGGATACTTTTCCAACAAAACCTCTGCCACTCTCTCCGCTACCTTTTTCAATAGATGCTGATTTTTTCAATAAGTCTGATGCTGGAGGTGTTTTTGTAATGAATGAAAAAGATCGGTCTGCATAAATTGTTATTACTGCTGGAATAATCATATCTCCATCTGCAGACGTTTTTGCATTGTATTCTTTAACAAAAGCCATTATATTAACTCCATGTTGTCCAAGTGCTGGTCCCACAGGAGGTGCTGCTGTAGCCTTCCCTGCAGCTAATTGTAATGTTAATGTTGCTAAAACTTTTTTAGCCACAATCACTCCTTTTTTTAATTATATTTAAGTTGGTTCTGCTTGTAATAAATCTAATTCTACAGGTGTTTCTCTTCCGAAAAATGATACCATTACTGTGACTTTTCCTCTATTATGTTGTACTTCATGTACTGTGCCTATAAAATCAGAGAAAGGCCCTGCTGTAATTCTTACTGTTTCGCCTATTTTATAGGCGAGCTTTAATTCTTCTTGACGTTCTTCTATTTTGTTTAAAATAGTATTAACTTCTTTATCCGTAAGTGGAACTGGGGTTTGACGATTTCCATCTTCTTCTTCGTGAGATACAAAACCAGTTACTCCTGGAGTATTTTTTACTAGAAAATAACTTTCGTCATCTAGTGATAAATGTATGAGTATATATCCAGGAAACATATTTCGTTCTCTATCTTTTCTTTTTCCACCTTTTACGGTAATTTCTTTTTCTTTAGGAACAATGATTCGGTCAATTTTATGAGTCATATCAAGGCTTTGAACTCGTAGTTCTAAGTTTTTTTTGACTCTGTCTTCTTGTCCTGAATATGTGTGAACCATATACCAATAAGCAGCTTCGTTTTTCATATTTTCTATTGAAGTATTCATATTATTTTTTTTACACGTTTACAAATCTACCGAAGGATTGAACTAATCCATAGTCTACTAGCGTTAGTACTATACCTATTATGACGGCTATTATTATTACTGTATAAGTAAGTCTAATTGTTTGATCTCGTGTGGGCCATATGCATTTTTGTAGTTCGGTATAGGTTTCTCTAAAGAATTGTATTGGACCCATTGTAGGGGTAGTAGTTCGACGATTTACAAATGGTTTTGTTTTACTATTATCTTTTTGTCTCATCGAATTTCTCTATGAGGAGCGACCTGTCTACATCTTGGGCAGAATTTTTTCAATTCTAGTCGGTCGGCACTATTCCGTTTGTTTTTTTCTGTTGTATAGTTGCGTTCAGAACAATCATTGCATTGCAAAGTTATTACTGTACGAACATTGCCTCGTTTTTTTGCCATAAATTAATCCAATACTTTAGTTATTACTCCAGCTCCTACTGTCTTCCCACCTTCTCGAATAGCGAATCTTAATCCTTCTTCAAGAGCCATTTTATCAATCAATTTTATTGTCATTGTTATATTATCTCCTGGCATAACCATTTCGACTCCTTCAGGAAGGTTACATTCGCCAGTAATATCACAAGTTCTTATATAGAGTTGAGGTTTATATCCAGTAAAGAATGGAGTATGTCTTCCTCCTTCATCTTTACTAAGAACGTATACTTGTGCTTCAGCATTAGCATGTGGGGTAATTGAACCCGGTGCAGCTAATACTTGACCTCTGACTATTTGTTCTCTATCAACTCCTCTGAGCAAAACTCCTGCTGCGTCTCCTGGCTCAAGAGAATCTAGTAATTTATGAAACATTTCCAGTCCGGTAGCTACCGAACTTTCTACTTTTCCATATCCAATGTATTCAATAGTATCGCCAACTTTTATAGTGCCCCTTTCTACTCTTCCTGTAACTACTGTTCCTCTGCCTTTAATGCCAAATACGTCTTCGACTGGCATAAGGAAAGGTTGATCTGCAGGACGATCTGGCACAGGAATATAGTCATCTAGAGCTTTAACTAATTCTTGAATTGGTTTGTATTCTTCAGCATTTGGGTCTTCAGAAGTACTTTCAACTGCTTGTAGAGCACTCATTCTAATGATGGGTGAATCATCAGGAAATTCGTATTTTGCTAATAATTCTTTAATTTCCATTTCTACCAATTCAAGTAATTCGGGATCATCTAGTTGGTCTACCTTATTTAGTACAACCACTATTTTGGGGACTTCTACTTGTTTTGCTAAAAGGATGTGTTCTCTGGTTTGTGGCATTGGACCATCAGGAGCGGTTACAACTAATATTGCTCCGTCCATTTGAGCTGCTCCTGTAATCATATTTTTTATATAGTCTGCATGACCAGGACAATCAACGTGAGCGTAGTGTCTACTTTCTGACTCATATTCAACGTGAGCAATACTAATAGTAACTCCTCTTTCTCTTTCTTCTGGAGCATTATCAATCTCATCATATGCTTTATATGTTGCTCCACCACCTAATGATAGAACTTTAGTAATTGCTGCAGTTAATGTTGTTTTTCCATGATCTACGTGGCCAATTGTTCCCACATTAATATGTGGTTTCGAACGATCAAATTTTTCTTTTGCCATATTTTTCCTCCGGTTTTACCTCTATTATTTTTTATTTAAATTTAATTTTCATCTTCTGGAGCCCACAGGCGGGATTGAACCGCCGACCTCACCCTTACCAAGGGTGTGCTCTACCACTGAGCTATGTGGGCTTTCCCCTCTTGGTGGAGGGGGTTGGATTCGAACCAACGAAGCCCTTTCGGACGCCAGATTTACAGTCTGGTGGATTAAACCACTCTCCCACCCCTCCGATTTTTTTAGTTTACCATATTTTTTCTTATAATTTGGGTCTTGGAGCCCCAGAGGGGATTCGAACCCACTGACCTGTCGATTACAAGTCGACTGCGCTACCACTGCGCCACTGGGGCAATTCCCCACAAAATTCTAGTAAAATACATAATGTTAAAGGTATCATTTTGAATAAATTAGAATTTTGCTTTCTTAATTATAAAATATTATCTATTTTAAAGGAATGTAGTCAAGGGTTTTAAGAAACCAAATAAAAAATATTTTACTGAAAAATAAAATATCTGTCATTTAAAATACTTGTTACTAAAATATATTATCATATTTAGCATATAATGTAAGATAGATTTTTTAATAGAAAGAAGATTCTAGATTTACAAGATAGATGGTCATATAATTAATTTTTGTAAATCTAAAAAAAATTGGAGGATTTAGCGTGAAAAAGGTTCGAGTAGCTATTATTGGTATTGGAAATTGTGCTTCTTCATTTATACAAGGAATCGAATATTATTCTAAATTAAAGAAGTCGAAAGATTTAAATGGCCTTATCCATCAAGAAGTTGGAGGATATAAGGTAGAAGATATTGAAGTTGTAGCAGCTTTTGACGTTGATGAGACAAAAGTTGGCAAAGATCTTTCTGAAGCAATTTTTTCTGGTGAAAATAATACTATAAAATTTGCCGAAATTCCCAAGACTGGAGTGATAGTTCAAAGAGGTATGACTCATGATGGAATAGGTAAATACGTAAAAGATAGAGTAGTAAAAGCTGAAGGTGAAACCGTTGATGTAGAGGCAATATTAAAAAAAGTAAAATGTGATGTTGTTATTAGCTATCTTCCGGTTGGGAGTGAGGAAGCAACAAAATGGTATGTTGAACAAATTTTAAACGCTAAATGTGGTTTTGTGAATTGTGTGCCTGTTTTTATTGCGCGAGAGAAATATTGGAGAACACGTTTTGAAAAGGCAGGGGTTCCTATTATTGGAGATGATATAAAATCACAAGTTGGTGCAACAATTACTCATCGCATTTTGACTCAATTATTAAAAGATAGAGGTGTTTCACTAAAAAATACTTATCAACTTAATTTTGGAGGAAATACTGATTTTCTGAATATGTTAGAGAGAGAAAGATTAACATCTAAGAAAATTTCTAAGACTCAATCTGTAGTTTCACAAGTTGGAAATACGATTGGACCTGATAATGTTCATATAGGTCCAAGCGATTTTGTCCCATGGTTAAATGATAGAAAATGGGCTTATATAAGAATAGAAGGAGAAGGATTTGGTGGAACTCCATTAAATATGGAGTTGAAATTAGAAGTCTGGGATAGTCCTAATTCCGCAGGAGTTGTTACTGATGCAGTAAGATGTTGTAAAGTAGCGATCGATCGTGGTTTGAAAGGAGCAATATTAGGACCATCAGCTTATTTTATGAAATCTCCTCCTATACAATATTCTGATAATGAAGCGAAAATTATGGTAGATGAATTTGTTTTGGAACAAACTACTTAATTTGAAAAATAATTTCGGTGTCTAAATATGAAAATAGCACTTGTTTCCCCTTATGATTTTTATTGGCCAGGCGGAGTTACTGCTCATATTTCTCACTTGGCGAATAAGTTTCGCTTTTTAGGTCATGATGTAAAAATTTTAGCTCCTGCAAATGATCAAAATGAAAATAAAGAAAATTTTGATTTAATTCGATTAGGTAGACCTGTTCCTGTTCCTAGTGGAGCATCTATAGCTCGAGTTTCGTTATCTTTTTGGTTAATTCCTAAATTAAAAAAGATTTTAAATGAAAACAAGTTTGATGTTGTTCATGTCCATGAACCTTTAGCTCCTTTAATTCCAATTTCAACTCTAATGTATTCACAAACTTTAACAATCGGAACTTTTCATGCATTTCATGACACTAATTGGAGATATATAGGGTCTAATTTGTTATTAAAAAAACCATTTTCAAAATTAGATGGGTTAATTGCTGTTTCAGAATCTGCAAAAAAGCAAGTTGAAAAATTTTTCCCAGGAAAATATAAAATTATCGCTAATGGTATAGATAAAGAAAGATTTTCAAAAGCTCAACCTTTTGAAAAATTTAATGATAATAAGATAAACATCTTATTTGTGGGTAGATTAGAGAAAAGGAAAGGACTTAAATATTTACTTCAGGCATTTGCTGATTTGAGATGGATTTTTCCTAATAAACTTCGACTTATTGTTGTAGGCCCAGGAAAGATTGATTCTTTGTGTCATCAAATACTTAGCGAGAGAGATATGCGAAAGGATGTTATTTTTGTCGGTACTGTTAAAGAAGAAGATTTACCGAGATATTATAAATCAAGTCATATTTATTGTTCCCCTGCTATTGGCAAAGAAAGTTTTGGGATTGTTTTATTGGAAGCTATGGCTGCTGGGTTGCCTATTGTAGCAAGTAATATAGAAGGATATTCTAACGTAGTGACTCATGGACAAGAAGGATTGTTGTTTCCAACAAAAGATATTAAATCGTTAACAGATGCGTTAATTCTTTTGATTAGAAACCCGCTTTTAAGAGATACTTTATCAGAAAGAGGGAATATTATGGTTGAACGATATGAATGGGATGTTATTTCAAAAAAAGTTCTAAATTTTTATGAAGAAAAATCTATTGAAAAGGCAAAATTGAATGTATAGAGAATATTTACGTGCATTTTTGAAAATTCCTGAAAACTTTATAGTAAAAATTTTTGTTAAATTAAAAATTTCTCCTAATCTTATTTCTTTGATTTCATTAATATTTGCAATTGCTTCTGGATTCGCTGTGATGTTTGATTTTTTTTGGGGTGCAAGTTTATTGTTGTTATTTAGTGGATTATTTGATTTGTTAGATGGTTCATTAGCTCGTTTTACAGGCAAAACGAGTTGGTTTGGCGAAGTGTTTGATTCTATATGTGATCGATTAGGCGAAGCTTTTGTTTTTAGTTCAATACTAATTTACGGATGCCTTGAGTATACAAATAGTTCTAAGCTTGTTTTGTTTGTTATTACAGTTTTAATAGCATTAATTAGTTCTCAACTTGTTAGTTATCTTCGAGCAAAAGCAGCAATTCGAACTTCTAAAATTGTTACAGGTGGATTAATGACACGTTTTGAGAGGATTATTATTTTAGTATTAGGTTTTGCTTTACATCAGGAATGGATCGCAGTTGGAATAATTGCAGTTTTTTCGACAATTACAGTTATACAAAGATTTTATTTAACAGTTAAAGCTAGTTCTATTGATTAAAGTAGTATAAAATCGGAGTTTTTATGAAAGAAATAGATATAAAATTAAAAAATCATTCAACTTTAACAATTGGTATAGTGATATCGAATTATAATACTTTAATTACTCAAAGGTTATTGGATGGAGCTCATGAGATTCTTTTGAAAGAAGGAGTTTCTAGCAATAATATCCATTTGCTGAGAGTACCTGGTGCATTTGAAATTCCTTATGCTGCTTCTTGTTTAGCGAAGAAAAAACTCTATGATGCAATAATATGTATAGGAGCTGTTATACGAGGAGAAACACCACATTTTGAGTATATTGCTGAACAATGTTCCTTAGGTTCTGGTTTGGTTTCGGTATTATTTGGTGTTCCAGTTATTTTTTCTGTTTTAACTACTGATGATGTTAATCAGGCGATGGAACGTTCAGGTGGAAAATCCGGTAATAAAGGTGAAGAAGGTGCTAGGGCTGCAGTACAAATGGCAGGCATTAAAAGAGAATTTATTACTGACTCAAATCCGTTTATTTAAAATTGAGGTAATTGTAGGAGGCGTTTATGTTGAGTAAAAAGAAATTAGTTTTGATTAAATTATTATTTCCCTTAGTAATATTAAATATTTTATTAGTTGCTAGTGCTCAAGAAACACCACAAAATACTAGAGAATTAACTCAAAGCTCGAATACTCCTCAATCATTCAATGTCCAGGAAAGTATAAATAGAGATATGGTGCGAAGTTTGAGTTCTAATGGAAACTCTATTGATAATAATGTAGAGACAGGGATTTCGGTAACAGGTATGGGAGTAGTTTCGATTGCTCCAGATATAGCAACAATACAGATAGAAGTTGAATCGACAAATGTTACTGTGACAGAAGCAAAAAACAAAACTAACAAAGCGATGATAGCAGTTAATAATTCTTTGGATGATTTTGTTAAAGATCCAAAGAATATTCAAACAAAAGAATATTCTATTTATCCTAGTTATCAATGGAATGACAAACTTCGAAGACAAAAACTTATAGGATATAAAGTTAGGAATGTGATTGTAGTTACAATAGAAAATATAGATGCTATTGGAGAGATAATTGATCGGGTTGTTGTTGCTGGTGGTGATTTAATTAGAATCAATAGTATTAATTTTTCAACTCAAAATATGAATGAACATAAAGAATTAGCAAGGAAAAAAGCAGTAAACGATATATTAAGTAAAGCACAACAACTTGCTTCTTATAGTGGAGTTCAATTAGGGAATTTATTATATTTGCGAGAATTTGATGTTAATAGTGGATTTCAAAATCAAAGTGGTCCGGTAATGAGAATGGCTGCTCTGGAAGCTGACTCTGTTTCTATTAGTCCAGGAGAATTAGAATTGATTGTTAAAATTGAAGCATTATTTTCGATTGTCCAGTAGACTTAATTAATAGGAGTTTATTAATTGAAAATTTCTGTTTTAGCTTTTGCTAGATTTCGAGAATTATTAGGTTTTCATGATATTAAATTAGAAATCCCAGATAAGTCGACTGTTACTGATTTGATTAATTTATTAACAGAACAATATCCTCAATTGAATAAATGTACTTCTAAAATGATTGCTGTTAATCAAGAATATTGTGGAAGCGAAACTGTATTGAAAAATGGTGATATAGTTGCATTGATTCCACCAGTTAGTGGAGGCTAGAATTGTGATAAAAATTTTGAATCAAGCTCCAGATATAAATCAAATGATTTTAGATGTTAAAACGCCTAATAATGGTGCTATTGTAGTATTTTTAGGCGTTACTAGAAAATATACGAAAAATAGAGAAGTTTTGCGATTAGAATATCAAACGTATGAAAGCATGGCTCTAACAGAAATAAATAAAATATGCACTAAAATTAAAAATATATGGGGCATTAAAGATATTGAAGTATTTCATCGTATTGGAGTTGTTAATGTTGGAGATATAAGTTTAGCTCTTGTTTTAGGATCTGCTCATCGGAGTGAATGTTTTGATGCTGTAAGATATTTTGTTAATCAATTAAAGATTACTGTCCCAATTTGGAAAAAAGAACAATTTGTTGATGGAGAAGTTTGGGTAGAAGGTTTACAAGCGAAAGAAAGCTTTTTCCTTTAATATATTATAAATAGTATTGCTCTTTTTGTTATAAAGCTTTATCATTTTTATAATGCCTTCGGGTGATTGGAGCGAGATGGTACCAC
The DNA here is from genome assembly GCA_964508175.1 of uncultured Dehalococcoidia bacterium. Lineage (GTDB taxonomy): Bacteria > Chloroflexota > Dehalococcoidia > Lucifugimonadales > CAZDRU01 > CAZDRU01. The sequence goes on from CAZDRU010000036.1 coordinate 17,362, forward strand.
CCGTTCCCATTCCGAACACGGAAGTGAAACATTTTAGCGCTGACGATACTGCCTTGGTAACGAGATGGGAAAATAGGTCATTGCCCGAGGGTTTTTTCTTTTCTCAAATTCTGGTTATAAAGATTATTTTTTAATTCAATAAAATTTATATTTACACGAGCAATATACTTACCTATAATGATTAACTATATTTAAAGTGATGATTGATGAATTTATGGAAAATAAAATATGACTAGTAGATTTGATAAGTTTTCACAAGCTGCGAGAATGGTTTTAACTGTTGCCCAAGATGAAGCACAAAAATTTAATCATCCTTATATTGGCACTGAACATATTTTATTGGGCATTTTGAAAGAAGAGAATTGTTTTGGAGCTAGAATAATTGAGAAATTTGTTTCTGATTTGAAAAAAATCAGAAATGCTATTGAATTTATAATAGACAAAGAACAATCTAACGAAGAAGAACAGGTAGGTTTAACTCCTAAAGCAAAGAAAGCTATAGAATACTCTGTGGATGAAGCACGATCAGCTGGGAGTAATCATATAGGTACAGAACACATATTACTTGGTTTATCTAAAGAAAAAGAAGGCGTTGCGTATCAAGTTCTTAAGAATTTTTCTATTAGTTTCGAAAAAATTAGAGAACTTATTCTTGAAATGTCAAATCAAGAATCTTCTACTAAAGTTCCAAAGAAAAAAAACATTGCTAAAACACCTACTTTAGATCAATTATCAGTTGATTTGACTAAAGCCAGCAAGGAAGGGAAATTAGACCCTATAATAGGAAGGACTACTGAAGTTCAAAGAGTCATACAAATTTTAAGCCGTAGAACTAAAAATAATCCTGTTTTATTGGGAGAACCAGGTGTAGGGAAAACTGCAATAGTGGAATTATTAGCTCATAAGATTAATTCTAAAGATATACCTCGTACAATTAAAGACAAACGTGTCGTTTCTCTTGATATGGGAGCTCTAGTTGCTGGAACGAAATATCGAGGAGAATTTGAAGAAAGATTAAAGAAAGTTATTGATGAAATAAAGAAAGTAGGAAATTGTATTTTGTTTATTGACGAGATGCATACTATAGTAGGTGCTGGTGCAGCTGAAGGCGCTGTTGATGCAGCTAATATACTTAAACCTGCATTAGCTCGCGGTGAAATACAATGCATTGGAGCTACTACTCTTACGGATTATAGAAAATATGTTGAGAGAGACCCAGCTTTAGAAAGACGTTTTCAACCTGTTACAGTTGAAGAACCTAGTTTAGGAGAAACAGTTGATATTTTAAGAGGGGTTAAAGAACAGTATGAAAATCATCATAATCTAGTTATTAGCGACGAAGCAATAGTATCATCTGTTAAGTTAGCTGACAGATATATTTCTGATAGATTTTTGCCTGATAAGGCTATTGATTTAATAGATGAAGCATCTTCAAGAGTAAGATTGCGTTCTGGAGGTATGCCTGATTCAGTTAAAGAAATTACTAAAGAACTAGAAAATGTTTCTGAAAGAAAAACACAAGCAATAAAGTCTCAACATTATGAAGAAGCAGCTGAACTTAGAGAGAAAGAATTAGAATTAGAAGAAAATTTGAAAAAATTTGAAAAAAAATGGGAAGATGATTTGAAGACTAATCGACCAGTTGTTGTTGAAGATGATATAGCAGATATTATTAGTATGTGGACACGTATTCCAGTTGCGAGATTAGCAATAGAAGAGACTAAAAAATTGTTAAAAATGGAGTCTGAACTCCATAAAAGAATAGTTGGGCAAGATGAAGCTATTGTTGCTGTTTCTAAAGCTGTTCGTAGAGCCAGAGCTGGACTGAAAGATGCGAAAAGACCAATAGGTGTATTTTTGTTTTTAGGTCCTACAGGTGTAGGAAAAACAGAGTTAGTAAGAGCTCTTAGTGAATTTATGTTTGGCAAAGATGATGCAATGATTCGCTTAGATATGTCAGAATTTACTGAACGTCATACTGTTGCGAGATTAATAGGTTCTCCCCCAGGATATGTAGGGTTTGAAGAAGGTGGACAGTTGACTGAGTTAGTTCGTAAGAAGTCATATTGTGCAATATTACTGGATGAAGTAGAAAAAGCTCATACGGAAGTTTTTAATTTATTACTACAAATTTTTGATGATGGTCATTTGACTGATTCTAAAGGTCGAAAAGTTGATTTCAAAAATGCAATTATTGTAATGACGAGTAATTTAGGTTCTGATTTAATAAGACGTGAAACTAGAGTTGGATTTAATTTGGAAAACTCAGATGCGAAAATTAATAAAAATTCTTATGAAAAAATGAAAGATAAAGTTAATGATGAAGTTAAGAGATTTTTCCGTCCAGAATTTCTTAATCGTATAGATGGAACAATTGTATTTCATGGATTAGATAAAGCACATATATTCGAAATTCTTGAGTTAGTTTTTGAAGAAATCAAAATTAGATTAAAAGAAAAAGATATTAAATTAGAAATTACGAAAAAAGCAAAAGAATATCTTTGTGAAAAAGGATTTGTTCCTGTATTTGGGGCAAGGCCTCTTAGGAGATTGATCGAAAACGAAGTAGAAAATCTCTTTTCTGACAAATTGCTTTCAGGACAGATTAATGAAGGTGATACTGTTCTTATTGATGTAAAGAAAGGACAAATTATACTCGAACCTAAAATGCCTGCGTTATCTTCAAAAAACTGAATTCAATTAACTTCAATTTCAAGTCTATATTTTATTTATGTGTGAGAAATATTGATGTCTGATTATATTTATATTTGCAACTCTTGTGGCCAAGATTTTCCTCAATTTTATGGATTTTGTCCGAATTGCAAACTAAGAGAACCTCTCAAGCGACAAACGATCATTCAGGAAGAAATTCAAGAATGGGAAGTTGCTGATACCGAACTTAAGTTATTGCAAGATATTTCTCTTAAAAACGAGTTCCGTATAAGTACAGATATTGAAGATTTAGATAGAGTATTGGGTGGAGGCATTTTAAATGGAATGGTTATTTTATTGGGTGGAGAACCTGGTATTGGTAAATCTACATTATTAATTCATATGCTCGAAAATTTAGCAAAAAAATTAGGTGTTGTATTATATGTTTCTGGAGAAGAATCTCCAGAACAAATTAAAAATCGAAGTGAACGTGTTGGAGTTTCTGGTTCTAATATTCAAGTTTTAAGTTCGGCCAATATTAATAAAATTTTTGAATTAACAGAATCTTTGAAACCTAAATTTATAGCTTTTGATTCAATTCAAACTTTGAAAGATTCATCTTCTTCGGGAGTACAAGGGTCAATAAATCAAATACGTGATTGTGGTTATAAGATAATAAATTATGCAAAATCTAAATCAATACCTGTTTTAATTACAGGACATGTTACCAAAGATGGAAATTTAGCAGGCCCAAAACTTCTTGAACATATGGTAGACACTGTTTTGTATATGGAAGGAGATAGGTATATGGAAATGCGAATTCTCCGAGTTGTAAAGAATCGATTTGGGCCTGATCAGGAAATTGGATTATTTCAAATGAATTCTAAAGGTTTGCAATCTATAGATAATTTGTCATTCAATGTAAATCTTGATGGCAATATTGTTTCAGGAAGAACTTTAGTTCCTATTGTAGAAGGGTCGAGGTGTTTTATGGTGGAACTCCAGGCATTGACTTCAAAATCTTTTTTTACTAGTCCAAGACGAATTGCGAATGGTTTTGATTTTAATAGATTGATTATGCTTGTTTCAGTGTTAGGTAGAAATAATAATATCAATATAGGTTCAGAAGATATAGTGATTAATTTAGTTGGAGGGGTAGATACAAAAGATCCTGGTGTTGATTTGGGTGTAATTATGGCTATTGCTTCAAGTTATCATAATAAAAATATAGATGGATCTACTGCTTTTTTGGGTGAAGTTGGTTTAGGTGGAGAAATAAGAAATGTTAAACATATCGAAAAACGATTAAATGAGTGTAGTATATTGGGAATTAAAAAATGTTTTATTCCTAAAATATCTTCAGATATAAAAAAACAATTTAAAAATAGTAATCTTGAAATAGTTACATCAATAGACGAAGTTTTTAGAAAAGTTTTCTCTTCTAATTAATCAGTAAAATTATAAATTTTGCTAAAATTTCTTCTTGAAATCATTGCAATTGTTTGTTTATTTTGGTTATCTAATTAATAAGAGTGATTAGGAATATGTTTAAATTATGACGAAAAAGAAAGATTTAGTAATTGTCGAATCTCCGGCAAAAGCAAGAACTATAAGTGGATTATTAGGTAAAGACTTCTTGGTTAAGGCTTCAGTTGGACATGTTCGTGATTTAGTCAAAGGTGGTAAAAATGGCATTGGTATTTCTCTTGATACCTTTGAGCCAGTTTACAAAGTCATTTCTAATAAACGAGATATTGTTAAAGAATTAGCAGAAGATGCTCGTCAGGCAAAAACTGTGTTTTTAGCAAGTGACCCTGACAGAGAAGGGGAAGCAATAGCATGGCACATAATAAATGCTGCAAAAATTGATGAAAGCAAAATAAAAAGAGTGATATTTCATGAAATTACTGCTAAAGCTGTTACTGAAGCTTTTGATAATCCGGGTGATTTAAATTATGATTTAGTTAATGCTCAACAAGCCCGTCGTGTTTTAGATAGGATTGTAGGTTTTCAGTTGAGTCCATTTTTGTGGAAGAAAGTTAAAGCAGGACTTTCGGCGGGTAGAGTACAATCTGTTGCTTTGCGCTTTATTGCTGAACGTGAAGCAGAGATAGAAGCTTTTATTCCAAAAGAATATTGGGTGTTATTGGTTAATTTGGTTAAATCTAATATTTCCTCTGAGTCTATATTATTTCAACTTCAAGGTATAAATGATGAAAAAGGGAAATTTCTAATTACTAATGAAAAACAAGCGGAAGATTGTAAGAAAGATTTAAGTAATGTAGATCAGAAATTCAAAATTGTTAATGTTGCAAATAAAACAAGAAAAGTAACTCCACCACCACCATTTATAACAAGTACTTTACAACAAGAAGGATGGCGTAGATTTAGAATTTCTGCTAGTCAAGTTATGAGAATAGCTCAGAATTTATATGAAGGTATCGACCTAGGTAAATCAATACCAGTTGGATTAATTACTTATATGAGAACTGATTCTACTCATGTAGCATCATCTGTTTTAGGAGAAGTGAAAAAACTAATAGAAAGTGATTTTGGGAGTGAGTATACTTTAAAAACTCCTAGAATGTATTCAAAAAAAATAAAGATGGCTCAAGAAGCACATGAAGCAATTCGTCCAACAGATTTTAATTTAGATCCAAATTCTTTAAAATCACGTTTGTCTTTAGAACAATATCGTATATATAGTATGATTTGGAATAGAATGATTGCTAGTCAAATGGCTGCTGCATCATTTAGAGATGTGAGTATTGAAGTTGAAGCAAATGGAAGCAATTCAGGAAATCTTTATAGATTTGTTGCGAAGCACTCAGAACTTATTTTTGATGGATTTAGAAGAATTACCGGAGATGCTGCAGATAATAAAGAAAATAATAATGAAGAGAAGAAGATATTTCAGAACTTTAGTAATAATGAAGAATTAATAATTGCTTCTAGTAAAGATTCCGTTCAATTAAATCAAGAATTTACTGAACCTCCAAGTAGATATACTGAAGGAAGTATTATCAAAATTTTAGAGTCAAAAGGAATAGGAAGACCAAGTACCTATGCATCTATCATTGATACTTTATTAAATCAAAGAGAATATATAAAACGTGAAAAAGCTGGATTAAAAGTAACTAAACTTGGAAGTGTTGTTAATAAAATGCTGACTCAATATTATCCAAAATATGTTGAGGCTGATTTTACTGCAAAAGTTGAAGGAAATTTAGATGATATTGCTAGCGGGAATTTGCCTTGGATTGATTTTGTTAGTGATTTTTATAAACCGTTCAAAAAAAATCTTGATGAAGCTTTAGAGAAAGCTGAAAGAATCCCTAGTAGTTATTTTCATCAAGAAACGGGGATTAGCTGTAAAGAATGTGAAAGTCCAATAGTTATAAAAAATGGTAGAAATGGGAGATTTTTAGCTTGTTCAGGTTTCCCGAACTGTAGGAATATTCTGGGGTCATTATCTCTAAGAATTAAAGTCGCAGTAGAACAAAGTAGACCTGATTGTTTAAAAAATTGTTTGGGAGATTCTCATTGTATCAATTGTGCTCATTTAGAATGTCCTAAATGTCAATCAGATTTAATAGAAAGACAAAGTAAAAAATCTAAAATTTATTATTCTTGTTTTGATTATAAAAACTGTGATTATTTTGTAACTCGTACATTATATTTAGAACTTCCTTGTAAAGAATGTGGCAGTTTAGTTATTAATGTAGGACGTAAGCAAGTTAAATGTGAAAAATGTGAATGGATTGGAGAAAAACAATCTTAGAATAATTTATTGTCATCGCAATAAAGGATTATGATATGACAATTACTACAGAGCCAATTGTAAATCTTATTTCTGAATTTAAGAAATATATTCAATTTACTAAAAATCATTCTACAAACACTGTTCGTATTTATATTGATGACTTGGAACCTTTAATTAGGTTTTGTTCAGAAAAAAACTATGATGTATTATTATTTAATAGATTGATTATTAGAGAATTCTTAGTTTGGTTAACTTTAAAGGGTAAAATCGATGGCACTTCTTTTGCTCCTCGGAGTATTGCGAGAAAAATGGTTGTCTTAAGGGCTTTTTTTTCATTTTTAAGAGAAAAGGATTTAATTGATGTTGACCCAATGCCTAGCGGGCGACATTATAATTTAAAAATTCCGAAAACTTTGCCCAATGTTTTATCTGTTGAAGAAGTGAAAACAATATTAAATGCAATAGATGATAACACGTTATTGGGAATTCGTGATAAAGCTATATTATATGTTTTATATTCAACTGGAATGCGATTGGCTGAAATGGAAGATTTGACTTTAGAACAGATTGAATATGAAACTAATCAAATAAGGGTGAAGGGTAAAGGCAAAAAATCAAGAATAGTTTTTTTAATTGAACCAGCGAAATTTTGGTTAGATAAATATTGTCAATTAGTTAGAAAGAAATTACTCAATAGTAATACAAATAGTGTTTTTCTTAATAAAAACGGAAAAACACTTTCGAGGAGAAGCCTCCAGAAATTATTTTCTAAATATGTCATTTTATCTGGAGTTAAAAGAGGTGTGCATTTTCATACTTTTAGGCATTGTTTTGCGACTCATTTACTTGAAGGTGGGGCTGATTTAAGAGTAGTTCAAGAATTATTAGGACATAGTAGTCCTAGTACTACTCAAATATATACTCATATAAGTAGAGTGGAAGCAAAAAAAGTTTATTTTAATAGTCATCCTCGGGCTATATAGGAAGGTAATAATGAAAAAATACTTAGTGATTAATGGACCAAATATTAATATGTTGGGTAAAAGAGAGACTTCTTTGTACGGTACTGAAACATTGATAGATATTGAAAATAAAGTAAAATCATCTGCTTCAATTCTTGACGTGGAAGTATCATTTTATCAATCAAATTTCGAAGGGTCTTTAGTAGAATTTATTCAAGAAAATAGTTCTAATGCTAACGGTATTATTATAAATCCTGCTGGATTAACAGTTAATGGATATGCTTTATTAGATGCTTGTTTAGATTCAAATTTGCCTATAGTTGAAGTTCATCTTAGTAATATTGGTGCACGCGAAGAGTGGAGACAGGCATCTTTGTTTAGTTCTATAGCTAAAGGTGTGATTTCTGGTTTTAAAAGTAAGGGATATGTTGTTGCTTTAGAATTTTTGATTGAATTAAATCAATAATGAAAGATCAAAAGAACAATACTATTTATAGAAATTTTATTTCTGGGAATTGGAAATCTTCCTATTCACAGAAAACATATGATGTTTTTAATCCTGCAGATATTCAAGAAAAAATAGCAACAGTACAATATTCTATTTCCGAAGACATAAATGAAGCAATATTTTCTGCTGATGCTGCTTCAGAATCATGGAGTAAGACTACAGCTATTCAAAGAGCAGATATTTTATTTAATGCTTATAACATTTTGAAACGAAGATTTGACGAAATAGCTAGAAGTATAACTTTAGAAGAAGGGAAATGTATTGGAGATGCTGAAGGAGAAGTGCAGAGAGCTTTGTCAGTAATACAGTTTATGGCAGGAGAAGGAAGAAGAATGCATGGATATACAACTCCTTCTGAGTTAGAAAATACCCTTGCTTATACTTATAAAAGACCATTAGGTGTAGTTTCAGTAATAACTCCTTGGAATTTTCCTTTAGCTATTCCCGCTTGGAAGATTGCACCAGCCTTAATATGTGGAAATACAATTGTTTTTAAGCCAGCTTTTTCTACTCCAATAACTGCTATTAAGTTTGTTGAAGTATTAGAAGAAGCAGGATTGCCTCCAGGAGTATTAAATTTAGTAACCGGTTCTAGTTCTAATACAGGTAATGTTTTGATCAATGATCGACGTATTCGAGGGGTTTCTTTTACTGGTTCTACAGAAATTGGTTCAAAAGTTTATTCGATAGCATCTCAATCATTGGCTAAAGTTCAATGTGAAATGGGAGGGAAAAATGCTTTGATTGTCATGGATGACGCTGATATTCCGAAAGCATTGGATGCAATTATTCAAGGTGCTTTTGGTTCGACAGGACAGCGATGTACCGCGACGAGCAGAGTCATAATTCATAAAAAAATATACGATAGTTTTGTTAATGAATTAGTTTTAAAAACTCGGAAATTGTGTGTAGGGTCTGGACTAAATAGAACTTCAGATATGAGTTGTTTATCAAGTCAACAACAACTAGAACAAGTAAAGAAATATGTAGATATTGGAATTCAAGAAAAAGGAAACTTATTAACAGGTGGTAAACAATTGAGTGACGGAGTGTATGATAATGGGTATTTTTTCCAACCGACAATATTTGATAATGTTTCTACAAATGCCAGAATTGCACAAGAAGAAATATTTGGCCCTGTTTTAGTTTTATTTAAATGTGAAGATGCACGTGACGCAATACGAATTGCAAATGATTGCAGATTTGGATTATCTTCTTCTATTTATACAAAAAACATAAGAGATTCTTTCGAATATATAAATAACATAGAGACTGGCATTGTTCATGTTAATTCTCCTACTTTAGGAGGGGAAGTACATATGCCTTTCGGAGGAATTAAATCTTCTGGAGTAGGTAATCGTGAACAAGGATTAGAGGCGATTGAATTTTTCACTGAAGTTGTTAGTGTTTATATTGGACAGTAACAGAGTTCTGACAGGGATATTTTTATGATTTAGATAACGCGTTAACGACAGCGTTACCTACTGTTTCAGTTGAAGAAGTACCTTCCAAATCAGGTGTCAGAATTGTGCCTTCTTTTAAAATATATTGGACTGATAGTTCAATGTCATTTGCAGCAGTTTCATGTCCTAAGTGTTTCAACATCATTGCTCCAGTGAGTATTTGTGCCATTGGATTAGCAATCCCTTTTCCCATAATATCTGGAGCACTACCATGAACTGGTTCAAACATTGATGGATATCGTTTTTCAGGGTCTAAATTGGCACTAGAAGCCAATCCCATACTTCCAGTGATAATAGCTCCAATATCTGTCAGAATATCTCCAAATAAATTACTTGCTACAACAACATCAAACATTTCTGGTTTTCTTATAAAATCCATTGCTGCTGCATCGATTAATAAGGATGTAGTATTAATGTCTGGATATTCTTTAGATATTCTATCGAAGGCTCTATCCCATACGACCATTCCATAGCCTTGAGCGTTAGATTTAGTTATGGATGTTACGTGTTTCTTTTTTCTATGGTGTCTTGCTAGCTCAAAAGAATATTTGATTACTCTTTCACAACCTTTACGAGTAAAGACACCTGTTTGTATACCGATTTCTTCTGGAAAATCTAGGTATTGAAATCCGCCAACATTTGCATATTCTCCCTCAGTATTTTCTCGAATTACTACCATATTTATGTCATATGGGTTTTTCCCGGCTAGAGGAGAGCTAATCCCAGGGTATAATACGTTTGGTCTTTGGCATACGTATTGGTCAAATTTTCTTCTTATCGGTAATAATAGGCCGTTTAAAGTAATATGATCTTGTATGTTAGGATGTCCTACTGCTCCTAGAAAGATAGCTTCGTAATTCGTTAAAATATCTAGAGCATTACTTGGCATCATTTCATGATGTTTCATATAATATTCTGATCCCCAAGGGAATTCATCGAATTCGAATTTAAAGTCATATTGTTTGGAAACAGCATTTAAAACTTTTAATCCTTCTTCCACGACTTCAATTCCGATACCGTCACCACGTATTACAGCGATTTTGTGAGTTTTCATTATTATAATTTTAGGCTATCTTTGTCATCCGTCAACCATCCTCGGTGGTAATGTTTGGGTATTTAGTGTGATTTTGAAATTAAAAGAATTTTTAGATGTGGCGACCCCGAGCGGATTCGAACCGCCGATCTTCGGCGTGACAGGCCGATATGTTAGACCGCTACACCACGGGGCCGCATCAAATTTGATTGTATGAACAGTATATTGATGTGTCAAGAGCTATTTAGTATTAAATAACAAAGATTTTTAATTAAACTTAAACATTTTAGGAGATTTATTGGTTAAATATTTTTCATTTTTTGTTTCATAAATGATAGTTTTGCAGAAATCACATTTCGGATAAAATCAGAATTTTTTTCTAGGATTTTTCTGTTTTTGATTTCAAATAGTATCTTTTTATTTTGTGTGTTAATTTTTAAAAATCCATAATTTTGGGGATTAAAATATCTAAAAATTCCCCATATGCCAATAAATAATATGAGTAATGCAATGCTCAATGAGATTACTATTCCAATAGTATTTGGGTTGATTAAAAATGTTCCTATGAAGAAATAAAGTATTGGACTGATTAATGAGATAACAATGTTTTTTATTAACTTAATCGGATCTTTTTTTAGAAATTCTAAATTTAAAGATTTAATTTCATTTAAAGTCAAATGAGTTTCTGAAACATGGGATTTTGTTTTTTGTTTAATAATTAGTCTTTTATTTGTTAAAGCAATGAATGATGGTGTAGCAGAGGTTTTTTTTGAAAATGTCAAATTTGGTGTTTGATCTAATAGATAAATAATTATTTCATTTTTAATTAATGAAATAGGATGCAATTTATTATTTTTATTTTGTTTGAGATGTTTTGAGTAGGCAAACCCCAAAGGATCTGTGATGTTCTCTCTGATTTTGTTTAAAGTAATAGAAAATATCTTTGTATTCATTAGATACTAATTTTATTAGTTATAATTATTCAAGAGTTTTAAGCCATTCTATCTTGTTTTTTAATTTCGTGATCATTTCTTCTGCTTCTTTCAGTTCTTTTTGATTATTGACAGTTATCCATTCATTGGGATTCTTATATCCTCCAAGTTCTCCATTTTTAGCTAATGTTGGGAAAGTTGTATCTTCATGATCTCCAATTTTTGGCAATAGATTCTCAATGTTTCTATTCATTACATAGATTCCTGTATTTATCCATACAGGTAAAATAGCTTTTTCTTCAAAACCAGTTATCTTATTATCTTTATTGATTTTAACGACTCCAAAAGGACTCCGTAGTTTAGACAGTACAATAGTTGTTTCATTTTTAGCATCTTTATGATATTGCAATAGTGTAGAAATATTGAGGGGCGTAATTTCATCTCCATTCAATGCTATAAATAAGTCAATATTTTTTGGAACAAATGATAGGCCATATTTAAAGGCTCCTCCCCTACCTAAGGGAGTTTCTTCATGAAGTATTTTGATATTCAAATTGAAAGAGTTTTTTTCTTCTGATAAATAATTTTGAATTATTTCCCATTTGTAACCAGTTAATATGATTACATTTTCAATTTTGTAGTATTCTAGCCATTTTAATTGGTACCAAATCATAGGTTTTCCAAGTATTGGGATCATAGGTTTTGGCACAGTATTCGTTAGTGGTTTTAGTCGCTCTCCTTTACCACCTGCTAAGATTAGAGCATATATTTTATTCTTTTTGTTATTCATGTTTAGTAGAGCAATTTTATTATTTTTATATGTTTGTTTTGATCATACCATGTTACTTATAAGGACTAAATAAATCTAATTTAGATTTGCTGAAAATTTACAGATTACGTAAAATCTTTTTAGTAACTTAAATTAAGGGAAATTTCTTTTTTATGAAAAAACAAATTTCAATAGTAATACCAACTTATAACGAAAGAAATAACATTGTTCCATTATGTAATAAAATAGCGACTTCATTAAATGGTAAATATAAGTACGAAGTTATTTTTGTTGATGATAATAGTCCTGATCAAACCTATGAAGAAATTAATAATGTGATGACACAATATCCAATGATTCATTTAATAAGACGTGAAGGAAAACTAGGACTTGGAAGTGCAGTTAAAGAAGGCTTTAATAAAGCATCTGGTGATTATTGGATAATGATGGATGCCGATTTATCTCATGATCCTATCTATTTGCCGGATATGATAAAAGCTTTGGATAATAATGATATTGTAATTGGTTCTAGACATGTTAAAGGAGGAGGGGTTAAAAATTGGCCTTTTTATAGAAAATTTATTAGTTCAGTTGCTTCTTATATTGCTCGTCTGATATTGACAGTCCCTGTCAAAGATATAACTTCTGGATTTGCAGGTTTTCGTAAAGAAATTCTAGAAAAAGGATTAAGTCAATTGACTCCCAAGGGATTTAAAATATTAGTAGAAATTATAGTTAATGTAAAACATGCTAAGATAAAAGAAATTCCAATTGTTTTTGTTGATAGACAATATGGGAAATCTAAGTTGTCGATTAAAGAAATTATTTTGTTTTTATTACTTTGTATTAGATTAAGAAAAATTAATGGATAAAATTTTATTTTAGTGATTAGTTCATTGAACAATTTAAATAATAATAAGAAGAATGTTTTATTAATTACCAGAGGAGTCTTATCCTTAGAGAAGAATCTTTATGGAGGGGCTGAAATATATGTTCTCAGAATTGCTGAACAATTAAATGCTAGAGGATTTCAAGTAGGTATTATTGCAGATTGTTCTTCTGAGATTTTGGAATTATTAAATAAGAAAGGAATTACTATATATAACATCGGATTTCCTCATTTCTTACGAGATTTATGTAGAAAACTAGGATTTTGGGGTTGGTTGATATTACACTTTGTGGGTAATATTTTAGCGACGATAAAGGCACTAAGAGTCATTAAATCATTCGAATATAATATTGTTCATTGTCATGCCAATTTAGCTTGTTTATTGTTATCGTATTTTAATCGAAGGGTAAAGCTTATATATACATTACATGATTCGGGTCCTTGGTTATCTTATTACGATGGATTTATAAAAAGAATCATTAGAAAATTAGTGTTTTATAATTTTGATGTTAGAGCTGTGAAACGTTCTGAAGTAACGACTGTTGTATTTCAATTACTTAAGGAACATTTAATTAAAGAATTTTCTATTCCAATTAAGAAAATAAAAGCAATTTCTTCAGGAGTTGATTTATTGCATTTTTCAGCAAGTAAAATTGACAAACGAGAGTATTTTATTTTTATTGGTCAATTAACATGGAGAAAGGGTTTAGATGTTTTATTGACTCTTGCGGAAAAAATAGAATTTTTTAAATTAAAAATCATTGGAGATGGGGAATTAGCAGAATGGTTATTGAGTGAAATTGATAATCGAAAACTTGGTAGTAAAGTAGAGTTTATTGGTGCTGTTTCTAGAGATAAAATTGTAGATTATTTTCATAAAGCAAAAGCATTAGTTTTACCCTCTAGAGCGGATGCAATGCCATTAGTTGTATTGGAAAGTTTGAGTTGTAGTGTTCCGGTTATTGCTACTAATGTTGGAGGAATTCCTGAATTAGTAAAACATCGTTACACAGGTTTTATTTACGAAGTTGATGATTTGATTGGATTTGAAAATGCAATTAGAATTATCGAAAATGACACAAAATTTGCTTTAGAATTGGGAGCAAATGGCAGGAAATTTGTTGAAAACACATTTTCATGGGAAGTAATTAGCACTTTATTTGAAAATATTTATTTTGATAATGATGTAATTACAAATCAAAATTAGTATTTCTAAAATATTTGAGAATTTTATAGTGAACAATAATAGAAGGATAATTAATGAAATACTTGAATAAAAAAAGAAAGAAAATACTCTTTTTACTTGTTGATGCTTTGGGATTTGATTTTGTTAATGATGTTCAAATGCCACTTTTAAATACATTGTCAGACAAAAGTTATTTTTATTCTTTAGAGCCTGTACTTGGATATAGTGATGCTCAAAGAGCAGCACTATTTACTGGTTGTTTACCTGCTACTTCAGGTTACTGGACAGATTTTATGAGAGAACCTGGGAAATCTCCTTTAAAACCTTTTTCTCTTCTTTCTTCTTTTGATAAATTGCCTATTGATTTTATTAAGAGAAGTTTGAAATATGGATTAGCTAAAACTATAGCCCCTATGATAGCGAAAAGAAGCGGATATCCTTCATTGCCTTTATATAATATCCCTTTTTCAGTTATGAGTGATTTTCATCCAACTTTGAAAACGTCGATGTTAAGTCCGGATTGTTTTCAGAAAACACCTTCTATTTTTACTCTTTTAGACGATAATAATATTCCTTTTCATACTATACAAACTGATTGGTTTGGAACTTTTAATTTATTTAAACATCCCAGTGCATTCAATTCATTATTGAATAATTCTTTTTCTGCGATGTCTGATGAAACTGAGTTTTTGTATTTATATTTGCATATGTTAGATATGTTAGGACACAGACACGGTATTCGTGGAAACACATTTAGTGAAGTTTTGATAGAAATGGATAATTTAATAGATAATATTATTTCACAAATCAAAACTATTTTAGGAGAGGATCTCAATATAGTTATTGTTTCAGATCATGGTTTAAATCATACAGAAGAATTTATAGATTATACTTTTCTTTTAAATGATCCTCGTTTTGGCAATGAATTTATGGTTGCTTTAGATTCGACAATGGTTAGAATTTGGTATTTTAACGATATTATTAAAGAGAATATTAGAAAGCTTATTAAGGAGAGAAGTAGGGGGAAATTTTTGACTATTGATGAAATTAATAATTTTGGGATTAATTTTGAACACAATAAATATTATGAAGATATTTATTTATTGGAACCTGGCCAAAGTATTTTCCCTAATTATCATTCATATTTGCAACCATATGCTATGCATGCTTATGATCCAAAAGGAAAAGATCAACAAGGGATAGCTTTGTTTTATGGCGAAATATTTTCTCAACTTAATATTTCTCAAAATGCAATGAAGATGATTGATGTTATGCCTACTATAGCAAGTGTTTTAGAATTAGGTCCTTTAAAAGTTGATGGCAAATCTTTTATTTGATCTTTATTTTTTTTTCATTATTCGTTGAATTTTACGAATGTCAAAAGTAATTAGAATCATAATAAGTAAAGTTGTGATTGATATTAAATATCCCAACAAATATTTTTGTGATGGAGTATATTTAATAATTATTTCTTCATTATTTAAATTGTTGTAAACATTTGCAATTCCAAAATATGGTAATGGTTTTTGATTATTTATTTCCCATAATTCAGAAAAAGGGAGTGCTAATATTAATGGTTTTGATGTGTTAACATCAGATATTTTGATAGAATATCCCGAGAAGTTTTTCATGATTTTATACGAAGGATAATATCTATTATTTATTGGTATTTTTTCTTCGAATTGTATGGCCCCATTTATATGTTTATTTTCTAAAGAATGATCTGGCTGAAAAATTAGATTAGATTCGACTTCGTTTTTTAATAAGAAAAGGCGTTTATTTTCTTCTATTAATTTAATGTCATTTTGTTTTAAAATGAAAGTATATTTTTCATAATCATCTTCTTTTAGAAGTAATATAGACCCAATATTTAGTAGGGATAGCCATGTTCCAGCATCTTTCATAGTTGTTTTTGATTTATATAGTTGATGTCCTAGTAATTGATCTTTGCCAGTAGAATATGTGTAAATATTTTCAGTTTCTACGTTTTGTGCTACGTATGCTTTTGGTTGGAAAAAAAATAAAGCTGGTGAATATACTTTTTGCGTTGCATTCCATTTATATTTCATATAACCATGCCATGGATATATAAATACAGCTTGTTGTGGTTTCTGGTTTAAAATATGTTTTTTAGCATTTTGCCATTCAACCGGAAAATTTACAGAATCTAATTGATTCCATATTCCATTAAATAAAGTGAAGGAATTTAATAATACAATTATTGTTGAAGCAGTAAAAATTATCAGGGTCTTTTTTTGAGATGTTTTTTCTAAAATATTTTGAAGTCCAGCTGCGCCAAGAATGCTATAAGATAAAGCAATAAGCATTGTGAATTTGTGAGAATCTCGAAATCCACTAAAAGCATTAACATTTTCAAATAAAAATTCAAATAAAGGTTTTGTTATTCCATGAGGTCCTATAGATAATAAGAAACTTATAATAGCTGTTAATGTCAGAGTTCCTACAGGTATTTGTGATGCTTTTTTTCGTCCAATGATACCATTAATTGATAAATATAAAATTGGAATGATGAAAACAAACCAAAATGGTATTATATCGCGTACGAAAATATATGTTTTTCTCCAAAATCCATACAAGCTAGCTACTTCAATATTTATGCCCCAATCTGAAAAGCTTTTTGCTCCGAATATTTGAATATCTGCATAATCAATCTGTGAGAGCATGGTTGTTTTATAGCTACTTATTGGAAGCCACCAATAGGCATTGATTAAAATTAATAATATTCCCCAGATCAAAAGATAAAAGAGTCTATGTTTATTTTCTTTTAATTGAGATTTTATTCTGAATAAATAAAAGGCTGTATGAATGCCGATTGGCATTAAACATAGTACAAATCCGTGAATACTGAATATAGTTACTGCGAGTAGTGTAATTATTGAAAGCAGTAAGGATTTTTTATTTGGTTGTTCTAGAAATCGAGTAAATGTGGAAAAAGCGAGAGGAATTAATGCATATGCTCCAAGAATTTTCCATTGACCAGATAATAATCGACTTTGCACGAAAGGATTAAATAAATATAAAGTTCCTGCATAAGTTTTACTAAGTTTTGAACTAAAAGGAAATGCATTATAAGCAGTTATTCCTGCTAACAATAAGATAGTTAAGAGAATAATTTTTTGTATTAACCAAAGAGGAAACACCAATGTTAATAATTCGACAATAGCGATTATTGGAATTTGTGTATCAATATATGGTGGTGAAAATTGTTCTAGTCCAAAAATTCTATCCGAGAAGCTTCCATAAAAAGGAAAAAACATATCTAACGTTAAGATAAATCCAGGTTTAAGAAGCGGCCATAAAATAGTTAGGGAAAGAATCAAGAACCATGAAAAGGCGAGATATTGTCCAGGACAATTAGATAAAATTTTTATTAGTTTGTTAATATTTTGCTTGATTTGATACAAGATGATTATTTTCTCTTGTTCTTGAATATTTTATGGAGATAGTATGATTTTACATTAATAAATACAATTTTATCCTAATAAATTGTTTACTGTATTTATTAATCTAATGATTTTATTGTTAATGTATTCAATTTTTTTCTTTAATGATGTTGGGATGGGCATTTGGTTGATTAGTTGAACAACACTTTCAATGTCGGAGGCTTGTAGTATTTTTATTAAGAAAAGCAGAAAAATGTATATAAAACAATATAGTATTGTAAAAATTATTTGTAATACTAAAATATTTGTTGTTGTTAAGAAATTTACACCGAAAAAAATGAATAATAATATTCCTATATATATAAATGATTTATAATTTTGGTTTTTTATAATTATTTTTATATAACAAAGCAGAAATAGAATAAACGATGTACTACAACCAATTAACGTAGCAAATGCAGCACCTTTTAGTTCTGAAGTTGGTATTAGTAGTAATAGTAAGGGTATTTGAACAAGTATTCCACAAAGTAAAACTATCAGAGGAATAAAAGGTCGATTCCATCCATGAAATATTCTGGTGAAGACCATATTTAAGGCCATTGCTCCCATAGCAATTCCTAAAAATTTCATTGATTCTCCTCCAACTGAATAGTTGTTAGGGAAAATAGTGGAAATGAGCATGCTTGCTTTTGTAGATACTAATATAGCAATTGGGATTAAAAAAATTAATGAATATTTTAATGTTTTATTTGAGTAATTTATTTTTGTTGTATTTTTGCTTTGGGTTATATATGGAAATAAAGCTTGAATAGTAGTGCCTGCAAGAAAAAATGGAATTCTTGATATTACTAATGCTGCTTGATAATATCCTGCTTGAATATTTGAAACGTTATCGGGAGTAATGAATTTAAGAAAAAGAATGTCTATATTGGTCATGCCCGTAATTAGAAACATTCCCCAAAAAATGTTCCACGAATTTCCTAATAAATACTTGGATGGTTTTTGAAGATGTTTCCAAAAGCGGAAATTTTTTGTAAATAGAATTGCTAGTATTAGTGCGATAAATACACCTATGAAATATGCATAAAGACTCCCTAATACGCTATGTCCTAGAGTGATCAATAGAATTGCTATCAATAATTTTGAAAAATTTTCTGTAATTTGAGTGATGGCTAATTGTGTAAATTTTAATAATCCCATCATGATTCCATTAAAAATTCCACGGATGCCGACTGTGAAAATTATAGCGATGATCAACAAAATAATGGTTGTGAAAGAATTTCCAAGATTAATTGATTCTCTGAATACAAAAGACGCTAAAAGAAATGCTATTGCAATAATTCCTGATAAAAGAGTATTTATTATTAAGGCGGTGGTTGTTTGTCCAAGTATAGTTGTATCATTTTTATTAGAACTTTCAGCGATTAATTTTGAAACTATCCAAGGAAAAGTCATTATTGTAAATGGGATTAAAAGATTTATAAAACTTACAGACACTCCCCAAATACCATAAGTTTCAGGAGTAAGAAGCCATCCAAGTATTAAATTAAATAAATAATTTAATGTGCTATTAAAAACAAAGGATAAAATTAATATTCCACTTGCCTTTGTTGCAGTTTGAGATTTCGAAGATTGTGACTTTGATATATTGACCATTGTAATTAAGTATCACTCTTTATTATAGTAATATGCAATACAGTTGATAATTATAATTTATACATAATCTGATTTGTACTATATGAATTAATAAAATCATGAATCATTATAAAAAAATATTGAATAAAATTTATTCTTATTATCCTTTATATTTGTTTGCTATTGCATCATTTGTTTTGACAAGAGAATACTATTTTTCTCCTGGCGTACCTTTGGGCAATGATTATTTAGGTTGGGTTGCAAGAATTCAACAGTTTTCAGAAAACAATGAAATGTTTAGTATCTGGTCTGATTGGGGTTTTGGTTTAGTTCAACCATTTTCTGCACATATTCCTTTATCGTTAGTTAATTCTGTTATGAATAATCCTTCATTAGTTCTTTCTATTACAATAACTATTGTACTTTTCGTTACCTTTTCTTCGATGTATTTTCTTGCAAAATATCTTTCAAAATCAACATTGGCAGCTATTCTAGCTGCGATTATATTTGCTTGTAATCAATATGCATTGTCTAGATTTGCTTCAGGGCATCTGCCTTTTTCTTTTGGATATGCTTTATTGCCTTTGATAATGTTGTTTTATTTGCATATTCTTGATAAACGATCGAAATCAAGTCCAATTTTTTTACTTTTAATTTTTTGGATAACTGTAGCTTTTACTCGTTTGGACATAATTTTATATTCAATCCCATTATTAGTTATATTAACTATTGGTAAATATTGTACTTTACGTTCTAAAGAAGAGTTTTTCGATTTTACAAAATATCTTGGGATAGTTACGCTCTTTATTTCTGGTGGCTTAGTTGGGTTAATGGCAATTCAACTAGTTCCAATGATTATGGGAGCGAAGCCAGGCTATGTTTCACTTAATGTTTCAATTCCTATTCAAGAATTAGCATGGTGGAGTTTAAGTTTAAAGAAATCCTTCTTAGGTTTTGCTAGAGAATTAGGTGTTTTAAATTCTCAAGGCAACATAGTATGGAATTCACATCCATTTCTTAAGGAGTGGCAATATGAACTTGCAATGTTTCTTTTGCCGTTTTTATCTGTCTGTACTTTATTGATAAAAAGAAGTTGGTTGACTGTTTCATTATTATTTTTAATTATCTTATCTGTCTTTTTAGCAAAAGGCCCAAATGAACCATTCAGTGATATATATTTATGGTTTTATAGAAATATACCGGGCTTTGGAGTACTTAAAACTCCTAATAGATGGGTAATGTTGTTATATCTTTCGTATAGTGTTTTATTTTCTTTCTTGATTGCCTTTTTAGTTCATGAATTTCGTTTAGAAAAAATAAATAAACATATAAGCAATTTAACCTTATTCTTTCGCCGTAATGGCATAGATTTTATGATAAAGCTTTTAGATAAAATTACTATGGGATTAAGTTCTATTGATAAGATCTCTTTGAATAAAATTAATGTCTTTTCTAAATATACTGTTTTTGTATTCATTATAATTGGAATGTCTTATTCTTTATATATTGCAAGTTGGAACATTTTTTTGCATGGGTTTCAAACATGGAATCCCCCAAACGAGGAAATAGCTCCTCATACATGGTTGAGTGAACAAGAGGGTACCTTTAGAGTTGCAACAGTTCCGTATTTTCAAGAATTTATGAAAACTAACGAAGGTGTTCCCACTCATGACATAGGTTTTTCTAGTTTTTTGTGGTCAAGTCATCCAGTTGTAGGAATAGGTAATTGGAAGACCGGTCCAGCTTATAGTTTTGTTGATTATACACATGGTTTGATGTTAGATGGCGAAACGACAGATTTTGCAAAATTATTAGGCAGATATAATGTACGGTATATAGTCGTTCAAGGTTATCTTCCCTCACATACTCAATCTATTCCTAAAGGTTTTGACAAAGAATTCCAATCAAAATTTATTACTCAACAAGAAGGCTTGAATCTTGTTTGGGAAAATCAAAAAACTAAAATTTATGAAAATACTTATTGGCGCGAAAAAATACAAGTTAATGATCAGTTTGCAATTGTTACTGGAGGAAGAGATATTTTACTTAGACGTGAATCGTTAAAAGATCTACTTTCTTTTGCATCAAAAGATTTAATTTTACTTAGAGATTTAGAAATAGATGAATTTAGAAAACTAAATTCGTTTGGCGAAAAATTACCTCAAATGTTAATTTATCAGACAGATTTGTCAGATTTAAAATTTAAATTATTTGAAGATTCAATAATAATAAAATCTCAAGACTTTCCACAAGCTTCTAATCCTTGGTATGTTTCTCCAAATTTTAGTGTTGAGGAGAATAGTTGGTTTTCTAATACTTCATTTGAGAAATCCGGACTTCCTACTTATAGTTCATTACTTATTAGTTCTCGTTCTGAATCAAGAACTACAACTTCCTTTGAAGTTTCTACAGAAGATCAATATGAAATTTGGCTCAGAATGCGATTTGGCAAAGATGTAGGCAGATTGAATGTCAGCATAGATAATGAAGAGATTGGCAGTGTTTTTCCTATTACAAAATCACCAGAAATTTTTAAGTGGATAAAAATCGGAGACAAGGCATTAACAAAAGGATTACACGAATTTACTTTATATAATGTTCCGGAATTGTCAGTTCCTACAAAAGATGCAAAACTGAAATTTTTTATAAGTAATACAGATATTGATCAAATTGTTTTAATGCCTAAGTCAAAAATGAATTACTTTCATACAGGTTTAAATAAAATATTGAGTAGAATTGACACTTCATTTTTAATTGAAGGGAAACAAAATTTACAAAATGCTGATGAAGTTGCTGAATTAATGATATCTGATGATTGGAGTGACAAAGAATATAATTCCTTATGGAAAGCTGAAGAACGAAATTCAACTTCTATCGAGTTTGCAACTCAACAATTGAATAAGACTCCAATAAATCTTGTTAAAGTTAAATATAACAATAAAAATTATCAGAGAGAGTATAAAAGTCTAGCGGAATTAAAATTCAAAACCTTTGGAGTTGGAAAGTCATTAGATTTAAGTGATAAAGATTATTTATCTTTTTATTATGGTGGTTCGGGAGAAGATACTATTCATTCATTACTGATATATTTTGGTGGTATTTCTACCAATTTTGTTGCTTTTAAACTAGATAATTCTGATAAACGATTAAGAAAATATGTTTTTGATTTAGATAAACCATATCTAAAAAATGGTGATATTAATTGGTCAGATATTAGTGGGATGAAAATTCAAACTGAAAGCACTGATGAAGTAGGAGAAATAATTTTTTCAGATTTTGAAATTATCGCACTTAAGGAAACTTCAATAAATCAAAATATTGATATTCCTATATATATACAAGAAGAATCTCCTATTATTGTTGATGTAATTGGAATTAATCCTAATTACAAAGGAGATATTGTAGATATAAAATTTTCTATTAATGAAAATTTTATATCAAATGAAATATGGGGAGGTTGGAGTATAGGAGGTCAACAAAAAGAAATAATGCATTCTTGGGATCCCGTTGGTAACAGTAAAATCGATGTAGTTGAAGATACGGAATTGGGGTCTGTTAATTCTATAAAAGTTTCAAAAACCAGTCCTTATTCAACAGTCGCAGAAATGGGATTTTCTGGATTTCTTGATTTAACCGAATATTCGGGAATGACATTCCCATTAGAAATCAATTCTTCTGAAAATAATTTAGAAAATATTACAATGGTATTTTTCTTTGAAAATGAACAAACTTGGGCTAGATTTGATTTAAATAGTAATATTAAAAATCAAGTAATTTCTTTTAAAAATCCCCATGCTTTTTCAGGTAAAGTTAATTGGGAATTTGTCAGTAAAATTAAATTGCAAGTTACCCCTAAAATTTGGAATGGGATTATTAATATGGGGACCCTGAAAGGAGCTCCCAGACTTATACATAAAGGAGTTCCTAACATCACGAAAAATTTAGGTATATATCCTCCGGGGAATTATCTGGTAAATATACAATCTAATCCACCCGTTGATTTAGATTTTGTTAGTGTGAGGGATGAAGATTCTTCTATATTAACTAATAAAAATAATCTTGTGATTTCAAATATTGAGAGAATTTCTCCGAGTCAATATACAGTCACTGTAAATGCTGAGAATCCTTATATGTTGAGTTTCATGGAAGCCTATCATCCTTTGTGGAGGGCTTATGTGAATGACAAAGTGATAAAGCCTATTATTCTTGAATCATTTGTGAATGGTTTTTGGATAGAAGATTATTTGTCAAAAGAGATAGAAATCGTTTTTATTGGTCAAAAATTTGTTTCGATTGGAAGCAAAATAACAATTATTACATTGGGAATTTTGTTAATATTGTTAATTCAAAGAGAAACAAATTTGTTTAATCAATATGAATTAAAATTTAGAAAAATATTAAAAAAAAATATCCAGTTTTTGAGGCGTATTTATGAAAAAACCTAAAATTTCTATAATAATTTCAAGTTATAATTCTTGCGATGCTTTGACAAGTTGTTTGTATGCTTTGGAATTACAAACATTAAAACCGACAGAAGTTATTGTTGTTGATGCTGCTTCAACAGATGGAACTGAGAAAATGGTAAAACAAAATTATCCTTGGGTTAAATTTGTTTCTAATAAAAAAAGAATTGGGATAGGGACAGCTATTAATAAGGGAATTAAAGTTGCAACAGGAGATTATATTTGTTTTGATTTGAACTGTGATGATTTACCAGAAAAAGCTTGGCTCGAAAATTTAGTGGATTGTTTACAGAGTGATAAAAAAATAGGGATTGTTTGTGGAAAAAGATATTGGGGATTTAGAGAACAAGATAGGCGAATGGCAAGAATAGATTCATTGGGAGGTAGAATGGTTTTAGGAATTGCTGTTCCCTACGCACATGGTTCGAGAGATATCGGACAATTTATAGATAAACGAGAAGTAGGATATGCTTCGGTGATTTTAACAAAAAAATCTATAATTGATGAAGTTGGTTTAGTTGATGAAGAATTTTTTATTTATGGAGAGGATGTAGAATTTTCGTTAAGAGTTAAAAATGCAGGGTATAAGATTGTTTTAGAACCTCAAGCACAACTTTGGCATCAACGTAGTGGAACAGTTGGTGAATCATCTGCCTTTAGACTTTATTACCTTTCTCGTTCCAGACTGCGCATAATATTCAATTATTATTTTGGCTTTAAAAAAATTTTATATGCGATAAGTTATGCTTTTGGAGGATTGTTAATTTATCCTATTTATTATTCTTATTTATCTCGTTCATTCCCATTTAAGTATATTTCTGCCCATATTACAGGGATATGGTGGAGTATCAAACGAAAAATACAAGGTATTCATTAATTTATAGATATTTTTTTGAAAAATATGATAAAAAATTCCACATCTTCTATTATTTAGTAGATAATGGAAATATATATGAACATTTAAATTAAAGGAGTTTTGTATGTCGAAAAGGGCATTAGTTACTGGTGCTGGTGGTTTTATCGGGCATCATTTAGTTAAATATTTAAAAAATAAAGGATATTGGGTTCGAGGCGTAGATATTAAAAATCCAGAATATGAAGATAGTTCTAGCGACGAGTTTTTAATTTTAGATTTAAGAGATAAGATAAATTGTACTGTCGCTACTAAAGATGTTGAGGAAGTTTATAATTTAGCAGCTGATATGGGAGGGATTGGATATATTACTGCTTATCATGCTGATATAACTCGAAATAGTATTTTAAGTAATGTTAATATGCTTGAATCTAGTCGTGATAATAAAGTTAAGAAATTCTTGTTTTCATCTTCTGCTTGCGTTTATCCAATGTATATGCAAAAAGAAGCAGATGTAACTCCATTGAAAGAAGAAGATGCTTGGCCAGCTGAACCTGAAGAAGGATATGGATTAGAAAAATTATTTATGGAAAAATTATGTGAATATTACTATAAGGATTATGGATTTGAAAGTCGAATAGTGAGATTTCATAATGTTTTTGGTCCATTGGGTACTTATGACGGAGGTAAAGAGAAAGCTCCAGCCGCTATTTGTCGTAAAATTGCTTTAGCAGAGGATGGTTCGAGTATTGAAGTATGGGGTGATGGAGAGCAGACCAGATCATTTATGTATGTGGATGATTGTGTTGAAGGTATTTATAGAATTGGCCAGTCAGAATTTCGCGATCCTTTAAATTTAGGTACTGACAGATTAGTTACGATTAATGAGTTAGTTGATATTGTTGCTGCAATTGCTGGCAAAAAAATAGAGAAAAATCATGATGTAAGTCAACCACAAGGTGTTCGTGGAAGAAATAGTGATAACAATTTACTTCGAAAAGTATTGAATTGGGAACCATCTATAACTTTAGAAGATGGCTTAAAACAGACTTATTTTTGGATTGAAAAACAAGTTCAGAAAAACAGTTAATGTATATTATATAAGAACTATAGAAAGATTATGTAAGAGAATATTTGGAGGTTATGATTGAATTCAGTTGAAGATATTAGATGGAAAGAAGCACAAGAAGCAGAATCAAAATGGTGGGCCCAAGGAGACTTTGCTTATAGACATTTTTCACGAAAATATTGGGCAGATATTCTTATGCGTGATGGATTAGATGGTAGTTTTTGGAAAGATCAAAATGTGTTAGAAATTGGTTGTGGTCCTAAAGGCATGATTTATTATTTTCCCGAGGCAAAAAATAGAATAGGAGTAGAACCTTTAGCAGAATTTTATAAAAAACAAGGATTAATATCCGATGAAGGAGTTGATTTGAAAGCAGGCATGGGAGAATCATTGGATATTAAGGACGGGAAAATATCTAGAGTTATTATCTTTAATGTCCTTGATCATGCTCAAGATCCTTTAAAATGTTTACAGGAAGCATTGCGAGTCTCTGCTAAGGGAAGTATTTTATATTTAGCTTCCAATGTATTTCCAAAATGGTTATTAACGTTAACATGGCTTATGGAAAAATTAGATCATCCTCATCCTCATCATTTCACTAAAAATGATTTACTAGTACTTGTTGAAAAATCTGGTTGGAAAATAACGGAATTTGGTAAATCCGAAGTAGAACCAAAGTATTCTTTCTTTGAAAGTTTTAAACCTTTAGTTATAAAGAAAATTATAGCGCATACGGTTAAAAGTTGGTTTCATATAAAAGCCGTAAAAATTTAACTATTTTAATATTTAGGTAATTTTTTTCATGGAACAGTTTTTAGATATTTACAGGTTAAAATATATCTGTAGAATATTAAGAATTTGTTTGAAACCAAAAGCCATTTATATAGTTGGCAGTCGAGCAGGAAACATTTATCGTCCTGATAGTGATTATGACGTATTGATTTATTTAGGAATTATTAGAACGATTTGCCTGTTTCCAAAATTAAAGGCTCTCGAAAAAAAAATACAGAATCGATTAGGCATAGAATTATCGATTGGGCCTCTTACTCCATTTAGATTATATTGGTCTAAATCAAATCTGTTTCTTTTTAAAGTCAAGCAATATTCTAAATTATTGTATGGGATTGATGTTCGAGATCAAATACGATCTAATTTACAAGATATTTCGAATGAAAATTATATTTCGTATTTGATTTGTTCACTTATGAAAATTCTCAATGATGTCAATATTCGAGAAATATTTTCAAAGAAACACTTAACTAAGCAATCTTCTATTTCTGTACTGAAAGGATTTTTAGCTTGTGCTGAAGTTGAATTATTTTTAAGTAATCAACTTTATAAAAATTCTGAAGATTTATTAATACAGTATCGCAAGACATTTAAAAATCAAAATCAAACCGAATTATTTAAAGTTTTAGAAAAATTAGACCCTGCCAAGTTTAATGATCAATGTGACATAAGCTTTTGGTTTTTATGTAAGGATTCTCTTATTCGGTTATTATCGAGACTTATTTCGAATGAATTTAATTGGAAAAACTACGAATTAGATCGTATTTTTGAACTGTATAGTAAAAAAACATCTTTGCCAATTTTTGGGAATTATAGATATGTGATTTCCAAATTCTTGATGGATGGTCGCTTAGATATTATGAGATTAATACAATTTAAAAGAGTCGATAGATTTTATAGAATGCTTTTATGTTTATTGGCCTTTGGTATTAATCCTGAAGGATTTAATCATAGATTATTAGATACTTTATTTAAAAATCTATTTGGAAATTATTCGAAGGATACTGTTAAAGTTTGGGAGTCTATATTAATGGAAACTCAGAAACATTTAAAATGGACAGAGACAGTGTTATGAAATACTTAATATTGGAAATTCCTATAACGTTTATTTCGATTTATAAAATTTCTAAACATTATTAGTAATAGGCCTGTTATAAATCCCCCTGCATGAGCCCAATACGCAATATTTGTTTGGTTTAAATTAACCAATGATCCTAGTCCATTGAATAGTTGTGCAATAAACCATAAACCTAAAACATATAAGGCAGGTATATTGATAACAGTTATAAATATAAAAAGAAAAAGTGTTCTGATTTTGGTTTTTGGATAGAGAAAAATATATGCTCCTAGTATTCCAGCGATAGCTCCACTAGCTCCAACGGTAGGTATTATTGAAGAAGGTTCTATATAAGCATGAAGTAGGGATGCTCCTAATCCTGATATTAAATAAAGTCCGGTATATTGAAAATATCCAAGTTGTCTTTCAATATGTTGACCAAATACCCAAAGGTAAAGCATATTTGAAGCCAAGTGCATAAAACTACCATGAATAAACATCGACGATAGTATAGTAGCCCATGCAGGGAGAGGTTGAGTGAATGTAGCTATTCCTTCTGATGTTAATATGGGTAGTGGGGCATTATCAAAGAGAAATTTTGGTATAAATCCAAATTCATAGAAAATTTGCGTTCTATTTTGACTCAATAATTCAAATACAAATATAAGTATGTTTAATAGTAGAAAAATAGGAGTGATTTTTAGTGGTTTATTTCTTGGAAGTCCAATAGCTGATAAAGGTATCATTAGTTAATATTAATCCTAAAAGATAGAATAAGGAAGTTTATGTATATAAGATGTTCAATGTGTTTATCTAATTAAATTCAAATTGACTAAACTTCTATTCAGTGTAAACTGAATTTAATTTTGCACTTAAAAACTATTTGATTACAATAAAATATAGGAAGGAAAATATAATGAAAATTAAAATTATTACTGACAGCACTGCAGATATTCCCAAAAATATAGTTGAAAGTTATGGAATAGAAGTAGTTCCATTAAAAGTTCGGTTTGGAGAAACGGAATTCAGTGATGGAGTGGATATTCAAGCTGATGAATTTTATGAGAAACTTGTTAGTTCTTCAGAGTTGCCTAAAACGTCTCAGCCTTCTGTTGGAGATTTTCTTACAGTATACGAAAAATATGCTTCACAAGGATTTGATATTGTTTCAATTCATCTGACAGGCAAGTTAAGTGGGACAATGAATTCTGCGTTGCAAGCAAAACAGCAAATGAAAACAAAAGCGGAGATTCATGTATTAGATACACAAAAAGCTTCTATGGGATTGGGATTAATAGTTTTAGAAGCAGCTAAAATGGTTGCAGATGGTAAAAATACAAAAGATGTTGTAAACCTTGTTGAAAATACAATGAAAAAATCTGAAGTTTTCATTTTACTTCATACTCTTGAATATTTAGAAAAAGGTGGAAGAATTGGGAAAGCACAAGCACTTCTTGGAGGGTTGTTGAGTCTTAAACCTTTGTTGATTTTAGAAAATGGAGTAGTTGAGACATTAGGAAAAGCTAGAACTTTTAAAAAAGGAGTATTAAAACTTCGCGAAACAGTGAATACAATGGCCCCAGTTGCAAAATTGAGTGTTTTATATACAACTACTCCAGATTTTGCTAAAGAATTTGCTCAAACTTTAACTGAAGATTTAAACTTAAAGGAAGAACCAATTGTTGCTCAATGTGGGCCAGTTATCGGCACTTATATAGGACCGGGAATCATTGCTGTAGCTTTGTTAAAAGCTTGATGTTTAACTGTATGAATTTGGTTATTGGAGGATAAGACCTTTGCTGAAAGAAAAAAATTGTGGTTCGGTTTCAGAAAGTGATTTAAATAAGAGCATTATTCTTGCTGGATGGGTTCATCGTAAGCGAGATCATGGTGGGATTTCTTTTTTAGATTTGAGAGATCGAAGTGGATTGGTACAGATTGTTGTAGAACCTGAGAATGTTGAATTAGCTGAAATTGGCAATAATTTAAGGAATGAATGGGTTGTGCAAGTTAAAGGTATTGTACGAACTCGTCCTGCAGGCACTGAAAATTTAGAACTTCCAACTGGTAAATATGAAGTGCTTGTTGAAGAAATTAATATTTTATCAGAATCTGAAACGCCTCCCTTTTATATTAATGAAGATATTGATGTTGATGAGAATTTGCGACTTCGCTATCGTTATATGGATCTTCGAAAAGCTAAGATGCAAAGAAATTTACATATTCGGCATGAGATTCTAAAAAGTATTAGAGAATTTTGTAATAAGAATGGATTTTGGGAAATAGAAACACCCATTTTGTTAAATAGTTCTCCTGAAGGAGCTAGGGACTTTTTAGTTCCTAGTAGATTGCAACCAGGAAAATTTTATGCTTTACCTCAATCTCCACAACAACTTAAACAATTATTAATGGTTTCTGGTTATGAAAAATATTATCAAATTGCACGTTGTTTTCGAGATGAAGACTTGAGAGCAGATCGTCAACCAGAATTTACTCAACTTGATGTTGAATTAAGTTTTGTAGAAGAATCTGATGTTATTAAAATATTAGAAGATTTACATATAAATATTGTAGAAAAAGTAAGACCTGATGCAAAAATGGAAGTTCCTTTTCCTAGATTAACTTATAAAGAAGCTATTGAGCGTTATGGAACAGATAGACCGGATCTCCGTTTTGGGATGGAATTTATTGATTTTACAGATTTATTTTCCGAAACAGATTTCATGGTTTTTAAGAAAGTTATAGAATCGGGAGGGAAAATAAAAGGAGTAGTTATTCCAGAAGGACACAATATTTCTAGAAAATATTTAGATCAATTGACAGAATTATCAAAAGAAGAAGGAGCTGGAGGACTTGTTTGGTTATCTATTAAAGATATTAAGAATCCTGATAATATATCGGAAAATAACATTCAATCTCCAGTTGCAAAACACCTTGGTTTTGATCTAATAAAAAATATTATTCACAAATCTGAAATTGTACATGAGGGAGTTATTCTAATTGTAGCTGATGTGCCCAATGTGGTTCATTCAGTTCTTGATGTAATTCGACGTAAAATTGGGGATGATCTTAATCTGAAAGATTCTTCTCTTTTATCGTTTTGCTTTATTACAGATTGGCCCTTAGTTGAATGGAATGAAGACGAAAAACGCTGGGATGCTATGCGACATCCTTTTACCTCATTCAAAGAAGAGGATGCTAAATTTTTGGATAAAGAACCTCAAAAAGTGAGATGTAAAGATTATGATTTAGTTTGTAATGGTTGGGAATTAGGTGGAGGAAGTATTCGAGTAAATAAACCAGATATTCAAGAAAAAATATTTCAAGTTTTAGGATTAAATAATCGTGTTATACAAGAACGATTTGGACATATGATTGAAGCATTTAAATTTGGAGCTCCCCCACATGGTGGTTTTGCGACAGGCATTGACAGAACAGTTGCGATATTAGCTGGTGCAGAAAATATACGTGAGGTCATTGCTTTTCCTAAAACGCAAATCGGTAGTGATCAATTATTTGGTTCTCCTTCTGAAGTCGAAATTAACCAATTGAAAGAATTACGTATAAAAAAATATTAATTAATCTATTTTTATTGGTATTTTCTTTTATTTTATAGAATTGATCTTATTTACATAATTTTGCGAATTTTTATAGCTATTATGGTATAATTAGATCATATTATTTCTGAGTGAATCTGTGCAAATATCAAGAAAAAATGATAATAAAAATAGACAAGTTAATCTTACTTTAGTCTTTACTGAAGAAGAAACAGCTTCTTTTTTCATGAAAGGAGCTAATATTGTTTCAAAACAAGTCAATATTCCTGGATATCGTAAAGGAAAAGCGACAAAAGAATTATTAGAACAATATGGATATGGCGATAGAATTTTTCGTGAATCTCTAAATCTTCTTCTTCCAGAAAAAATTAATGAAGCGTTGAGTACAGAAAAAATCAAACCTTTTTATGACCCACAATTTGAAAAAATTGATCGAGATCCTCTGACTATACATCTTTTAATTCCAATTGAACCAAAAGTTAATTTGCCAGAGTATTCTGCTATAAGTGTAAAAAGAAATGAAACTAAAATTACTGTTAAAGAAATCAATAAAACCATCGAAGATATGAAGGACCAATCAAATCCGTGGGAATCTATAGAAGGTACAGTTGAATTGAATAAATTAGTTAATATAGATGTGCATGCAAAAATAGAAGAACAAGATGTTATTAGCCAAAAAGGAGTTGAACTTTTATTAAATTCTGAGGAGATATTAGTTCCGGGTTTTAAAGAGTCATTGTTAGGGATGTCTCCTAAACAGCAAAAACGTTTTGTTATAGATGTTCCTAAAGAACATTCAAATAAACAAATTGCTGGTAAAACTCTCAATTTTCGAGTCTTATTAAGAGAAATTAAAGAAAAGAAAGTTAAGGAGTTAAATGATAACCTTGCAGTGGATTTGGGATATAGTGATTTGAAAGATATGAAAAAGAAAGTAAAGGATAGATTACTAAATGATGCTAGTCAGAGAGACAAACAACAGTATCAAGAGGAGTTATTTACTGCAATTCTAGAGAAGTCATCATTTATTGTTTCTCCTCTCTTAATCGAAATGGAAAAAGAACAACTTAAAAAAGAAAAATTAGCACAACAAAATACACAAAATGTTAGTACGGCAGTTGAAGAAAAAACAAAACCAGAGGAAGATATAGACAAAGAAATTAATGATGAAGTTAATGCAAGATTTAAAAATACTTTAGTAATGAGAGAAGTTTCAAAACAACAAAAAATAGAAATAACAGAAGAAGATATAAATCAAGAATTAAAACGGATATTCCCTGATAATTCTATTGATAAAATAGGTAAAAATAGAGACATAGGTAGGATTAGAAATTCTGTTCGTAATAATATGTTAAGAACCAGAATTTTAAATTCTATAGAAACTTTAGTTGATAAAAAAGTTGAAAAAACAGCTAATAATTCTTCTAAAGAAAAAACAAAAGTTAGTAAGAAGAAAACTTAGGAGGGCTTGATGGATTCTGTTAAAAATATTATTCCGATGGTCATTGAAACGGGCCCAAGAGGAGAAAGAGCTTTTGATATTTATTCTCTGCTTTTGAGAGAGAGGATAGTATTTCTACAAAGTGGCATTAATGACCAAATTGCTAATCTTATAGTTGCACAGTTGTTGTATCTTGAAAGGGAAGACCCAGATAAAGATATAAGTTTGTATATAAATTCTCCTGGTGGAGTTATTAGTGCAGGACTTGCGATCCATGATACTATGAAATTAATTAAGCCAGATGTTTCGACTATATGCGTTGGAATGGCAGCGAGTATGGCTACTGTTCTTCTTTGTTCTGGACAAAAAGGTAAACGATATGCATTGCCTAATTCAACAATACATATGCATCAGGCTATGGGTGGAGCTCAAGGGCAAGCTTCTGATATTGAAATAGCGGCGAAAGAAATATTAAGAATGCAAGGTATTATTAGAGGTATTATTTCGGAAAATACAGGTCAATCAACTGACCAAGTCACTAAAGATACCGACAGAGATTATTATCTTACGCCAACACAGTCTGTTGATTATGGTTTAATTGATGAGATCTTAAATGTACCACATGAAAAGACAGCTCGAAAAAAGAAATCAAAATAATAATTCATAGGATTGACCTTGGAAGAATGTCTTCCTTATTGCCTATGATAAGATTAAAACAGTTGTCAAACAGAACTCAAATTCCAGAGCTTAAAGGCCTAATGATTTGATATGGGACATTTTCCCTTAATACAGATATTTGCCATGATATTTTATTGTTTTAGAGTTTGACTGATAAATCTACACGTATTATCGGTCTTATAAGCTTTCTGTTTGCTATGATCTTATGAGACCATTTTATATATAAAGTAAATATTTAAGGATTTTGAAAACTGGTGTCCACACTTAATTTTCGTAACATAACCATCATCGCACATGTAGATCATGGAAAAACAACACTAATAGATGCTCTACTGAAACAAAACAATATTTTTAGTGAACGAGAAGAGCCTGGCGAACTAATAATGGATAGTAATCCTTTAGAAAAAGAAAAAGGCATAACTATATTAGCAAAAAATACATCCATAAGGTATAAGGACGTAAAAGTTAACATTATTGACACACCAGGCCATGAAGATTTCAGTGGAGAGGTTGATCGGGTAATGAACATGGCGGACGGCTGTATATTGCTGGTCGATTCGGTTGATGGACCTATGCCACAAACAAGATACGTTCTGCGACAAGCGATTAACTATGGATTGGTGCCAATAGTCGTTATCAACAAAATAGATCGACCTCAACGTAGACCAAAAGAAGTACTGAATCAAATCGACGACCTTTTTCTT
The DNA here is from genome assembly GCA_964508175.1 of uncultured Dehalococcoidia bacterium. GTDB lineage: Bacteria > Chloroflexota > Dehalococcoidia > Lucifugimonadales > CAZDRU01 > CAZDRU01. The sequence continues at coordinate 51,169 of CAZDRU010000036.1, forward strand.
GAGTTAGCATCTAATGAGTCAGAACTTGAGTATCCAGTATTATACTCTTCTGCTAGAGACGGATATGCTGTATTAAATATAGATGACAAGCCGAACGGTATTAGTCCATTATTAGATGTCATTCTAGATCGTGTACCTCCTCCTACTGGTTCAGTTTCAGCACCATTTCAATTGTTAGTAACCGCTCTTGATCATGATGATTATGTTGGTCAAATTGCAATTGGAAAACTATCGAGGGGAACGATATCGCAAAAATCTAAAGCTTCCTTAATCTCAATAAATCGAACGATTTCAAACCACACTATAGAAAATACATTTGTATTTGATGGGATGCGAAAAACAAAGGTCTCTCACGCTTCTGCAGGGGAAATAGTTGCGATTACTGGGTTAGATAATGTTCATATCGGAGATACGATAGCCGATGCTGCAAATCCTGAGCCTTTACCTCCAATTCATATTGATGAGCCAACTGTAAAAATGACCTTTGGAGTAAATACATCTCCACTTATGGGAAAAGAAGGTGATTATCATACTACACGTGAATTATATAAGCGCTTAATTGAAGAACTTCGTACAAATGTAAGTCTAAGAGTTTCGCGTACAGATAATACAGATGCATTTAATGTGAGTGGAAGAGGAGAATTACACTTGTCTATTTTAGCTGAAACTATGAGAAGAGAAGGCTATGAATTTCAAGTATCTCAAGCTAAACCTATATTTAAAACTATTGATGGCAAAATTCAGGAACCTTTTGAGAATTTATATATAGAAACTAGTGAGTCATACTATGGTGTTTTGATTGAAAATTTAAATCTGAGGCTAGCAGTACTTGAAGATGTCATTAATGATGGTCAGGGTAATTTGCGTTTGCGCTTTCTAATTCCAACAAGAGGTTTAATTGGATTTCGTTCATTTTTACAGAATGCCACACGTGGTGACGGAAGAATGTCTAGTACATTTGCTGGATATAAAAGTAAACAAGGTAAGATTAGACGACTTAACCAAGGTTTTCTAGTTGCTTCACAGGCGGGTATATCTGTGGCATTTGGTCTGACTAATGCTCAAGAGAGAGGAAAAATCATGATTGATGTTGGGAAGCAAGTTTATGAAGGAATGATAGTTGGTTTGCATACTAGACCTGCTGATCTTGGGGTTAACGTATGTAAGGAGAAAAAATTAACCAATATGCGTTCTTCGACGGCTGATATAGTCACAAAATTAATTAAGCCTGTTGAACTATCGTTAGAAGAATCCTTGGATATTATTTCTGAAGAAGAATTGATTGAAATCACTCCTCAACATCTAAGACTGCGTAAGAGAATTCTTTCAACTACTGAACGACTTAGATACGAAAAAAATGCAAGTAAATCAAATATGCCAATTAAATAACTAACTTAAGATTTATCTTTGAGTATTATATTTAGCTGCAAGATTGATCATGCAATAAGAGCTTTAGCTCTACTATTAACATTTAATGCTATTTGTTCCACTAGGTAATCCTTCATAATTTGAAGTTTTATATTGTGACGCCGAGGGTGGTGGGAGTATTGGGGTGCAGTATTCCTATACGTTGCATATGAGAGTAGATAGCTTAAAAGCTAGAAAATAGTGGCATATATCTTATTGTATAGACAGTTTTCATAATATTTCATTGGTTTTTATTAAGTTTATTGAATGATAATTCGATTTCTTTATTTAAACATATCCCTCCAATTATGGGATTCCCCAGATGATAAATTTGATTATTAGCTATTTTGATCTTTTTTTCTCCTATTTGTTTTAAAGATTCTAATATCAAAAAAGGTTCTTTTAGGAAACCTTCATTTCTAATAAGATTGAAGAGTTTGATTTTTTCTGATTTAGATTTGTTTATTCGTTTCCATAATGCATCGAATTTTCTTCCAGTTAAAGCGATTTTATGAAAGCTTACTACAGGTCCGCGATCTAAATTTTTTGTTACTATGTGAATCATTGCTCCTGTAGTTTTAATTTGATTTTCGATTAATGTTGATATGACATTTTCCCATGTTCCTATTGGTCCATCTGGTAAAGCAGGATGTAAATTTAAAAAAATAAATTTTTTAGTTAAGTATTCACTAAGTATTAATCTATATCCTGCTAACATACAGATATCTGTATTGAAATTTTTAATTTTGTTGTAAATTTCTTTATCAAAAAGTTCTCTTTGGTTTTTTCCATGTAGGGATTTATTACGTTGATAAGATGTTGTAATTAAAGGGATTTTACATTTAGTGACTGCTGACAAAAAATTATCTGTTCCAACATGTTCTCCTTGAACACGATTACAAAATACAAAAGCGATTTTTATAGGGAGATTATGTTTTTTGATTTGTTGTAGTGTCCAAGTGAATAGTTTAAGACTACTTTCGCTTCTGCCGGTAGAAAACCATCCAATGTTTAACATTTTTTATATCTTTTATAGTTGAAGATAGTGTTTATTATAAATTTTCTTCTTCGAATGTTGAACTGATATTATTTATTTTTATTTGAGCTTCTTTGAGTAATTTTTTACAGTGTTTAGCCAATAATGTTCCATTTTCAAACACTATTAACGATTGTTCCAACGGTAATGTTTCAGTTTCAAGCAATCTACTTATTTCTTCTAATCTATCTTGTGCTTCTTCAAAATTAAAAGTTAATATTTCTTTTGAAGAAAGTTTTGTTTTAGTATAGTCGGTCATTGTATTATTCTGTGATTGCGTAATATTTCCCGTTAGTTGTTGTTATTTTAATTTTATCATTTTTCTTAATCAAATTTGTTTTATTTACAATTTCTCCAGTTTGGATTTTTTCAACGATACTGTAACCTTTGTGTAGAATTTGTTTAGGATTTAATGATGCAAGAATTTTCTCGGAATTCATAATTTTGTCTTCTAATAAATTAAATTTTTGCTTGTTATAACGAACAAGATTATTAAATAATATTTGCATTTTTTCAGAAGAAGTTTTTATAGTTGGCCTAGTTGTTTGTAAATATGTAATTGCATGTGCGATTTGTTCGTCGTACATTGATAAATCTGTATTTATTTTATTATTGAGTGAGGATATTTTTGTTTCAATAGATTCAATAAGATCGTTTTTATTTGGTGTTAATATTTCTGCTGCTACTGAAGGAGTTGCAGTTCTTAAATCAGAGGCAAGATCAGATAATGTAGTATCTGTTTCATGTCCTATAGCTGTGATTAAGGGCTTCTTACTTGCAAATATTTTTCTTACAACTATTTCTTCATTGAATGGCCATAATTCTTCTAAAGATCCTCCTCCTCTAGTAAGAAGTATAACGTCACATTCTTTTAAATTATTAGCTATATCTATTGAATTACAGATGTCATTTTTTGCTAATTCACCTTGAATATTAGTATGAATCAAACTAATTTCGAGTAAAGGATATCTTCTTTTGATAATGTTTATAATGTCATGGATAACTGCTCCTGTTGGAGAAGATAAAATTGCAATGTGTTTTGGGAATTCGGGTATTTTTCGTTTTCTTGATTCTTCAAAAAGCCCTTCTGATTTCAATTTTTCTTTAATTTGATTATATTTTAATTGAAGATGTCCTTTTCCTTGAGGGATTAAATTATCTACGACAAATTGTAAAGTTCCACGTGGTTGATATATTGATATATGTCCGTGAGCTAATACTGCACTGCCATTTTCACAAAATTCGTTATTACTTGTTCCTCCAAACATGATGCAATTGATTTGTGTAGTTTCATCTTTGAGGGAAAAATAACAATGCCCAGATTGTGAAATTGTTTTATTTGTGATTTCACTTTCTAACCATATGTCTTTAAGAATAGGATTTATTGATAACGCTGTTTTGATATATTCAATTAATTGTTGAACTGACCAAATTTCCATTATTGAGCTCTTTCCATATATTCACCTGTTCGCGTGTCAACTTTTATTTTTTCACCTATATTAATGAACATAGGTACTTGGATTAATAATCCTGTTTCAAGAGTTGCTGGTTTTGAACCAGCTTGTGCTGTATCTCCCTTGAAGCCCGGATCAGTTTCAGTTACTTCAAGAATAACTGAGATAGGAAGATTTACACTAATGATTTTTCCTTTGTATGAAATCAAATCTACGTTTTCATTTTCTTTTAAATAATTTGAAGCATTGTCGATTTGTTCTTTAGTTAATTGATATTGTTCAAATGTTTCAAGATCCATAAATGTATAAAATTGTCCATCGTTATAAAGATATTGAGTTGATAATGTTTCAATTTCTGCTAATTTAAATTCGTTGCTTTGAAATGTTCTTTCTATAACTTTAGAAGTGATCATGTCTCGTAATTTTACTCTGATTACAGATGCTCTTTTCTGTTTTTTTTCTCTTTCATATTCTAAAATTTCGTATGGTATGCCATCAATTTCTATTCTTGTTCCTCTTTTAAAATCACTAAAACCTATTGTCATTGTTATACCTCAATGTTTATATTCATTATTATTATCTCAAATATTTGAATTGAACTCACTAATTTTTCTTTGATAACGGTTGTGAATCAATAACTTGCCACATATACCAAGAGCCGATTGTGCGATAGGGTTTCCATTTTTTTGTTATTTGTTCTATTTTAGTTTCACTTGGTTCTGAATATATTGTCCGTATCCCTCGGATAAGCCCAACATCTTGCGGCGCAAATACATCTAATCGTTTTAATGCGAACATTAGAAACATTTGAGCAGTCCATGGACCAATACCTTTAATTGCAGTTAGTTTTTTTATGACTATTTCGTTGTTTAATGTTTGCAGATTTGTTAGAAAATCTGGATTTTTATTCAGAATCAAAGCTAAAGATTTTATATAAGATGATTTTGATTGTGATAAACCACATGTTTTTAGTTGTTTAGTAGATATTTCAAAAAATTGATGAGGCTTAAATTCTGAGGCTTGCATTAATTGATATAGTTTTGATTTTATTGAACGTGCTGCTAGTACTGACAATTGTTGGGAAATAATTGAGCTAACAAGTCTATCAAATAAATTAATTTGAATCTCTTTATTTAATAATCCTGGTTTGCCATATCTTCGTATTAACAAATCCATAATTGGATCATTAGTTATTAAATGTTTTTTGATAATGTTCCAATTATGTTTATCTATTGGTTTCACTCGTGTTTTACGAAGTTTAAATAAGAAATGAAATTAATTTTCTATTATAGAGTCTAATTTTGCTTTTATATCTGATTTAGGGAGAACTCCAATTAATTGTTCAACAGGTTTTCCTTCTGAAAATATTATTAGAGTAGGAATGCTCCTAATGTTATATTTAGTAGGTGTTTCTGGATTAGTATCAATATCCATTTTTACAAATGCAACTTTATCTATGTATTCATTCGAAAGTTCTTCAAACGTTGGACCAAGCATTTTACAAGGCATACACCATTCAGCCCAAAAATCTACTATCACTGGTGTTTGTGCTTGTAATACTTTTTCTTCGAAGTCTATATCTGTAATTTGTTGAAGTGAACCCATTTATCTTTCTCCATAGTATATTCGTGTTTTTTATGTTAATTTATCTTTAGTGTAAATCTGTATTTCTAACAGGTCAATGATTAAATCAAATTTTATAATAATATTAGTGTAATTAGTTTCTAGATATAATGAAAAACATAATTAATAAATCTAAATTTATTGGTGAAATAGTTCGTTTGAAATTGATTTCTTGGGATTTAAATGGTCAGGTTTCTGCGGAGTTTGAAGGTAATTCTGTACTTGTTTCTGGTGGGATTCCTGGTGAATTAGTAGATGTGAAAATTGTCAGAGAATTTCCGAAATATCTTGCAGCTGTTGTTACAAAAGTTTTGAAACCTTCGAAATTTCGAAAGATACCTGAATGTAAATATTTTGGATCTTGTACAGGATGTCAATTTCAACATCTTACTTATGAAGAACAATTGAAAATTAAGAAAGCTATGGTTGAAGATTATTTTTATAAAATAATAGGAATGAAGAATGTTGTGCAAGATGTTTTAGCTGCAGATGATGTATATAAATATAGAAATCATGCTAGATTTACAGTCAGGAACGGAAATTTAGGTTTTGTCAATAAATTTAGTAGACAATTTGTTTCTATAGATCAATGTATTATTATGAATGAAACTGTTAATAAGTCATTAAAAAAATTACAGAATCAATGCATGGGAGAAACACAAATTTCCGTTCGTGCTTGTGAAACTAATCGTAGTTATTTAATACAACCTAATATGAAGAAAACTATTTCTACAATTGAAACGGGACAACCTTGGTATTATGAAGAATTATTTGATAAACAATTCAGAGTTTCTTCTCCAGCTTTTTTTCAAGTCAATAAATCACAAACTGAAAAAATGATTAGGTTAATAGAAAATTTAATACAGCCAAATGGAAATGAAATTATTGTTGATGCCTATTGTGGAGTAGGTACTTTTGTAGGAATACTTGCTGAAAAAGTAAAAAAAATAATAGCCATTGAAGAATCAAGTGCTGCTTTGATAGATGCTAAACATAACATGCCGTTTATTGATAATATTCAACTTATTGAAGCTAAAACTGAAGATGTTTTAAATAATTTAGATGTTAATCCAGATTGGGTTATTTTAGATCCACCAAGAAAAGGATGTTCTCCAATAGTTTTGGAAACACTGAATAAATCTCCAGTAGATAATCTTTTATATGTTTCATGTTCTCCTGAGAATTTGGCAAAAGATTTAAAAGTCTTAATTCAAGGTTCTTATATATTGGATAAAGTAGTGCCTGTTGATATGTTTCCTCAAACTCAACATATAGAATGTGTTGCAGTTTTGAAAAAGAAAGAAGGTATTGATTCAGTTATATCCTCTGAACGAGTTGAAATATGAATTTATTTAGTATTGGACCTTTAGAAATTGTCTTGATTTTTATTGTTGGAGTTTTAGTTGTAGGTCCTCAACGAATGGTTCAATATTCCCAACGTATAAGTAAATGGGTAAAGAATGCAAGAAAATTTATTCAACAATATTCAATTGTTTTAAAAGATATTCAAGACCTTAATATTGAAGAAGATACCGAAAGAAAAGATGAAAAATCTAAAGAAAAAAATGAAGAACAAAACTCCAAATAACACAAATAAATTATCTCTTATTGATCATTTTGAAGAATTAAGAAAACGATTACTTTATTCTGTTTTAATTTTAATTATTACTTCTTCTATAGCGTTTGTTTTTAATAAGCAAATTATTACTGTTTTACTTAATGGATTAGAGTCTGAAATTGTTCTGCGTAATGGAGATATTGTATTTGTTGAAATTATGGAAATGTTTTCTACTTCAATGAAAGTTTCTCTTCTATTTGGATTTATAGTTGCTTTTCCATTTATTCTGCACCAATTTTTCTTATTTATAATTCCTGGATTAAATACTAGAGAAAAGAAATCAATTTTTATTTTTTTGCCAATAGTTATCCTTGCTTTTGGAGTAGGGGTATGTTTTGGTTATTTTGTTTTGATTCCTCCTGCAATAGGATTTTTATTAAATTGGGGAAGTGAAATAGCAGACCCGATGATTCGAATAGGTAATATTATTAATTTTGAATTAAGGTTAGTTTTTTGGGTTGGTTTAGTATTTGAAACACCTTTGATTATGATGTTTTTAGGATATCTTAATTTATTAAATGCAAAACAATTTGCTCGATTTCGACGTGTATGGATAGTTACAGCATTTATACTTGGAGCTTTTATAACACCTACTTTTGATCCTATTAATCAAAGTTTTGTTGCAATCCCTTTAATTATTCTCTATGAACTTGGGATTTTAGGGGTGAAATTGATTCAAAAAAAAGATTAACTATTATAGTTAGTTAGCGGTTTTCTTTCCAGATTTTTTTGTTTTGACAACAGTTTCTTCTTCGCTAGTGATACCTTTTTTGAAATTTTTCATGCTACGGCCTACTGCTGAACCAATTTCTGGAAGTTTGCTAGCACCAAAAACAAGAAGGAGTATGCCTAATATTATAACTAACTCTAATGGTCCAGGAAATCTCAATGGTTCCCTCCTCAAATTCAATAATGAAAAACACATTATAACATTAATGTTATAACCCTTGTATTAGTTTACAATCATATTTATCAAGGTATACTTTTTGATATATTGTATAATGTAATGCTGAATTGGATACTATAAGTTTTTATTGGAGTTTAGATGCAAGAAAAAAGTTTTGATTTAGTTGTACTTGGTGCTGGTCCTGGTGGATATGTCGCAGCAATAAGAGCTGCACAGTTAGGATTAACGACAGCTCTTGTAGAAAGAGATTCAGTAGGTGGTGTTTGTTTGAACTGGGGATGTATTCCAAGTAAATCTTTGTTGAAAAATGCTGAATTAATAGATAAAGTTCGTCATGGCGAAGAATATGGAATATTTGGTAAAGAATTGAATTTTGATTATAGTGTTGCTCATAAAAGAAGTAGGGCAGTAGTTGAAACACTTACTCAAGGGATAAAGTTTTTACTGAAAAAAAATAAAGTAGAGTTATTTTATGGGGAAGCAATTTTTGATTCTCCCAATAAGATTAAAATTTCCGATGAAATTCTGATTAGTGCTAAAAATATCATAATATCGACAGGCGCTAGACCAAGAAGTATTCCTGGGATTGAAATTGATAAAGAAATAGTTATTACTAGTAGAGAGGCATTAGATTTACAACATCTTCCTTCAAAAATAATTATTATTGGTGGAGGGGCAACAGGGGTTGAATTTGCTTATGTCTTTAATAGTTATGGAGTTGATGTTCATATTGTTGAATTATTGCCTCGTTTAGTTCCTAATGAAGATCATGAAATTAGTGATATTTTACAGAAGCGTTTTCAAGATAAAGGTATAAATGTTCATACAGATACAGCCGTTGATAATTTAATTATTAAAAATTCAAATGCAGAACTTTCTATTACACATGATAATAAAACTGACATGATTGATGCTGAACAAGTTTTAGTTTGTGCGGGGGTTCAAGCAAATACAGAGTCTTTACATCTGGAAAGAATTGGTGTAAAAACTGAAAAGGGTTTTGTTATAGTTGATGAAAATATGAAAACTAACGTTGAAGGAATATATGCAATTGGGGATGTTACAGGGAAAATGCTTTTAGCCCATGTTGCTTCAGCTCAAGGGACCCATGTGGTTGAATACATAGCCGGATTAGAACCTGAATTTCCAGAATATAAATTTATGCCTAAAGCTACTTATTGTTTACCTCAAATAGCAAGTTTTGGATTTACAGAAAATGAGTTGAAAGAAGAGAATATTTCATTTAATATTGGAAGATTTTCTTTTGCAGGTAATGGTAAAGCTATAGCTGTTGGTGATTCAGAAGGTTTAGCAAAAATTTTAGTTGCAGAAGAAGACCATAGAATATTAGGAGTTCATCTTATAGGGCCGGAAGTAACAGAAATGCTTGGATCTTTATCTATGACAAGAATGCTTGAAGGAACTAGTGATGAATTAGCACAACATATTTTTGCTCATCCTACTATAGCTGAAGTGATTAAAGAAGCTGGGCTTGCAGTTAATAATGAAGCTATACATTCATGATTTTAATGAGTATTTTTTTTTCAGGAGATAATTTGAAAAATGACTAAAAAATCAGCTGTGAATAAAGATATATTAGTTGAATACTATAGACAAATGCGACTTATTAGATCGTTCGAAGAAGAAAGCGCCCGTCAGTATATGATAGGAAACATAAAGGGATTTTTACATCTTTATATTGGTCAAGAAGCAGTTGCTGTTGGAGCTATTGCAGCGTTAAATTCCGAAGACTATATTTTTACTCATTATAGAGACCATGGACATGCTTTAGCTCGTGGGATGTCGAGTAAAACTATTATGGCAGAATTATTTGGAAAAGTAACAGGATCCAGTAAAGGTAAAGGTGGGTCTATGCATCTGTTTGATGTTAAACGAGGATTTATGGGTGGATATGCTATTGTTGCAGGTCAAATTCCTTTGGCTGTTGGAGTAGCTTTGGCTATTAAGTATAAAAAAGAATCAAAAGTAGTTTTATGTTTTGTTGGAGATGGTTCTTTGAATGAAGGTGAATTTCATGAAGCTATGAATATGGTATCTATTTGGCAATTGCCAATAGTATTTTTATGTGAAAATAATTTATATGGTATGGGAGCACCCGTTAAAGATACTTTTGCTATGCATGATAGTATTTATAAATTTGCTGATGGATATAAAGTTAAGAATGTGCGAGTTGATGGAATGGATGTTTTGGCTGTTAATAAAATCACTGAAGAAGCTATAAAATATGCACGTTCTGGGGCTGGACCTTATTTTATAGAAGCTATCACATATAGATTTAGAGGTCATTCTGTTGCTGACCCATCCGAATATAGAAAAAATTCTGAAGTTGTAGATTGGGAAAAACGGGATCCTTTATCACAATATAAACTTGTTTTAGCAAATGAGTTTGGAATAAAAGATGAAGAAATAAAAAATATAGATTTAGAGGTTGAACAAGAAGTTGAGGCAGCTGTTGAGTTTGCTGATAAAAGTTCATTTCCTAGTCTTGACGAAATTTTTCAAGATATATATGGTAAAGAGTTATGAGTAAAGAAAATTCTAGTACAATTCGGGACGCTATAAGAGGTGCTTTAAAAGAAGCTTTAGATGATAAAAGAGTGTTCCTGATTGGAGAAGATATTGGTCCTTATGGTGGCGCATATGCTGTCACTAAAGGTTTTTATAAAGAATTTGGCCCAGAAAGAATTAAAGATGCTCCTTTGTCCGAATCTGTTTTTACTGGAGCAGCAGCAGGAGCTGCAATGGTTGGTTTACGTCCCATAGTGGAAATTATGACAATTAATTTTTCTTTACTTGCACTTGATCAAATAGTCAATCATGCAACAAAAGTAAGATATATGTCAGGTGGACAAATTAATTGTCCAATGATTATAAGAACTGTAACCGGAGGAGGAGGTCAATTGGCCGCTACTCATTCACAATCTTTAGAAGGATGGTTTGCAACTTTGCCTGGAATGAAAGTAGTTGCCCCATCTACTCCTCAAGATGCACTTGATTTGTTTAGAGCTTGCAGAGAAGAGGAAGATCCAGTGCTTTTTTTAGAACATACTTTGTTATATGGCAAAAGAGGAACTTTAAATCTTAATAATTCTAATCAGGAACTTGGAAAAGCTGCTATTAGAAGATCGGGAACAGATATTACTATAATAGGCTGGTTAAAAATGGTTGATGTTGCTTTAGAAGCTGCAGCAGAACTTGATAAACATGGTATTCAAGCTGAAGTTATAGATATTAGAACACTTAAACCTTTAGATTCAACTACTATTTTAAATTCAGTTGAAAAGACTCATAAAGCCTTGGTGCTTGACGAAGCATGGAGTTTTGGTGGTTTTGCCAATGAAATTGTTCATCAAATACAAGCTGATGGCTTTGATTATCTAGATTTTCCTGTGATGAAAATAGCAGGGAAAGATGTTCCGTTGGCATATTCTAAAGTTTTGGAAGATGAGTCGATTCCAACTTCAAAAGAAATAGTTGAGAAAATTTTGGCTAATTTTTAAATTAATATTTTATTTAGTATATAATTACGCTTATTTTAATAATTTGCAGATTATGATTTGAAATTCTGGAGGGTCGTATGGCTTCAAAAGTAGTTATGCCTCAAATGGGCTATGATATGCGTGAAGGACACGTTGTTAAATGGTTGAAAAAAGAAGGAGAACAAATTAATAAAGGGGAAATTCTTGCAGAAATCCAAACAGATAAAGCTGTCGTTGAATTTGAATCTTTAGCTAGTGGACTAGTAAGAAAAATTGTAGTTTCTGAAGGAGATGTTGTCCCTGTAGGTACTATAATTGCTGTTATTGGAGAGGAATCTGAAGATATATCTTCATTTTTATCTGATGCCCCTAGTAATGAGTCTGTTGCTGAAGAAAAACCAACTTCAAAGCCTGTTGAAAAACAACCTGTATCACAGAAAATATCTGAATCAAATCCACGAACTGTAAAAGCAAGTCCTGTTGCAAAAAGACTTGCTAAAGAAAAAGGAATTAATCTTGCAGATGTTAAAGGTACTGGACCTTCAGGTAGAATTGTAGAGAAAGATGTTGTTGAATTTAATAAATCTGCTAGTTCAGTCAGCTCTACTCAATCTGTTTCTATGGAAGATAGTTCTGTTGAATTATCAAAAATGAGACAGGCTGTTGCAAAAGTAACAACAAATAGTAAACAAAATATCCCGCATTTTTATGTGACAATGGAAATTGATATGACTGAATCCATGAAAGTTCGTAAACAATTAAATCAAGAGCTTGAAGGCCAGTTTAAAATTTCTGTTAATGATTTAATCATCAAAGCAGTATGTAAAAGTTTAGAAAAACATCAGAAATTGAATGCTTCTTTTGAAAATGAACAACTTAATATGCATTCTGCAGTAAATATGGGAATAGCTATTGCTTTAGAAGAAGGATTAATTATACCGAATATTCCTAATTCTAATCAAAAGTCTTTGGTCGATATTTCTGCGGCGACATCCGATATTGTTAAGAGAGCTCAAGAAGGGAAAATTCGGGCCGAAGAATATACTGGTTCAACTTTTACAATCAGCAATTTAGGTATGTATGGAGTTGATGATTTTACAGCAATCATATTTCCTCCAAATGCAGCAGTTTTAGCTGTTGGTTCAGTTTCTAAAAAACCAATAGTTAAAGGAGAAGAAATAACTATTTCTGAAATAATGAGTGCTACTATTTCTGTTGATCATAGAGTTGCTGATGGCGCAGAAGCAGCTAAATTTCTTGCAGATGTAAGACGTTATTTAGAAAGTCCTTCTTTATTACTTTTATAAAATTCTTTAGTAATTAGATGAGGAGCTAGATATGAATAATCAACTTGAGAAGTCAAGTTTAGGTCGATCCAATTTAAATGTAACACGTTTAAGTTATGGAGCTATGGAACTTAGGGGAGCTCCTAATGGGCCAAATATTGATGAAAAACAAGCTGGAATTCTTCTTAATCAAATTCTTGATTTAGGGATAAATTTCATTGATACTTCTATAGATTATGGAATTAGTGAATCTTTAATTGGTAAGTATATTTCAGATAGAAGGTCTGAATTTTATTTAGCATCTAAATGTGCTTGTTCAGTATTGCCGGAGGCAATTGCTGAAGCCAGACATGTTTATACAAAAGCAAATATAATTGCTGGAGTTGAACAGAGCTTAATTAGAATGAAAACAGATTATTTGGATGTTATTCAATTTCATGGAACAGGTAATGTGCCTAATACTAGAGAACTTTTAGAGAAACATGATGCAGTAGGAACTTTACAAGAACTTCAAAAACAAGGAAAAGTAAGATTTTTAGGATCTTCATCAATATTGCCACATATTAGAGACCTTATTGAATGGGATGTGTTTGATGCTTTACAATTGCCGTATTCTCCACTAGTGTCAGAACATGGTCCTGTGATAAATGAAGCAGCTAATGCAGAAATAGGTACTATAATTCGTGGAGGAATTTCTCAAGGAGAGCCTACGGAATATATTGAAGGACAAACCAATAAAATAGCATTTGATTCTTGGAATAAATTTACTGAAGCTAACCTTGATGAATTACGTAGTCAAGGTGAAAGTAGAACTAGTTTTTTATTACGTCTTACATTAAGTAATCCAAATATTTCAACGATTATAGTTGGGACCAAAAACATTAATCATTTAAAAGAAAATGTTAAAGCTGCTTTTAATGGGAACTTGTCCTCTGATGTATATGAGGAAGCTAATCAAAGACTTAAAAATCTAGAATTAAATTCCTGAACATAAATGAAAAAGAATATGACTGTTTCTGATTCAATTATTGCAAGTCTTCAGAATAATCATGTTAAAGATGTTTTTGGAATTATTTCTATTCACACACTTGATTTTCATGATGCTTTATATCGAACGTCTGATTTCTGTTATTGGGGAGGAAGAACTGAACTTGCGTCTACATTTATGGCTGATGGTTATTCTAGGTCTTCAAAGAATATAGGTATTGTACTTACCAGTACTGGCCCAGGTGCTGCAAATTCAATGCATGCTATGGGTGAAGCATATCATTCTTGTTCAAGAATATTACAAATTACTACAAATATTGAAACCGAATTCTTAGGATTAAGAAAAGGTTTATTACATGAACCAATAGACCAATTGAAAATGTTTGATTCTGTCACTTCCAAAAGTTTTCAAATTACTAATGTTGATGATGTCGAAAATGAAATTAATAATATTTTTCATTTAATGAATATATCTCGACCAAGTTCCTTTGTTCTAGAAATCCCTAACGATATTTTAGGACAAGAACAACGTTCTCTTTCCGTTGATAGCGAATCAAACACACAGCAAAATAACCTTCCTATAGAAGAAATCAATATGTTAGTTGAATATATTAAAAAAGCGTCTAATCCTATATTTTTATTAGGCGAAGAAGTAATGTTTTGTAAGAGACAAGAAATTTTTGTTCAATTAGCAGAAGTGTTTGGTATTCCAATTGTTACTACTGCAGGTTCAAAGGGATTATTTCCAGAAAACCATCATTTATCTTTAGGACAAATTTTAGGAAATAGAGTTTGGGGAAATAATCTAGTTCATGAATATCTTAGTGAATGTGATTTATTAGTTGCTTTTGGGGCTGGATTGCCTTATCAAACTACAAAAGCTATAGGATTAAATTTTCCAGATGTTACCATTCAAACTTCTTTAGATCCTGCATTAATTGGCAGAAATGTTGATGTCAAATTAGGTATTGTTGGAGATGCTGATTCTATAGCCATGGAAATTCTTAAAATAGTTAAAAACACAGATGTGTTTAAAGGTAATAAGATTGGAGTGAAAGTAAAAAAACTTAAATCACGTGTAAAGAAAATATTAAAACAAGAATGGCCTGCAGAAACTAAAATATTTGAATCTCTTAGAGAAGTAATTCCAATAGATTCAATTACTGTGTGGGATACTACTATTCCTACAAGCAAAGCTTCAAGATGTTTTGAAATAACTAAACCTAATACGTTTATTAATCCACATGGTTGGGTCGGTATTGGCTTTTCATTTCCTGCTTCAATTGGAGCAAAAATTGCCAATCCAGATAAACCAGTAGTTTGTTTTACTGGAGATGGAGGATTTCAATATTGTATGTCAGAACTTGGGACACTTTTGCAAAATGATATAGCTATTACTGTAGTTATGTTTAATGATAATGCTTGGGGGGTTCTTAAAAATCTTCAACGTGATAAGTATGATAATCGTTTTTTTGGAACAACTCTCGCTAATCCAAATTTTGTGCAAATATTCAATAGTTTTGGTTTTTCAGGCGTAAGAGTCAATTCTTTAATAGAATTAAAAAATAGTCTTGCTAAAGGTATTAATTCTAATAAAACTAATTTGATTGAAGTTTCGATTCCAAATGGGTTAGAAAATTTTTAGTTTTTTAATAATCAGAGCAATCTCTAGTGTATCCACAATTTGGGCAGATCAATTTGCACTTTAATTGATTCATAATAGAGTTGCAAATGTCACATTTATTTATAATAGTTCTCTTATCCATTGTAATTGTGTGCGAATCCAGGATTTATTATCATGAGATTCTATATATTCTATAATGTTTTTATAGTTATTTTTTCTGTCTGTTTCTTTGGTTATTAGAGATTGATATAGAGCAGTTGCTGTTCCTGCTATATCTGTCGGGGCTACTTTTATTACGTAGTCGGTTAATTCTTTAGAGACACTTGATGTTTCAGACAGTATGATTGTTCCATTTTTTTCATTGACAATAGGAGCTTGTTTAGTGACTAAATTTGTTCCATCAATCGTAGCATTCTGCAAGAAAACATCATATATTTTTAGGCCAGCTAATGCTCTTGCATAGTTATTTTCGTAAAATGGAATAATCGGTTTCCAAGTTTTTGTTTGGAATTTGATATTTATTTCATTAATTTTATTTTCTACTTCTATTAGATATCTTTTATATTGAGAAATATGAAGTCTTGAAGGTGCAAGAAATGCGAGAAAAGTAACTTTGTTTAATAAATGCTTTTCTTTTTCAAGCATTATTTTATATGCTTCGAATCCTCTAAGTATATTTTTAGTGGGTTCAGCCCTATCGATTCTTACGATTGTTGATTCTGTAGATAATTGTTCGAGTTCTTTTTTGTATGTTGTTACTGGGGTCGAATTCGCTAAAGAATCTATTTCTTTGATATTGATAGATATGGGAGCTATATTTAGTTTAACTGAGTGATTTTTATATATGACTGAAAGATTTTGGTAATCAATTGTAATATCAGATAGAAATTCTTCACAGCAGTTCAAAAAATTTCTAGCATCGTCTCTGGTTTGAAAAACAATAAGATTAGAACATAAAAGACTTGTCAAAATTGGATTTCTTATGTAGGTAGGTAACATAGCCCAATTTCTACTTGAAGTCCATGGAGTATAGATAATGTAATGTATAAAACAGTTTTTATTTACTTTTCTAATTAATTCAGGGACTAGATATAAATGATAATCTTGGATAATAATAATCGGATTATTATTTTGTATCTTTATTTCTTCAAGGATAGTGTTCGCAAAGTTTTCATTGATGTGGACATATCCATTAATCCAGGCGTCTTGAATGTTTTCATCTATATTAGGGTTATAAGGAAAATTCCACATTTGATGATGTAAATACCACAGTAATGGATTGCAAATAATATTGTAATATTTATGATAAGCTCTTCTAGAGCTATTGATATAACGTATTATTTTTGTTGGTTCATTAGAAGATATAGGAATAGAATTATTATTTTCATTTTCAGCTAATTTCCTTTCGATATCTTTTGTAGGATTTGTTATCCAGGAAAAGGATACTTTATTAATTAGTTCTCCAAATGCAGTTGAAGCAGTTGTTCCACTTTTCTTTGTAGTAATATTGTTATTATTTTCTAATAAATCAATAGGCCCTCTATGACTTGTTATGATCAGATTATTATTTTTGAAAATATCAATACAAAGTGATTCAAAATTAGATTTTTCTTTATTATTGTTTTGATTAATGTTCATGTAAAAAAGTAGGTATATTTTAGTTTAATCACTATTCTAATGTAGATAGCCAAGTATGGAAAGTCTTGATTGTATAAATTAAATATTTATACCCGATGTTTTTTAAGAATAATTATTATAATTTGGATTACTACTTGATTAGAGTAGTTTTTGCTTGACAGTCGTTATTTTCTTGGCTAATATAAATCTCTTAGTCCCTATTTATATCGTTTATATTTCTTGGGACTTTTTGTTCTTTAAAAAGTGAATAGTTGAATAGTGTGTAACAAAAGTGAATAGTGTGAAGAATAAGTCAGGTACGATTTATAAAATCGTTATATATCGTGAAAATTGGATATTTTTTGAGAGTTTGATCCTGGCTCAGGATTAACGCTGGCGGTGTGCCTAATGCATGCAAGTCGAGCGAGAAGCAAGACTTCGGTTTTGTGGACAGCGGCGAACGGCTGAGTAACACGTGAGTAACTTGCCCTAAGGTGGGGAACAACTTGTCGAAAGACAAGCTAATACCGCATATCTTGGCAGATCTTATGATTTGTTAAGAAAGGCTTGAGCAATCAAGTCGCCTAAGGAGAGGCTCGCGGCTTATCAGGTAGTTGG
>CAZDRU010000037.1:0-9645 GCA_964508175.1 uncultured Dehalococcoidia bacterium
TGGGACTTTCGTTAAGATTTCATTCCCTGGATTATTATCACGAGTAATATTTAAAGCATCTAATTTGGATAATACTGTTTCATGAAATCCAGGTCTGAATGTTGGTTTTATGACCATATAACCATTCATAATAAAATCCACCATTTGTTGATTATTAAGTAAGTAATTCATGTTTTCAAAATATATTCATTAAAATCTGGAGGCATCGGTTCTATTTTTATATTTAAACCTAACATATATTCCAACATTTTAATACGTAATCGTCTTTCTTTATACCAATCTGAATTAGAACCAAGCGTAAAAGGTCCTAATCGTTCTTTAGTGATCCTTTTAATTTCTACTGAAAGATCATCAAATTTATAATCCCAACTTGGAGAAACGGGAACACTTTTCCTTTCAAATAAAAATTTTAGCATATATCTGTTTTTATCACTCGTATTTGCTGTTGCAGCATGCCAAATATCATAATGTGCTATTAATATTGAACCTGCCTCTACTGTTGCTAACGCCTGTGCTCTAAAATTCCCATAAGTGGCCATTCTGTCTGAAGGAGCATTCCTAAAATGTGTACCTGGAACTAAAGCCGTTGGGCCCATATCTTTTGTTACTGTCTGAGGATAATACATCCCTAGTAATTTTCTAATTGTATTATGTCTAAAATTAATTCCATCTTGATGCCAAACCTGACTTCGAGTTCCTGGGAAATTGAGATGACAATGTCTATGAGCTGCCATAGCAAAATCATTACCTAATAAACTTGCGAAAATGCCTTTTACTTCTGAATGTGCCCATAATTCTTGTAATTCTGGGACTTTCGTTAAGATTTCATTCCCTGGATTATTATCAAGAGTAATATTCAAAGCATCTAAATTTGATAATACTGATTTATGGAATCCAGGTTTGAATGTTGGTTTTACTATTAAATATCCTTTAATAATAAAATCAATTATCTGTTTATCATTAAGCAAATAACCCATGGTTATTCAACCATTGTTTGTAAAATAAATTCGTATCCTATTAAATCAATTTCTCTATCATCAAAAGGAGCTCTTTGATCTGGAAAGGAAATAATTTTCCATCCATCTATAACAGCTTCATGCACAGTAGAATATTTCCATTCATCTTCAGCAATCGGACCAATTTCAGTAATAGAACCTTCTACAGGCTCATGAATAGCCATTGCAATAACTTCAGAACGTATACTTGGACTTGCTGCATGTAGATAAAGTAATCGCTGTTTCTTTTTTATTCGAGTAGAGGTAATATCAGATAATTTATCTAGATCTCCATCTGAAAAAGTATTTGTTTTTAGTTTTTTTCTAGCTTCCTGTATCCATTCACTGATATTGTTATGCATTTTGCTCCTCTCTTTTTTTTAATCATCGATTTATAGTTTATAAAAAGTTATCCCAGTAGGCAACTTAGGATAAAAATAAGTAGATTTAGGAGGCATTTTCTGTCCTTTTCGAGCAGTAGAACGGAAAATTTCTTGACTAACAGGATTTAATTCAAAACCAATATCAGCTTCTCCTGTTTTAACTAATCTCTTTAATGACTTAATATCATGAGTCCACATAATATTATTTTCTAAATCATCACCTAAAATAGGTTCTAATAAAACTTTGTCAATAATATGTGAATCCGTAATAAAATCTTCTTTCAGTTTCTTATTAGAAAAAGAACTACGTAAAATTTCAAAATCTCCTTGTTCATTTTTATAATATAAGTTTATTGTTTCAGTCTGATCTTTTTGGTTAGTATCTACAGAAAAGAGATCATAATATTTCTTCATAATTGCTTCTTTTTGCGAATTATTAATACCAGAAACTAATCTATGATAAGGCAATATAGTTAATCCTTTTTGTTGTGATGAAAAAAGAAAAGACATAATATAATCTGCATTTAGATTATTCGATTTTGAATTTCCTCTTAAAAATTCTTGATATAATAATGAACTTTCATACCTATGATGTCCATCAACAATAAAAAGACTTTCTGTAGATAATTGTGATTGAATCAAATGAATAAAAGACAGATCATTAATTTTCCAAATTTTAAACGAATCTTTCATATGTTTAATTGCAAAAGATTCTTTTTCTTCAGTAATATTTTCAACTAATTCGTCAATAACACCTCTATTGTCATCATACATACAGAGAATAGGGCTGAAATTAGCAGAACAAGATTTTAAAAGATTTAATCGTTCTTCTTTTATTTTTTCTGATGTATATTCATGAGGAATAACATCACCACTATCATATTTTTCAAGCTGAAGTCGTCCTAAAATTCCTTGGACAATATGTCGTTGCCCAAGGAATTCGAATTCATGTTCAACAATATAAAATGCTGGATAATTTTCAAGACTTAACACGCCAGAATTGCTCCATGAATTAAAAGTACAAGCACTTCTAGTATTTTGATTTTTCAGAGAAGTATCAGAAGTCCATTTTCTTGCAGCTTCTAATCTAACTGAATTATAAACACTCAATTTATAATATTTTTGTCGCATGACCTCATCATTAATTTGGTCATATGGAGGACATAAAACATTACCAATGTTTCCTACAATATTTTGATTAAATAACGTAGCCTGAAAAGGCTTAAAAACTACCAATTAATTTATTTCCTTTCTTTAAAGAGTATTCAATATATTATAGAAGAAAATTAATTACTCTTCCAAAGAGTTTTTAATGTTATAGCTAAAGAGTTAAAAAGTTCTTCAAATTCTGAATCTACAATATAACCCATATGTCCAATTCGAAAAATTTTACCTTGAAGAACTCCTTGACCACCTCCCAAAACTACACCAAATTGTTCTCTCATAACAGTTAATAATTTCTTAGAATCAACTTGTTCAGGAATTTTAACTGCTGTAACAGTATTGGATGCATATCTTTCATTGCTTACTAATAATTCCAACCCTAATTCTTTAACTTTTGCTCGAACTATACTTCCTATACTTTCATGTTTAGAAAATATATTTTTTAGTCCTTCTTTTTCCATCAATTCTAAACTGTGTTCTAATGCATAAAAAACACTTAATGCTGGAGTCCAAGGAGTTTGACCATTTTCAAAATATTTTTTTGCACTATTAATATCAAAATAATAGCTCGGCATATCAGAGTTTTTATTTGCCTTCCATGCATCTTCACTAACACTCAAAAATGAAAGACCTGGAGGAATCATAAATCCTTTTTGTGAAGCTGTTGCAACCATATCACATTTAAATTCATCTACTGGCAAAGGAATACATCCTAAACCACTTACTGAATCTACCAAAAGAAGCTTATTAAATTCGTTTTTTACTATAGAAGATATGGTTTCCATATCATTAGTAACTCCAGTAGAGGTTTCGTTATGAGTAATGATTACAGTTGTAATAGTAGAATCCTTTTTTAGATATTCTCGAATTAGCTCAGGATCTGCTGGTTCACCCCAAGGAAAATTCAGACGAATTACTTTTGCTCCATAAGAATCGGCCATATCGAGATATCGATCACCAAAAGAACCTATACTTATACCTAAAACAGTTTCATTTGAACGTAATGTATTAACTATACTTGCTTCAAGTGCTCCAGTACCAGAAGCTGAAAAAATAAAAACATCATTTTCAGTCTTAAATATTTTTTGCAATTTATTAGTAACATTTTCTAATATTTCAGCAAATATCGGACCTCTATGATTGATCATTGGTTGAAAACCAGCTTTACCTAATAACTCAGGAACAGGAGCTGGTCCTGGTATTCGCAAATTATTATCTTTGGGTATTTTTGTAGCCATTATTTCTCCACTATAATTTTAATCATTTTACGACTTCCAAGACGAAAGACACAATCATTTTTCAAGATAATTTTCCTGTCAGATATCTTCTCGCCTTTTCCTGCACTATTCACTATTGAAAAAGATCCTTCTTGTAAAATTCTTTTTGCCTCACTTTTCGAATCTGTAAATTTAATTTGAATCAAAAATTCTATCGCATCAATAATATTTCCATCAACAGATTGCATTACAAAATTATTAAATTCATTACTAAAATTCATTGTATGCTCGTTATTTTTTTCTGTTTTTTTCTTCAAATAAAACACAGGAATATTATCAGGTATTTCTTTTCTTTGAATCACACTTTCAAATTGATTTTGTGCATTATTAGCTTCTCTTAATCCAAAAAAATCTTTCACAATTTCAAAAGCTAATCGTTTTTTAATTGAAATCGGATCGTTTCCTATTACGAGTTCCTGATCAAATAATTCGTTAAGTTCTTTAAGAGCAACATTAGTTAATAACAAAAAATAAGAATGCATCAAGGTATCTGGTATAGACATTATTTTTCCAAACATATCTACAGGTGATTCATTAACAGCTATATAATTATTCAAGCTTTTACTCATTTTCTGTACACCATCTAAACCAACTAAAATTGGCATTAAAATACACTGTTGAGGTTTTTGATCAAACATAGTTTGCAAATCTCTACCTACTAATAAATTAAATTCTTGGTCAGTCCCTCCAAATTCAACATCAGATTTTATTGCAACTGAATCATAAGCTTGCATTAAAGGATATAAAAACTCAGTAATTGCTATAGGCTTATTATTATTAAATCGCAAAGAAAAATCAGATCTAGCTAGGAATTGTGCAACTGTAAATCTCGAAGTCAAATCAAAAACTTGTTCTAATCCAAATTTTTCAAACCATTTACTTTGCCATGAAACTTCAGTTTTACGTTCATCTACTATCGAAAAAAATTGACTCATATAGGAATTAGCATTTTTTAATACTTCTTGTCTGGTTAACATAGAACGCATCGATGACTGACCACTTGGGTCTCCTATTTGAGCAGTCCAATCACCTACTATTAATATTACCTGATGACCAAGTTCTTGAAATTCTCTAAGTTTTCTCAAACCAACAACATGTCCAAGATGCATATCTGGTTTACTTGGGTCAAATCCCATTTTCAAACGCAAAGGTTTGCCAGTTTTCAATAAAGAATCCAAATCTTTTTTATTGATAATTTTCTCAATTCCTCTAGTAAGTAATTCTGTTGTCTTTTTTTGTGTCAAAACTCTATTTCTTCTCTTTTAAAATATTTTTTATTTTAAAAATATCTTCTTTCATCGTTTCTATTAATTTTGTTACATCAGAAAACATTTTTTGCTCCCTAATAGATTCAATAAATTCTATTTCTATTGTTTTATTATACAAATCTCCATGAAAATCTATCAAATATGTTTCGATAGATTTCGATTGGTCTTTAAAAGTCGGATTAGAACCAATACTTGTAGCAGAAAAATATATTTCATCATTAATTTTCGTTTTGGTAGCATATACAGCATCTTTAGGAATAAGTTGCAGTGGATTAACCTGCACATTCGCAGTAGGAAAACCTAGAGTTCTACCTCGTTTATTACCTTCTATAACTTTTCCAGACAAAGTAAAATGTCGATTTAAATATCTATTAGCAAGCTTTACATTTCCATCTAAAAGCAATTTTCTAATTTCAGAACTTTTTACAACAATTCCGTCAATTAAAGCTGGTTTTACTACATATAAGTCAAATTCTAATTCAGTTTCTAAATTTTTTATATTCTCAACAGTTCCTAATCGATTTTTTCCCATCGCAAAATCTTTACCTACCACTAGAATCTTTAAATTTAATTCTTTCTTAAGTTTTTTTATAAAATCAGAAAAATTTAAGGAAGCTAATGCCTGATTAAATTCTAAAATGAAAACATTTTCTATCCCACAATCAATAATCTTTTTTCGTCTAAATTCAATGTCAGTCAATATAGAAAATTTTTCTTTTGGTCTCAGAAATTCTTTTGGATGGTTTTTAAAGGTAATAACAATACTTTGAAAATTATTTTCCTTAGATAAATTAATTATTTCTCTAAATAATTTTTGATGGCCCACATGTATTCCATCAAAAACACCTATAGTTAGGACTGAAGGACGATCATCTATTGTTTTTAAATCGAAAAAATTTGTATACATCAGGAATTAAAAGTCACACTTCAGTTGATATAATTCATAATTGACCCAATAATAACGTTTAACTTAATTTCCGAAAAGCATCAAGTAGCATATCTTCAGTTTCTTCCCAACCTAAACAGGGGTCAGTTATTGAAACTCCGTATTCGAGAGAAGAAGGATTTTTTTCATCAAGATCTTGTTTGCCAGAATTTAGATTACTTTCTAACATTACTCCAACAATTTTTTTATTACCTGAAAGACGTTGTGATAAAACTTCATCAAAAACTTTTGGCTCAAGTTCGAATTTCTTTTGACAATTTGCATGAGAGCAATCAATAATTATTCTATCATTAACTGAAGAGCCATTTAATTTTTTAATTGAATCTTCGACAGATTCTTTATCAAAATTTGGGCCATTCGCACCTCCACGTAAAACAAGATGTGCGTCAGGATTTCCACTAGTCATTACTACCGATGCAGTTCCTTCAGAATCAACTCCAAGAAAAGCATGTTTAGAATTAACAGCAACAATCGCATCTACTGCTAATTGAACACTTCCTCCAGTACCATTTTTTATACCAACTGCCATACTTAAACCACTAGCCATCTGTCTGTGTGTTTGACTTTCAGCAGTTCTAGCTCCAATTGCAGCCCAAGAAACAAAATCCGCAATATATTGTGGGGTAATAGGGTCAACAAACTCTGTAGCAGATAAAACTCCCAATTTTGTTATATCACTAAGAAACGTTCTTGCTCGTTTTAATCCTTCTTCAATATCAAAACTACCATTAAGATGTGGATCATATACCATTCCTTTCCATCCAAGAGTCGTTCGAGGTTTTTCAAAATAAACTCTCATGACTACTAAAATTTTCGATTCAATTACTTTAGAAAGTTTAACCAATTTTTTAGCATAATCAGTTGCAGCTTGAGTATCATGAATAGAACAAGGACCAACTATTACAATAAATCTATCGTCTTTTCCATTAACAATATCATTAATCAATTCTCTTCCAGCCTTGACTGAATCAGCCATCTCATGAGTTAAAGGTATGTCTTTTTCATATTCACTAGGAGAAAGTAAAGGACGTATAGAATTAATATTTAAATCACGTAATTTCGAATCTTTTTCTTTATTAATTTTCATAGCAAACTTCTTTTTATTTATTTACAAGTTAAAATTTGAATATAACAGCTAATTGTAAAGCACGTCAATGAGTTTGAATAGACAAATATAATGCTTATAATTGTAGTTTAAGAAAAAACAAATTTTAATGTCATTTTTTCTTTTCTTTCAAATGTTCTGCATTCTTTAAATAAATATGTTTTAATTTATCATTAGATTTTTCAGTATTTACAAGAATAAGCACTCTTATACACATATTTAACGAACCTGGAACATCCATTTCATGTCCACATAGTAAAGCAACATCATCCCAACCAAGTTCTCTGGCCGCAACAGCAGGAAATTCTGCATTAAGATCAACCGTAGTGGTAAACCAGACTGCTGCTAAAGTTTCTTTTTTGATTTGATTTTCTTCAATAATTTTTAATAATAATTCCCGAGTAGAATCAAGGATTTCTTTTCTAGAATTATTTTCAACCGTAATGGCTCCGCGTATTCCTCTACATATATTCATAAAAATAAGTTTAAATTCCTTTTAATTCTATTTTTAAAGATTGCACAAAATTATATATACTTTCTAAATTTTTTTCCTTCTCTTTCAAAATATTAACTACCGCACTTCCAACTACAACTCCATCAGCAAATTGTTTTATCTTTACAACATGTTTTGCTGTAGAAATTCCAAATCCAACTAAAACTGGCAAGTCAGTAAATTCTTTTATATTCATCACTATAGCATTAACCTCTGAATCTACTGATTGTCTTGCTCCCGTAACGCCCGTTAAACTTACACAATAAATAAATCCAGAAGCAACTTCCACTGCAGATTTAATTCTTTCTTTGCTGCTAGTAGGAGCAATTAATGGGATATAAGAAATATTCTTTGCATAACAAGCTGCTAACAAAGGAGAAGCTTCTTCAATTGGAAGATCTGGCACAATAAAACCATCTACTCCATTTAATAAAGATTTCTTTATTAAATTACTGATACCATAATTTAAAAAAGGATTATAATAACCCATTAAAACAATCGGTGTTTTTTTATTAGTTTTTCTTACATTATTAACTAAAGAAAAACAATTTTCTAAATTGATATTTTCGTTTGTTAATGCAACATAACTTGATTCTTGAATAGTTTTTCCATCAGCTAAAGGGTCACTAAAAGGAACTCCTAATTCTATAATATCTGCACCAGCTTCAATAACAGTATCAATTAATTTACTAGTAGTTGAAAGATCCGGATAACCAGCAGTCAAAAAAACAGAAAGAGCTCCTTCCTGTTTTTGTTTCAAGGTTTTAAATGTTTCCTCAAAACGATTCATCATGTTATAGTCTAACCTCTTGAGCAATTTTTTTTTAACCAGGATTAATTATACGATATTTATTAAACCAAGTTAAAAACATTCTACATTGGCAAATTCAATGGATTTATTCAAATATAAAAATAGTAGTTATTTAAACAAACAACCATTAAGCACTCGACTAAGGCCAGTAAATGTTTTATCAGTGTTAGGACAAGAACATTTACTTGGTAAAAACCAATTATTAAATCAATTAATCGAAACAGATGAAATTCCATCTGCTATATTTTGGGGACCTCCTGGTTGTGGTAAAACTACAGTTGCAACAATTATTGGAGAAAAAACCAAAAGCAATTTTTTCAACTTAAGTGCAACATCTACTTCAACATCTATTCTTCGGGAAACTTTCGACAAAGCAAAAGAAAATAAAGATCTTTATTCTACCCAAACAATTATTTTCATAGATGAACTTCATAGATATTCAAAAACTCAACAAACTTTATTCTTACCTTATATTGAAGAAGGAATAATAACTTTTATTGGAGCTACTACCGAAAATCCTTCTGTAGTTATCATTCCTCCTCTTTTATCAAGATGTCATGTCTTTGAATTTAAAGCACTATCATTAACTATTCTTAAAAATATAATTGAAAAAGCTTTCAATATTCTTCCTGAAAAAGATCATCTACAATTATCTCCAGAAGGAATAACAAAGATTGCAGAATTATCTTATGGGGATGCAAGAACAGCTATTAATCTTTTGGAATCAATATCCCTTATTGGATTAAAAAAATCAAAATCAACAAATACTGTGACATCAATTACAGAACCATTTGTAACTCAAATGAGTTCTTCAATAACTTCAAGACACTATAGAAAGGGAGATGAACATTACAATACTATTTCAGCGTTTATAAAATCAATGAGAGCTTCAGATCCAGATGCAAGCATCTATTGGCTTCACAGAATGATAGCAGGTGGAGAAGACCCTATGTATATAGCAAGGAGAATGGTTATATTTGCATCGGAAGACATTGGATTAAAAGATAATCATGCTCTTCCGATGGCAATATCAGCCTTAGAAACAGTAAAAAATATTGGTCTCCCAGAAGCAACATATGCACTTTCTCATGTAACAATATATTTATCACTTGCAAAAAAAAGTCGGGGAATAACAAATGCAATGACCAACGCATCTTCATTTGTTAAAAAATAACACAATCTACCTCCTCCAATACACTTAAT
>CAZDRU010000038.1:0-50883 GCA_964508175.1 uncultured Dehalococcoidia bacterium
CATAATGATAATGTAGCGTTTTGGCATATGGCTCATAGTTTTGTGAGATCTCCTAAATGGAACAATTCAGGAACTTCTGCTCCAATGTTCTTAGCAAAATCTTGTCATGATGTTGATGTTTTATTATGGACATTAGGTAAAATTCCTGACAGAATTAGTTCATTTGGATCATTATTACATTATAAAGAAAGTTCCAAGCCGGATAAATCAATTCCAAAGAGATGTACAGATGGATGTCCAGTATCTGATGATTGCCCATATTTTGCACCAAGATTATATATTGAAG
Source organism: uncultured Dehalococcoidia bacterium (assembly GCA_964508175.1). Lineage (GTDB taxonomy): Bacteria > Chloroflexota > Dehalococcoidia > Lucifugimonadales > CAZDRU01 > CAZDRU01. The sequence goes on from CAZDRU010000038.1 coordinate 287, forward strand.
GTGGTTCCCCATTAACATTACATGCAACATTAAATATCAATAATAGTAAGCCAGAATTGATGAATGCTTTGAAGACTACAGATTATGGTTTATGTGTTTATCATGCAGGAAATAATGTAGTTGATCGTCAGGTAGTAAATATGGAATTTGATTCTGGTCCTCTTGTTACATTAATTATGCATGGACATGCGGCAGAGGGAGGGAGAAGTATGCGATATGATGGAACGAAAGGAACACTTATAGGGAAATTTGGTCCTAATCCTTATATTGAAATTACTAATCATAAAACAGGAGAGATAAAACGTATTGAAATAGATGACACAGGTGGACAAGGACATGGGGGAGGAGATGAGAAATTATTAGATGGTGTGATTGATGATTTGAATGAGATCGAATCTACTACACATATTGTAGATCAGACAACTTTAGCGGGGCATCTTATTTGTTTTGCGGCAGAAGAATCAAGACTTTCTGAAGGTAAGACGATTAATCTTAAAGAATATTTTAAACAGTTTACATAATAATTGATTTGCAATGTTATTTATAGTGGATATAAAAGGGGAAGTGTCGGAATTGGTAGACGAGCATGATTTAGGATCATGTGCTGCAAAGCGTGGGAGTTCGAGTCTCCCCTTCCCCACTTTTTATGATTTATGTTATTGATTAAATGACAAGAGGAAATAGTGAGTTTTTTTGAAATAAAAAATTTATCAGTTCAATTTCAATCAAAAGATCAGGTAATTACACCAGTTGATAGAATTTCTTTTGATATTAAAGAAGGAGAGATTGTTGCACTTGTTGGTGAAAGTGGTTGCGGAAAAACTGTAACTGCTTTATCTATTTTAAGATTGTTGTCTGAGCCTCCAGCAAGAATTGCCTCAGGGGAGATTTTTTTTGAAGGTAATGATTTATTATCTTTTGATAATCAACAATTACGAGAAATACGTGGGAATCAAATATCAATGATTTTTCAAGAACCTATGGGGTCATTTAATCCAATTTTGACGATTGGAGATCAGTTAACTGAGGGAATGATGATACATTTAGGCCAGACAAAAAAAGATTCGAGAATTCAAGCTATTGATTTATTACGGAAAGTTGGTTTATCTGATCCTGAGAAATGCATAGATTATTATCCTCATCAGTTGAGTGGAGGAATGCTTCAACGAGTAATGATTGCTATTGCAATAAGTTGTTCTCCTAAATTAATCATTGCTGATGAACCTACTACTTCTTTAGATGCTACGATTCAAATGCAAATATTAGAACTTTTACAACAATTAGTTGTAGATTTCAAACTTTCACTGTTACTTATTACTCATAATCTTGGTATTGTTGCAAATTATGCTGATAGAGTAAATATTATGTATTCGGGGAGATTAATAGAAAAAGCATCTGTTTATGATCTTTTTACGAATCCTGTACATCCTTATACCCAAGCACTCTTAACGTCAATTCCTAATATTACAGATAATTCTTCATTAATTTCAATTCAAGGGGAACCTCCAAATTTGTATGATCTTCCATCAGGGTGTTATTTTGCTCCTAGGTGTTCTAAAGCACAGTTAAAATGTGAAAAACAGCCTGAGTTATTTGAAATCAAGAAAGATCATGTTGGGGCTTGTTGGTTTATGAGTAATTAATATGACAGTTTCTCGAAAAATAAGTCCTTTACTTGTTGTAAAAAATTTAAAAACACATTTCCCTATTACTCGTGGATTGATTTTTGAAAGAAAAATCGGAGAAATTAAAGCTGTTGATGATGTTAGTTTTGAAATTTTCAAAGGGGAAACATTAGGTTTGGTAGGAGAGAGTGGTAGTGGAAAATCAACACTTGCTCGTTCTATTGTTAAATTAATTAAAACAACAGCAGGTGAGATTATATTTGATGGACAACAAATGAATCGTATTTCAGGTGCAAAATTGCGAACATTACGAAAAAAAATACAAATTGTTTTTCAAGATCCATATAGTTCTCTTAATCCTAGAATGACAGCAGGTGAGATTATTTCTGAGCCATTATTGATTCATAAATACAGTAAAAATAAACATGAAAGGGAAGCTAAAGTGAAAGAACTTTTAGAATTGGTAGGAATTAGTAATTCTATAAAAGATCGATTTCCTCATGAATTTAGTGGAGGTCAAAGGCAAAGACTTGGTATTGCAAGAGCTTTAGCACTTTCTCCGGATTTTATTGTTTGCGATGAACCAGTATCCTCTCTTGATGTTTCAGTCCAAGCTCAAATTATTAATTTACTAATGGGAATTCAAAAGCAATTTAATATTAGTTTCTTATTTATTTCTCATGATTTATCTGTTGTGAAACACATTAGTCATAGAATTGCAGTTATGTATTTAGGGAAAATAGTTGAAATTATAGAGAGTGATAAGTTATATACTCATGCAAAGCATCCATATACTAAACTTCTTTTATCAGCTATACCAGTGCCAGAGCCACGAAAATCTCGTAAGAAAATTATTTTTGAGGGTGAAACTCCTAGTTTTTTAAAGCTTCCTTCTGGTTGTAGTTTTAATCCACGTTGTTCTTTAATGAGTGATCAATGTAAACAAATTACTCCTCAACTGAAAGAAATTAGTTCAAAGCATTTTGTTTCTTGTTTGAATGTTAAATAAATATAAAATAAGAGTTTTTTATTTTGTATTTGACAGTTATTAGAATATACCTTTGTAATCTTAATTGTTCGAATCTTGGCTATGTGCTAGCATGATAATTATATGGATATATCCAATATACGAAATTTTAGTATTATTGCCCATATAGATCATGGAAAATCAACATTGGCGGATAGGCTTTTGGAACAAACTGGGCTTATTCAAAAAGACAGTAATGTTGAGCAACTACTAGATAAAATGGATATAGAACGAGAAAGAGGAATAACTATTAAAGGTTCTCCAGTGTCTCTTCCTTATAAAGAATCAGATGGTAAAGAATATTTATTGAATATGATCGATACTCCTGGGCATGTTGATTTTTCATATGAAGTTTCGAGAGCTTTAGAAGCTTGTGAGGGAGCCGTTGTTTTAGTTGATGCATCTCAAGGAGTTCAAGCTCAGACCATAGCAAATGTTGATTTAGCTTTGGAAAATAAATTAACTATTATTCCTGTGATTAATAAAATTGATCTCCCACAATCTGAACCTGATAGAGTAGCTGAAGATATTGTAACTTTATTTGGTTTTCAGAAAGACGAGATATTATTTTTATCAGCGAAGACTGGAGAAAATGTTGACCAATTATTAAAAGCTATTGTAAAAAGAATTCCTAGTCCAAAAGTTATTCCTGGAGAAAAATTAAGGGCTTTGATTTTTGATTCTTTGTACGATCCATATAGGGGTATTATTACCTATGTTCGTGTGTTTGATGGGGTTATCCGTCCGAATGAAAAAATTTTCATGATGGGCACTAAAGTAGTAAGTGAACTTAGTGAATTAGGAATATTTGTTCCGGAACCTAAAAAAAAGGATTTATTAAGTGCTGGGAGTGTTGGATATTTTGTTACGAATCTTAAATCAATTCAAGAATCTAAAGTAGGTGACACAATAACTTTAGCAGAATCAGGTTCTAATATTCCAGTTCCTGGATTTAGAAAACAAAAAAGTATGGTTTTTGCTGGAATTTATCCAACTGAAGGAGAAGATTATAATGAATTGAGGAAATCACTTGAAAGATTACAACTTAATGATGCTTCAATATCATTTACTCCTGATACAACTTCTGCTTTAGGTTTTGGCTTTAGATGTGGTTTTCTTGGTTTACTACACATGGAAATTGTTCAAGAAAGACTTGAACGTGAGTATGGGTTGCAGATTATAATGACTGCTCCTACAGTAATGTATAAAGTGATATTAAATAATAACGATATATTAGAATTATCCTCTCCTGCTTTATTACCTCCTAATAATGAAATATTGACAATTCAAGAACCTTGGTTGAATGTATCCGTAGTAACTCCTGAAGAATATATAGGTTCAGTAATGGATCTTATATCGAGTCGAAGAGGTGAATTTGGTAATATGGAATATTTGCAATCTAATGAAGAAAAATCTTCGGAGAAAATCAAAACATTGTCAGTCCTTATACGTTTTTCAATACCATTTTCAGAAATGTTGGCAGAATTTTATGATCATTTAAAATCTTGTTCTAGAGGATATGCTTCTTTAGATTATAGATTTGCTGATTATGTTGATGCTGATCTTGTTAAATTAGATATTATTATAAGTGGTTCAAAAATAGATGCTTTATCGATGATTGTTCATAAGAATGAGTCTGTTTATCATGCGAAAAAAATAGTCAAAAAATTAAAAGAAATTATTCCGAAACAATTATTTGATATTCCATTACAAGCTGCGATTGCTGGGAAAATTATTTCTCGAGAAACTATTAGAGCTCTTCGAAAAGATGTTTTAGCAAAATGTTATGGTGGAGATATTACAAGAAAAAGAAAACTTTTGGAAAAACAAAAAGAAGGTAAAAAACGAATGAAAAAAGTTGGAAGTGTAGAAGTGCCCCAAGAAGCTTTTATGGCTTTACTAAAAAAGTGATCGATAAATTCTTATAAGTTTATATAATTGGAGATGATTTTTTTTATTTGAGACTTTGTTTTTGCTGAATTTAGATTTATTCCTATTGTTGCTTCAAATATTCCTAGAGGTGTTCCGCAATCGTAGCGTTTTCCACTAAATTGATATCCTAATACACGTTTTTCTGACAAAAGTGTTTTTATCGCATCTGTTATTTGAATTTCATTATTTTTTTGCGGTTTTATTCTGATTAAATGATCAAAAATTTCTGGGGTAAATAAATATCTTCCTACTACGGCTAAATTTGTTGGAGCTTTATTTGGTGGAGGTTTTTCTATAATGTCCGTAATATTAATTAATGAATCAGATGTTGGATTACCATCGATAATGCCATAATTTTCAATTTTATTTTTGGGTACTTTTTCAATGGCAATGATAGAACTATTCGAATCATTAAAAAACTTTATCATTTTAGTTGTTATGTTTGATTCGGAAATGATTACATCATCCGGCAATATTACTACAAAAGGTTCATTCCCTATTTCGGATTTAGCAATTGATATAGCATTTCCTAATCCTAGTGGATCTTTTTGTAAGATTTCTTTAACGATTGGTTTTCGTAAGTTCTTAATATTTTTTGACTGAATGTTGGGAGTAATAATATCAGTATCAATTAAATAATTTATTGAATTTGTTAAATTCGTTTTTTGAGGAGAATTTATTACAATGATTTCTTCGATATTGGCATTAATTAATTCTTTTAAAGCGTAATAAATCATTGGGTAATTTAGCAATGGGACCTGTTCTTTACCTATAATTTTTGATATTGGATAAAGACGAGTCCCTAATCCGCCACAAGGAATGATTGCTTTTCGTACATTAATTTTGCTCATTATGTTATTTTAATCTAGCATTAATATCTAGTAAATCGAAATATACTATTAAATATAAAATAAACTTGATTAAATATATGATATGAACTCTAAAAAACTTGGTCAAAATTTTCTCCAAGATATTTCTATTATTAAACAAATAGTCAAAGCGTTAGATATTAGTAAAGATGATATTGTAGTTGAAATAGGCGCTGGGTCTGGTAATCTTACACGAGAATTGGTTAAAGAAAAAAAATTAATATATGCTTTGGAATTTGATCGAGATTTAGCTGAAAAACTTAGAAAAAAAATAACAGAGTCAAATTTATGTATTCATGTTGGTGATGCTAGAATTATTCAACCCGAAGAATTCTTAAATTCAAATGATTACAAATTAGTTGGAAACCTTCCTTATTATGCAGCAAATAGAATTATGAGGAATTTTTTGTATTCTAGAAACCCTCCAAGTATGGCTGTTATTATGTTACAAAAAGAAGTTGCACAGAAATTAATTTGTATGCAAGGGAAAAATAGTTTCTTAAGTGTCAATTTTGGGATTCATTGGGCTTCTACAATTTTACGATATGTTAGTCCAGAAGTTTTTATTCCTAAACCAAAAATTGAATCAGCTATTGTTCTTATGAAAAGAAAGGAAAACCCACTTATTAAGTACGAAGAACTTTCTTTATTCTTTAATTTATTAAAATGGGGATTTAATTCTCCCCGGAAAAAAATTTATAATTCAATATCAAGTGGTTTGCATTTAAAAATACAAGACATTAAAGATCTTTTAATAGAGTCTGGGCTTGATCCAAATCAAAGGCCTGAAACTATATCAATAGAATCATGGGTGAATTTATTTTATGTATGGAAAAGATCAAAAAAAATATAAACTTTATGCACATGCAAAAATCAACCTTAGTTTAGAGGTGTTAGGGAAATTATCTAACGGGTATCATGAAATTAATTCATTGATACAAACTATTAATTTGTCTGATGAAATAATTTTTGAACCACACAAAGAAATCATTATTGATGGTGGGATAACTTCAAATATCAAAAACGATTTAATTTATCAAGCTGTACTATCATTGCAAAAATTATTTCATTATGATTTTGGAGTTAGAATAACATTAATTAAAAATATACCAGTTGCATCTGGTTTGGGTGGTGGTTCTTCTAATGCAGCCACAGTTCTTAAAGGTTTAAATTTACTTTGGAATTTGGGTTTAAAAAATAGTGATTTAGAATCAATAGGGGCTAAATTAGGAAGTGACGTTCCTTATTTTATTAGAGGTGGTTTGTGCTTAGTTGAAAATTCAGGAGAAAAATTACATTCAATAAAAACTAATTTTAAACGATGGGTAGTGGTTTGTTTTCCTGGATGTACTCTTAAAGATAAAACTAAAATTATGTATTCAAATCTTTTAAAACATCATTATACAAAAGGAAAAAACACTGAGAAATTACTTGAAGCAATTAGATTAGATAAACCTATTACTGAATATATGTTTAATGTTTTTGATAATATTGCTCCACAAATATTTGTAGGGTTTACTCGGTTTTTTAACGATATAAATTTGCTAACTGACAACAAATTTATTCTTTGTGGGGCAGGTCCTTCAATTTTTCTATTATTTGATACTCTTTCTAGTGCTAAAATTGTAGAACATAAAATAAAAGAAAAGGGTTATTGGGTTAAAGTTGCAAGAACTGTTTGAAAAATGTAACCTAAAACTTAAGAAATATAATTTTTGATAAGGATGAATGTTTGATGTTACTTGAAATATCTATAGGAATAAATCCAATTATTTTTCAATATAAATCTTTAATGATTAGCTGGCATGGTTTTTTTACTATGGTAGGCGTGCTTGTGTCTGTGCTATTAGTAGCTAGATGGGCTAAAAAAGAAAATATCAGTTCTGAAATAGTTTATTCAGTAGCTATTTGGGGAGTATTGTCAGGTATTATTGGAGCAAGACTAGTTCATGTAATTGATCGATGGGACTATTATTCCCAGAATTTTGGTCAAATTTTCACACTATGGGAAGGAGGAATAGCAATTTATGGTGGAATTTTGGGAGGGCTTTTAGGAGTAGCTGTCTTTTCGACCCTTTGTAAATATCCTACAAGAAAACTTATGGATTTGACTGCTCCTGCTTTACCAATATCTATGGCTATTGGAAGAATAGGTGATATTATTAATGGCGAACATTTTGCAAAGCCAACAGAGATGATATGGGGATTTGTTTATACTCATAGTTCGGTTCAATCTTTATATAACAAATTTAATCCTGAAGGACATTCTTCGTTTGTACCTTCACATCCAGCTGTTGCGTATGAGTTGATTTATGATTTATTTATTGCTGCAATTGCTTGGAAATTGAAAGATAGAATTCGACCAGAAGGAATGACATTTATTTTGTTTATAGCGTTATATTCATTTGGACGATTTTTTATTAGTTTTGTTAGATATGATAAGGAATGGTTATTAGGTTTGAATCAAGCTCAATTAATTGCAATTATTTTATTAGCAATTACAGTGCCTCTTTTAGTTTTTACGGTTAAATTTATTAAGCCAAATAAAGAAATTTCCTAAAATTATGTTTTTATTTTGATTATTTTACAAATGTTATATCCATATGATAATATTCACTTAATTTAAAAATAATAAATTGGTTATAAAATGAGAAATAAAATTTTTAAAACGTTAGGTTGGGTATTTGTCATATCAGGCTTTTTGACTGTAAGTGGGGCAAGTGTTAATTTAGGCATCCAATTCTTATACGCTACTGTATTTTTCTGGGTTGCTGGTTTTGGCATGTTGCAATTAAACCATAGATTGAATAAAGCTACTGCGCTAAAAGATTTAATTGCTCGATCAGCAAAAAGAGGCGTCCAAACTGAAGCCTAAGTTTCTTTTTAGTTAAAAAAATTATACGTCTTTAAATACTAGTACTGAGTTATGTCCTCCGAATCCAAATGAATTGCTTAATGCTATTTTAATATTCCGTTTTTCAGCTTTAGGGTAAATATGGACGAGATTACAGTTAGGATCCACTTCGTTAAGATTAATTGTAGGCGGAAGAATTCCTTTTCTTATTGATAGAGAGCATATTATAGCTTCTAAAGCTCCTCCTGCTCCAAGTAAATGTCCTGTCATAGATTTAGTTGAGCTAACTGGAATTTTTGTGCTTAATTCCCCTAGAATGCTATGAATTGCTTGTGTTTCGAGTTTATCATTCATTGGAGTTGATGTTCCATGAGCGTTAATGTAGTCAATTTCATCAGTAGAAATTTTTGACGATAATAATGCTTTTTTCATTGCCTTTGCTGCATTCATACCTTCTGGCCCAGGTTCAGTTATGTGATGTGCATCAGAAGTGCTTCCATATCCCATTAATTCAACTATTGGAGAGCGATTTCCTTTAGAAAGAGTTAACTCATTTTCTAAGATTAATATTCCTGCTCCTTCAGATATGACAAAGCCATCTCTGTTAATGTGAAAAGGTTTGCTTGCTTCTTGTGGATTATCATTATTTTTAGAAAGGGCTCTTGCAGAATTAAATCCTGCAACTGTTATAGGACATATTGGAGCTTCAGCACCTCCGACAATAGCAATGTCAACTTCATTATTACGAATCATTTTCATTCCTATTCCTATAGCATCTGCTCCGCTTGAACAAGATGAAACGGGACAAAAATTCTGACCCATGGCTTTTGTTAACATTGATATTTGAGCTGATGCCATGTCTGATAACATCATTGGAATTAAAAATGGAGTTACTCTTGAAGGGCCTTTTTTTTGCAAAATTTCGTATTGTTGTGATAGGGTTGATAATCCACCTATTCCGCTACCTATAATAATTGCTATTCGGTAAGGATCAAATTGTTTTAAATCAATTTTCGAATGTTCTAATGCTTCTAATGCTGCAGCAGTCGCAAATTGTGCAAATCTATCCATACGTTGGGCAGATTTCTTATCAATATGATCTCCGGGGATGAAATTTTTAACTTCACCTCCAATTTTAGTGGCAAAATCTTTAGTTTCAAATGATTCAATAAAATCAATTCCAGATTTTCCATTACAAATATTTTCCCAGGTTGTCTGAGAATTTAATCCTAAAGGATTAATAGTTCCGAAGCCCGAAATAAAAACTTTTTTCAAATCGTTACTCCTTGTTAAGTTAAAAAATAAATTATTTTACGCAAAAATATCACTAATTATATATAATCTATTTAATGGATCAACTTTCTCTATTTATTTTATGATTTGAACAAATCGTTAATGAGACAATATAAATTCAAAATAGATACTCATGGATGTAAACTTAATCAAGCTGATTCTGAAGTGCTTTCAAGAGAATTTCAAGAAGCAGGATTTTCGATTGCGACTGAAGAACAATTGGTTGATGTATACGTTTTAAATTCTTGTACGGTTACTCATATAGCAGATCGTAAAGCTCGTAAAGCTTTGAGAGCTGCACATAAAGTTTATCCGAGAGCTTTAATTGTTGTTACCGGTTGTTATCCTGAACGTGATAAAAAAGAATTAGAATCCCTTAATGAAGTAGATCTAATTATTGGGAACGTTGGTAAAAAGGAAATAGTTTCTGAAGTTAAGAAACATCCTAAAATGTTTGAAAGAAAAGCAGAGATTATAGATGAAAATAAATCTTTCAATATTTCAAGAAATAGATCTATGGTAAAAATTCAGAAAGGCTGTAATCAGATTTGTGCTTATTGTATTGTGCCAAAAGTTCGAGGAAGAGAAAGTAGTGTTTCTCCATTTAGTATTATAAATCAGATAAATGATAAAGCTGATAATGGAATAAAAGAAGTTGTATTAACAGGCACTCAATTAGGATCATATGGTTTTGATTTGGAAAATTTTAATTTAAAAAAATTACTTCGTAGTATATTAAGAAATACTAATATTGAAAGAATCAGAGTGTCTTCTTTACAGCCACAAGAAATAGATGAAGAATTGCTTGATATTTGGAATAATAAGAGAATGTGTAATCATTTTCATGTGCCATTACAAAGTGGTAGTGACCCTATTTTGAAAAGAATGAGGAGACGCTATGCGAGTGCTGAATATTTTGAAAAAACACAATTAATTAAAAATTATATTCCTAATGCGTCGATTACAACTGATGTTATTGTGGGATTTCCCGGAGAACGTGATGAAGATTTTGAAGCTTCTATGAATATTTGTGAAAGTAGTGTTCTTTCTGATATGCATGTATTTCCGTATTCGAAACGTTCTAATACTTCAGCTAATTATTTTAAAGATCAAATCAGTTCCGAAATTAAAAAAAATCGTGTTAATAAGCTTTTATCTTTAAAACATAAATTACACGAAAAATTTTTAGATTTGCAAATAGGAACAGAGCATTATGTTTTATGGGAAAAAAGTTCTGAATTTGGGGAACAATTTGGATTAACGAGTAATTATTTGAAAGCAGTGACAAAAGTAAAGGAAAAAATCACTAATCAAATTAGCAATTGTGTAGTTAGACAAAGATTGGGAACATCATTGTTGGTTGACCTTATTTGATTTTTTTATAATTCTACTGGTCGTAAATATCTATGTCCGTTTGATTCTTCAAGATATCCTGCAGAGTTTTCGTAGCCATGGCTGAATATTATTAACCAACCTTCTTTTATGGCCATTTTAAGGATATCTTCTTTCATAGTAGCACTGTCTTCAGGAAATCTATCGTATGCTGAAGTACATACTGGATTCAAATGGTAGGGAGTTGGTACTAAATCGCCTAGATAGGCTATTTTTTCTCCTCCTTGAGTTAATAAAACAATTTGGTGTCCTTTGCAGTGACCACCGGTTTCAATAACATGTACTCCTGGGATAGGTTCGGATTCTCCGTATAGAAGTTCTAATTGTCCAGCTTCTTCTAAAGGTTCAAAATCTTCTTCTTTATAAGAGCGTTTACCTCTTTCAGTTGGATTTCGAGCTTCTAACAGGGAATTTTCTTGTACATAATAAGTTGCTTTAGGAAAAGCTGGTATTAATGAACCAGTACGATCAACTTTTGTACAACCACCTGAATGATCAAAATGAAGATGTGTTAATAATACTGCATCAATATTATTTGCTTTTATTCCCAAAGTTTTTAAATTTTTTGTTAATTTTGTTGGCCCTAAGCCATAAGTTTCTTTCAATCCATTCGTATCTTTAGATCCTATTCCTGTATCTATTAAGATATTACGATTTCCAGATTGTATTAATGCACAATTTAATCCTAGAGTGATTCTATTTTTTCTATCAGTAGAAACTTTATCTTCCCAATATACTTTAGGAATCGATCCAAAAAGACATCCTCCATCATATTTTATTGTTCCATCGCTTATTAATTTTACTGCTGTAGTTAACATGTTCTTAATCCTATTTTTTTGTGTTATTCAATATAATTTGTAATAAAATCACGCATTATGTAAATAATTTTCCTACAGTAAACCGCGTTAATTGGAAAAAGTCAAGCTTTTTTTAATATTTTTTTTATATTTTTATAAAAAAATGTTAAAAACTACTTGTAATATGTTGGGATTTTGGCGCGCCTGGCAGGAGTTGAACCCGCGACACCTGGGTCCGAAGCCCAGTGCTCTGTCCGCTGAGCTACAGGCGCAATGTTTAAAACTATGGGGTGAGCGAGGGGATTCGAACCCCCGATCTCCTGAGCCACAGTCAGGCGCGTTAACCACTTCGCTACGCTCACCATAGCAGTTATATTATATTTAAGTATAAATATTGAACATTATAAGAGTCAAATAAACTTTAATAGGATATTTGATAGTTTTAATTTTTATCAAGTATAGCTATTGCTATAGTACCTGGTCCTGTATGTGCTCCCATTACTGAAGTAAATTCATTTAATATTGGTTCAGCAGCAGAAATTTGTATTTTATTAATTTCTTTTTTGATTTCGTTTATATCTTCAAGTGCATCAGCATGCATCAATAAAATTTTTGTTTTTGGTAATTGTAATTTAGTCTTAACTAATTCGATTAATTTTCTTTTAGCGTTCGTACGAGTTCTTGTTTTGTGTAAAAGTTCGTATTGGTTGTTTTTTAGTATAAATATAGGCTTTAATTGTAATATTTGACCTGCCCATTTTTTTATCTTAGAAATACGACCACTTTGTTCTAAATATTTGAAAGAATCAATGAATGCGAATAATTCAATTTTTTTGTTTAATTTTTTCGAATATTTTGTTAATTGTTCTAGATTCCAGCCTAGTTTTATTTTTTCTGCTAATTCTAAAGCTAGTAACCCTTCTCCTCCTGCAGCAGTCTCTGTATCTACTATTGAAATATAAGTATTAGGAAAGTTAAATTTTAATTGTTTTGATGCTTGAATGGCATTGTTGAATGTAGAGCTGAATTGCTTTGAAATAGTTAAACAAAGAATATCACTGTTTTTTTTTGCAATTGAAGAAAAAACATTTAAAAAATCTGATGGATTTGGGGCCGAAGTTTTAATTGTAATATTCTTTTTTCTCAATAATTTGAATAATGTATCTGGGTTGATTTCTAAGATATCTTTGTAAATTTTGTTGTTGATGATTAAAGAATGATAAACAATATTTATTTGATGATGATTTAATATTGATTTTGGCAAACAACAACTGCTATCAATTACTATCGATATATTTTGATTGATGTTAGGCATTTGTTAGTGAAGATGCTAACAATGATTCAATAAATCTTAGAAGAATTATTGCTATTAGTGGAGATAAATCCCATCCTCCGAGAGAAGGCATAATGTTACGTATAGGCTTTAAAATAGGATTGGTTATTGTTGTGCTAATTTCATATAAATTTTGTACTAAATTATTTTGGACTCCTGCTACAATTATCCATGAGATAATCACTTGAGAAATAATTGCGATATAAAGTACTTTAATAACAATTGTTATTAAATTTATAAATAGGATTATTAAATCTCCCATAATTTTATGAGGATGATTTGCTTAATTCTTTTGATTTCTCATATGCTGCTACAACAGCTTTCGCTATAATTGATTTTAGCCCTTCGTGTTCAAGTAACATCAAGGCTTCAGCTGTAGTTCCTCCAGGAGAAGTTACCATATCTGTCAAAATTGGCAGAGGAGTATTATCTTTTTTAATTAGGCTTATACTACCTTCGATAGTTTGTAATACTAATTTTTTACTTACTTCTTTTGTAAGTCCTAAATATACTCCTGAGTTAATTAAAGCTTCTATTATATAGAATATGTATGCTGGACCACTTCCGCTAATTGAAGTTGCAATATCTATTTGTTTTTGATTAGTAAAATGTATTTCTTCACCCAGTGTTTTAAGTATGGTTTTTGTTAATTTTAGTTCGTTATCATTTATATCTTTTGATTGAGTCCATGCCGTCATTCCTTGCCCTATTTGAGCTGGTGTGTTAGGCATTGCACGAATGATTTTTTTATGGCCTAAGTGGGTTATTAAAGATTCTATTTTGATTCCTGCTAAAATTGAAAGAAGAATAAGTTTAGAGTCTATTTTGTTTTTTAATTCTTTTGATAATACAGGGAGATCTTGTGGTTTTATACAAAGAATTAAAAAATCAGCAGATTTTATTGTTTTAATATTTTCTGCAGTGGTATGAATGCCAAATTTCTTTTTAAGATAATCACGACGAATTTTTAAAGGTTCACTAACTAAGATATTATCGGTTTTCACTAATTTTTTTGTTAAAACTCCATTAATAATTGCTTCAGCCATTTTGCCGCCACCAATGAAATTAAGTTTAAGATTTGCTTTGATCACCATAATTTTATTTTCCTGATATAGTCAAATTAGTTATATTATTTAGTCATGATTTAGAGAATAATTATAGCATAGGAAAGTTATCATTTTGATTTATTTCACGGAAAATCCTAAATCTAACAACAGTGTGTTTAGAGAAATTGATTCTAAGTTTTCTTGTATCCTGTCAGCAGCTTGTAAATCAAGATTTTTAGTAAGGTTATTTGGGAAAGCTAGACATTTAATTCCTGCTGATTTTGCAGCTAATATCCCTATTGGAGAGTCTTCAAAAGCTAAAGCTTCGTTGGGGTTGGTTACTTTCAAAGCTTTTAGTGCTTTTAGATAAATTTCTGGTGCAGGTTTTATTTGAGAAACATCATCTTTTGAAATAATTATTAAAAATTTATCTAAAATATTATAATTAATTAAATGTTTTGTTATCCAATTTTTATCTGAACTTGATGCAATTCCTATTTTAAGTTTGAGATTTTCGGCGTTTTTTAATAATTTAAGAATACCGGGACGTAGAGATTGCTTCTTCAATAAATTTTTATAAATGTTATTTCTTTGGATTTTAATTTGTTCTATTTCTATAGGAGTTTTTTTTAATTTAAGGAGTATTTTATTTTCAGTATCATGTAAAGGATTGCCAATTTTTGGAGCCCAATCTTCAAATTTTAAGTCATATCCAAGATTTTTAAATATATATTTCCATGAATTATAGCCAGGTGTTTCGGTATCTAGTATTAATCCATCAAAATCAAAGATAAGTGCTTTAATGATTGGTTTATTATTTTTCACGATATAGACAATAAAACAAAAACAGAAATACTCTTTAATTGTGAGTGTAGATCATTAAGTAAAGGCATTGTTCACAATATTTAACTCGATTGTCTTATTCTTTTTATTTCTTAGATACCATATCTGTAAAAGGTTTAAGTAATTGAGTAAATTCCATTGGTAATACAAATTTTGTTGAAGCACCGTCTCCCATTTTTTGTAGTGTGTCGAAATATTGTAAACTTAGAGTTTTAGTATCAATATCTTTTGCTATAGCATGTATTCTATGTAAAGCTTCGCTATATCCTTGAGCACGTAAGACAGTTGCTTGTTGATCTCCTTCAGCTTGAAGAATTTCAGATTGTCGTTTTCCTTCAGCAGATAAAATAGCAGCTTGTTTTTCTCCTTCCGCTCTGTTGATTTGAGATTGTCTTGCACCTTCAGATTCAGTTATTTGAGCAGTTTTAATTGATGCAGCGGATTTTTCTTGATCCATCGCGTCTTTTACTGTTTGAGGTGGGTTAATTTCGTTAATTTCAACGTTAGAAACCTTAACACCCCATCGAACTGTTACTTCATCTAACCGATTTTGCAACTGATCTCTGAGCATTTCTCGTTCTGAAAGAGCCTGTGCGAGTGTTGTTGACCCTATTACAGCACGTAAAGTTGCAAATGCAAGGTTAATTGTTGCAGCACGATAATCTTCGATTTCTAAAACGGCTTTTTTGACCATATCATCATCACTGACAACTCTATAATAAATCACAAAATCCATATCGACTACAACGCTATCTTTTGTTATATATTTTTGAGTGGGAACTCTGTCAACTTGTTCTCTTAAATCTGTTTTAATTGGTTGATCTATAAAGGGAATGACAACCCGTATGCCAGGTTTTCTAGTACTAGAGAATTTCCCAAACCTGAGAACTACCATTTTTTCATATTGAGCTACTATTCGCCAAAACATTTTTTGTCTCCTTTATTTATCCACCGCATTCAGTAAACCCACAAGTTAGGCAGGTTACACAGCCTTCTTGCATAACTAATGATTCACTACATTCTGGACATTTAGGTGATAACATTATAGATTTTTTTTCATTTTCTTTAGCTGTGACTTCTTTTTTTATATCATGCCCATTTGTTTTAGGGTTGTTCCACATAGAAATTTGAGAACCCAAGGCGTTTTTAGCATTAGTTGTTTCCGTTGATTCTCCTTGTGTATGTTGTTCAAGAGCTACTGCTACTGCGTCAGGGGCTGATTTAATAAGAATTCCTTCATCCCATACAGGTAAATCTGTAATTCCTTTTAATTGTTCAATTATAGCTTTTGTATCGATCCCGCTACGTAAACAGAGAGATATAAGTCTGGAAATTGCTTCAAGATGAGCTGCATCACTACTACCAGCTTTCCCAAGTGTAGTAAATACTTCAAACGGAGAACCATTTTCATCAAAATTTATAGTTACATATGTATTTCCATGTCCAGTTCGTATTCGTTTTGTAATTCCATTGATTGTTCTTGGGCGAGGCTTTGGTGCTTGAGAGCTTATATCAGAATTGTTGATTTGCGCATTTTCTTCTGTTTCTTTTTTGTTATTTTTACTTGAAATTTCTAAGACTTGTTGTGATTTTGAACCATCTCTATAAACTGTAATACCTCGACATTTTTCCTTATAAGCAAGCAAATAGGCTTCTTCGATATCCTCTGTTGTCGCTGCATTTGGTAGATTGATAGTTTTCGAAACTGCTAGATTTGTATGTTTTTGGAAAACGGCTTGCATTTTAATATGTGTTGAGTAATCAATTTCCATAGCAGTTTTAAATAAATTTTTGTAATGATCGGGAATCTCTTTAATATCTTGTATCGAACCAGATTCTAATATTTGATCCATGATATTTTCAGAATACAAATCATTATTGTTTAATACTTCTTGTAGATAAGGATTTACTTCGTGGAGTTGTTTGCCATCAAGTACATTTTTTACGTATGCCAAAGCAAATACGGGTTCTATTCCACTTGAACATCCAGCAATAGCACTTATGCTCCCAGTAGGGGCTATACATGTCCTTGTTGCATTTCTAATTGGTGTAGTTTCTTTGCATGCAGGATAAGGGCCTTTTTCTTCCGCTAATTTTATAGAAGTTTCTCTCGCTGTTGTATCGATTGTTTTCATTAGATGTTCGCCTAATGCTAATGCTTTTGGTGATGTATAAGGGATATCCATTTTTATTAATGCATCATGCCATCCCATTATTCCTAACCCAATTTTTCTTGTTGCTTCAACGGCTTTGGTAACTTCATCAACTGGGAATTTATTCATTGTGACTACATTATCCAAAAATCTTGTGCATATTTTGGTAAGTGATGTTAATCCATCAAAATCAAATGTTTTATCTTCTTTCACAAAAAGTGCAAGATTTATCGAACCTAAATTACATGCTTCATTTCCTAGTAATGGTACTTCTCCGCATGGATTTGTACTTTCTAATTTTCCTAAATGAGGGGTTGGATTATATTTATTTGCTTCGTCAATAAAATAAATTCCTGGATCACCGGTTTTCCATGCTGAATCAATAATTTCTTGCCATATCTGTTTTGCATTGATTGTTTGGATTGTTTCTTGAGTATGTGGATCTATAAGATCCCAATTTGCATTAGCTTCAACAGCTTTCATAAATTTATTGGTTATAGCAACTGATATATTAAAATTTTGAGCTGTTTGGTCATCATCTTTCATGTGAATAAAATCTATAACTTCAGGATGGTCAATACCAAGTATTCCCATATTTGCTCCGTGTCGTTTCCCTCCTTGGGTTATCATATCGGATAGAGAACTCATCATTTTTAGAACTGCAACACTACCACAGGCTTTTCCATGTGTGGTTGCAATTTTTTTCCCACGACTACGTAAATTAGAGAAAGAATAGCCAATACCTCCTCCAAATTTTTGTATCATTGCAGATGTTGTTGCTGCATGCATGATCGAAGACATATTATCTTGTACAGGAATAACAAAACATGCTGAAAGAGTTCCTTGTCCAGTTCCAGCATTGAATAAAGTAGGAGAATTAGGAAGGAATTTTGTAGTTGACATAATTGAATAGAAAATATCTTTCCAGTAGCCTTTGTCTTTTTCTGGTTCTGCGATTGCTGTGGCAACCCTTTCGAAAAGATTTTCAGGAGTTTCTCCTGGTAATAAATATCTAGTTTTTAATACAGTTTTTGCGTTTTCATTTAAATTGATAGTATCCATATAATATTCCTACTTTATTAAGATTAAGACTTGAGAGAGCGTGGTTTTTAGTTTAAAACTATCTGACTTGGTCTTCCGACCGAAAGTGCTTTTCGGGAACTTCTCAATGTATAGATATAATTTGATTGTTTAATATGTCGTCTTAATAATCGTTTGCTTCTTAAACGCTCAAGCGAATTAGTTACGACTTTGTATGGCAGTTTTAATTGTTTTGCAAGTTCTCCTCTAGTGATCCCGTTATTAGGCACTATAATAGGTATTAAAACGTCGACTAATGCTTCTTTTTCTTTCATATTTTTCCCACCATACTATTTATTTTTTCTTTTTACCTGAAGTTGATTTTAATGTTTGCATCAATGGTAATTGTTTCGATTTTTGTGTTTCCTTTAAGTTTGTTATTGCTTCTTCAAAATTGTTGATATCCTGAAAATCGTTGTATACGCTTGCAAATCTGATATAAGCTACCCTGTCTAAATCTTTTAAGTTTGCCATTACCGATTGTCCTATGTATTGACTCGATATTTCGAGTTTTCCAGTATCAGAAAGTTTTTTTTCTATTATTTCAACAATTCTTTGTATTTGTTTTGTAGATATTGGTCTTTTAGTGCAAGCTTTCGTTATGCTTTCCAAGAGTTTTTGTTTTGAATAATCTTCAATTACTCCATCTCGTTTTTTTACAACAAAATGAGTTGTTTGAACTCTTTCATAAGTTGTAAATCTTTGCTTGCATTGCAAACACTCTCTCCTCCTTCTTATTCCCGAAAGTGACAGACGAGAATCAGTTACCTTAGTTGTATCTTTATTACAATACGGACATCTCATTTTTTTGATGCCATTAAATTTTCTTTATACCTTATAAATTTAAATTAATACTATTTATGGTACTTTATTGTAAAAATACTACAATTTATAGTACCAAAGAAAATGGTAACTTTAGGTGATGTGAGAGATTCTGTCAAGATCGTTTGTGGGCAAATTTTTTTTTATATGCACTAATTTATTCAAAACTTTTTCTAATTTCGATATATAACAGGAAAAAAGAAGATGTTTTTTATAAATCGAAAGGTCATTTCTTTTGAAATATGTCCAAAAGAAATGACCTTACTATGATTTTCGGTATCCTACCTTTGTATAAAAAATTACTTTTAATAAGTTCCTTTGGATTCCGAAAATATTAAATATTATATTTTATAGTTTCTAGTTCTCATAAATGAAGGGACATCACTATCGCTTTGTTCATCTGAACGAGTTCCTCCAATAGTTTGTTGAACTATTTCATCAATAATATTTTGCTGTTCTCCATAGTCTGGAGTCAATGGGAAAGAGGCTGCTATTAGAGTGATTTTTAATTCATCGTCCATTTTTAAGTCTTTTACGGTTCCAAAAATAACATTTGCTTCTGGATCTGCCATGCCTTGTATTGAATCAGCTGCTTGTTCAACTTCTTTTAATGTTAATGTGCTGCCTCCAGAAATGACAAATAAAATTCTTTTAGCTCCGTCGATTGCTATATCTAATAATGGGCTTTTTGTAGCTTGGCGAGCAGCTTCAATAGCTCTATTTTCTCCGGAAGCTCTTCCGACTGACATCCATGCTGCACCAGCTCCTCCCATTATAGTTTTGAGGTCTGCAAAATCTACATTCACTTCTCCTGGAACAGTTACTACTTCAGCGATCGATTGAATTCCTTCTGCTAAGACTGAATCAGCTAATTTCAAAGCGTCTTCCCAAGTGTAATCTTCTCCTTCGTTTTCGTTTAATTGACTTAAACGATCATTCGGAATGATTATTAATGTATCAGTATTATTTTCTAGTCGAGTTAACCCTTCTTCGCAGTTTCTTTTTCTTTGTTGATTTTCAAATTTAAAAGGTTTAGTTACAACAGCAACAGTTAAGGCTCCTGCCTCTTTAGCTAATTGTGCAATAATTGGTACTGCTCCAGTACCTGTTCCTCCTCCCATTCCAGCAGCTATGAAAACCATATCTGCTCCTTCAATTAACTTACTTAATTCATCTCTACTTTCTTCTGCAGCTTGTCGACCAAGTTCTGGATGTCCCCCAACTCCTAAACCTCTAGTTATGTTTTGTCCAATAGGAATTCTATTTGGAACATCTAATTTTTCTAGGTGTTGAGCATCAGTATTAATACAGTAATATTCAACTCCTTCAATTTTATCTTTAAACATTCGATTAACAGCATTACTACCTCCTCCACCTACTCCAAACACTTTGATGGAAGGACTTCCGTACCCGTTTCCTTGTTTTAGTCTTGTTGGCTGTTCTTGTGCCCACTGAGATTCTTGAGGTCCATTTAGTTTGCTTTTCTGTATTGTCATTTTTAACTCCTTTTTTTTTATTAGTTTTTATTGTTTTACAGGTATAGAATGTAAAAATTTCTTAAATAATTTAAAATTATCGATTAGTTTCGTTGGCTGTTTTATTGGATTAGGAGTAATTTCTTTTATCCCTGTAATTAATAATCCAGCAACTTCTGTATTTTCAGGGGTTTGTAATTCTTGAGGAAATCCAGCTATAGTAGAAGGGTATCCTATTCGACAGTTATTCATTACCAATTCACTGATTAGTTTTTCAATGCCTGGAAGTCGTGCAGTTCCTCCCGTTACAACTATTCCTGAACGAGGAATAACTTTCATTCCAGAGTTTCTTAATCGTGCAATACTTAGCCGAACAATTTCTAATATTCTTAAACTTAAAGGTTCATAAAGTTTATCTTGATAGATAGTTCTGGTTGGTAATCCGTGGAAACCAGGGAGTTTGATTTCATTTATTCTACTTTGTTGTCGTATTAATGTTCCCCATTTTTGCTTAATATTTTCTGCAACATAAAAAGGGATATTTAGAAATTTTGCTAGATCATTTGTTACTTGGTTTCCACCTAATTTTATACAGGAAGCGTGTATCATTTGTCCGTTTTTAAATATTGCTGATTTTGTTGTTGTTGCTCCAATATCGATTAAAATAATGCCAAGTTCTTTTTCGGTTTCAGTTAAACATCCTTCTCCGATTGCTTGATGAGATAAAATTGTTTTAGAAGGAGTTATTCCACATTTAGATATAGCTTTTTTAAGTTGAGAATCTTTTCTTTTGGATCCTATTATGATACTTGTTTCTATATCCATATATTTTGAATCAGTCGTTCCGTTTTGATTAATATCTCTCCTTAGATAACTTCTTGGTACGATATCATATACAATAAGGTCTGATTCAGAATCTAATCCAAGCATTTTAAATTTATCGAGTTGATTTTGATTTGAGAAAAATTTAGTTGCCTCTTTTTCTTCAATTGTTAAAGTGATGTTTTTTGTGTGAATGTCGCTTGAACCAATTCCTACAAATGCATTTTTTACTTTTTTGCCTATATAACGTTGTGCTTTTGACAAAGATGTTTTTATTGATGTATTTAACAATTCATTATTTGTTTCTAAGTCATCATTCAGTGTAGTTGGATTTGAATTTCCGAATCCTATAACTTGAATATTTCCATTTCTCCCGATAGTGCTGGTAATAGTTTTTATAGAATTGCTCCCTATTTGCATTGCGGTGTATAAGACTCCTTTTTTCATTAGGTTGCCTCTCTTTCAAATTGTTTTTCGTCATTATCCAAAGCTTCAATAATTCGCAATTTTGCAGAACGACTACTTTTGTTTGACAAAATTTCTGTGTTATTTGGCCTGATAACTTTTTTGTTTATAATTTTTATTGTTGCTCTATGATTACAAATACAAAAGGGAGTGCTAGGAGGGCATATACACTCCCTCGAATATCGTTTGAATAATTGTTTTACTATGCGATCTTCTAGGCTATGATAAGTAATAACTGCAAGTCTCGCGCCTATTTTCAGAGATTTTATTGCTTCTTTTAATCCTATTTTTATATTTTCCATTTCATCATTTACAGCAATTCTGATTGCTTGAAATGTTCGAGTTGAAGGATCAATATGTTTTGGATGATTTCGTTTAATGTTTCTGATTATTTCAGCTAAATGAAAGGAATTTTGTATTGGTCGATTGTTTATTATGTTTTTAGCTATTATATTTGAGTGTTTTTCTTCGCCATATGTTTTGATAATATATTGTAATTTTGCAAGTGATGATTTGTTTACGATGTCATCAGCTTTTATTTGATTATTAATATCAAATCTCATATCTAACGGTTCATTGGCATTGAAAGAAAATCCTCGTCCAGAATTTTTTATTTGGTAAAGAGAAAGTCCAAGATCAAAAAGTATTCCATCGACAGAATTAATACTTACTTTTTCTAATATATCTTTAATATATATATAATTTGTGTGGAATGATTTTAAAATCTTAAGTTCTTGTTTGGAAATTCTGGCTTTCATTTTTTCTAAGATAATAGAATCTGTATCTAAGCTTAATAAAGTTCCATTTTTATTAAGATGTTTTATTATTTCAAAAGAATGTCCGCCTTCTCCACAAGTAGCATCTATATAAGTTCCACTAGGATTTATTTTTAATCCTTCTATAATTTCATCGAGAAGAACTGGTTTATGCGTATTATTTAATTTCGATTTTGTCACAATATCTCCAAAGTCTATATATGAATTAGATTTGGTTCGTGCAGTTTTATTTTTTGTTAAAAGCATTAGGTTTTTTATTTATAATTTTATAAACATAAAGTTATATATGAAGGATGAATTGGGTCCTGCAAATGAAAAAACAGACTAAATCGTGTTTTTTGAGATCGAGGTGTACACTATCAGATAAAAATGTCTAATTCAATAGAATTTTATACAAATTTAAAAAAAATATTAAATATTTATTAAAATGTCAATTAAATGTGAATTTGCTTTAATTAAGTGTTTATTGTTTAGTATGTTCTTGTTAGTAATATGAATAGGAATATAAATTAATATTTTCAATTATAGGGATCACATAGAGTTTTTAAATGATAGCAGTAGGTATTTTAACTATTAGTGATAGTAGTTTTGAAGGTATTCGTGAAGATCAAAGTGGTCCAGTGATTTGCGAAATGTGTAAAGATTTATCTTGGAAAATAGCAAAAGAGCAAATAGTTCCTGATGATGAAAAACAAATAATCGATGTTTTGTCCGAATGGATTTCCAATAAAATTCCGTTGATTTTTACTACTGGAGGAACTGGTTTCACTAAACGTGATGTAACTCCTGAAGCAACTATGAAAGTTATTAATAAACTTATTCCAGGTATCCCAGAACTAATGAGATTGGAAACTTCAAAGATTACTCAATATGCCTTTTTAAGTAGATCGGTTGCTGGTATTGCAAAAGAAACACTTATAATAAATTTACCAGGTAGTCCAAAAGCTGTTAAGGAATGTTTCGCCAGTATTGTATCGATACTACCCCATGCATTAGAAATGATTGAAGAATCTTAGGGGGAGTTTTATTGTTATGAATATTAATGTATTAACCCTTTTTCCTTCAATGTTACGAACGCCTTTTCAGGAAAGTATTATAGGCAGAGCAGTCAAGAGAAAAATTGCCTCCATTAATCTTATAGATCTTCGTGATTTTGTTGATGACAAACATGGAACAATAGATGATTATCAATATGGAGGTAATCCTGGAATGGTTTTGAAAGTTGAACCAGTAAATCAAGCGGTTAATCATGTAAAAGAAACTTATACTGGAAATACAATTAATTCTGTGCCAGTCGTTTTATTTTCTCCGAGAGGAAAAGTTTTTAATCAATCTATGGCAGAAAATCTTGCTAAACTACCTGGGATGATCCTTATTTGTGGTCATTATACAGGCGTAGATGAAAGAATTGTAGAAAATATAGCAGATTTTGAAATCTCATTAGGGGATTATGTATTAACCGGAGGAGAACCAGCTGCTCTTGTTGTGATTGATTCAGTACTTAGGTTACTTCCTGGAGTAATTGGTTCAAAAGAGAATATAGAAAATGATTCAATAAGTTCAGGATTACTTCAACATCCAATTTATACACGGCCACAAGAATATAAAGAATGGAAAGTTCCAGATGTTTTGTTATCTGGTGATCATTCAAAAATAAATGAATGGAGAAGAAAAAAATCTTTACTGAAAACACTTCATTCAAGACCTGATTTATTGAATAAAATTCCTCTTACAAAAGAAGAAATCTTATTTTTAGAAGAAAATGGATATAAATATAAAGAGTCTACTAAATAATACATTAAGAACTTATTAGATATTGTTTGTTTGTTGTCTTTAATGTACAATTTAGTTATTAAAGTCATAGGTAATATATCATGTCAGATGCACATCAATTAATAGAACTTTCAAGGAAAGAAGATTTGCCTGTTTTTTCAGCAGGAGATACTGTCAATGTTACTTTTAAAATCACTGAAGGAGATAGAGAACGACAGCAAGCATTTCGGGGAACAGTTATTAAAAAAAGATCTGGTGGTCCTTCAGCTTCTTTTACTGTTAGAAAAACTAGTTATGGAGTGGGAGTTGAAAAAACGTTTCCCATATATTCTCCATTACTTATTGGTGTTGAAGTGTTGAAAAAAGGCAAAGTAAATCAGGGAAGATTATATTATCTTCGTAATCGTAGTGGCAAAGCAGCTCGTATCAAAGAAAAATAATTTTTCTTTATAATAATCTCTTTTTAGTGTTAGCATGCAATATGCCGAGATAGCCGTTAATGTTCCTGTTGGTGTTAATGCTACTTTTACTTATTTTATTCCTTCTAATGTCGTAGTTACTATAGGTCAACTTGTTTCAGTTCCGTTGAAGAATAATCTAGTTGAAGGGATTATATTTTCAATATATACAAGTAAAAAAATTCGTAATGATGTCAAATCGATTAACAACGTAATTTATACGAAAAGCTTAGTAACCTATAAAAACCTTGTATTATCAAGATATATTAGCCAATACTATATGAAACCTCTTTTTTCTGTTGCGGTTTCTTTTTTCCCTCCTGGTTTTAGAAATAGTATTAAGAAATTTTTGTTATTAAATAAAAAACACATTTTGGGTTTTTCTAAAGGAAAAGAGTTGATTAATCTTGGAAAAGTACGGTCAGGAAATTTAATTGAAATAGAAGAAAAAAAATATTTTAACTTTATAAAGGAAAACTATGATAGAGAAGAGATTGATTCTTTTTCGCAAACTGAAAAAATTAAAAAATTTTATAAATTATCTCCTCCCTTAATTAAAAAGTCTTATATTTGTTTTATCAATCTTTATTCAAAAACACCAACCAATATTCTAGAACAATTAAAAAAACGTGCTCCAAAACAATGGGAGTTGATTCACTCTTTAAATTTGAAAGGAAAACAATCTTTTTCTACTGTTCGAAAAATGTTTGGGACACAGATTATAAATGGATGTTTTGAAAAAAGTTTAATTTATTTTGAATGGGATAGTACCAATAGAAATGAGGATTCTCAACAATATAAAAAAACAGTAGATTTAGAGAGTGTTTCTCCGGAATTAAAAAGTATATTGCCTATAGGACTAACAGTTAAGCCAATTCTTTTACATTGTTCTTCTATGTCTAAAAAAATCGAGGCGTATTTTTCTCTTATTCAGCAAATGTTATTCAAAGGAAAACAAATTTTAATTGTTTGTCCTGATTTGCAAAGAGTGAGGCAAATATATGATGAAATTGTTAAATTTTTTGATTATCAGACAGGAATTTTTTCTTCTGAAGATAATCAAGTTAAACGGCTTAATACTTGGATGGAAATAAACACAGGGAAACTTCAGATTATTATTGGTACGAAAGGCGCTCTATTTTGTTCATTTAAAAATTTAGGATTAGTTATTATAGATGATGAAGAATCTTATTCTGACCATCTTTTGGATTTTAATAACAGATTTGAATTTGATGTTAGAGTATTAGCTATTCAAATAGCAAAACAAAATAAAGCATTAACCGTATTAAGTTCATTATCTCCAAGTATTAGTAGTTATTTTAGGGCCCAGAAAAAACAATATGCCTTTGTTTTTTACGATTCAACAATTCTTTCTCCAGTGAAAATTAATTCACAAATTATTGATATGTCGCAAGAAGTAAAGAATGGAAATTATTCAATTATTAGTCAACATTTGGTTGAACAACTTAACAAAGTAAAGTCAGAAAGTGGTAAAACTTTATTATTTTTTAATAGACGAGGGGAATCAATATTTATTCGTTGTAATTCATGTTTTGAGAGTATCAAATGCAAAGATTGTTTGATTTCATTTCGCTATCATTCAGGACCTGCAAGATTAATTTGTAATTCTTGTAGTAATCAGAAGCCTTTACCATTAATTTGTGACATATGTTCTTCTCAAGATTTCCAAAAAATAGGATACGGCATACAACGAGTTGAAAAGGAATTACATACCTTATTGCCTCAGCATAAAATTATTAGATGGGATAGTGACATATTACCAAAGAAATTATCAAAAAAATTTTGGAATAATCTACCTAATGATTTTGATATTGTTATAGGAACCGTTGGTGTAATTAGATATCTTGAATTTCTAAAAATTAATTTTGTTGGGTTAATTTCAATTGAACAAGAATTGCAAATGAATGATTTTCGTTCTGTTGAAAAACAATATCAACTTCTTTCAAGGTTTTTTAATTTTCTAGAAACAAAAATAGTTGAAAATAAAGGTATTGTGATTCAATCTTTTCAACCCGAATGGTATTTACTGAAGTCGTTAATTAATCGAAATTACATTACATTTTATGATGAAGAAATTAGAAAAAGAAAAAAAAGATCTTTACCCCCATTCTTACGTTTAACAAAATTATCCTATTCTCATTTCAATAGAGAAAAAGTAAAAGTTGCAGCTGATAAAATTGCAAAGATGTTACGAAATCAAATTCATCTTTCTAAAAGTAAAGATAGTGTTATTGGGCCCTTTCCTTCTTATCCAGAAATTGTTGATAGTAAATATAATTGGGAATTATTTTTAAAAGGGAAAGATCCTTCGATTCATCTTCGTAGAATAAAAATTCCTCACGGTTGGCATATTGAAATAGATACTTAATTTTCTTAAAAACTTATAAATTTATTGAAAGCCCACTATAATAATTTATTGATATTAATGTAACAAGTGGAGGTTTTATGGCGATTATTCCTATTCTTGTTTTGCCAAATCCTGTTCTTCGACGTAAAGCAAATAAAGTTAAAAAATCAGATAAAGGAATTAAGCAGTTAGTTGAGAATATGATAGATACAATGAGAGATGCGAATGGAGTTGGTTTAGCTGCTAATCAGATTGGTATTCTTCAGCGAATAGCGGTGATTCAATTGCCTGATGAAGAGAAAGTTACTGTATTAATTAATCCTGAACTTATAGAAAAACAAGGTCAACGTGAAATTGAAGAAGGCTGTTTAAGTTTGCCTGGTTATCAAGGTTTAGTCACTCGTTCAGAAACAGTTTCTGTAAAAGCGATGGATCTTAATTGGAAAAAGCAAATTATTAATGCTGATGGATTAATGGCACAAGCACTTGAACATGAAATAGATCATTTGAATGGGAATGTCTATGTGGAAAGACTTGTTTCAAAAAATAAAATATGGAAAATTGAAAAACGCAAAAAAACTGTTGAAGAATAATTCGAAGAAATCTTTAAAAAGAAAATTTATTCTTGATATTAATATTTTCAACTAATTTTCAATTTTCACTTGTATAGTAATATTTATTATGAAGATTTTAGTCGTTGAAGATGAACAGCGAGTCGCACATTATATAAAAAAAGGCTTAGAGATGAAGTCTTATACAGTAGATCTGGCTTATAATGGTGTTGATGGCTATGATCTAGCCACTTCAGAATCTTATGATCTTATAGTTTTAGATAGATTATTACCCGAGATGAATGGATTGCAAGTTTGTTCTCGTTTGCGGAACAATGATGTACATACTCCTATTTTAATGTTAACTGCACGTGATGAAGTTCATGAGAGAGTTAGTGGATTGGAAGCAGGTTGTGATGATTATTTAGGCAAACCATTTGCTTTTTCCGAGTTGCTTGCTCGAATAAAAGTTCTTACAAGAAGGCCAAAAGTATTAGTAGATGAGATATTAATGGTTGATGATTTGACGTTAAATACAAATACTTATGAAGTCAAAAGAGGCCAAAATATAATTAATCTATCTCGAAAAGAATATGATTTATTAACCTTTCTTTTGAGAAATCGTGGAAAAGTTTTTTCTAAAGATCAATTAATTGCTGAAGTTTGGCCATATGATTCAGAAGTTTTATCTAATACTGCACAAGTTTATATTAGATATCTGAGAGATAAAATTGACAGAAATTTTCCTGAGAAAATACCTTTAATTAAAACTGTCAGAGGTTTTGGATATACGATTCAATTATGAATATTTTTAATACTACTCGAATAAAATTAACTTTTTGGTATGTTTTGTTGATAGGGCTGATTTCAATAACTGTCAGTGTTGTTGTTTATAGTAGGGTCAGTTCACTAATTGAAACAGAATATGAAGCTATAGAAAGCAAAATACGAGCAATGTCTCCAGTAGAGTACCGAACTTTTTTTATAGTAACAAACCAAGTGAATGAAAAAGGTATACGACGATTTTTACCTGTCGCAAAATCTGCTCAATTAGAAATTTTATCTGAAGAATTACGGACAACAAAAAAAGGAATAATAATTCAATTAATTGGCGTTAATTTCCTAATTATTTTTATGTTTTCTTTAGCTGGTTATTTTTTATCTGGAAAAACCTTGCGTCCTATACGAGATGGAATGGAACGACAAAGACAATTCATTGGAGATGCAGCGCATGAATTTAGAACTCCTCTTACGGGATTAAAAACATCATTAGAAGTTAATATGATGGATGAAAAAATGCCAAAGAAAATAAAAGAAATTTTGAATGAAAATTTAGAAGATATCAATAATCTTGAATCTTTAACCCAAAATTTACTTCGTTTATCTCAGTATGATGAACAATCTTTTGATGTGGAAAAAATATCTATAAAAGAACTTATCGAAAAAACAGTAAAAACGTTTCAATTAATTGCTAAAGAAAAAAATATTATTTTAAAAATAGAAGATATTAGTGAAAATCATACAATCATTGGAAATATACGATCATTAATTGACCTTGTTCGTATATTTATAGATAATGCACTTAAATATACTGAGTCAGGAGGACAAATTCTGATTAATAGTATAGCAAAAGGTAATCAAGTAACAATTGTTATATCTGATACTGGAATTGGTATTGAAGAAGCATCTTTGCCATATATTTTTGATAGATTTTATAGAGCTGATAGTGCGCGTTCGAAAGAATTAATTTCTGGTTATGGACTTGGATTATCACTTGCTAAAAAAATAGTAGAAAAACATCGAGGTTCTATTGAGGTTAAAAGTCGTATTGGCAGAGGGACTACTTTTTCTGTAAGTATTCCTAAAAACATGAAATCAAATCGTAGATATTTTAAAGGTTTGTTTGGCTAGAAATATTTTTAATTATTTATCACTTGTAAGATAGAGTACATTTTGATAGTTAACTGAAAGGAGAAATACATTGGGTGCATTTTTAGAATTATTGAGAAAAATAAGTTATTGGCAATGGGGATTATTAACCGTGAGTTTTTTTGGGTCCATTTTATTCTTTTATTTTCTATTCAATCAATTGTCTGATTCTACAGAAAAAAGTTCTATGAATGTTAATGAGGAGATATATATTGTTGAGTTAGGGGATGTTGTTATTGATGTTTCGACTAATGGAACCTTGATATTTCCTAATAGGACAAATATTGAATTTGACGTTGCGGGAACAGTAGAACAAGTATTTGTTGAAGAAGGAGATGAGGTAATGGCAGGTGATTTGTTAGCTGGTTTTGATTCAACAACAGTGTCTGCATTGAAGAAAAATTTAGCAACAAAGGAAGTTAACTTAGATGCCGAAAAGGAAAATTTAAATACTTTATTACAACCAGATCCTCTAGCAGTTGCCCAAGCTGAAAAAACTGTTAGTGCAGCAAAACTTTCATTGAAACAAGCTAAAGAAAATTTAGATGAGATCTTATTACAAGATACTTTATTAATAGCTCAAGCTGAGTCAAAAATTGTTCAAGCTGAATTAGATTTGAATAACTTAAAAGAGTCTTTAGATATTTTGTTAAATCCAAGTTCATTAGAAATAGTTAAAATATCTTCTGAGATAGCCTCATTGAATATTCAAATTGATGATAGCAAAGAAAGCTTAAATGCTTTAATTAATCCTGTGACAGTAGATATTTCTGAATTAGAACGATCTAAAATACATCGTCAATTACAAGTTGAATCTTTACAAGATCAACTGAAAGAAATGGAATCATATCCTTCTGAATATGATGTAGCCCAGTCAAAAAATAGAGTAGAAAGTTCAAAAGTTGCAGTTGAAACTGCACAATTGAATCTTCAATCATACAAAAAAGAATTATTAGGTAGCGTAGGTACGCAAAAAGATACTTTAATTAAACAATTAAATTATCGAAGAGATCAACTGGATGTTGAAAGAGATGCTTATAATGCAGTTTTTGAAAAATGGTTAGGTATAACATTGGCTGAAAAAGAGTATGATGTAAAACCTTCGATATTATTGAAAAATTGGGATATTGATTTAAATAAACTTTTTCCAGAACAATCTATAGTTACTTTATTACCTAACGTCATACCAAAAGATTTAGATAGCACGAAATGGAATGAAACAACTGTATTCAGTTGGTTGAATTTACTTCCACAAAATATTCGTGCTACCTGTTCAGAATATTATAATGCTTATGGTGAATTACCCTCCTCTTCTGAAGGTGTTACAGTTGCTTCAGTTTCAGGGGGAGGGAATAGGAATCTTGTAGATAGTCGACCATGTGTAATTTTAGAAATGGATCTAGCTTGGAATGAATTAGAGCCGAAGCATACCTCTTATATAAATGCTTTGGATACTCTTGAAGAGTTTGAACGAAATTATCCAAATAATCTTCGAACTCGTGAACATACCCTTCTGGACGCAGAAAACTCATTGAAACTTCGTGAAGAAGAATATGATGAAATAATAAAAGGTAGAAATAAATTAGACATTGAGCAAAAGAAATTAGAAATAGATATCGCGAAAATTCAACTTGATGAACTACAGGATCAAATTAATCTTTTAAAAAATCCCGAACAAGCTACAGTTCAGAAATTACAAGTTGATTTGATACTTCTTCAAGCTAGATTACAAGATGCTCAAGATCGTTTGCAAGAGTTGCAATCTCCAGATTCGTTAGTTGTTTTGCAAAAACAAAACCAAATTAAAGTAGCAGAATTACAAGTAACAGATGCGAAAAAAACTTTATCAGATTTACTCGAAGAACCAGATGAGATGGTAGTACAAGATTTAGAAAAACAAGTAAATTTATCAGAGGCTAAACTGAATGAAGCAAATACAAATCTAGAAGAAGTTAAGAAAGGTAGCCAAGAAAATCTTATTACATTACAAGAAGCAGAAATTGATAATCTTGAACAGGGAGTAAAAGAATTAAAAGATCAACTTACAAAAGTTAATCTTAAAGCTCCTGTAACTGGAGTTGTTGCAAGCTTAGATGTAGAAGAAGGACAAGCTGTAGCAGCTAGAAAAAGAATCATGGATTTAGTTGATACCTCCGTTGTTGAAATGCAGGGAGTTATTGATGAAATTGATGTTTTAGCAGTTAAAATCGGAACAAAAGCTGAAGTTACGACAGATGCTCTTCCAGGACAAACGTTAATTGGGAGAGTTTCGTTTATTTCTGTTGAACCACAATCTCAGCAAGGAGTGGTTGTTTATCCGGTGAAAATTGAAGTTTCAATCGCAACAACAGAAGTGAAATTCAAAGAAGGTCTTAGTTCTACAGCTCGTATTATAGTTAATGAAGAAAGAAATGTTCTAACTATTCCTGAAAGATCTATCAGAGGGACTTTTGATAATCCTTTTGTTAAAGTTTTAGAGAATAATATTGCTATTGAAAAACCCATTTCATTAGGTCTTAGTGATGGAGTTACAGTTGCAGTTCATAAAGGATTAAAAGAAGGAGATCAAATAATTTTCGAATCAGAAGCAGTTCAATCTGGCCCTCAATGGGGTGGCATGGGTGGTATGAGAAGAGCCGTATCAGGAGGAGGAGGTTCTTCTCGATAATGATTAATCTTACAAATGTTACAAAAACATTTTCGTTGGGTAGTGTAGAAATTAAGGCATTGAGAGGGGTTTCTTTGAATATTCCGGAAGGACAGATGATGGCTATCCAAGGTCCTTCTGGTTCTGGAAAATCAACTTTAATGAATTTACTTGGGTGTCTTGATGTTCCTTCGTCAGGTTCATATTTTCTAGAAGGACAAGATGTTGGAAATTTATCTGATAATAAACTTGCTGAAATTCGTAGCAAAAAAATTGGATTTATATTTCAAACATATAATTTACTTCCTAGATCTACAGCATTATCCAACGTTGAAATGCCTATGATTTATGGCGCATTTCCTAATAGAAAAAAAACAGCGATACAGTCGTTAATTAAAGTTGGATTGGAAGATAGATTAACGCATAAACCTTCGGAACTTTCAGGAGGACAACAACAGAGAGTTGGTATTGCACGTGCATTGGCAAAGAATCCTTCAATTATTCTTGCAGATGAACCTACTGGAAACTTAGATAGCCAATCGAGTCAAGATATTATGAAAATACTCCAAGAATTAAATCAAAATGAAAAAATCACCATTGTTGTTATTACACATGAAGATTATGTAGCCAAATCAACTAGTAGGATTGTGAAAATTTTTGATGGTTTAATTGTTGATGACCAAACAAATTGAATTTAAATGACAAAATTAATTGAAATACTAGTTATGTCCATTGGGTCTTTAGGTGCGAATAAATTACGCTCAATTTTAACTTTAATTGGGATGGTAATTGGAGTTGCTTCAGTTATTACGTTAATGTCGATAGGAAGAGGAGCTCAAGAACAAATAACTAGTCGTGTTCAATCTTTAGGAACCAATTTACTTTTTATTACAGCTCAAAACAACGTTGCTGGAGGCAAGGCATTAACCTTTGAAGATAGTATTGCTTTATCTAATAGTCAAAATATTTCAACTATTGTTGGTGTAGCTCCAGAGCTTATGGTTGGCAATCAAACTATTGAATTTGGTCGAGAGAATGTTAGAACTTCTGTTCGTGGAGTGACTTTTGATTATTCAGCACTTAGGAATGAATCTATTGAATTAGGTAATTTTATTAACAATTCTCATGTTCAAAATCGTTCTAATGTTGCTGTATTAGGATCTGATACAGCAGAAGATTTATTTGGGTTTCGGGTACCTATTGATGAAAAAATTAGAATAAATGGCAGAGAATTTACTGTTATAGGAGTACTTAAAAGTAAAGGTAGTACTGGTTTTGGAAATCAAGATGACAAAGTTTTAATTCCAATAACTACAGCTTATTATCGATTGAGTAGACAAAAGACAGCAACGGGAGAGGTGGCCGTAAGTGTTATTAATGTGCAAGCAAAAAGTGTTGAAGTTATGGACAAGGCTATATCAGAAATAGGTACAGTATTGAGACTTCGTCATAAAATTACAGGGGAAGATGATTTTTCAATAAATAATCAACAGGAAACATTAGATCTGTTAGAACAAGCGACCAATACCTTTGTAGTATTTTTAGGAGCGATTGCGAGTATATCTTTACTGGTTGGTGGTATTGGCATTATGAATATTATGTTAGTTTCAGTTACGGAACGGACTAGAGAAATAGGTATTCGAAAAGCTATGGGAGCAAAGAAACTAGATATATTATTACAGTTTTTATTTGAAGCAACATTCCTTAGTTTAGGAGGAGGTTTGTTTGGTGTTTTAACAGGAATGTTATTATCTTCACTGTTTAATAATCTACAATTGGGATCTCAAACTCTTCATACAGTAGTTAGTGGAGATATAGCTTTTCTAGCTTTACTTGTTTCTGCCGGCATAGGAATGTTTTTTGGTATATATCCAGCGTTTATTGCTGCAAAACTAAATCCTATAGAGGCACTTAGATATGAATAATAAACATGAATTTGAAGGAGTTTTTCATGAGTAATAAAGGATTTGCTATTTTTTTGGCAGTTGTTGTTTTAATAGGGGGATTAGTAGGTGTAGTATTTGCTGTAGGTATGTCTGTTGGAGAATCCAAAACAGATAATAAAAATCAACCTTTATTAAATCAAAATACTGATTCAAATCCAGCACAAACTTCTTTGGAAAATTCATCTGAAACTCAAAAGGAAGTTGAGACCACAATTACTAGAGAATCGGATAGATTAGAGGGAGCAAATGAACAATTAGATAGTTGTTTGAAAGAAAATATAGGCATGGGTATGGAAGAGCTAAGGAAAGTACAAACTGAAGGTACTGCTGAAGAACAGGAAGCTTTAAGAGCGAAAATAGAGAAAGTTATTTCAGAATCAAATATTTCTCAACCCTCAAGAAGACAAGGTGCAAATCCACTGTTTCAGCAAATTCTTGGAATATGTTTGAGAGGTAGTACAAACAGCGATTTTTCTGGGAATGATCGCCGTCCATCTTTTTCTTCAGGAATGGGAGCGAATCCACAATTAGATAGTTGCTTGAAAGAGAATATAGGAATGGGCATAGAAGAGCTAAGAGCAGTCCAAACTGAAGGTACCGCTGAAGAACAGGAAGCTTTAAGAGCGAAAATAGAAAAAGTTATTTCAGAATCAAATGTTTCTCAAACTCCAAGAGGACAAGGGGGAAATACTGCGTTTCAGCAAAGAGGACAAGGGGGAAATGCTGCGTTTCAGCAAATTCTTGGAATGTGTTTCAGAGCTAGCACAAATTCTGGAAATTAAAAATTGACATAAATTATCTTTTAATTGATATGTAAAAATATATATACCTTTAATGTTTTTAATAATTTGTTGTACAATTTTTTTGATGTTCAATGGAAATATTAAGGATTTTACGTTCGGTTTTTTTTGAATCCAAAATTGAAGGGTATATAGTTGGCGGATTTCTTCGGGATACTCTCGTTAATGTATTGCCTAAAGATATGGATTTAGTAGTTGATTCTAATAATGTTGACTTTGTTGTTGAAAAATTAACATTATTATTGAATGGACATTCTAGTTATTTAAAAAATTCTGAGAATTTATTACGTATTTCTATTGATTCTGATAAATATGGGATAAGCAATATTGATATTCTTCCTTTAAAAAATAGCATTCACGAAAATCTTAGTAAAAGAGATTTTACAGTGAATGCAATGGCACTGAATTTAAATAAATTTGATGGGCATTCTATTTTTGGAAAAGGATTTATTGACCCTTTTAATGGAAAGACTGCTATGGAGAAGAAATGGATAATTCCTGTTTCTAATAATGTTTTTGATGACGATCCCTTGAGAATGTTACGTGCCATAATTCTTATGGCTAGATTAAATTTATTTTTAACATCTAAGATGAAATTATTAATAAAATCAAAAGCAAACTTAATATCTTCGGTTGCTCCTGAACGATTTCGAACGGAATTTTTATCTTTACTTGAGATGAATAATGCAAAATATTATTTACAGGAATTGCGAAGTCTTGGAATTCTTGAAGCAGCTATTCCTGAACTTAAATTACTTGAACAAGTAGAACAACCTAAACAACACTTTTGGGATGTTAATCAACATAGTTATGAAACAGTAGGTCAAATAGAAAGAATACTAAATAATTCAAAAACGGATAATTTAATTTCTATAGAACAATTCTACACAAAATTATTAACTAATTTAAATAGACCTATAGGAGATGGTTTTTCGAGAACTACTTATATTAAATTTGCAGCATTGTTACACGATATTTGTAAACCGGAAACAAAAACTGTTGATAAAACAGGTAAAATGCATTTTTTGAAACATGAGGAATTAGGAGCTATAAAAGCTGGAGAAATAGCTGTAAGATTTAGGTTTTCTTCAAAAGCTATAATGTTTATAGAGAAGTTGATTAAGTATCATTTACGTCCTAGACAATTAGCATCTCCAGGTCAATATCCAACAAAAAAAGCGATTGGAAAATTTTTTAAAGATATAGGTGATGAAGTTTTTGATGTTATTTTATTAAATTTAGCCGATTTTTTAGCTGCTAAAGGACCGACAATTGATGTTTGGGATTGGTACAATTATATAGATCAAATTAATTATGTTGTTAATTATGCAGAAAACAATAATGAAATGCTCGGAAAATTGGTTATTGTCAATGGCCGCGATATAATGAAAGAATTAGGATTAAAACAAGGACCGATTATTGGGATTATTTTAGATAAAATTTGGGAAGGTCAATGTGAAGGGTTTATTCGAAATAGAATAGAAGCTCTAAATTACGCAAAAAAATTTATAAAATCTGAGGAAATGAATGTTCAAATGGTTTAGAAATGCGAGTTTAATTACTGGAATTATTGTAATAGGATTTGTGGTCTTTTTTGTTAATCCTTTTCGAATAGGTACTTTTGAAAGGGATGGCGGAGGGCCATTAGGATTAAAATTAGGTTTAGATTTACAAGGTGGAAGTTATTTAATTTATCAAGCTTCAATAGAAGATCCGAATAACGATCAAATGCAAGGAGCTATCAATATTATTGAAAGACGAGTCAATTCTTATGGTGTTTCAGAGCCTGTTGTACAACAATTTGGAGATAATAGAATCATACTTCAGCTTCCTGGAGTAGAAAATATTGAAGAAGCAAAAGATTTGATAGGAGCTACAGCGTTACTTGAATATAAAGAAAGAGAATGTTTAGACCTTGCTAATGACCCAGGATGTGTTCTTAGTTTCAAAGATAAAGAAATTGGATTAACTGGAGAATATATGACTAGTGCATTTACTGATACTATTCCTGCTACAGGAGAACCTATTGTAAGTGTTATTTTTAATTCTGATGGAGCAAAATTACTTGCTGATTTAACAAAAAATATCTCTCAAGATGAGACGAAGCGAATAGCGATTTTTTTGGATGATTTATTAATAATGGCAGCTCAAGCTCAAGAAGTTATATTAGGAGGACGAGGATATATTAGTGGAGGATTTAACTATGATGATGCTCGAACTTTAGCTATACAACTTGAATCGGGTAGGTTGCCAATCCCTCTTGAATTAATTCAAGAAAGTGATGTTGATGCTTCATTGGGTTCTGATTCATTGCGATCTAGTTTCTATGCAGGGATTATTGGTTTAGCATTGGTTCTTGTTTTTATGATTATGTATTACAGAATGGTTGGAGTTTTAGCAGCAGTATCTTTACTAATTTATGCCGTTTTAACCTTAGCTATTTTTAAACTTATTCCTGTTGTTATTAATCTTTCAGGTATTGCAGGATTTGTTTTATCTATTGGTATGGCAGTAGATGCTAATATATTGATTTTTGAACGAATTAAAGAAGAATTACGAATAGGAAGATCTCTTTCTTCAGCAATAGATGTTGGTTTTAATAGAGCTTGGACTTCTATTCGTGATAGTAATGTTTCCACTTTTATTATTTGTTTGATTTTGTATTGGTTTGGTTCGAGAATGGGAACCAGTATTGTAATGGGTTTTTCATTAACGTTATTTATTGGAGTTGCAGCAAGTATGTTTACTGCATTATGGGTAACGAGAAATACTCTTCAACTTATTATTTTAACTTTTATTGGACGATATCGAATTTTGTTTACTCCAGAATCTCTTTCAAAAGTTGATCCTAATCTTGGAGGTGGAAAATAGTGAATATTGTAAAGTTACGAAAATGGTTTTTCGCTTTCTCTGCCATGTTAATTATTCCTGGGATTATTTCATTTATTATTCCTGGTGGATTCAAACTCGGCATTGATTTCTCTAGTGGTTCAGTTGCTACTTATTCTTTTAGTAATAATATTTCTGAAAAGGATGTAAGAGCTGCTGTTGAAAATATAGGACATCCAGAAGCTATTATTCAAAAAATTGATGACAAAACAGTTTTGATTCGAACAAAATTATTAAAAGAAGCTTCTGTTGATGAGCAAGGAATGAAAATTGAATCTGAAAAGAAGTCATTAGAAAATTCTTTGATAGCTAAGTTTGGAGATTTAGTATCAACACAGTATGATGCAACACATCCGATTATTGCATCAGAAACAGTTCGAAATGCCGCTATTGCGGTAATTATTGCATCATTTGGTATTCTTTTATATGTTACTTGGGCTTTTAAGTCTATACCTAATTCTTTTCGTTATGGGACTGCTGCAATAGTAGCATTAGTTCATGACTTATTCATAGTAGTAGGTCTCTTTTCTATATTGGGTAGGTTTATGAATCTTGAAATTAATGCGATGTTTATTGTCGGACTTCTTACTGTTCTTGGGTATAGTGTCAATGATACTATTGTTATTTTTGACCGAATTAGAGAAAACTTACGTAAACAAATTGAACAACCATTAGATATTATTATTAATGATAGTATTTTCCAAAACTTAGGTCGTTCTATGAATACAAGTTTTACTACGATCGTTGTACTTGTCGCTTTACTTTTGATGGGAGGCTCGACAATTCAGTCTTTGTTAATAGCTTTATTAATTGGCGTGCTAGCTGGTACATATAGTTCTATAGCTATAGCTAGTCAATTTCTTGTTTTTTGGGAGAAAAAAGAATTTACTAAACTTCTTTCTATTAAATCATCAACAACGTCATAAATCATTACTGTTTTAAAACAAATCTTCTAAATCCTCTTCGATTTCTTTGGATATGTCTAATGGTTTTTTAGAGGAATCAAAAGAGTTGTTTTTCAGTAAATCTTTGTATGAATTGTTATCTCCATATTCACGAGTTTTTATTACAACAGGTATAGGAACTGAATGTCCAGTAATTAAAGTTTGTTGTTTTGGAGAAACTCGTGAAAGGATAATTCTTAAATCACGTGAATCAGCTGTTCCTGAAAGAATTGCATCAATGTCTCTTTCATTATCAAGAGCACAAGACAATTTTGTTCCTATTTGGCTCATAATTTCTTGGTCTATAGCGCTTGGTCTCTGATCAATAACTAGAAGGGTTATATTATATTTTCGATCTTCTCTTGCAATCATTCCAAATATTGAATGAGAGGATATTTGAGGAGCTAGGAATTTGTGAGCTTCTTCTAAAACAATAACTAAAGGATGAGGTTTTGTTCCTCCGGTATTTTCCATTTCTTCGTTTTTTCGAACGTAGTGAGAGTGTAATCTTCTTGTTAAGATATTAGAAACTAGCATATATGCTGTAAGATTGTTTTGATATTTTCCAAATTCTAAAACGATATGCATTCCACGATCAGAATAATTAAGCACTTGAGAAACGAAATCATTTCCTTTTTCTTCGGTTAAGAAATCGAATCTTTTAATTTGTTGTAATCGATTTTTTAAAGAGGAAAGTGCTTGCGTATTCATTCCTAAATTTTTTGATAATTCATCTAAGATAGGTTGATATTCTGGATCTAATAGATTTTTTATCCATGATTTTTTCCATTCTCGTTTTAATAATTCACAATATCCGACCGCTATGTCTGATAATTTTAATGTGTCTGCTAAAAGTTTAATATCGTCTGGTTCAATTTCATCGTACCCAATTTTTATTGTCCAATCTGCGGTAGTTCCTCTTCTACGTAAACTTTCATTATCTAATGTAAATATTACTACTTGAGACGGAAATAAAGGTTTTAATCCTTTGACTTCCTTTCCTTTTTCTGTTTTTCCACGCCATCCGTATTCATTATGCATATCAAAAACAAGACAAGAAGCTACATTTTTTTGAAGGATTCCTATTAATAATAATCTCGTGAGAAATGTTTTTCCAGTTCCACTTTTCCCAAAAATACCATTAGATCGAGTTACGAATTTTTCTAAATCAAGACAAACTTTGGTTTCCATATCTAAAGGTGTTCCTAAAGAAAAGTGTTTTTGATCTTCTGAACCAAAAACTAGTGCTATATCATCATCAGTAGTGAAATAAACCGGAGCGTAATATTCAGTAATTGTTTTTGCTGGAGAAATGTCTTCTGCAGCTCCTTTAATCTCGGGTAGGATTACCATAGGTTTAACTGTTAATGAACCAAATATTACTGTTTCATTAACGATTTTTGATACTAATGGATTTGATAAATTCAGAGAGTTAGATTCAACATTTGAATCCGTAAATCCAATAGAAATATCAACAACTATCCCAAGAATTCTTGCTTTTGAACCTGATATTGTTAGATATGTTCCTACTGTAATATCCTCGACAGACGTTGATGGTTCTAATCGTATTTGAAGGTTTTTGGACAGAGAACCTCCAACCACTCGTCCAATTGGTTGTATATTATTGTTAGCTGACATTTCCTAACCTTTCTAGCAAAGAAGTAATAGTAGATAAATTTCCTTGATGTAGAGAAATAATAGTTTTACCTACACGCATTATAAAATCATCTTTATTATCTATTGCTTTTGATATATGTTTTACAGAATGGAGTAGAATTTCTTGGAAGTTGTTATTTTCTGAATGCATTAATAAATTGACAAAATTTGTTGAACTAGTGAATTTTTTTAGATCATCATTAGTACATTCATAAACAAAAGCATGAATTTTGGGAGGAGTTGAAGGAACGTTTTGAATAATTTCGTTCGTTGATTTTGTTCCTACAAGAAGACAAGAAAAAGTTGTAACTAATAATTTTTCTATTTGAGGATTTGAAGTATAAAGTGTTTCTTCGTTAAGTTCTTCATGTCCTCTTGCCACAACTTGTCTTGTGTTATCAAAGGGAACATTTTTTATGCTTGTAACAAGTCCAAATATTTCTGGATCAGAAAGAATTTTTATAATGCCTCCTAACGGCGGTGTTTTATAAAGCGTGTGAGATTCAACTGCAATTTCGTAACTTGTTGATTCAATTACTTCACCTAACGCTTTCGAAGATTGTTTATTTATTGCTGATGACATTATTTTTTACTGCTTTTAATAATTTAGTAAAATTAAATTGCTTTAATCCTTTTTGATTTAGATTTTTCTGAGGAACCAGACCCTAGAAGATTATATTGCTGGATAGTTCTTTCAATAATTTTTTCAAATTCTTTTCTATCAGACATAGTTAGTATAGCTTGTTCATGAGCTTCGGAAATACATACGGGATATCCTAAACCTTTTTCAGATTGTTGTAACACGATTGAATGACTAAGTTCAAGGATATCTTTGTTCATAGCAGCCCATTCTGGCAGTTCAATTCTTGCTATTTCATTCCCTGTATTAACGTAATAAAAGAAAATTTGATGAGTTTGGTAATAATTTTTTACTATTGTTGAAGAAGATTTAAATAAACTAGAACGATGTAATGGTTTGAGAGTCAGGGAAAAAACATCTCTATCTAGTATGTTATTTAAATCGCTACACGGCCGTTTAGTATGTTCAAATGTTGAACAGTTTGATCTACAGTCAGTTGTTAAAAAAGAACAATAATTATTGCTAATTCTTAATAAATTTACAATATCTGTTGCTCGAGGTTTACTAATATAAGAAACTACTCCTAATGGATTTTTAGAAGCAATATTTTCGATTTTATCTAAAGATTTCACAATTCCTTTTTTGATAAAGTAATCTCGCAGGAAATCACTTCCAGTAGATGGGAAACTCCATTTTATTAATGTTCCATCTAGAAAAGCTATTGTTGGCAAGCTTGAATTGTTTTCTTCAATTGTGTTTGCTAATGATTCTACTTCTTGAATATCTCTTGTTAGGCTTAATACTTCTCCAGTTACAGGGATTTCGTGGGTTTTTATTAATGGGTTAATGATATGTAATTCTTCGTAGTCAGAGTATAGTTTTGGTTTACTAAACAATTTTGCTTCTGGTGTTTGTCCATAAACTAATATGCAACCACCTATATTAATTAAATAACAGTCTATTGCAATGTGCCTATCAATATCGATATGAGAACCATCAATGCCGATAACTCGGAAATCTTCTGGTAAAGGTTTTGCAGGAATATTTTCTGATATAGTGTCTATGAATTCTGCAGGGCTAGGGAAATCAAACCCTGGTGATAGCTTTTGAAGTTGTTCTATTAATGTGAGTGGATTGGTTTTTTCAAGAGTATTTTTAGCTTTGTATATTTTATTATCATTTTCATTAATAGAATGTATTAAATGTTTGGCTAATTCGTTAATATCCTCAATTATTTTACTAATATTTAAGCTCATGATTTTTTCTGGTTTGTATTTATAGTGTTTTTGAATAATCTATGTTTAGGGTAACAAATTTTAAAGGGTTATTCTATCTAGTTTATTGAAAGAACCGTATATTGAAAAATTAACAATCTACATAAATTGTAAAAACACTTGATTACTGAGAAATATACCACGTTCGGTAAGTTTTAATTTATTGTTAGATAAGTTTATTAAATCATGTTCTTGTAAATATGTTATCTCTTTTTTAAATAATGTATTTAAATTTACATTAAATCTACTTTCAATTTCAGATATGTTTAGTCCTTCAATTAAACGAAGTCCTAGAATAATAGTTTCTTTCAAGTCTAATTTTTTTGATAGAAATTCATGTGAGTCAATTGTATTAATTTTTTTCAGAAAAGCATAATTTAAAGCTTCGTAAGATCTTTTTATTGGTTTCCATTTAGATTCTTTTTGAAAAAATTGTTTTAGTGAACGAACATTCCAAAATCTATAAGACTCAATGAGAGAATGAGCTCCAGGTCCTATACCAAGATAGTTTCCTTTTTTCCAGTAATTTAAGTTATGTTTTGATTCAT
The DNA here is from genome assembly GCA_964508175.1 of uncultured Dehalococcoidia bacterium. Classification (GTDB taxonomy): domain Bacteria; phylum Chloroflexota; class Dehalococcoidia; order Lucifugimonadales; family CAZDRU01; genus CAZDRU01. Next base: position 43,254 of record CAZDRU010000038.1, read on the forward strand.
AATTTGGTTGAGCCCAGTTAGATATTTCGTATCTTTCATAATTAGACGCAATAACAGTTTGATTTATTAAGTCATACATTGTTTTGTACATATTGTCCGTAGCCGTTTTGAGTATTCCTTGTTGTTTGAGAGAAAAGAATTCGGTGCCTTTTTCAAAGGTAAGTGCATAAGCAGAAATATGAGTTGGTTGAAGAGATAATATTTCCTTTAATGTTTTTGATAAAGAATTTGTACTTTGTTTAGGTAATCCATACATTAAATCAACACTGATATTTGTAAAACCCGCTTTATAAGCTAAAATAACAGCATTCTTTGCTTCTTCTGCATTATGGCGTCTTCCTAATGTTTTTAGTAGTTCATTATCCATAGTTTGAATTCCTAGACTTAAACGATTTATTCCGAATTTTAGATAATCATTTAATTTAGATAGCGTAACGTCATTTGGATTAGTTTCTAGTGTTATTTCAGCGTTAGGAAGAAGATTAAATTTTGTTTTTGCGATGTTAAGTAATTCTTCGATATATTTCGAATTTATATAACTTGGAGTTCCTCCTCCAAAAAAAATTGTAGATATATTTTTATAATTTAATATACTAGACCATTTTTCTAAGGAAGTTTTTATAGCATTCATCGTGTTTGGTATATGTGATTCAGCTTGTTGATATGTATTAAAATCACAATATGGACATTTTGATTGGCAAAAAGGGATATGAATATATAGACTAAAAGGTTCGTTTGTATGTGAAGAATTCATTATTTGTTTTTCGAAGATTGTTCTTTTGAATACCATGAAAAGAAAATTAAAGTTAAAAAGACTAGAAAAATAATCATACTTCCAACTTTCATTATTACTCCACCAAGTTGTTGATCTTCTATTGTTGAAAGCCCCCATATATTTTCTGTTATTTGATAATGTGGGTAGATAACATTACTTGAGAATGTAACTGGTCCAAATACTATTAATTGAGCGATAGGTATTAGAAATATATATCCAATTTGCATTGGATAATTTAATCGAAATCGTTGAATCGGCGCTAAAATAGGCCACCATAAAATTGTTGATGTTATTAGAAACGTAAGATGTTCTATTATATGTATAGCGTGAAATTTCAATGTTAATTCATATAGAATTGGCAAATGCCAAATAGCAAAAGTTATATTAAATAAACTAAATGCTATTAATGGATGAGATAAAAATTTTCTAGATTTATTTAGCCATTGATTTTTTTCTATAGGTATTATCATCCAATCAGGTATTCCTCCGAGAAGCATTGGAGGAATAATTAATGTAAGACATACATGTTGTAACATATGCATACTAAAAGATGATTGTTCTGCTAGATCATGAATTGGTCCTGTTTCTGTAAGGAAAAATAAAATAATTCCACTAATAAAAAGAAATAATTGACCTGGTTTTGGCTCTATACTCGTAACTGTAAAATTTTTCTTTAATGGACCGGATAATAGTAAATAAATTCCTAATAAAAGGAGTAATCCAATAACAATGTCTGGATAAATGGTCCATGAACTCCAAATATCTTGCAAAAAAGACTCCTTTATATAGGATTTTAATCTTTTGGTTTTACTTAACCTGGAATAATATTACCAAGGCAGTAATTACGAGAGTTGCTAATAACAATCCACCAAAGAAAAATCCTGAGAATAAACGACTGTCAAATTTGAGATGCATATAAAAAAGAGCAACTAAAACAAATTTTGCAACTGAAAGAATAATAAGTAGAAGTACTAATACGTTTTCTAAAGCTGGTATATAGAATAATGCAACTTCAATAATTGTTATGATTACAAGAGCAATTGCTATTTTTAAATAAGTAAACGGGGTAGGATGTTCGTGTTCTTCGTTATGATGTTGTTCAGTTTCTTTTGTATTCATTGTTTTTTATCCTGAAAGTGATACTCCTATTAAATAAACTAGAGTAAAAATAACAATCCAAACAATATCAACAAAATGCCAATATAATGCAGCAAGATCAACATTTAATGCATCATTGCTATCCATTTTTTTCCTAAAAGAATATCCAAATAGAGATAAAAGCCATATAACTCCTATAGTAACGTGTGCTCCGTGAAGTCCAGTTAGGGTGAAAAAAGTTGTTCCAAAAAGACTTGTTTGAGGCGTTAACCCATGTAAGGCAAATTCTCTAAATTCATATACTTGAAAGCCAAGGAAAGTTGTTCCAAGAAATACAGTACATAATATCCATACTCTGAAGACATTAACATTTCCATTTCGTATTGCATTATATGCAAGCACCATATTGAAACTGCTCATTAATAGAACAAATGTACTAACTGATGTAAGTGGAATATCGAGTATTTCATGAGGTAAAGGACCAGTAAGACTTTTACCAAAATAAATTAAATATGTAGCAATTAGTGAACCAAAGAACATGAAATCTGAGCCTAAAAAAGCCCACATTAACATTTTTCTATTATCTAGACCTGTAGTTGTATGATGTTCTGTTTCAGTAGTTGTCACGTTTTTACCCTTTTAGTTAATGAGAATCTTCCGTTGGAGGTTCAAATGACCATGCATAAATGCCAATTATTGTGATTAATACTCCGATAATAGCTACAGGAATATTGTACATGAGTCCATATGCTGCTATTACTATTCCCAGAGACACAATAAATGGGAAAAACGATGGACTTGGCATATGAATATTAGTTTCATCATCAGAAGTTTCTGATGGAAGTTCATTTTTAAGTTGTTTTTGTTTGCTATACCAAAAATGATCTAGTTTATCGACAGTTGGAATAGACGCAAAATTATAGTCTGGAGGAGGTGAAGGAATACTCCATTCTAAAGTTCGAGCATTCCATGGGTCATTACCTGCAATTTTACCTTTTCGTTTACTCCAGAACATATTATGTAATAATGATAGTATTGAAAGTCCAAGAATTAATGCTCCGATAGTTGCTACAAAATTCCATAAATCGAAACCAAATCCAGAATCGTATGTATAAATTCTTCTTGGCATTCCTTCAAGTCCCAAGAAATGCATTGGGAAGAATGTAAGATTAAATCCAACAAATGTTAGAAAGAAATTTAATTTTCCTAATTTTTCACTCATTAATCTTCCTGTTATTTTGGGATACCAGTAATATAATCCAGCTATCAATGCGAATATACTACCTCCGAAAAGAACATAGTGTATATGTGCAACTATAAAGTAGGTGTCTTGTTGTTGCGCGTCTGATGGAGCAACAGCATGCATCATTCCACTTAATCCCCCAATGATAAACATTGAAATAAATCCTATAGCAAATAGCATTGGAGCAGTAAAACGAATTTGACCTTTCCACATTGTTGCAATCCAGTTGAATATTTTTACTCCAGTTGGGATAGCTATAGCCATTGTGGTAATAGAGAAAGCAGCATTAGCTATTGGACCTAATCCTACTGTGAACATATGATGACTCCATACAGCCCATCCCATAAATCCTATAATTATTCCTGAAAATACAATAACTGAATAACCAAACAATGGTTTTGAAGAAAATGTTGGTAGTATTTCAGAGACTATTCCCATTGCAGGAAGTATTAAAATGTATACTTCAGGATGACCAAATACCCAAAAAAGATGTTGCCAGAGTAAAGGGTCTCCTCCTGCTGAAGCAGCGAAAAAGTTAGAACCAAATAATCTATCGAACAATAATTCAATTAATGCTACTGTTATTACTGGGAACGCAAGTACAATGAGAAAAGATGTGACGAATGTCATCCAAACAAAAACAGGCATTTCAGTAAGTTTCATTCCAGGAGCTCTTAAGTTGATAATAGTAACGATAAAGTTGAATGCTGCAGCTAAAGAAGCTATTCCTAAAACTTGTAATCCCATAGCCCAAAATGTTACTCCCATTCCGGGGTTATATTCGATAGAAGTTAGAGGTGCATAAGCAAACCATCCAGCGTTAGGAGCTCCTCCTAGTATCCAACTGGAATTTAATAAAATTCCTCCAAATAGAAATGTCCAATAGCTAAATGCGTTTAATCTTGGAAATGCGACATCTCTCGCACCTATCATTAATGGAATGAGATAGTTAAAAAAGGCAGCAGATAATGGCATAATTGCCAAGAAAATCATAGTCGTTCCATGCATAGTGAAAAGTTGGTTATATACTTCAGGGCTAACAATCCCGCTATTTGGTTGAGCAAGTTGTATACGCATTAGTAATGCTTCTATTCCACCAATAACAAAGAAAACGATAGCAGTTATTCCATATAAAATGCCAATTCTCTTATGATCAATGGTTGTGATCCAACCGATTATACCTTCAGAGCTTGTAGGCCGTTTTAATAATGTCGTTAGCGTTACCATTCAACTATCCTATTATTTTATGTTACTTTAAGCTATTTAAGTATGCTACTAAATCTTTGATATTTGCATCCGTAAGTTCCATATCTGGATTAGTATATACAGGAGCAATTGTCCCCATTTTATTTCCTGGTTTTACTACATTGGGTTCTTTTAACCATTTTGTAAGATTATTTTCAGTATTTTCAATTATTCCGCCAGCAAGAAATTGTCGATTTGCAATATGAGTTAAGTTTGGTCCTATAATTCCTACAGCAGCAGGGTTCCCTTGTATTTTATGACATGCTATACAGCCTTTAGAAAGGAAAAGTTGGGATCCTGTTTGTGCTGATTCCGAAGAAGGAGCTGAAGCATCAGATTTTTCATGTTCTACCCATTTTGCAAAATTCTCTGGCTGTTCTGCAACTACATGGAATTTCATTAATGCATGAGCTATTCCACAGAATTCTGCACATTGACCGTAGTATAGTCCGGGTTCATCAGCTCTTAACCACATTCGATTTGATCTTGTAGGAACAATATCAAGTTTTCCTGCTAATTTTGGCACCCAAAAACTATGTATTACATCTTCAGAAATGAGAACTATATCTATATCCCTTCCTACTGGAATATGCATTTCGTTGGCGGTGTTAACTCCTAATTCAGGATATTCAAATTCCCACCACCATTGATGAGCTTTTACTTCTATTGTTAAAGCATCAGGTCCAGGAGTTTTTGCAGTCATAAATAAAACAATTAACATTGGTATTGCTATGGCTACAAGAATAAGAGCCGGTAGAATTGTCCATGTTATTTCGAGAATTTTATGTCCGTGTATTTGTTTTGGTCTAGGAGCTCCTTTTTTTGCCCGATATTTCATTAGAGTAAAAAGAAGAATGCCTTGAACTATGACAAAAACTACAACAACAGCCCAGAATATAATGTTAAAAAGGTCTAATTGTTTTTCTGCAACAATTCCTTTTGCATCAAACGTGGTTTGCGGAAGATCTGTATTACAGCCTGAGAATAAAAATAATAATATAAAAAGAGATAAAACCGATATTAAAAAGGAAAAATTAAGTCGTTTCATTTGATTTGTTCCACGAAACGTCCGTTATTGGTTTTAAAATACTCAGAATCTTTCATAAGCACAACATATTAAAACTATCAAAGTCTTTCATTAACGTCAACCTATCAAGCCTAGTTTTCATAACTCTTTTTTTAATAAAGTAGCAGTTTCGCACATTGATTTTAATTTTAAGTATGCTTCGTCTATGTCCATTGGATTTAAAGCGGATGGAGCAAATCCACAATCAGGATTCAGTGTAAGCATATCTGGTTTTATGTATTTTAACGCAGTTTTTATCCTTTTTTTTATAGTTTCATGGGATTCTATATTAGTAGATGTATGATCAATTACCCCGAGTCCAAGAATTTTATTAGACGGGAAATTTTTCAGTGATTCTATTCCTCCCGCAACAGGAGTTGCATATTCCATAGCAAAACGAGATACGTTGATTCTAGTTAAAGCTTCCATTATTGGATCATATTTTCCTTCGCTTCCATGTTTTCTATAACCATGAGCTCTACAAAAATGAACATTTATGAAATGATTTGGGAAATTATCGACAATAGAATTAATTGTATTAACCGATAACGAAATCTCTTCGGAAATATTTTTTATTTGAGAATCTTCAATATGTTTTGGGTCCACTAATTTAGCAAGCCAGGGGTCATCGAGTTGTATGGCATCAACTCCTATTTTTATAAGTTCGCTAATTTCATTTTTAAGTATAGGAATACAGTCCCAAACGAATTCAGTTCTATCTGGATAAGCCTTTGAGGATATTTTTTTATCCCACATTCTTCTGCCGATTGTATAAGGAGCAGGTAGAGCAACAATAATTTTTTTGTTGGTATGCTTTCTTAGAAAAGAAGCATCTTTTACAGCTATAGGTTCGAATTGTTCAATTTTAGACACGACGAATGCTTCATGTTGAATTCTTCCTTCTTCGTCAGTTCCTCTGATTGTTCTTTTAAATCCTTTGACATTGTCTGCGAATATTCTGACATAATTTTCTCTTCTATATTCGCCATCAGAAATGAAATCCAATCCTGCTTGTTCTTGCATTTTTATTACAGAAAGGACTGCTGGATCAATCAGATTCGAGCATTCTTTTTCAGATAATTGATTGTTGAGATGTTTTTCGATTACATCAAGAACCCATCGTGGACGGGGAAGGCTTCCTACTACAAATGTATCAAATGGCTTAATATTTGTTAAAGACATTTTATGTTGTTTTTATTCTCTGAATATTGATTTGATTTTTTCTATAATAATTTTTTCTTGGGCTAGAGTTACTAAATGTAAATTAATAGTTATAGATTTGATTTCTTCTGGTGAAACTTGATGTTCTCCAGGAGACACCCATATTCTTGGATTATCGTTAGCTAACATTTCAATAACTGTTTGAGCAGATTTGCCGGTTTTTCCCGGATCTATGAATATTCGTATGCCTGTTGCAGGGCCTGTTTCAGCCATTGCTGGGCCCCCTGTAAATGGTTTTACAGATATGGATTTTAATGTTGAAAGTTCAGTAATTAATTTTTGTGCCCTTGCATCATATCCATATAATCGATCTTCATGGTTCATATTAAGCCATTCTTTAACAGCAACATATGTTCCTATGATTTCTTGTCTGTCTAGTTTTAAACCTCGTCCGATTGGGAGATGTCCTGTAATTGTTTCATATCCCATAAAAGTGTGTAGCCTTGCAGCGTTAATCTACTCTTTTTTCCCGAGTAATAATCCACTTTAGTTGAAGCCACCAAAATATTTTCCTCCGTATCCAACGAGATCCGCTCCCATTTTTACATATTTGCTCATTTTTTCTGGTGGATACACTTCACCAGCAGCATCTATAAGAACTGGCAAGTTGTGTTTGTGAGCTATTTTGAGTACGTCTTCCAAGTTTACTGTAGTTGGAGTTCCTCCCGGTGCAAAGAAAAAAATACCAGCTGTTTTTTCTGTAATTGCTTCTTCAATATGTTGTTTTGTTGTTTCTTTTTCATCTCCAACGAAACGTAGTGTAGCTCCTGCAAATGTGAGACTTCTTTCGTAGGTATTACGACCATGTTCTTGAGCAATAAATTCACTTGGTATTGTTTTAGGAAAGGGTAATTCTCGTATTTTTTTATCATCGGTTCCCGTCATACATGTAGCTGCTCCGAGGATTAATGCTGCTGTGCATCCTGAAGTTACTAATGCTCCTGCAGATCCTAAAAGTGTTGAGATTATCTCGGCTGATTTT
>CAZDRU010000039.1:0-52355 GCA_964508175.1 uncultured Dehalococcoidia bacterium
AGTGATATTCGACTGACATTATAGACGTAACCAATAATATTTATGGTAATATTGCGGTAATCAATTTAGCAAAAACCCAGGCTAAAAACAAACAGAATGGATAAGTAACTATCCAGGCTGTAAATATTGATCGTATTACAGTAAAGCTTACTGCTTTCAAACCTCTTGTAGATCCTACTCCCATTATCGCACTGCTCGAAGTATGCGTTGTGCTAACAGGAAGTCCTATATTCGAAGCAGCTTCAATAACTACTGATGCAGATATATTTGCAACAAATCCACTTGTAGGATTCAGAGTAGTTATTTTATTTCCCAAAGTATTTATTACTCGCCAACCACCAAAAGCAGTACCTAATCCAATTGCTATACCGGCACTTATTTGCATCCATAGTTCTACAGTAACATCACTTGAATAATAAACAGCCCAACCAAGTGCCATGATTCCTATCGCATTTTGAGCATCATTTTTGCCATGAGCATATGACAATAAAGCAGCTGATAATATTTGCAGCTTACTGAAAATTTTGTTTATGAATGAAATACTGAAACGATGTAACACCCAATATAGGATAACCATAACTATAAAAGCTCCTATAAATCCAAGGAATGGAGAAAATGCTAATGCCGCTAGAACTTTCATCATAACGGACTGACTAACTTTATCAAAACCAGCTACTGCTAAACCAGATCCTAATACACCAGCAACCAAAGAATGACTTACACTAACTGGCAATCCAAATCTTGTTGCAATGAAAACCCAAACTACTGCTGCTAAAATAGCTGACATGACTCCAGCTTGAGTCATGAAAGTTGGATCTACAATTCCTTTTCCTATCGTTTTAGCAACTGCAGTCCCAGTAAGAGCACCGGCCAAATTCATAACAGCTCCTAAGAGTACAGCAGCTGTAGGAGTAAGCACACGAGTGGCTACTACAGTAGCAATCGCGTTTGCAGCATCATTTAAACCATTAGCATATGCATAACTAAGTGCCAAAACTATTGTAATTATTAATAGAATTAAACTTAATTCAACCATGTTTAATAACTATCACATCTAAAATAACTGCAACATTTTCAGCTCTATCTGTAGCACTTTCGAGTTGATCGTATACTTCTTTCCATTTAATAATATCAATAGCTTCAGATGTTCTAAAAAGTTCTCCTAAAGCTTTACTTGTAACTTGATCGGCTTCATTTTCCAATACGTGAAGTTTTTCCTTCAGTGGAGTAAGTTCCTTGAATTTATTATTTCCTAAGATGGTCATCGCTTTATCTATTGTTTCACAACAATTTGCGATTATACGACTAAGTTCTTGAGCCTCTTTAGTTGGAGATTTTATATCATATTCCAGCATATATCGAGCGGCTTCCTCAATACAATCCATGATATCATCTAATCGTTCTCCTAACGTACTAATATCTTCTCTGTCTAAAGGAGTTATGAAAGTATTATGTAAATCAGACATTATTTCATGTATTATGCTATCTCCTACTTCCTCTAGCCTTTTCAGTTCAGTAACTTTTGCTTCAACGTTTTCATAATTTTCCATAAGATCTACTAATTTTGCGGATGCTTCTTTCAAATTTTCTGAACTACGCTTAAATAGTGCAAAAAATTTATCTTGTCTAGGTAAGATAGAGAATTTCATTGTTACTCCTTAAGATATATAAAACTGATTTTAGCTCTCTCACTTGAGCTAATTGTAAAAGGGAAATTGATAGAGTATTGCTCTTCAGACTATATCTGTTAAAAGAATTATAGTTGATTATTTTGAAAAATTTTCTTTTAAATATACTTTGCGAATTTATAATTAATGTTAAAAATTTGTAATAAATAAGATTATGTTTTAAAGGTACTTTATGGTTTTCTTTCACTTCTCACCAAATAATAATATTGAGCAAACGTCTGTATAATATCACTCGATAGTAAATGAAGTCAACAGTGATTATAAAATCATTTTTATAGTAAAAAATTTAAAATATTTATGGTTTAATAAATAACATGAAAATTATTAAAATAAACATTGAAACCGATTCAAATTTTAGAGCTACAGAAATACCAGCCGACCTACAAATAGCAGCTGAAACTCTATTTTACCCACTTAAATCAATTGGGATCTACGATAAAAGAACGGGGGAACATCCCTGTCGAAAAAAACCATGTAATCATGAAAATTCCGATGAATTAATAAGAAATGATTTAGAAAAAGATTTTGGTGCAACTTGTGAAATTTACTTTATGCCTGCTTTAGTACATGTCTTTTTAAGGTAAAAAGATTATAAACTAATCAATCATTGGCAATAACATATTTCTAAGTCGTTCATAAGATATTGGACCTCCAATTTTACTAACCAAGAATCCTTCCCTATTAATTAAGTATTTTTCTGGCACTCCTCGAACTCCATAGTCTATAGCAACTCTACCATTAGCATCAACAAGATTAGGATAATTCACATTAAATTCTTTAATAAAATCTCTAATTTTTTCTTCTTCATCCCAAACAGCAATACCAATAAATTCTATATTATGATGTTTCATTTCTTTATACACTTTTTGTAATTCAGGAGCTTCAATACGACAAGGAGGACACCAAGTACTCCAAAAATCTAACAAAATTAATTTGCCCTTATAATCCGACAACTTGATTGCATTTCCATTTAAATCAAATAATTCAAAATCCTTGGCTAGAATATTATCTAATTTAATTTCGTCCATCTGTTTATTAACAATCAAATTAGAAGAAATATTTCCTGAACGAATCACTCCCCAAACTAGAATACTTACAAAAGCAAAAAATATTATAAAAGATAAAAAAACTATGAATTTACTAAGTATCTTGTTCATAGCTTTCCTCTTTAATTAAAAACGAATGTTTTCTAAAAAACATTAATAATAATATTTCATTAATTTCTGAAATATCACCTTTGTAATTTTTTAATAATTGATTATTTTCTCCAGATTCTAAGGAAGTGCTAACAATTTTTCTCATTAAATTATCAAAATATTCATCAGATAAATCTTCTGGGATATTTGAAATAACTCGATTTTTAGAAAATTTTCCTTTATAAATCAATAAAACAAAAATTGAAACTAGAGTTATACTAAAAAGTATCAGGACTAAAGTATAACTGCCTGAACCGTTAATCCAATTTTTAATTTTCAGATAAATATTTGATGTTTTTAAATTATTGAAAACGATTTCAATTTTATTTCCATCACTAATATTACTTAATGTCCCGAAATAAAATGTTTCCCCATCAATAGTAAGCACAGATGATTCTGAAAATGCTTCAGATTCAATTCCTCCTATCCATGTAGGTATTAATACTTTAAAAGAATCGGTATTAGATCGAAATGATTTTAAAATTGCTGTTTCTTCGCTTTCATAAGGTAATTGATAAAAGTAACTCAATTCATATTTCCCTGGCAAAATAGGGTTTCTTAAAGCAAATCCTTTATCAACCTGTAAAACATCTCCTGTAGTAAGATCACCTTCAAATGTAATATTAAAAGCTGTTTCAGGAAGTGAAAATCTCAAAAAATTCATTTCAGATGGAATAGTAAAATCTGGCAAATAAGTTAAAAGACCTTGATTTATTATCTCCACTCTCTCAAAAATCTGTAATATTTGACTATTAACATCAATGCCACTAACGACCATTACTGATTCTCCAAAATTAATTTGAGATAAATCCTGATGAATTTCAAAGATTTCTATTTGATGTATATATTGCGAATAATTTCTTTCTTCCAGGTACAAAGATTCAGTTGTATATGTAACTTCATGATAATTAAAAGAAAATAAAAATTTACTACCTTTTTCAGGAAAAGGGATACTAAATATAAAAGTTCCATTTTGATTGATGTCTGACTGAAATGTCTTAACTGGTTTATCTTTATAGATAATATGTAATAAAACAACTTCATTATTACTCGGCATATAATTATCATTTAGAGTTTTGTTAAAAACCGCCCCATTTAATATCAAATGTGAATCACCAGAAATAGTTTTAGGTATGAGCAACAATATAAACATAATGACAAGGAAAGAAAAAATTAAATTTAACGAAAATCGTTTAGTCATTTTTCTCTCCTTTTTCGAATTGATAAGTCAAAAAAAGATCATTTAATTCTCGATTTAAATCTTTGAACTCTGTAGGAAGAGATTTTTCTAATTTAACAATTTTATGAATTAATGTCTGTAAAGAATTTACTTTAGAATTAACTTCAGATTCTGATAAATGCCCAATCTCATATTCAAGTTTTATTCCTTGAATATTTTCTGCTATTTGTTCTCGCTTTAATCTGCAAAAATCTAATAATACTGCTTCAACATCTAGAGTTGAATACACAGTTCGGAAAGTAAAATATCCAATCCCACCAATAAGACATACAACTAAAATACAAAATAAGAAAATTCCCATACTACTCCTTAAGAATCTTCTTTCCTAACTGTCGTTGGCCAGAAGCTTATTACCGTACCTAAAATAAAAATAGGACCTGCAATCCACATCCAAACCATCATAGGATTAACTAATAATCTTAAGGCAACTCTTCCATCTGACAAAAATTCCTGTGGAATAACATATAAATCTTCATCAATAAATGACATGATTCCAGAACGAGTTGAAGCCATTTGGAACGATGGATAATAATGATTTTCAGCTTTCAAAACACCAATATTACGTCCATTAACTGTAGCAGTTATAAGTGCTGTACGTTCAATCCTATCAGAATATTCTTGTGTTACTGTAGACGAATATTGAAGTTCATACTTCCCAATTTTTTCAATACCTCCAGGTTCAATAATTACATTGCGTTCAATATCAAAAAAAGTTGAACCAGTAACTGCAAGCGCCAATAAAACTATAGAAAGATGTGTTATATATCCACCATATCTAGAACGATTATTCATTATTAATTTAAAAAATCCAATAATAATATTATCTCCTCGTTTAAAACGTGTTTTCATTCCTATAAACCATTCTTTAAAAATACCAATGACAACAAAACAACATAAAGAAAAAGAAATCAAAGCGTAAATATTCCTCACTCCTATAATAAATAAAATCACTAAACAAACTAAAGATGGAACAATATGAGTAAGCAATATATTTAAAGCCATTTTCTTAGTTAATTTTCCCCAAGGTAACATCGGCCCTAATCCCATAGCAAATATTAATACCAATAATAATGGACCATTTGTTTGATTATAAAAAGGAGCTCCTACAGTAATAGTTGTTCCAGTAAAAACATCAGAAATAATTGGAAACATAATTCCCCATAAAGTGATAAAAGTCACACATAATAAAAGAAAATTATTCACAACAAAAGACATTGTTCTAGACAAAAGATTATTTGGATAATCTACTCCTTTAATTTGTTTATATCGCCAAACTAATACAATGACTGAAAAAAACACGCTTATAACAAAAAAAGCAAGAAAGCTCCAACCTATTGTTGACTGACCAAAAGAATGTACTGATGGCACTGGACCTGCACGGTTAAAAAACATACCTAAGGCACCTAAATTAAAAGCAAGCGATATTAATATAAGGTTCCAAAATCGAAATATCCCTCGTTTTTTCTGAACTACTATAGTATGAATAAATCCAGTTAATACCAAAAATGGCATGAATCCTACATTTTCAATAGGGTCCCAACCCCAATAACCTCCCCATCCCAAAATTGTATATGCCCACCATGAACCTAATAATAATCCTGAACCAAGTATCATAAAAGAAATCAAACCCCATAATCTAGCGTAGTTTGTCCATGAATCAGGATGGGCCTTCCCGATAGTTGCTCCCATAGCAATCGAAAATGGTATTGCTATAGAAACTAAACCTGTCATCATAACTGGGGGATGAATAAACATACCAAAATGTGTTAATAATGGATTTATTCCTCTACCATCAGAAGGAACGAAATCAAGTGGAGCAAATGGATTAGCAAGAAAATATAAAATCACAACAAAAAACAATAATAAAACAGCTAGTATACCTGAGATAAAAGGCATAGATTTCGTTAATTCCACTCTCTTATTTCCTAAATAAATGGCAAAAAACGACACAATAGACAAAACACTAGCTATAAACAAAAGAGAGCCTTCATTTCCAGCATAAAATGCTACCCAAATTAAACTTTTATCCATTGCATAATTACTGTTGCCAGCAACATAGCTTATTGAAAAATCGTGATTTAGAAATGCGGCTATTAAAGTTATAACATTAATGAATAAAAGAATAACCGAACTATAATAAGCATATAAGCCACTATTATAAACAAGTTTATTTAATGTTTTTCCACCATAAAATAATGCAAAACAAGAATACCCAACAATAATTAATGTTAATAAAAGTACATTACTTCCAAATTCTGACATCATTTTTTCTCACAATAAATCATCTCTTATTTTACATACTTACATAATTTCGATTTCTTTCATTATTTACTTTTATATATACCTAAACATTCGAATCTTTTGTGCGTTTATACAAAAATATAATTAATAAAATAAATATCGTTGGTAAAATTATCGGAGGAATTATCCAAACAATATTTGTAAATCCGTCTCTTGAAGGTTCTGCTAAAATATCCTCGCCATACCTACTAACAAAAAAATCCAATATTTCTTCATCTGACATACCTTCTGATAACAGAGTTCTTATTAGATCTCGCATTTGTTTTGAAACTTCCACTTGTGATGCGTGTATAGTTTCGCTAGGACAAACAGGGCAAATCAAAAGTTTTTCTATAGCAATTGCTCTTTGTTCAATTGAATTTTCTACTCGGTTAATAAAACACCCACTTAATAGACTTAATAATATTATGTATATTAAAAAATTTTTCACATATAAAAGAAACATGTTATAAATTATAAAACTTCGAATCTAAATAGAAGATAAAAAAGTAAAACAAATCAAATAAAAAAATGTCAGTTTAGTTAATATAATTAAAAATATTGATTTTTTTCACTTAGACAATTCCCTAATATACTGAACTAAATTATCTATTTCCTTTTCAGTAAATACTTTCTGAAAAGCCGGCATCACATTAATACCATTTTGAATATAAATCTTTAACGTAGCATCTGGTAAATTTCGAACATATTCACTAGTCAAATCTGGTTCAGCTCTCCATTTATATCCATATTCATCAACCATTTTTTTCAAAACTTTGCCATCACCTTTACCCAATTCTCCATGACAAACAATACAATTAATCTCATATAGTTCCTTAGCCGGTCTGGTATCTCTTGGAGATTTAACAGGAACGGCCCCTTTTGGTATATCAAGTCTTTCTGGCTCATTAGCTTTATATGATTGGTTATAATGCATTTCGGTAAAAATATCTACTGGATAAGTGCCAGTAGAAGCACAACCCAAAAGAAATGAGAATATAACAGCAAAAGCTATTAAAACAAAAACCTTATTTTGTCTTAAAAATTTAACCTGATTTAATTTCTTAATCAATTTATTTTTCACTTCTAATTTCATTAGCTCCTGAAATACTGAGCTGCTGTTCAATCGATGATTTATTTTTTTCGTCACAATTAATCAATAATGCTACATATCCTTCGGTTATACGTTCATCATATAAACCTAATTTCAACCTAGGTAATCTAGATTCAAATATAATACCTATAACAGTAAAAAGAATCGCTCCAAGCATCATACCTTCATAACAAATTACTGCCATTGCAGGCAAAGCCAATATTGGTTTACCTCCTGTGACCAATGGATACGACATTTGAGTGCCAATTGTTAATAATAAAGCAGCAGTTAAACCACAAATAGCACCTATAAAAGGAAAAACATATAATCTCATTCCTTTATCGTGTTCTCCAAAAGCACCTTCTGGATATGGAGCTCCAGTCATAATCTCAATATCATCTTGACTAACTCCAATTTTTTCTAATTTTTCAGTTGCCAAAGCTGCATGACTATCATTTCGAAACAAGGCTAATAATTGTTCTTTTTTCATAATTAATTTCCTCACTTATTAATCATTCTTCTCTAATAACGGCAGGCACTTCAACTCTTCCAATTTTTTTCTTTTTAAGAAGTATCTGACCTTCCTTAACATCATATAAAGGTATTAATGGAAATAGTTTAGCAAATAATAATACGTTCATTGAAACAAAGGCAAAAGTACCTATAACAATAGTAATCTCTACTATACTAGGGGTATAACTGCCCCAAACAAAAGTTAATTCCTGTTTTCTTGCTAATCCTGGGACAATGATTAAATATCTTTCTAACCACATACCAATATTCACAGAAATAGTAGTCACAAACATCCAGAAAAAACTTCTTCGAACTTTTTTCAACAGCCACATAGGAACTGGAAAGAAAAAGGCAGTAAAAAGAAAAACATACATAAAATAACTCCAAGGAGGCTCGAAAAATTGCATTTCTCGGAGAGCTATTTCATCATGTTCTTGTCCATAAATCCCAAAAACAATCTCTAAGGCTAAAAAGAAAAACCAACCAACAGCAACAACGGTAAGCAATTTTGCTAATGCTTCAATATGTTCTTTCCGAATATAATTGTGCCATCTAAATAAACTTCTTAAGATAATCATTGCGGTAACCACAGCTGCAACACCAGAGTGAACTGCTCCTATCACAAAATATGGAGCAAATGTTGTAGAATGCCAGGCTTTAACTGATAAAGCGATACCAAAATCAAAAGAGACTATACTATGAACAGAAACGAACACCGGCAATATCAAGGCAGAAAGTAATACTCCTGCAACTCCTTGAAGTTTCCATTGACGAGGAGTTCCTCTCCAACCTAAAGAAAGAACAGAGTAAAGCATTTTTAAAACACCGCTTGCTCTATCTCGTAATACAGCTATATCAGGAATTAAAGCTACCGCTACAAACAAAGTTGAACAAGTAAGATATGTAGTAATAGCAGCTGGATCCCAAACTAACGGAGATCTTACATCAGACCATATACCTCGCTGAAAGTCGTAAGGGAAAGCCCAATATAAAGTTCTCCAAGGACGACCACTATGAAGAATAGGCATTAATACAGCAGTCATCAACGAAAAAAGTGTTAATATTTCAGCAGCTCTTGTAGCAGGCCTTCTCCATTCAGCTTTAGCCAATCTCAATATAGCAGATAACATAACCCCTGCATGACTAATTCCAACCCAAAAAACAAAATTTGTTATAAAGAATCCCCACATAACTGGTCTATTCAATCCAGTGACACCTATTCCTTTATTAACCATTACAGCAATAGCTATCGCTGCTGCTAAAACAACGATGCCTAATATATTAATAATTATAAAAAACGAAGCTGGATGTTCAAAAATACTGTTTAGTAAATCTTTATTAATTTGTTGATCTTTTAGTATTCTTCCTTCTTGCATACTTACCTACTACTTATAAATTACTCTGGCTTAGCCAAGGTCAAATAACGACCTCTTAATACTTTACCTACAAATTGATATAACAATCCTTCCTTAGTTTCCCATATTGATATTAAAGGAATGATACGGGAAAAAAGAAGAAAAATTAACAAAGCCCCTGCTAACGCTCCAACCATAATCAAAATATCTTGATAGATTGGTAAAACAATAGGAGGAAACTTATCAAGTTCAAAAACTGTAACATCTTTTACTGATAATGTAGAAACATAAATTCGAATTCTATCAAAAAAGTTACCTATTAAAACTAAAACTGCTGCAATAGAGGGCCCTAAAATACTCTTTCGAAGCCCATTCCATACAAGTATAAAAAATGGAGCAACAAAACATAAAATAAAAGCTAAACCAAAAGGCACTTTATAATTAACAAAAAACATTCCTTCTAATACTGTCAATTCAATAGGCATTCTTCCATACCAAAAAACCATGAAACCCATTGCCCAAAAATAAAACCAAAGCAAAGATAAAGAAAGTAATAGTTTACTTAAAGACCAAAATTGATTAACAAACAAATAGTCTTTATATCCTCCAATAGTTCTCATTAAAAACATCGTTACCATCACTAAAGCAATCCCAGACTGTATACCACTCAAAGCATGCCAAGCTGGGAAAATAGAGTCTTTCCACCCAGGAACATAACTCATCGCAAAATCAGAAGATATTAAAAGATGAACAAAAATGTAAAACATAAAATACATGCCACCTAAAATACCAATACCAGCCTTCTGAATTCTCCATTGTCCAGGAGTTCCTTTCCAATAACGACTAATCCAAGAACAGAATCTACCTCTTAATGATTTCGTTTTTTTCCCTACTAAAGATAAATCAGGAACACAAGAAAAATATAAAAGAGCTAATCCACACAAAACAAGTCCAACCATAGCAAGAGTATCGTAAATATGAGGTGAATTTCCATGCCAAGTAATCCAAAGTGTACGACGACCTTCAACAGAAGGAAGTGCTAACATCAATGGTATATATAACACTAAACTGACTAAACCAACAATAGAAAATAATTCTGCAACTCTTGTGAATGGACGACGCCATTCAGCTTTTATTGCCCTCATAGCAATTGCAACAATTGGAGCTCCTTGAAAAACGGTTAAAAGATATGCAAACACTGCAGAAAGATATCCCCATTTTGTATGATCTTTAACCCCTGCATCTCCTAAATTTAATTTAGAAACAAAGCCAAATATACCTAAAAGAACTAATATAAATAAAATAAAACAAACAACTTTAAACCATAAACCAATCTTCAAAGTCTTTGAAAGAATATCTTTCGTCACTTTTTCATTTGTCGAGGTTAACAGTCCCTCTACATGTTTACTATCATGTACTTGTTCAGTCATGTGCATGCCCTTTATCGCCATGTTCTTCATGTCCATTACCCGATTCAACTTTTTTCAAATATACAACATTAGGATCAGTTCCTAATCCTTCAAGTAATGTATATGCCCTTTTATCATTTGATAATTCAGATACTTTACTATCAGGATCTAAATAATCTCCAAAAGTAAGAGTGCCAGTAGGACAAGATTGAACACAAGCAGGATTTAAATTCCTATCATTTAATTCCTTATCAGTAATTTTTTTATTTTCTTTGCGTTCGACATCAATTTCAGCTCGACGAACTCGCTGGACACAAAAACTACATTTTTCCATTATGCCACGACTTCTTACGGTAACATCAGGATTTAATTGACTACGTAAAGAATCTGGCCAAACAGGTTCCCAAAAATTAAAAAATCTAACTTGATAAGGACAATTATTAGCACAATATCTTGTTCCAATACAACGATTATATACCTGAACATTCATACCTTCGTTGTTATGATAAGTCGCATAAACTGGGCAAACAGGTTCACATGGAGCATTCTCACAATGTTGACACAAAATTGGAATATATCTTGCCTTTACATCAGGATATTCACCTTCCCAATAACGCTCTATTCGAATCCACTGAATAGCTCTTTTTTGAAGAAAATCCTTCTCCTGATTTATAGGTATGTTATTTTCTGATTGACATGCAACAACACAAGCTTGACATCCTGTACACTTATCGACATCAACTACCATACCCCATTTATGCTGTTGTCTTTTTTGTTTTTCAACCATCTAATATATTCTCCTCAAATATGTTCGATCTGAATTATAGTCCCCTTATGTCCCTCAACGGGAGGAACATTTCCTTCCGATCTAGGTACGTCTTGAACACGATCTGTTTTTAATAACCATACTCTAGTTGCAGCCCAAGCTAAAGCACCTGTTTCTTCATCATTTAACTCTGGGTCGATTAATTCTAACAAACGTGAACCTCTTCCTTTAGAATATCTACCTTTATCATTATGTCCTTGTCCAATAGGAGCAGCAAGAACATTCGGAGGAACTGCTGGATTTGGATAAAGTAATACTTCTACGCTTCCTGTCTTTGATCTCAATTCAACAACATCTCCTCTTTTTAATCCAAGTTCTACCGCTCGTTTTGCATTAATTTCAACCCAACTTTCCCATACAGCACTACTAATAGGATCAGGAACGGATTGTAGCCACGGAAGATGTGCATTAGCTCCATCGCCAAGTGTTATATGTGCAAACGGAATCAAACTGAATGATTGTTCTTCAGTTAAAGATGGACCAGATGATTTTGGTGATTTCCAATTTGATATTCCCTTAAGTGGGCCATTTACTGCAGAAAATTCCAAATTTTGACTATTCCACCATCCACCTCGTTGTAAAATGCCTGTCCAAAATTCTTCAAAAGTCCCTGCTTTAATAGATCCAATACCTTTGCTTCCGTAATTATTAAATAACTCTAAAGCACTGTCTCGGATCACTTGTTTATAATTACTCCAAGGTAATACAGATTTCATTGACCCTCCAAGTTGGTTGGCAAACGTTAATAATAAATCTGTCCATCCTCCTTTAACATCGATATTAGATGAAGGATTAACAACTGGTTGTTGATATCCAACAGTTGGATACTGTACTCCCATTTCAGGAATATCACTTCCCCAATCTTCAAGATGCATATTAATCGGCAAAATCACATCAGATAAACTAGACGAATCAGTCATAAAATTACTCATACTAACAACATAAGTGTTATCAGTTAAAGCACTTCCAAAATCAACTCCACCTGGCAATCCATAAGCTGGGTCAACATCAATCAGCATAATCATTTTTACAGGGTCTGGGTCAGAGTATCTAACTCGATTAATAAAAGTTTTCCATTCACTAAATGAAGATGTTTTAGATGTATTCTCAATATTTTTCAAAGGACTTTCCGGACTGAACCATAAACCTCCTGGTTTATTTACTGAATCCAACAAATAATTTAATCCATAAATAGCCATTAAATTAAAATATCCGTTTGTATGGGCTGCTGCACTACCTCCACCTAACACAACTGCTGGTTTCTTTTCTGCAAGCTCTCTAGCTAATTCAAAAATAACATCAATTGCTTCTTGTTTCTTTATTGAAGGTATTCCTAAATCACTAATTATTTTTTCAGGAGCATATTCAGATAAATCAATATCAGAGTAAACCTTTTTACTGTTATCATTCCCCATATGATATTTGTCTATAAGAATATAGGCTAAACTTAAGGCTAAAGCTCCTTCCATCCCTGGTCGAATAGGAATCCATAAATCAGCATTAGCAGCACTGTGTGAAAACCGAGAATCAACTTGAATAAATTTCCCTCTATGACTATCCGTTTTCCCTCGAAAATGTCCATAATCTAAAGAAAATTTTGTTGGAGTTAACCATGTGCTCAAAAAATCAGAACCAAAAGAAAGAATTAATTCGCTGTCTTTAATATCAAATCCTGGCAAATGATTTTGTCCAAACAGATCTTTAGAAACTTGATGTAAAACTGTATTTTCCAAAACTTCGTAACTAAGATAATTAGCTCCAAAAGCTCCTGCGAATCTCTCAACTACCATCCGTTGATGCCCTCTAACAGGACCACTAATAATATAAAGAGAAGATTGATTATTATCTTTTTTTAATTGATTTAATTTTTCAATAATGTTATGACTAGCTGTTTCCCAATTAGAATCAAGTAAATTACCTCTATTTCCAGATCTTATTAAAGGACGAGCAAGCCTATCTGGATGATATAATTCCTGTAAACCAGCTTCTGAAATTCCCATATGTTTTCCACGATTTAAAGGATAATCTTTATTACCTTCGATTTTCTTTGCTCTTCCTTCAACAACTCTAACAATAATTCCACACGTTTCATTAGATTGTCGACATAAAGTTGCGTACCAATTATCTCTACCTTTAACAAGATCTTCTGGTAAATTAACAGGACTCTGAACTTGTAATTCTTGTTCAGGAATACCACAAGCATTCAAAGCAATAGCACCAATGCTAGACAAACCTGCAAATTTTAAAAATTCTCGTCGTGATACATCCATTTACAACTCCTTAATAATGGCACGCCACACAATCAGTAGGAGCACTATGTTTTCGGTGACAATTTACACAATCACTCATCTTCAATTCAGTAAATTGTTTAACTTTTTCCATAGCACCTACATCCCCATGACAAATTGTACAAACTTCGCTTGTTTCTTTATTTTCTAGTTCACTAAAATAACGAATATGGGATTCATGTTTAAATTGAACATGATCAGGCAAACGATGTACTCTAGCCCAATTAATCGGATTGGATTGTTCCCAATATTGTCGTAATTTTTCTAATTCTATATTATTTTTACCACCCAAATACACAGGATCTTCTTTACCTGGATTTGAACTTAAATCTTTATGACACCACATACATTGTTCAACAGCAGGAACGGTTGCAGCTTCACCTTCGGTGACTTCCCTATGACAAAATTCACACTGCATACCCATTTCTTGAACGTGAACTTTATGCGGATAATCTATTGGTTGTTCAGGAGGTTCTCCCATACCAAAAACAGGAAAGGGAAAAGCCCACCATGCTCTTAAAAGAAACACTATAGCTGTAGCAACAAAAAGTAATGTAAGAAGTAGTATAGGAGGTAAAACAAATTTACCATATTTTTTTATTATTTCTGAAATCATACTTCTTTTATAAAATCCTTATTATTCATACTCTATAAAAAATAATTTATTAAATCCACCATCTATCATATATTTTTGAAACAACATCCAATCCGTTTATAGTTTGTATTATGAAAAAAACTGCTCCAATAAAAAAAACAAGTGCGCCAAAATAAAATACTAATCGCAATTTACTTGCTATTACAGGTAAATGTTTTGAACTAACTAGTGAAGGAATAAATGCATGAGCTAAAAGAAAATTGCCTGCAAAGCCAATAATCATAAAAACAACATAAATCAAATGGGTAAGAAAAACACTTATACCGTGCCATATTTCTTCATCTATGTAACTAGGATCTGGCATATAGAAAAATTCACTCAATTAAAACGATAACAAATATGCGAAATATCTGTCAACGAATTCGTTTGGAACGCTATCATCTTGAAAGTACTATGTCAAGATTTTTTTAGAAAAAACTTGAAAATTTTTTTAGTCTGGAGTTTAATTTCTAATGAAAACAATATTTAAGGTTAAAATGTTAAACAAAATACAAAAAATATCTTCAAGAAGAAAATTTTTAATTACTGCAATTTCTTCTTTTGCAGGTGCGATTGCTTTATCAACCTTTAATCCTCTCGGTATTTTACGAAAAAACTCAATTTCTAAACCAAACAGTGATTACGGTGATTCTATATTTAAGCCAAGAGATTAAACCCACTAGATATTAAAAATCAACATCTACCAAATTTAACTTCGATATCTTTATAGGGCATTGCAATTAAAGTAGGACGTCCATGAGCACATGTTTTGGGATTTTCGCAATTTTGAAGATTTTCTAATAAAACTTTTATTTCTTCAATGCTCAAAGTCATCCCGGCTCTAATTGAAGAATGACAAGCCATGGAGGCCGCAAGTCGTTCTTCAGATTTTGTAATTTGAGGATTATCTTTATACATATTCAAAATATCAAATACACTAGTTCTAAGATCTGTATTTTGCAAAAATATTGGTACTGAACGAACTATAAATGTATCTTTTCCAAATAATTCAATTTCTAATCCAAATTGATTAAATAATTCTATTTTTGATTCTATTAACTCTTTTTCTTCAGGACCTAAATCTAAAACAAAAGGATCTAATAATGTTTGCGTATCATTTCTTTTTGTAGAATATTGTTTCATTAATTCTTCAAATCGTATTCTTTCATGTACGGCATGTTGATCTAACAAATATACTCCATCTTCTCCAACTCCTAACAAAAATTTTTTGTTAATTTGTTTTATAATTTCAATTTGTGGAAGCCTTTGTTTAAAAGATAAAGACTCATTATCTTTCATAAAATCATATTCTTCGATTCTAGGTTGTACTTGTCTAATTTTATCTCCTGATTTGCCGGTTATACTTTTCTTAGATAAATATTCAGTATCAAAATTAATTGGCATTTCAACTACTTTAGATGTTTGTAAAAGTCTAGGTCTTATTGAACGTTGTACCGATGAATAAATTTTTGATTCTTCTTTAAATCTAACTTCACGTTTTCCTGGATGAACATTAACATCAACTAAAGCAGGATCTATCGTCAACAATACAACTGCTAAAGGAAACTGTCCTTTCATTAATAATCCATGATATGCTTCTTCGATTGCATATCTAATAGCAATATTTGAAATCCATCGATTATTGACTCCAATTGTAATATGATTTCTTGATGGCTTATTACATTCTGGAGCTGAAATAATTCCTTGTATTTTAACTCCTAAGCCATTATATTCCTGTAAATCAATCATTTTTTCAGCAACCGCAACTCCATAGATAGAAATAAAAGCATCTAAAAATAAACCATTTCCTGGGGTTGCAAATTTAGTTAACTTACCAACTTTTAATCTAATTGATATATCCGGTCGAAGCAAAGCAATTCTAGAAACAACTTCGGTAATTCTAGAATTTTCTGTAGCAGTTGATTTAAGAAATTTTTTTCTAGCAGGCACATTTGAAAAAAGATCTTTAACGATAAAATTTGTCCCATCAGGACATCCAATATCTGACTGCTGCATTACAGTGCCATGTCTTAATTGAATATATCTTCCAGCAATAACATTTTTTTGTTTTGTTTTAACATCAACTGTAGCTATCGAAGAAATGCTAGGTAATGCTTCTCCTCTAAAGCCTAATGTATCTACAGATTCTAAATCTGTTACTGTTGTAATTTTACTAGTTGCATGTCTTTCAAATGCTAACGTAAGATATTGACTTGGAATACCCACACCATCATCTACTACTTGTATTAATCCTATTCCACCATCTGCAACTGTAATTGATATATTTTTTGCCATAGCATCAATCGAATTTTCTAATAATTCCTTCACTACAGATGCAGGCCTTTCAATAACTTCTCCGGCTGCTATCTTTGAAACGGTGTCTTTAGTTAACAGTTTTATTTCCATTTAAAATATCTATCCTGAAATTAAATCACTTATTATTAACATTAAATTTATTTATCAAATCATGTAATTTATTCAAAGCATCGATAGGCGTTAATGTATTAACATCTAAATTCTTTATCTCTTGAGCTATAGCTTCACTAAAAGTATCCATTGGAATTTGATACTCTGAATTATCAGTCTTTTGTTTTTTAATTTGTTTTTCTCTGACGTTAATCTTTTCAAATTCATTCAAAATTACTGTCGCACGTTTTACAATTTCATTAGGCATTCCCGCTAATCTCGCAACATAAATTCCATAACTTTTATCTGTAGAACCTTTAATAATTTTTCTTAAAAATACTACTTTTTCATTTTCTTCAGAAACCAATACAGAAAAATTCTTTACTTTCGGCAAATAATCGGCACATTTTATTAATTCATGATAATGAGTAGCAAACAAAGTTAAACCTGCTGATCTATCTTGATTGTGTATATATTCAACAACCGCTTGAGCAATTGCAATCCCATCATAAGTACTAGTACCTCTACCTATTTCATCTAATATAATCAAAGATTGGTCTGTTGCTTGATTAAGAATACTAGCAGTTTCCATCATTTCTATCATAAAAGTTGATTCACCTTGCATTAAATTATCATGAAGTCCAACACGAGTAAAAATTCTATCAACTAGACTAAATTCCATTCTTGATGCAGGAACAAAACTACCTATTTGAGCTAAAAGAACAATCAATGCAACTTGTCTTATGTAAGTAGATTTACCTGACATATTTGGTCCAGTTATAATTGCTATTTGTGAATTTTCTGGATTTAAATCAGTATCATTACTAACAAATTCTGCAAGAGGAAGAGTTTTTTCTACTACAGGATGCCTTCCATCAAATATCTTTAAACATTTCTCTTCAACAATATTAGGACAAGAATAATTATTGATAATAGCTATTTCAGCTAGATTTGTTAAAGCATCCAAATGTGCAACAATATCTGAATTCGTTAAAATCAAATCACTAGATTGTGAAATTTGCTCACAAATTCTAGAATATAATTCCTTCTCTAAGCTTTCTATTCTTTCTTTAGAGCTAAGAATCTTGTTTTCGATATCTTTTAACTCAGAGTTTATGAATCTTTCCGAGGATACTAAAGTCTGTTTGCGAATATAATCATCTGGCACAGAATCTAAATTTGACTTGCTAATTTCTATAAAATAACCAAAAATTTTATTATATTTAATTTTGAGAAATTTTATTCCAGTACGTTTTTTTTCTTTGCTTTCTAAATCAGCAAGTATTTGTTTTTGATTAGCACTAATGCCTCTAACTTCATCTAATTCTTCAGAAAAGCCTTCTCGACAAACTCCTCCTTCTCCTATAAGGCCTACTGGGTCACTACTAATTGATCTTAAAATCAAATCCTGCACTTCATGGCATTCAGGCCAATAATCCATGAATTTAACCCAGTCTTTATGTTCTTTTACTTTACCTAAAAGAAGTTTTTTTAATTCTCCACTTATTTTCAATGATCGTTCTAAAGCAATCAATTCACGAGGTAAAACAATTCCTAATTTGATTCGATTAATAATCCTTTCTATATCTCCTATATTATTTAACTGATCTCGAATTTGACTTCTTAATAAAGAATTATCAAAAAATTCAGTAATACCTTTTTGACGCATTCGTATTAAATTACGATCCAGTAATGGATGAATAACCCATTTTTTCAACAATCTACTGCCCATAGCAGTATGTGTTCCATCAATAATATTCAACAAAACATTTGATTGGGCTTCTTTTTTCAAAAAACTAATACCTAAAGTTTCACGAGTTTGTTCATCTAACAGCATATAGTTATTAGCATTGTAAGGACGAAAACTTCTCAGTTGGGATATAACTGATTTATAATTTTTTTCAAGATATAGTATTAAAGCTCCAGCAGCACATAAAGCAAGTCCGTAATTATCAATCCCAAAAGATTTTAATTTTACGACATCTTCATGTTCAATAATTCTTTTTTCTAATTGCATTTTATTTCTACTAGTACACCAATCTACTTCAGAAAAATTATAAGTCTCAGTAAAAACATCTTTAAATTGATTAGAACCAATAATTTCTGCTGGATTTATACGACTTAATTCAGTTTTTAGATCATCAAATGATACTTGCGTACCTACAAATTCGCCGGTGGTAATATCCGCATAAGCTATACCTATATCCCCATTGTCTTCAAAAATTGCTGCCAAATAATTATTTGATCGTTCCTCAAGTAAAGAGGATTCTGATAAAGTTCCTGCAGTAACTATTCTAACCACGTCCCTTTCTACCAATGATTCCGATGCAGATGAATCAGTTAATTGTTCACAAATAGCAACTTTATAACCTGCTTGTACTAAACGACCAAGATATCCTTCTAATGCATGGAAAGGGACTCCTGCCATTGGCACACGATTATTTTTATCCATACCACGTCCTGTTAAAACAATATCAAGGACTTTAGAAATAATCTTCGCATCTTCATCAAAAGCCTCATAAAAATCACCTAACCTAAACAACACTATACAATCAGCATAACGCTGTTTAATCGTTAAATACTGTTTTCTCATTGGAGTTATAACCAAAGCAACATTCCTTTCATTTGAATCTTTGTTGCTCATTGTAATTCAGCTTGTCAATTAATGAAACTATATACTACAAAATATTAGAATTATAGACTTCTTTAATATGCTATAATCCGAACATTACAGTATTTAGTTTTTTCTCATAACTAAAAGGAGATGAATTATGGAAATATTATTTTTAATTCTATTTTCAGCAGCTATTTGGATATATTCTTGGAAACTTTTAGGATTCACCCAAAACAATAACCGGTCTAATTCTAAATCAACCATCGAAGGAATAATCACTGGTGTATTAGGAATCATAATACTTATTGGGGGATTTCAAGCTTCAACATTTACTCAAGAACAAACAACTAACGCTCAAACTACAATCCTGATAACATTCACATCTCTTTGGGCAATTTATCTACTCTTATTATCGGCAATTTCGTTATGGAAACTAGATGAAAAACCTGTTGGTTTTTACAATTTATTTCTTGCTATCATATCAATAGTTTTTTCCGTTTATTTATCCACAGGTGATAGTTTTTTAGGAGGCACCACTAACAATATTAGTAGTGGATTACTTACTATATGTACGATTATTCTGGCAGTTTATGCAATTATAAATTTCTTCCTATTGCGTCCGGAATTAAATGATTCACGTACAACCAGACTCACATTAGGTGGTATTAATCTCGCAGTATCAATAATTTTAATAATTGCAGGCAGCTTAGGTATTATAGGAGCAATGCTATAAAAGAAATTTGGACATAGAATCTTAATACCTTAGTAGTCACATTATGTAATTATTCTTTCCAAAAACGTTCTTCGGTGACTTTATATCCTTGTTTGGAAAATTTACTTTTAACATCCTCAATCATTCCAGGATGTCCACAAGTATAAATCAAAGTTGAATCTGGAAATAAATTCAACTCTTCTACATGAGATCCTAAAATATCATTAACTCTTCCTTGAATTCCTTTCCATCCTATATTTCGTTTCTCTTTAGAACGACTAATCGTAGGAAAATATTTCACAAATTCTGGAAACCTTACTGCATATTCTGCTAATTCTTTATCGTATGCAAATTCATCAATATAACTTGCACCTTGAAAAACGAAAAATTTATTATCAACTATATTATTATGTAAAGTATCCCTTATTATACTAACGTACGGAGCTATCCCAGTAACTGTCCCAACCATAACATGATTTTGAAATTTACTATTTAAAGTAAAAAGCCCTTTCGCTCTTGGTCTCATAGTAATCTTATCACCGGGTTCAGTTTTAACTAATAAAGGAGTCATTTCCCCTTCTGGAACAAATTCTACAAATATTTCAATAACATCTTCATAAGGAGCTGAAACAACTGAATAGGCTCTTTCTATACCATTAATACCTAATGTGACATATTGTCCTGGCTTAAATGAAAAATCCGTAGGTTTAGATATAAAAATCAGGAATAATTCTTCGTTAATCTGAACCTTTTTTTTAATTTCTACAAAAGGTATAATTCGTTTTTTCAATGTCTTCTAAATGTCCTAAATATTAAGCTATATTTTTCACATTAATATTGTCAATAGAAAGTTTTGGAACTTTAGACATAATTAAAGGATCTTTGCTTTGATCTAAAGCTGTTGCCATTTCACCAAAAAGATTTGTTGTGATTACAAATCCATTTGGAACACTATCATCAATTAATAATAATCCTTCGAGTGAATTTTGATTATTCTTTGCAAAAGAAACTTCTATTTTATCATTTTGTTTTAATTTTATGTGTTCAGCATCTTTTGAATTCATCTTAAAATATTGGTCACGAACTATGCGATTAATACCATTAGTAGTAATTTGAACATCCTGTTTAGTATCTAATAATACCCGTCCTGGTATTAAGAAATAAGGGAATTTTGTTATTCCTTTATATTCAAATAATTCATTTTGTATTGAAGATAATTTAAATTTTTCCAAATGAGTTAATTTATCCAAATCCCAAATAATACCTGGATATTCAATATCAGAATAAAGTACTTGAGTAGGTAATGGATTATCTAAAGGAGGTCTATTAACTATTTTCCCTGATTTTTCTAACGCATCCCATGTGACGCCTGTATAAATTGGAACAATTTGAGCAATTTCCGTCAATATTTCACGAGCAGAATTATACTCAAACCCTTTCGCATTCATTACTTTTGATAATTCAACAAGAAATTCCCAAGCAGATTTCGATTCTCCATTTATGACTTTTGAAATTGATCGAACTTGTTGAATTCTCCTTTCCATATTAGTAAATGTTCCATCTTTTTCTGTAAAAGCTGCTGCAGGTAAAATAACATCTGCATTTTTAGAAAATTCATCCAAATATAAAGTTTGGTAGACTAAAAATCCAATATTTGATAGATCTTCATCTAATATTTGTTCTGTATCAGTATGATCTCCAAAAACAAGTAATGCTATTTCATCAGTTAAGTTTCCTGATTGAATTTTATTAATAAAATCTTCGCCATTCCAATCAGGCAATTCAGATTTCCATTTATTCGCAAAATAACGACGTTCTTCATCTTTTGTAACATCATGATAACCTGGCAAAAAATGAGGAGAAACGCCTAAATCAGAAGCTCCCTGTTCATTTGCCCCGTTTAATAAAGGATATATTCCTCCTTCCTCTAACCCACCAGCAAGTAAAAACAAGCTAGTTATAGAATTTACACAAGATTGACTCAATTTCAAATCTATATTATCAAGTCCATATACAAATGATATGGAGTTGGTTGAAGTTAACAAATCTATTACATCATTAATAATATCCTGAGAGATACCTATTTTGGGAAACTCTTTCATTCTAAAACTTGAATCAATATCATTAAGATTAAGTGCTTTAATACTTTTCTCTAAATCGTTAAAACCTTTATGTTTCTTTAATTCTTTTAAATCTATTGCATTTGAATCAAGTAATCCTTGAATCAAAAGAGATAATAACTGTAATTCGGTTCCTGGAGTAGGATTTAGCCATAATGAAGAATATCTGGACAATTCAACTTCTCTAGGGTCAATAACTATTAATTTAGCACCATTTTTAACAGCTCGTTTTATTGGCACTCCAACTACATTTTGTTCTTCTGTTAAATTAGCATTAAATACTAAAATAACCTCACTCTTCTCTATGGCCATCAAATCATTAGATGAGCCAACAAATCCCAAAGAATTTAACAATAAACTTTCTGAATTTAGTTCATTAGTTCCATATTTATTAACATTATTACTTTTAAGAATTTTCCTGCTAAATTTCTGGATCGAATAATATTCTTCATTTGTTAATGAAGACGAAGCAAGTAATCCAATATTTTTCTCTTTAAATCCTTTAAGTTTTTCCGAAATATGCTTTAAGGCAACAGGCCATGTTACTCTTCGTAATTCACCTTTTTCCCGAACCATAGGATATTTCAAACGATTACTATCATTAACAAAATCGTTCCCGAATTTACCTTTATAACATAATTGTCCTTTATTTGAAGGACCAGTTAATTCTCCAACAGTTCGAACAACTTTACTATAACCATTAACTTCTAAATTGACCTGACAACCTACAGGACACTGCGAACATGTAGTTCTAATAACTTTCTGTGGTTTATCCCATTTATGATCTCTTTCTGTAAGTGCACCTACAGGACAAACATCTAAACATGCACCACAGAATTCACAACCAGATTCAAGCAAAGAAGTACCTTGTGAAGTTCCTACTAAAGCTTGACCAGCCCTATCTATAAAGGTTATTGCATTGTCTCCCCTGACTTCATCGCAAACACGAACACATCTACCACAAACTATGCAAAGATTATAATCTCTATCATAAAAAGGGTCTTTATTATCAACAGGAAGATCCCGATATTCATACTTTAAAGGAGAATCCATCTCCATCCCGTGATATCGAACTGTATCTTTTAATTCACATCGTTCATTTTTAGGACATGTAACACATCTGTCATTAACTGAAACGTGCCTTAAACATACATCTTGAGGTCCACAAAGTTCAACTCTGTGACAAGTTAAACAACCCTGTGGATGTTCAGCAAGTTGTAATTCCAAAATTCCCTGTCTTGTTTTTTCAACAGACTCAGATACAGTATTAATAACCATATCAGGGCGTACAGGAATCGTACAAGATGCTACCTGGCCTCGAGTCCCTTCGACCTCAACAACACACATCCTACAAGCTCCAAAAGGCTTCATTCCTGGGTGGTAACATAAATAAGGAACATATATTCCAGATTCAGTAGCTGCCTCTAATATAGTAGCATCTTTTCGGCAAGAAAATTTCTTGCCGTCAATAGTAATAGAAATATTTGCATTTTCCGTTGATACCATGGAACCTCCTACTTAATAATCCTGTCAGTACTATTTCTTAAAGAACTATCAGGCATAAAAAATTCCTCTTTATATGTCGTTGTTGGCCATTTTTTATTTTTCATTACCATATTAAATTCATCTCCAAAATAATCCAATGCTGATTTTATAGGATTAAATCCAAGTTGGCCATGACCACAGAGTGATCCAACTTGCATATCAGACCCGATTTTTGTCATTAATTCAAGGTCTTTATCTTCAGCTTTAAAGTTACATATACGTTGGAGAATTTCTAATAAATGAGTAGTCCCTAATCGACAAGGAAAACACTTTCCACACGATTCATATTGACAAAAAGCAACTAATAAACGAGCTAAATCAACGGCACAAACATCAGTATCTCCTACTATAATTCCTCCCGAACCTAAAATAGCTCCTGCTTTTGCCATAGCATCAAAATCAATTGGTATATCTAATTGAGCCGCACTTAAAACGCCCCCCAGTGGACCTCCAGTTTGTAATAATTTAACTTCCTTTCCTCCTGGAACCCCTCCTCCACAATCGTCAATTACTTCTCTTATAGTTAAACCCATAGGAACTTCTACTAATCCAGGTTGAGATATATTACCAGATAAACATATCATTGCAGTTCCTGTGCTTTTTTCGGTTCCAATGTTAGAAAACCAATCGCTTCCATTTCCAACAATAGCAGGAACGTACGACAATGTTTTAATATTATTAATATTACTAGGTTTTCCCCAAACTCCATAAGTAGCAGGGAAAGGTGGGCGAAATCTTGGCATAGCTCTCTTTCCTTCAATTGAATCCATTAAAGCAGTTTCTTCTCCTGACACATAAGATTCTCCAACAAGAACAACTTCTACATCAAAACTAAAATCACTCCCGAGTATATTTTCCCCAAGAAAACCTAATTCATAAGCTTGTTTAATAGCTAATCTCGTTCTATCAATAGGA
Organism: uncultured Dehalococcoidia bacterium; assembly: GCA_964508175.1. Taxonomy (GTDB): domain Bacteria; phylum Chloroflexota; class Dehalococcoidia; order Lucifugimonadales; family CAZDRU01; genus CAZDRU01. Next base: position 24,835 of record CAZDRU010000039.1, read on the forward strand.
ATATTATGTCCATGTCGAATAAACACTATTCCATCAGATGCTCTTGTTGCAAAACCAGCTAGAATCATTCCTTCAATTAAAGTATGAGGGTCACTCTCTAAAATACTCTTATCATTAAATGCTCCAGGATCTCCTTCTTCACAATTACCAATAATAAACTTTTTAGGCTCTTTAGATCCTTTAAGAAACTTCCATTTTACTCCAGTTTGAAATGCTGCTCCTCCCCTACCTCTTAAGCCAGATTTTACTACTTCATCAATAACTTCGTCAGAATTCATTGTAGATAAAGCTTTGTCTAAAGCTCCATAACCTCCAATATTTATATATTCATAAATATTTTCTGGGTCAATATGTCCAGCGTTACGAAGAGCTATTCTCAATTGTTTTTTCATCATTGGCAATTCATGTAATTCAGGTAAAACAGTATTAAGTTCTGGATAATCTAAAACGGCGAAAGCTCTATCAATAATAGGTTTATTGTTAATAACATGTTCTACAAAAATATTATCGACATCTTCAACGGTTACTTTACTATAAAAGACTCGACCTGTACCAGGAAGTTGAATATCAATCAGTGGTTCTTCATTAGCCATGCCAAATCCACCATTTACTGTTAAATAAACATCTTTCTTATATTTTTTAACAGAATCTTTAAAAGCATCTAAAATTTCATCTGCTCCACTAGCAAAACCAGACATATCTAAAGAAATTCTTATGCGAGGTTTAGTTATAAATTGATTCACTAAATTTGAAGCTTTTGTTTTTATTTCATTATATATTGTTGTCATTTTATTCAATCATTACCAATGTTATTTTGTTTTTAATTCACTTATACGTTTAATTAATTCTTTAGTAGACATACGTCCTCGAAGTTTATGATTAATATTAATTACAGGAGCTTGAGCACAAGCCGCCAAACAAGTATTGTATTTAAAAGTTATTTTCCCGTTCTTTGTATCCCCTTCTCCTTCTAATTCTAATATATCTAAACAAGCTTTAATTAATTCTTGAGAACCCTTTAAATGACATGACGGACCCCAACAAATTTCAATCGATGACTCGGTTGGTGGCTTAAAACGAAAATTAGTATAAAAAGAAGCAACTCCCCATACATCATTTAAAGTAGAATCAGTTCTTTCTGCAATTAATTCAATTGATTGCTTAGGAATATATCCAATAGCATCTTGTACTGCTAAAAGAGATGAAAGAATAGTAATAGTAGAAGATTTTTGTTTATCTAAGGCATCTTGTATTTTTTTCAAAAGTTTCCCTTTGGGTAATGACAATCTCAATCTCCTCTTACATTTTCTTCATATAAAAGTAAATATAGCATACAGTATCAGGTGGTTCAATTAAAAGCTATGAGAAAAATTTTCCATTAGTTTTCTAGAAACATCAATACCTAAACGAACACTATAATTCGTTCCCCTATCCTCTGGATAAATTTGTGTTGTATTTGCAAGATATAGTCCTTTAATTGGAGTAGTTAAAGGAAGTATTTTATCTCGATAGTTCAATCCAACCACTGGTTGTGCTGCATCAATTTTTTGATAATATGATTCTAAAATCCAAGACTCATCAAAATTTGGATTTATTCTTTTTAACGCAGGTAAATAAAGTGAAAGTAATTCTTCTTTATTTTTCTTATACAAAGAATTATCTCTACTAGGATAATTAGTAAGATAAACAATGTTTTTACCTTGATAATGCTTCGATGAAATTAAATTTGTGTGTTCTATTGCTCCAACAAAAGGCATTGTTCTATCTGCAATATTAAGCCAATAAAAATCACTCAGTTTTCTATCTAAAATTAAAATAATTAATACTGCTGATAAATACTTTGCTGATAATAATTTATCTCGATAATCTCTAGGCAATTCAATTAATTTATCTAAAACATATGATGGGGTAGTCACAATAACAGAATTATAAGAATTTAACCTCGAATCTCTGCCAGGAATATCCAATAAAAAATTTTCATTCTCAATCCGTTTGATATTTTCTACATTGGTTTCCGTAAAAACTTCACCTCCCAATTTAGTAATTTTTGATCCTAATTGATCAAAAACTTCGCCAAAACTACACATTGGATAACCAATTTTCTCTGTTTCCCATAATTTTTTTCGTGAAGAAACTCTTAAACGAAGTTTATTCCACAACCAAGCCATACTTACTTCACGAGAAAATTCTCCAAATTTTCCTCGTAACAAAGGTTCCCAAACTATTTTATATGCACTCTGTCCAACAGACTTTTTCATCCATTCATGTGCACTAACTTGTTCGAAATGATGCCATTTAGAAGTTTTCTGTAGATATAAAGTAACTAATCCTAATCTCAACCTATCAATAGGATTTAATGCCTTAAACTTCAGTAAATCAATGGGACTAGCAAATTTCGAAAGTGTATCTTTATAAAATATTCCAACTTTTGATTCTAGCCAAACCAATTTTTTCTCGAGACCCAATTCACGAATTAAAGAAACCATATAACGGTCACTAGTAAAAAGATGATGATATCCTTTTTCTAATCTTGAATTCCCAATATCAATCGTGGAAGCTTGACCTCCTAAAAACGGAGCTCTTTCAAAAATATCAACCTTATAGCCATTTTTTATTAAATTATATCCTGCCGATAAACCTGTAGCTCCCCCACCTATAATTGCTACTTTTTTCATTAAATTTCCCTTTATGAAATAATATTATGAAGAATAATACTATAAAACTACTACTCTATTCTTGATTTTGTTCATATACTACAAATTTACTAGTTATCCAAGAATAATCCAATCTTCTAAAGACAACATAATCAATACTTTTCTTCCACCAATTCCCATTAAAAAGAAAAAATAAATTATCATCAATCATTTTCCATTTTTTATAATTTTCAGGAAACCATAAAAGATGCTTAAACGTACCTTGACTTTCAAAATAAGCAGTATAAGGAACAATTTGATCTTTCCTTATTTCATCTAAAAGAACAAATTGTTCTGATGGTCTTTTAGATATTGGATTACAAAAATTATTTTTTTCCTCATTATCCTTCAAACAAATAAAAGTAGGTTCTATAAGATCACCTCTTAAATACCATTGAAAAGCATATTGTAATTCTTGATCTATTAGTACTTTCAATTTTGGAGTTAAAGTAAGTTTATCGGATGTAGCAACTTTAATATTTTCTCTTTCTGAAGCAGTAGTTTTAATCTGTTTCATAGCAGGTAATATATCTGAACTAAATTGTGCATAAACCAACATTTCTCTATACCTTTCATCAAAAACAAAATTAGCTCGCAACGTAGAAGCAAACATCAACGATAAACTAAATAAAATTAAAGTAAACCCAATTAATTTTAATGAACGTTCAATAATAAGAATCGAAACTAATATTGATAAATTTATTGCAAGAAAAATCATCAATATGGTATCAACAGAATTCCAACTATGTTCTATAGGAGAAAAACGAAGAATTAATATAGCAATACTTAAGAAACTTGAAAATATTACAATCCAACTTATTGGGACTTTCAAAGCAAGGATATTTTTTACAAACGATAAAAATTTAAAGTTATTAGAAATTTTTTCAATCTTGTGGAAATAAACTGAAATATTTCTAATATGTATATTACAAACTTTGCCAATAAAATAACCTGAAAGAAGTATTTGAGGAAGTACTATATGAGTAACAAGCCAAGGCATTTTCTCTCCAGCTATTACATAAGCAATCCATGTCAAAAGTATCCATAAAGACAAAATTAATGTAATTAAGTTTTTTCTAAAAAAGAAATATACTATTCCAATCAAACTCAACACAAACCATAATGGCTCATAAATAAATTGCAATAAAAAGTAATAGAAAAAGGGTTGATTTCCTCGTCCAACGTCTTGTTGAGCCAACCAATATCCCAAGGATTGCCATCCTCCTGTAAAAACTCCCCCAAATCTTTGACATATAGAAACAAATACATCCCCTACATTCTGTGGACAGAACCCATGATTAGCAACAAATAATCCAAATCCACTTGTAAAAAATAAAACTACAATAAAATAAAAAACAAAAGAACATATCCACCAAGATCGTCTAAAGATAAAGTAACCGCCTATATTCGAAATAATAAAAAGGGTAAAAAGAATCAAAAAAGATAAAGCATAACCACGTGGAATCTCACCGGTCATTACAAATAAAACAATATATGCAATAAATAAACCTAAGAAGCATATTCCTATCAAACTTATATTACGAATCTTACTAAATTTAATCAGGAAAAATGGCGTTGAACAAACAAAAAGCAAATAAATAACATGAATAAAAATTGGCAATTTTATTATAGGGAATTTAAAAGTATTTGTATCCCATAAAGGAAGCCCTACTACTCCTTTAGCAGGGTCTGTATTGAGTAAAGTGATTCCAAATAAATTATCAAATAAACCAAAAACAGCAGCCCATAAGGGCAATGTTAAAAATATAAGATAAAATGCTAATTTTGTTGAGCCATTGAGGGTTTTTATGTTTCCTTTAGATTTTAGAAATCGAATAATATTATTAGCTCCAATAAAAACAAAAATAGCTATAAAAATAGCTGTAAATAAATATGCTGTTTCTTTCGTCACATAAGAAATAGCAAGAATACAAGATATCCATAATAAATATGTAAACTTCGGTCGCTTAATATAACTAATGAAAATTAAGACAAGTAACAATGCCCACATCAACATGAATACATCATTTCTTGCAAATCTTCCAAAATATAAAATTGAAGGAGATAATAACAAAAAAGCAGAAATTACTAATGAAGATTTAATTCCTAAAGTTTTCCTAAAAACCCATGGAACAAATACTAATAACGACCCGACAATAGCATAAGATATTCGAGCAGTAAAATCATTATCAGGTAATAAACTAAACACTGCAGCATTAAAAAAGATTTGAAATGGACCATGCAACAAGGGATTATGTGAAAATCCTTTCCCTTCTGACAAATCAAAACTCCAAAAAATATGAATAAATTCATCATGGTGAAGTGCTCTAGCTTCAAGTTTCCAAAAATGTAAAACCAAGGAAATTAAAGCTAATATAAGAAATGGAATAATTTCTTTATTATTAACTATGGTGGTTTTAATAAATCTCATAATCATATATTTCATTCAATTTCAAATATATCTATTCCTTTTGAAGAATAAACCTTATTAAAACTCAAAGATAATTTCTCCGAAAGTTCTGAACCAAAAAGCTTTTTCTCTCTATTCCCAGCAATAATCCATTTAACTTTGTATTTTTTTAGTAAATTTCTAGTCTCTTGATTATTAATATTAAGATATATTTTTTTAACGTCTTCTTGTCGAACATTAAATTCAGCACGAGTTCCTCTCCATTGAGATTGATGACCAACCCATCCAATAATAGTCGGAATTCCCGTACTAGCCGACACACGACCATAATAACTATAATCTGGGCCTATAGCTTCAACTATATTTCCTTTTTTCTCTTGCCTAGATAACCAGTGTATCGCATTAAATTCATCTTGAGGGATATAAGAAAGTCCATTAAAACCTCTAAAATCATCAGTATTTGCCTTTGCTATAAGTGCTCCTGGAACATAATATAATGAACCAATCATTAAAACTAAAATAGACGCTTTCAGAGAATATGATAATACTTTTTTTATTGTCGATGTTTCTGTTTTAACAAAAACAAAAACTTTATAAATTAGAAATGGCATTGCAATAGAAAAGAGAATCCAAGCTTGATAATAAAATTTAAATATTGTATTCATTCGATTTCCAAACATATCTCCTATACGAAATAACTCTGGAATCATTATTACAAAACTAGCTAAAGCTATAAAAATAAAAACTATGGGAAAAAAACTTTGACGATTTTTGGCAAATTGAAAAGCAAGTAAAAATGAGAAAAACGAAACTAATAACCAAGGTGAAATACTAATAAACCTGAGGAAAATTCTTAATATTCCTGAGAATACAGTCATTTCTAAAATACTTAAAACTAATTCCAATAGTGCCCATAAAAAAAATGCTGCAAATAAAAATCCTGTTATAAAAATAACTGTCTTTTTTTCAAGTCCTTTGAGTATTTTTTCATAAAAATAGGAGAAAAATGCAACTACAACTAGTAAAGAAAAACCCCAAATTAATATCCAATGTTGCCATTGTGTAGTTATTTTTCGAACTGGCCAAATACCATTAAATTGACTTCCTTCTGAAAAAAAATCTCTAAGAAACGGGAAAAACAATAATACGCCAAATATGATCACAATAAACATAACTTGCATTGTGTACATAAGAATTTTTGACATAGATTGAAAACTAAATTGTTGATATCCTTTCAAAACTAAAATAGAAAAAAGAAGAACTGTTATAAAAAATATATCTGTTGAATTAATAAATAATATTGCACCCCAAACTAATCCTAAAACAATGCATATTCTAATCAATGGAAGTAATTGATTAGAATATGCATTGTTTCTATTCCAAAAATCAGATAAACAATAAATAAACAATAAAACAAAAGGAATTGACATGAAGTGAGCATGTAGATCCCCAAGAATAAAACTAAAAAATGGAAACTCAGTGATAGTATAATCAAAGCTTCTTCCACTAATAACAGTGTCAATTATTCTAGTAGCTCGCCAACCCCAATCCCACCAACCAGAATTTGGATAAATCCCAGAAAAACTATCTGAAACATTTAATCCTTTAACATCCCAAAAATTCCAAAACCATTGAGCCCCTATTTTCAAAGATGAAATTAACTCCAAAATGGGTTCCAAATTACTAAAATAAACTAGAAATAAAATCCCAAGTCCACCAAGAATAACTCTTTTAGACATAGATTTAATAAATCGCTTCGAAAGAATATAAACTAACCCAAATATTGATTGAGCTATAAATGAAAATCCCAAAGCTAATGATAAATTATAACTAATAAACGTATCAATTCTAGCTAACTTTGAGAGCACACCATAAATCATATGTCCAAAATAATAATAATTAATTGAATATCCTGATAACCAAGGATCATCTGGGGGGAAATAATTACTATTAACAATTGAATTTAAAAAAGCAAAATCCATTAATTGTTCAGTATGATTAATAGAAGGAGAATGATAAAGAAAACTTAAAGCAAAAAAATAGTGAATTAAAAAAACTGCCTCAGAAATAATTATGAATCTCCAATGATTTTTGAGAAATCGCATAATATGTTCTTTGTTTCTTATGAACAAAAATAAGGAAATCACACTCAAAAGCAAAAGAAAAACTAAAATGGAAACCCAACTCACTGGGATAAATTTAAATAACCCAAATATCCATACGATATAAACTAAAACTAAAACACCAAAAACTTTCGCAAAAGAAAAGCCTTTATCTTCCGAATGAGAAAAGATAATAACGTTTATCGGAACGAATACTAGTCCTATAAACTCAATTATTGCTAACCATAAAAATGCTTGACTCACTAGCTCTCAGTTTTAAAAACCACTATTTCTATAAAAATATCATTTTGATACAGGCCAAGGAGGTTGAGGACGTTTAATCTCTCCAATAATGGACTGTTTTTGTATTAACGTCTCTAAAGTATATAAAATATTTTTAACATCTTTATTATCAGGAAGAAGCATTTTTACGAAAACAATATTATTATCGTCATATGCTAATGTTGGAACACCAAAAACTCCCAATTTAATCCCATTAAAATGCTTTTTCTCTACTGAATCATATAATCTTTTATCTTCCAAAATATCTTGAATTGCGATTCTTCCCAATCGACAAGATAAAACGATATTTTCTAAAGTAGTTAGGCTATTATGATCATTGCCTAATTGGTGACGTGCTTTAAATATTTCTCGTATAACTTCAAACGTCTTATCTGGATATTTTGATTGTACCCATTCAACAAAAACAAAAGCATTTAAATTAACTTTATTTTGGTTTGAATTTTCTTTTCGAACATTATTTAATTCAAGTGAAAAAGGAAACCAAGTAATATCTAATGAAATTCCTTGGGATTGCGCCTTCCCAAGAAAATTTGTCATATTATTTGCAAACGGACAACGAAAATCATAATAAATAGAAAATTTCATTTGAAATCACAAAATATCACTTTCTAATATTAATTAGTTATTTAAAATAATTAATTAATTCTGGTTTCTGCTGTTTCCATAAACCCATTGGGGGGAAAATAGGACTAGAAACTATTTTCTGAGGTTCTCCATCAAACCAATCGTTCACTATAGAACGCCACTTCAAATAATGAGGTGCATTTCTATGTATTTCTAAAGATTCTTCGTCTTCATAGACTTCATATAAATGAATAATATTCTCGTCTTCTGCATCTTGTAAAACATCAAAACGATAACATCCCACTTCATCTCGAACAGAACCTATAGCATCATCAAACATAGCTGCTATAAACTTATCACGAAAACCTTCCTTTATCTTTATTGTCACTATCATAGAATACATAAGTTAAACCTCACAAAATAGTTTTATTATAATAAATATATTACCATGGTTAGAATAAATATTAACGATGAAAATGAATAAACCTAAAGATGTGATCTTTTGCTAAACCTATTAATAGGATATTAATAATGACATCTAATATTGCGAAAAAAATTAAAACGACTCTATCTAAAGAAGAATTAGAATATATTAAACAAATTTCAGCTTATGCTCAAAAAGAACGGTTTCCCTTATATTTGGTTGGGGGAATTATTCGCGATCTATTTTTAAATAGCCCTATAAATGATTTTGATATAACAGTAGTCGGAAATGGAATCAAATTAGCTAAAAATATCGCTAACAACTCACAAGCAAGTTTGCAAACTCATGAACGCTTCATAACAGCAACCTTAAATTGGAATAATTTTTCTTGCGATATCGTTACCGCACGTTCAGAAACTTATTCTACCGAAGGAGCTTTGCCTATAATAAAACCTGCAAGTATTGAATTAGATCTACTTAGAAGAGATTTCAGCATAAATGCTATTGCTTGTTCTATAAATCAAAACGATTTTGGAACTGTAATAGATCCTGTAAATGGGATCGAAGACATTAATAATAAATTAATTCGAATATTACATCCTAAAAGTTTCTTAGACGATCCGACTCGTATTATAAGAGCTTTACGTTATGCAGCAAAATTTCAATTCCAATTTGAAAAAGAAACTGAAAACAAACTTCAAATAGCTATTAAAAAGAAAAAGTTAAGTCTTATCAGTAAAGAAAGAATCCGAAACGAATTATGGAAAACATTCAAAGAAAAAAAATCATTGCAAATTATAGAATTTTTCCAAAAATATGAAATTTTTGAAAACATATTCTCACCACTACAAAATATTAATTTTTCTAAAATAAATAATCTGGTAGCAGCGAAAAATATTACGATTGACACTATTCTGGATTATATAGGATATTCTCTCAAAAATATTGAATGCATGGACTTTATTAAAAAATTGAATTTAAATAAAAATCTTAAAAACAGACTACTAAACATTAATAGAATTAAAGAATATGAAGCAAATATAACAACATCTGAATCAGAATTAAGATCCACTTTGAATAGATTAAAATTAAACATCACTAGTATTGAAAATTTAATTTCTTTCTCAACTAAAAACACCAAAGTCAAAACCGAAATATTAAAATATTACCAAGAATTAAAACAAACATTATGTCAATGAAATTACCTTCGTATGTTTTTCAGTCTCCAGTAATGAAATAAATATTGCTGAGCATATCCAGCATATTGCCCAAATTTACTTTGACCAAAGTTTCTTACTTTTGTAACTGATAAACCATTAGAGTTAAAATACAAATCATTTACTGCTCTTTGGACCCAACGATCAACAGGAAAAGCTTCCATTTTATTCAATGAAAATAAAAGAACACAATCTGCAATTTTATAACCTACTCCAGGCAAAGATAAAACTAAAGCATCAACAGCTTTATTGTAATTTAAGGATTTTATCCAAGCCAAATTCAGATCATCATGCGCAATTTTTTTCGCTGCCGTAAGTAAGAATTTCGCACGATATCCTGAACCAACACTCTTTAAATCTTGTTCGGTCACTGAGGACAATTTATGTACACTTGGGAAAGTATAAAAATCTTGCTTCATAATCTTTATTTTTTTACCAAATAATTTACACATATCATTAATAGTTTTTGAAATGCGTGGAATATTAGATGCTGAAGAACAGATAAAAGAAATCAAACACTCCCATGCTTCTTGATTAAGAATTCTCAAACCATTGGTTTTTTCTGTAATTTTTAAAAATCTTTGATCTATATTAATAATAGCTTTTTTTGTTTTCTTAATATCGTCTGAAAGTCTAAAATAATTATTAACCACTGCCTCTATATCACTCTCTGAATCCGGATAACTAAAATATTCTAATGAAGTGCCTCTCAAACGAACTTTTAGAACATTACCTTTTAACACTCCTAAATACCATGAACCTTTTTTTTGCCAACGAAAACATTGTCCACTAAATAAAGTGTTTTCTAAATCAATATAATCCTGTAAATTTAACAACATATGTATAATTGCAATTTTTATAAATTAAGAAAACCAGGAACGAGAACGAACTCCTAAATTATTAAGTGAATCATGGTTAACAACTATATCAGGTAACGCATTCAAAAATAATTTCCCATAAAACTTTGTCCTAATTCGAGAATCAAGAATAATAATTAAACCTTTATCAGATTGTTTCCTAATTAATCTACCAAATCCTTGTCTAAATCTAAGTATAGCTTGAGGAATTGCATATTCTAAAAATGGTTTTTCATATTCATCTGATCTCTTTTTGTAAACTGGGTCGGTGGGAACATTAAAAGGTAACCTAGGAAATACAATAGCTTTTAAAATGCCATCAGCTAAATCTATACCTTCCCAAAAACTATTCGTCCCTAGTATCAAAGTTTTTGAATTTGCTATAAACTTCTTACAAATATTTTCTGGAGAACCATCTATCCCTTGAGCTAATACAGAAATTTGCTTACTTTCCAATATAGGTTTAACAAAAGCATGGACTTTTTTCAATAAAGAATACGCAGTAAAAAGAACCAACACATGCCCTTCTAAACTTTCGGATAAGGAGATTATAGAATCAGATACTATTTGTGTAAATTTTTCTGAAGTAGGTTCAACTGTATCATGAGGAATTAATAACAAAGTCTTTTTTTTATAATCAAAAGGAGAATCAAGTAATAATTGTTCTTCTGAAGAAAAACCTAAACGATCTTCAATAAAAGTAAATGATTTAGCATTAGACAACGTTGCACTAGTTAGAATAACTGGATAGTCTTGAGAAAATAAATCTTGTTCTAAATAATTACTGACATCAAGAGGAGCTGATTTGATAAATATATCATCATTAAATCTATCTTTCTCAAACCAAATCACATTTAATGATGAACTAGACCCTAAAATAGTATCTAGTTTCCCTTGATAATCTGAAAAATCCTCTAATATAGATTCAAGCTCACTTATACTACCTGTCAAATCTAAAGACCAGTCACGATTTATGGTTGAAGTATATTCTAATAGGTCTTCTATACTACTAGTAACAAAAGCAATTTTTGGCATCAAATCATGCCATTGTGTTAAAAATTGCTTCCAATCGTCTGAAGAAATTAAATCATTATCTAACAGTATTTGATCATTAATATTCGACAGAGAATTTCTAGTTGGTAAACTTAAACCTAGATTTTGCCATAAATATGTCCAATCTTTTTTATTTTCATTTAACAAATCTATCGATTTGTCAATCAATGAAATAAGCTTTTTACGTTGTTGTTCAGTTCCCTTATCAAAATTAGAAAACATAGATAATGTTCGAATCATTTTTTCAACTTTCAATAATTTTTCCTGAACTATTCGGTTTGAAAAAATTTCTCCAAATTGATTTGTAGCAACATTTTCTAATTGGTGAGCTTCATCAATTATTAAACAATCAAATTTGGGTAATAAAGACCCTTTCATTTTAATATTAGATAGTAAAAGTGAATGATTTACTATTACTATATTAGCGAATTCAGCACGATCCCTTGCACTTCTTAAAAAACAAGTTCTTGGATTAGAAAAACCATCACATTTTGCTCCAAATTCTGCGGAAATTCTTTCCCAGATAAATCGATCATTCTGACGTAGTATAATTTCAGATTTTTCTCCTGTTGTCGTTTCAGATAACCAAATTTTCATTTTTGTTAAGGATACAGCATCACGTGAATTTAATTCAGAAGTAAATATGCGACGCCAACGATCTAAACAAAAATAATTAGAACTTCCTTTTAATGTTCCAACAGAAGCACTGGATTTCTCAATAAGTCCTAATTCTTCAAGTAACATAACTGCTACAGGAAAATCTTTCTCTAAAAGTTGTTGTTGCAAATTAATAGTATTTGTTGAAATAACAACTTTTTTATCAAAATTAACTGCATAAAAAATAGCTGGCAAAAGATATGCTAGAGATTTCCCAACTCCAGTGCCAGCTTCGACAATTAAATTTTTTCTTTCAAATATAGCATCAGTAATTTTTTCTAACATTTCAATTTGTTGTAAACGTTTTTCATATCCCCTAATATGCTTATTACAAAATTTTTCATCAACAAGTAAATTTTTTAATTTTTTCTTTGTTTTTTCTTCATCAATATGATTGCTAGCATTTTTTCCCTCTCTTCTCTTCTTAAAATTAGGCAAATCTATATTAATATTAAAAAAACTTTCTTCTTCTGTAGTTTCTTTGGATTTAATCGATTTAGTATTAATAAGTAAGTCATTTATTAAAAACTTCCCGAGATCCCATTGAGTCATATTAGATAATAAATTAATAAATTTACTCGTTGATTGATCTATATTCGTTATTTTTTTTATTAAATCTAAAAACAATAATGCAGTTGCTTTCGCATCTCCAAGAGCTCTATGTGCATCACTATGTGAAATATTTAATGATCGAGTTAATGAACCTAAAGAATAACTAGATACTTCAGAAAGTACTATATTCGACAAATCAAGTGTGTCGATTACTTTATTTTTCAAAATACAATCATGTGAATGAAGAAAATTCATATCAAATTTAATATTATGTCCTACGAGAAATCCATCTCCCAAAAATTCCTTATAATCATCTTTAACTTGTTCAAATAATGGAGCATTGATAACATCTTTTCGAGAAATTCCAGTTAAATGTTCTATTTCTATGGGAAAGTCACAAAGTGGATTAATCAATGAAGAAAAAGTGTCAATAATTCCATCGTAAGAAAATTTCACAGCAGCAATTTCAATAATTTTATCTTTTCGTGAATCCAATCCTGTTGTTTCTATGTCTATAGCAACAAATATATCTTTTTGGAGCATTTAATCGATCCTATTTAAATATTTATAACGATATTTTATTCAAAAAACGATTTTGATATTCATTTCGCTAATATTACATCAAAAAGCAAAAAATTGAGACTTTCTAACGACAAAGAAGAAAATTGCTATGCTAAAATTAATTTTAAATAATCGAAAATATATAGGTAAACATTATATGAAACAAAAAATTGATTCCTTTCTAGACAACCTAATTCTAGAAAGAGGACTTTCCAGTAATACTCTTCAAGCATATAAAAACGATCTATACCAAGTCTGTAACTTCTTAGAATCACAAAAAACAAATAACTGGAATACAGTTACAGTTGATACATTAAATAAATACACAAACATAATTACAAAAGAAAAAATGTATCAAGAAACAACTATTGCAAGAAAAATTGCAGCTATAAAGTCTTTTTTCTCTTTTCTTCTCGAAGAAGGAGAAATCACTGATAATCCAAGCGAATCTATATCAAGTCCGAAAATAGGTCGCCAATTACCTAAGTTTCTTACTGAAGAACAAACTGAACAACTATTAAAAACAGCCGCAAAAGACAAATCTGCCGAAGGAATACGAAATTACGGGATACTAGAACTATTATATGCAACTGGATTACGCGTAACAGAATTAATTAATTTAAATATATCTGATATTAATCTAAATTCTGCTGAAATAAAATGTTTTGGCAAAGGTGCGAAACAACGTATAGTTTCTATACATAAATTTGCAGTACAAGCACTAACAACCTACATGGAAACAAGCAGACCAAAGCTCATGCAAGACAAAACAGAAAAAGCATTTTTCATAAATCGAAGAGGCGAAAGACTAACTCGTCAATGGATATGGTCAATCTTAAAACTGCTTGCTAAAACATCAAAAATTAAAATACCTATTACTCCTCATATATTAAGACATAGTTTTGCAACACACTTATTAAGAGCTGGTGCTTCTGTAAGACATGTTCAAGAAATGCTCGGTCATGCAGATTTAAGCACTACTCAAGTTTATACACATATAACAAACGACCATTTAAAAAAAGCATTTGAAAAAAGTCATCCCTTAGGATAGATAAGCTCTAGTGACCCATATTAGTTTGATTAAGTATAAAACAAGCGTGTATAATCTTTAAATATTAAAAATTTGCCTAATTGATAAAATATGCCTAAAAACTCACAAAATATTGCACGAAAACAAGCTCAACTTAGCGGACGTAAAAAACGAAAACTAAACCAAGACAAAAATCGCCGTATTTCGCCTGCTAAAATTACTAGTACTACTAGTGAAAAAAATACAACGGAAACGAAAACAATCACTCAAAAGCAGAATACTACACCACAGCGAAAAAACAATCCTAATATTAAACCAGAATTAATTCGAATAAGTATTTTACAAACATTGATCTTTATAACGCTTATAGTTATTTCAATTCTTGTAAGTTAAGGCTAAATTATCTTTTCTTCTAATAATATAAACTATAGTTTTATTCATTAATTACTAAACTATTACAAACTATACAATGTTTGTATAAAAATAAATTTATCAAATGCAATCTAATCTTCATAAATTAGTCATAAATACTCCTAAAAATCCTGGAGTATATATATTGAAAAATAAAAATAACACGATTCTCTATATAGGCAAAGCAAAAAATTTAAAAAATCGACTTAGTAATTATGTAGGTTCTTCAAAAAATCTTTCTGCAAAAATATCACATTTAATACCTCAGGTTGTAGATTTAGAGTTTATTATCACTAATGACGAATCAGACGCATTATTATTAGAATCAACACTCATAAAAAAATTTAAACCTAAATATAACGCCCAACTAAAAGACGACAAAACTTATCCATATATTAAAATCAGTCTAAAAGAAAAATTTCCACAAGTTTACGTTACTAGAAAATTAACTGATGACAAAGCAAAATACTTCGGTCCTTTTTCTTCAGCAAAAAATCTTAGACAAACATTAAATTTATTAAAACGTATATTTCCTTATAGGTCCTGTACAAAAAAAATCACTGGTCATGATGCTCATCCTTGCCTTGAATATCATATCAAGCAATGTCTCGGACCTTGTATAGGAAAAATCACAGAAAAAGAATATAAGGCAACTATTCAAGATGTTATAAATTTTCTTGAAGGTAAAACAAAAAAATTGCTCTCAACACTTTCACTAGAAATGAAAAATCATTCTTCAAAATTAAATTTTGAGAGAGCAGGACAAATTCGGGATCAAATTAAAGCTATAAAAACAGTTACGCAAGAACAACAAAAAAGAATCATTTCTCCAAATACTCCTGAAATGGATCTTATTGGAATTGCTCGTGAAAAAGAACAAGCAATTATAGAACTCTTTTTTGTAAGAAATGGGAAATTATGGGGAACAGACAGTATATCCATGTTTACAAATATAAATGATCAACCTAACGAAATTCTCACTGAATTTGTAAAGCAGTTTTATGTGAATCATTATGTGCCAAAAAAAATAATCACACAATTACCTATTGACGATTCATCAACAATTAATAAATGGATAAATAAAACCCAAGTATCGACAGTAAAAACACCTAGCAATAATACTGAAAAAAATTTAATGCAACTTCTTGAAACTAACTCCATACAAGCTCTAAAACTAGACATTTTAAAAAGCAAATTAGTTAAAGAAAAACATACAGAGGGATTAGAAGACATTCAAGAATATCTGGGCTTAAATGAACTTCCTAAAAATATAGAATGTTATGACATATCAAATTTTTCTGGGAAAGAAGCTGTAGCGAGTTTAGTAGTTTTCAAAAATGGCCATCCTTCAAAAAAAGATTACAGACGATTTCGTATTAAAACTGTCATTGGAATTAATGACTATTCAATGATGCAAGAAGTCCTACATCGACGATTTTCAAAATTCATATCAAAACCAAATAATACAAAAAATCATTTAAGAAAAATAAATACAGAATTATTACCGGATCTTATCTTAATTGATGGAGGAAAAGGACATTTAAATGCAAGCCTAGAAGTATTACTTCAATTAGGATTATCCACAAACATAGCAAGTATCGCAAAAAAAGAAGAATTACTATATGTCCCACAAATTCCTGAAGCCATAATATTTCCCAAAAATTCTCAAGGCCTTTTTATCTTACAAAGACTAAGAGATGAAGCTCATAGATTTGCAATAACATATCATCGAAAATTACGTTCAAAAGAATTTCTAAAATCAAGTTTAGATTCAATTCCTGGGATAGGACCTAAAAGAAAACTTTTACTACTTAAATCTTTCAAAAATTTGGATAATATAAAAAAAGCAACTATACAAGAAATAACATCAAAGACTAAAATCAATCTAACAATCGTTAAACAAATTAAAAATCACTTAAAAAACCCATAATTACATTTTTGCATTTCAAAAGGAAATATTGACAAAAATATAGTGATTACATACTATTGCATTATGAAAATGCAAATTAACTTTCTCGAAAACATTAAAGTTTCTTTTGAATCTGATTCTTCAACAGAAATTACATTAATTATCGATAAATTACCAACTCTAATATCCAATATTTCTAAATTTAACGATTCAAAATCAGTAGAAACAAAAAAAGATATTAATCAATATACAGAAGAAAAAACAGTATTAACAACGAATCAAGTAAGCGAAAAACGCTTCTTAGAATATTGTAAAGAACAAGATCCTGTGGGAGATATGCGAAAAATTATTGTAGTAAGCGAAGGAGCAAAAAAATACCTAGGAATTAATATGATTTCAATTAAAGAATTAGAATTATTATTTAATAAAGCAAATTGGGTTATTCCTAAAAATGCTGTGCAAACTCTTAGAAATACCGCACGTCGAACTTTTTCTTGGACTGAGCGCGTAACAAATCAACCAGGATATTATATAGTTACGGATAAAGGCAGACAGGCCATTTTACGAGAACCAACTTATTAAAGTTTATTCCCACTAATTTTCTTATGCATTTCAGGAGATAAAGGAAATATCCATCCTCTATTCATTATAATTTTCTTCGCTAATTCTGAAGGAATTGCAATAATAATTTCTGGTTCTATGGAAAAATTCCCATCAAAGCCACCTACAGCACTTCTAGCATGAACCCCAGAAAATCCACCTGAGTCTTTACCATCTTTTGCATAATCACCTGCTCCCCCTCCAAAAATACTGTGCCAACGAAATGAATATCCATTCATAACTTCAGGGGAACGATAAAATTTACCCCCACCAGGAGAAACTATCATTCCTAAAGCTTTACAAGTATAAAGAACATCATTTAAATCGCCACCTTCCCCACCACAAATAAGTGCCCAATGTAAACGAATAATATGTTCATCTGCTGCTTCAGATGCTGCTTTTTGAGCTTTCTCTATAGCACCTTGTGTTTCGTCTAAAGGAGAAGAACCTTTTGTAGTACCAGAAAGATAAACTAATCCTGACTCTGTAAAAACAATTTGAGCTAATCCAACACCTGTTAAATCCCCAACATTATCATCCCAAGAACCTAAATTTATACCTAATTCATCTATACGTTCATATACATTAAAATTTCGCCTCAATGAATCAGGAATAATTGAATCATTATAATATTTACCCATACTACTAATACCTCCATTTTTTATTAATATCTATAAATCTTGTATTTTTTCTATTAAATTCATAATAGATTTTTTTGCATCTCCAAAAAGCATCATAGTTTTAGAATCAAAAAATATTTCATTTTCAATTCCTGCAAATCCTGGATTGAGTCCACGTTTTAAAACAAGAACATTTTTTGCATTATCAACATTTAATACAGGCATACCATAAATAGGACTTCCTGGAGTATTTTTTGCAGCAGGATTAACAACATCATTTGCACCAATAATTACTGCTATATCTGTGTTTTCAAATTCACTATTTATTTGATCGATATCATAAAGTTGTTCATACGGAACATTCGCTTCTGCTAATAAAACATTCATGTGTCCGGGCATTCTACCTGCAACAGGATGTATTGCATACTTAACCTGAATACCTCGTTCTTGAAGAAGAGTAGCTAATTCGCGAATATTATGTTGTGCTTGAGATACAGCTAAGCCATAACCTGGAACAAAAATCACTGACCTAGCATATCCAAGAACAATCGCTGCATCTTCTGCGTTTACTTCACGAATAGAACGTTCTATCGAGGAATCAGAAGTTATATCAGTACTAGAACCAAAAGCTCCAAACATAACATTGAAAATAGAGCGATTCATCGCTTTAATCATAATTTGAGTAAGAATAAATCCTGCTGCACCAACAAGTGCTCCTGCAATAATTAAAATATTATTATTAATAGCAAATCCAGCAGCACAAGCGGCAATTCCTGAATAAGAATTCATTAATGAAATTACAACAGGCATATCAGCTCCACCTATAGGAATCACAAGTAATAAACCTAATAACAAACTTAACAAGACAATGACCCAAAAAATTAACGATATCATCGGCAAAGTGCCTTCATAAAAAATAAACACTCCACACAAAACAAGTAAAACAACAAATATAATAATTGTTAAATATTTAGCTATATGCAAAATGATAGATTTGAAAGTAAAAAGTTCTTGTAATTTCCCAAACGCTACTACACTGCCAATTAAAGTAACAAACCCAATTAATACTGCCAAAATACCAGCAAAAGATTCTGCTAAATTCAATGTTATTCCTTCAAAAGACTCTAATATAGCTGCACTAGCAATTAATGCAGATGCTCCTCCTCCAAAACCATTGAAAATAGCTACAAGTTGCGGCATAGCAGTCATTTTTATTTTTAAAGCTAATATCGAACCAATAAGCGTCCCTATAATAATACCAACAATAATTGTAGAGTAATCTAATATTTGCTGATCTAATAAAGTAATAACAATAGCACTAAACATTCCCAAAGCAGCCAAAGCATTGCCTTTTCTTGCTGTATCTGGTGAATTTAAAAATTTCAAACCAAATACAAACAATACTGCTGATATTAAATAAACAATTTGAATTATAAGTTCTATATTCATCGTATTTATTTTTATCTGATATTAACCATTAACCATCTTTTTTAAACATAGCTAACATCCTATCAGTAACTAAAAATCCTCCTACAACATTAATCGTAGCAAAAATTAATGCAATTACAGCTAACCAACTACCTAATTTCCCATTAAATAAGATTGAAATAGAATCTGAACCAGAAACAAGCAATGCTCCAATAATCGTTATGCCGGAAATTGCATTTGCTCCAGACATTAAAGGAGTATGTAAAATTGGAGGAACTTTAGTTATTACCTCAAATCCCAACATTATCGATAAAACAAATATAAAAAGAACCATAATACTTGAATCCATTTAATATCTCCTTATATAATCAAATCTCAAATACTATAAAATATTTACTACCTTTATTCACTAATTTCACCATTATGTGTAACACAGGTAGCGGAAACAATTTCATCCTGAAAATCTAATTCTAAAAGTCCATCTTTCTTTTTAAAGGTATTCATTAAAAAACTAAACATATTTCTAGAATACATTTGACTCGCATGTATTGGCATAGTTGCTGGCAAGTTTGTTGGCCCGAATATTTTCACACCATTAAAATCAACTTCTTCGTCTTTTTTTGTGACTTCACAATTTCCCCCTGCTGATGCCGCTATATCAATAATAACAGAACCCGGTTTCATAACAGAAATCATCTCTTTATGAATAAGTATAGGTGCAATTTTGCCTGGTATTAAAGCAGTTGTAATAACAAAATCCATATCTTTAAAATAACTCGTCAGAAGTTCTCTTTGATTTTGTAAAGTTGATTCACCAACTTGTTTTGCATATCCTTTATTATCTTGAGAATCTACTGTTAACGGAACATTTGATATAAAAGTAGCTCCTAAACTTTCTATTTGTTCCTTTACTTCAGGTCGAATATCAAAAGCATACATAACAGCTCCAAGACGTCTTCCGGTTGCTATTGATTGAAGACCTGCTACGCCTGCTCCAATAATTAAACCTTTTGCAGGAGGAATTGTTCCTGCAGCTGTCATCATTAAAGGAAAAAACTTTGGTAACATCGAAGCAGCTAAAAGAGTAGCTTTATATCCAAATAAAGAACTCATAGAAGAAAGAACATCCATACTCTGTGCTCGAGCTATACGTGGTATTAAATTCATAGCAAAACTTCTTATGTTTTTTTTCTTTAAGTGTTCAACTATTTCTTTTTCGTTATGAGGATCTAAAAACGAAATTAAACATGATTCAGAAGGCATCATATCAATTTCACTAATTTCTGGAGAATTAATTTTCACACCGACATCAGAAACATTCCATAGTTTTTTTTTGTCAGAAAGAATTTTAGCACCTGATTTTTCATATTCAATATCACTAATTGACGACTTAATTCCTGCGTCTTTTTCTACAAATACTTCTAAACCTTCTTTCACAAGACGTTTAACAGTTTCTGGAACCACAGAAACACGTGTTTCACCAGTTTTAATTTCTGAAGGTATAACTATTTTCATAGAAATCTCCCTATAATTTAAGCAAGCATTTCAAGTAGTGCGTTTGTAACTATCTCTGTTTCACCTTCTCTCAAACTATATCCAGCAACACTAACTTGATCTGGACCAACTCCAACCCAAATTTTTCGTTTTTGAGTAAAATTTTCAAATATTTCGTTTGCTGTTCTACGAGCATCATTACCTATATGAATAACCAATGTCAAATTAGCACCCTCAGTAATACTAGTAGTAATAGAAGGAATATCTTTTAACCTTTCAGCTACATAATTTAATTTTTCTTTCTGAGCTCCTAATCTTTCTTCATGATCGATACTAAACCATTTCTTTAAAGCAGTCCAAGTCCCAATAATTTCCTGTCGATCTACTTTATAACCTCGCCCTAAAGAATTAGATTCATCCGCTTCAAAACCCATGAATCCATTTAATTTAGCATAACCTACCATTTTTTTAGTACCACAAAGTAATCCCGTAGAATTAAATCCTCCAAAATATTTAGTCCCAAAACTAATAAGATCTGCTCCAGTAGAAACTAAAGTTTTCATTCTTTCGAGAGGGAAGACTTCTCCCCCTCCATCAACAAGCAAACTTAATTTATTGTCTTTTGCAAACTTTACTGTTTCTGATAAAAAAGGCATCCCTGCATCTTCTTCCATTCTAGCTAAATAAAAAATCCCTACCGTATTTTCTGTAAGTGAACGTTTCATGTCTTCAATAGTTGTAGAATCAGTAGTACCAGACTCAATCAATTTTCCTCCTGCAACTGAGATAGATCTATCGTATCGAAATCTGGTTAATTTGGGCATTAAAAATTCGTTTGGAAGATTTTGGGAATCAGGTAATCTTGCAATAATTCCTGGATCTCCTTTAGAAATTATACCAGCTACTGCTATAACTAAAGCTGCAAATCCTCCAGAGCTTATATGAGCAGCTTCACACCCAACTAAATCGGCAACTGCTTCTCCCGATTTAATTAATAATTCATTAAGATCACAAAAATCATCATTAGCTAATTGCATAGAAGTAAGAACATCATCATCAGGCCGAGACCCTCCAAGTCTAGTCCAAGTACCACCAGCACTAACTATTGGATTGACCCCTAACTCGATATAAGGATTTTTATCTTTCATATTTACTCTCCACATTTAAAAACTTTAACATTGAATAAAATACCACAAGTTATCAAGTAAAAAAACAAAGTTTACTATATATATGAATGATATAAATTTGCACAGATTGAAAACCAAGAGTACTATACCAAAAACCTTTTTATTATTTTGTTATGAAAAAACTAAGTAAGCCTCTTCTAAGAATAAAGAATATTTCAAAAACATTCGGAGGTATTGACGCTCTAAAAGAATGTAACTTAGATATACCTGAAAAAAGTATTACTGCAATAATAGGCCCAAATGGGGCAGGAAAAACAACTCTGTTCAATATCATTACTGGCTTCACTTCACATGATAAAGGGGAAATTTTATTAAACAATAAAAAAATTCAGGGATTACAACCTCACGAAATTTTTTCAAAAGGTATTGTCCGAACTTTTCAAACTCCAAGAGAATTAAAAAACATGACTGTTATTGAAAGCTTAATGCTTGTCCCTAAAAATCAAGTAGGTGAAAATCCATTTCGCATTCTTTTCTCTCAGAAAAAAATCGCCAGACAAGAAACACAATTAAAAAAAGAAGCGATAAAAATTTTAGAATTCCTTGATTTAAACCATCTACAAACAAATCTTTGTTCAAATTTATCAACAGGACAAAAAAAACTTTTAGAACTAGGAAGAACTCTCATGGCAAAGCCTCAATTAGTATTATTGGATGAGCCAGCAGCTGGAGTTAACAGAACATTATTAAAATCGATTAGTAAGAATATTGATAAAGCATGTAAAGAAAAAGGAATTACTTTCATACTTATAGAACATGATATGAATTTTATAATGAATCTCTGCAATCCAATTATCGTACTAAATGAAGGTAAAAAAATTGCTGAAGGAAATGCTAAAGAAATTATTAATAATCCTACTGTTTTAGAAGCATATTTAGGAAGGAAAACAAATTGAACTTCTTACTAGAAACATCACAAGTGAAATGCGGATACGGAGACACAGAAATACTGCATGGAATATCAATGACTGTAGGAAAAAATGAAATTGTAACGATAATCGGACCAAATGGGTCAGGAAAATCTACCCTATTAAAAGCGATCATTAATCTAATAAAAATTAATCAAGGAACTATTCATTATGATTCAATAGATATTACTAATAAAAATTCTGAAGATATTGTGAAACTTGGCTTATGTTATGTTCCTCAAAGTAATAACGTCTTTGCTTCTCTATCCGTAATGGAAAATCTTGAGATGGGAGCTTTTATTAGAAAAGACAACTATACAACACGATTAAATGAACTACTTAATTTATTTCCAGATCTAAAAAAACAAACAACAAAAAAAGCACGCCACTTGTCAGGAGGTCAACAACAAATGCTTGCAATAGCAAGGGCATTAATGCTTAATCCAAAACTGCTTTTATTAGATGAACCATCGGCAGGACTTTCTCCTAAATTTATCTCTTCCGTTTTTGAAATAATAAAAAAAATACGAGATAAGGGTATATCAATTCTTCTAGTTGAACAAAATGCAACAATGGCACTTTCAATATCAGATCGTGCGTATGTTTTAGCAACTGGTGAAAATAAATTTGAAGATACTGGGAAAAATTTATTAAAAAATCCTAGGATTAAAAAACTTTATTTAGGAGGTTAAATACGAAAATTTTATTTTTACAACGTTTAACTCCTACATTTATCAAGCGAATACTTATTATTATCTTCGCAAGCGTATTATTACCCTTATTAATAACTAATGTCATTAAATTAGAACTTTTCGTTAATGGAATATTCATAGGATTGATTATTGCACTCGGAGCTGTTGGTCTATCTTTAATTTACGGTATTTTAAAATTTGCCAATATAGCTCATGGAGATTTAATGACTATTGCCGCTTATTTAACATTATTCATTCTTGAAGTTCCATTTAAAAATATGAGCCTTACAAGCACTGGGTTAGGTCCATTCACTTTCGGATATCCAATTCTTCTAGCAATACCAATAGGAATTGTAATGACTACTGTATTAGTTTTAATAACTGAATTATTGATTTACTCGAGACTTCGGAATAAACAAACTAATGCTGTTATTACAGCAATGGCATCTTTAGGATTGGCAATAGCTATCAGAGGATTATTACACATTTTTTGGGGAGGAACTACACATCAATATCCAAGATTATCAAAACAATTTTATTTATTACCTTTCGATATAAAAATTCCGCCTGACAACCTATTTGTTGGAGCTGTATCTATTATTGCAATTATAACTCTTTACTGGTTTCTAAACCAAACAAAAATAGGAAAAGCAATGAGAGCTACAGCCGACAATCCAAGTCTAGCTAAAGTAACAGGTATTCCTACTGAAAAAATTATAATATGGACATGGATAATCGGAGGAAGTTTAGCTGCTACAGCTGGAATTCTTCTCGCAATATCTCAAGCACAATTATATCCAGTAATGGGCTGGAAACTTCTAATTCCATTATTTGCAGCTGTTGTAATAGGAGGCATAGGAAATCCATACGGAGCTCTTTTAGGAGCCTTATTAATGGGAATTACCACTGAAGTTTCGACTCAATGGATCAATACAGCGTATAAGCCAGCTATAGCATTCTTCATGCTTATTATAACTTTACTCATTAAACCTCAAGGCATTACTGGAGAAAAACAGTAATGGATATTCTAAACATACTTGGATACGTAGCAACTTTTATAATCCTCGCAGGGATTTATTCTATATTTTCAATGGGACTTAATATTCATTGGGGGTTTACTGGGCTTTTTAATATAGGAATTGCTGGTTTTTTTGCTATAGGTGCTTATAGTTCTGCATTAATTATTATAGCTCCTCCTGATCCTGCTCAATTTGAAGATTTTAAATTTGCAGGAAATCTTGCACACTATATAAGCTTAGGTGATTTATGGTTACTATTCGCAATTATTACTGGAGCCCTCGCTGCAGCTCTTTTAGCCATCCCGATAGGACTCTTAACAATCAAATTACGTGAAGATTATCTAGCCATGGCAACATTAGGAATTGCAGAAACAACTCGTCTAATTTTTCTCAACGAAAAATGGCTTGCTAACGGGTCTAAAGGTCTTTATAAAATACCTAAATTCTTAGGAGAGTTAATTCATCCACAATATTATGAGTATTTTTATATGATAATAATTATCATCTTTATAATTTTAATTTATCTTTTAATCGAAAAATTAACAAAATCTCCTTGGGGAAGAGTATTAAGGGCAATTCGAGATGATGAACTTGTTGCTGCCGCGAGTGGGAAAAATGTTTCTTATATTCGTCTCCAATCTTTTGTATTAGGAGCTGCAATTATGGGAATAGGAGGTGCACTTTATACTTACTATATAAGATTTCTATCTCCATTTACTTTTGATCCATTATTAGCAACTTTCGTAATATGGGCAATGTTAATGATTGGAGGAAAAGGTAACAACAAAGGAGCAATATTAGGCGCATTTTTAGTATGGGGTATATGGAGTTTCTCTCAATTTTTAACTAAAATACCCATAATATCTATAATGGGCACTTCAGAATTTCGACTATTCATGATTGGAATATTAATAATAGTAGCAATAGTATTTAAACCTCTTGGAATATTACCAGAAAGAACTCATAACAATTCAAAATTTTGAATATTAAAAAAGATCGGAATTTCCTTATTAAGTAGTTCCGATCTTTTTTAAGTCAGTATGAAAATTTTACTTAAATTGTAATTTATTTATTTCTAAATCCTTTACTCACAATTTTGCCACCTTCTATTTGCCAGTATTCAATATCACCAGCAACATCTCCATTTGCATCAAAACACTGTTTGCCAGCAGCTCCTTCATAATCTACTTTATGCCATTTATCTTTCTCAGTAGCATGGGCAAGAACAAAGCCTCGTCTCAGGCCCGATGTTTTATCATCAACATCATTAATACCAGGACCTACCCTTTCACCTACAGAACAAGCAACCGATCGTAATGCATCTCTAATTGCTGTTCCATCAGTAGTGCTATTAGCTTTTGCAGCAGCTAATGCTATTAAAACAACTGCATCATAAGTTTCCCCCATATAAGGTAGCGGAGGTTTTTCGCCATATTTTTTTTCATATTCTATAATGAATTTCGTCGAAGAACCTGTTTTAGGACTACCTGGGTTTGTTCCCCAAGAACCTTCAAGCTTATCCCAACCAAGTTTAGCAAACATATCTGGAGATTTAGTTCCATCAGCAAATAAGAAGGTTTTAATATAATTACCTTCTAATGCTTCTCGAAGATATACTTCAGCGCTTTCTGGATAACTTAAAGCAACTAAAACATCTGGTTTTCCAGCTGTTGCTTTAGTTAATTCTGATTTATATGATGGTTGAGTTTGTTCGTGTGGAACCATTGCTGTAACTTTACCGCCTTCAGCTTCAAAAGTTGTCTTAAATTGCTTTGCTAATCCTTCACCATAAGGATTATTAACATATATAACACCTGCCGAAGAATAATTCTCTTTGGCAAGGCGTGCAAGAACTTGCCCTTGAAATGCATCAGACACAGTTGTTCTAAATAAGAAATCGTTATCTGCTAAGGCTGTAATTGCAGGCGATGTTGAAGCTGCTGATATTTGAACAATATTCTTTTGTGAAGATACTGTAGTTGCAACCGGCATCGTAACGCTACTAGCTAACGCACCTACGTAAGCTGGAACACCTTCTGCAACCAAAGCATTTGCTGCATCAACCCCAACTGTTGCATTAGTTTGAGTATCTTTTACTATTAATTCTACTGGGAAACCACCAACTCCTCCAACTGCATTAATATGTTCAATAGCTAATTCAGCGGATAGTTTGTGAGCTTTGCCAAAATCAGACAAATCACCTGTCATACTATTAAGCATTCCTATTTTTAAAGGAGTTTCTATTTTAGGCCTAGATTCTCCACAAGCAACAAGTAAAGCTAAAGTAGTAAATATTACTAAAGAAATTATTGTTAAATTACGTAAATTATTTTTTGGAATTTTAAAATTAAACATAATCACCTCTCATTCATAACTATAAAATTACAAGATATTGTACTCTATTATAATAATTAAACAAGGATAAATCTTGAATTAATGGCTGTGATTTTTACTTCTTATAAACGAATACAATAAAGACAAAATAAAAGTTACTACTAACAATAAACCAATAGAAGGCCCCGTTGGCAGATCAAAAACATAAGAAAATATAACACCCAAAAAAGTTATAATAATTGCAATCAACTGAGTAAAAATAACATTTGATTTAAATGACTTTCCAACTTGATTAGCTATTAAAACAGGGATTATTAATAATCCAGAAACGAGAATTACACCTAATAACTTAACACCGGCAATCAAAGCCATTGAACTCCCAATAAACAAAAAATACCCGGTCTTATTCATTGGCATATCAAGAAATCGAGATAAATCATTATGTATTGTTGTAACTACTAAAGGGCGCCATTGAAAAATTAACACTAAAACGACA
>CAZDRU010000040.1:0-12467 GCA_964508175.1 uncultured Dehalococcoidia bacterium
AGTCCAACCAATTGGTTTTTTTGTTGTAGTTTTAAGCGCTTCTGCAGAAATGAATAGAACTCCGTTTGATATTGTTGAAGCAGAGTCAGAATTAGTAGCTGGATTTCATACTGAATATACTGGAATGAAATATGGAGTTATTCAAGCAGCTGAATTTGCAGCTCTTTTAGTTTATTGTGCGATTTTAGCTAATATGTACTTTGGTGGTTGGTCAGGCTTCTTTTTATCGGATCAACTTGGTGCACTGTGGTTTTTGTTGAAAATTGTTATTTTTATATTTATTTTTGAATGGGTCAGACTTTCAATTCCAAGATTACGTATAGATCAAATTATGTCTTTTGCATGGAAATTTTTATTCCCGTTAAGTCTTATTAATTTGGTAATTACTGCTGTAGAAGTTTATATATTTAATAATGTAACTACTCCAGGCGTAATAACAAGTCAAGAATTATGGATAATGGCAGCAATTAATATTGTACTTGCCGTTAGTTTAATTCCTCTATTCGGATTTCTTGTTAAGGATAGAATTGTTAAGCCTTATGCAAAGACCGCTACTCAGGACTTGATTTTGGAAAAGGTAGGTTAATTATGTTTGGAATTGGAATTTTAAAAGGATTATCAGTAACATTTAAAAATTTATTTCGCAAATCTAATACTGTTCAATATCCTGAAGAGCGATTACCACAACATCCTAGGTTTAGAGGAGAGGAATTTGCGTGGTATGAAGAAAGATGTACAGGTTGCGCTTCGTGTGCTAAATATTGTCCCCTTGGTATTATTCGTATTATTACTGACCCTTCAGGAGAAGCGAGTGCGGAGGGAGGTAATTATAGTATAGAAGCTTTTGATATAGATTTAGGTAGATGCATGTATTGTGGGCTTTGCGTTGAAGCTTGTCCTTATGACGCACTTTTTATGGGTAGTGGATTTGAACGTGGTAAATATGAACGGAAAGGTTTAGTTATTCCCCTTGAAGAATTACGAAGTGCTCCGAAAAAACCTAGTACTTGGTTTCGTCCTCAATTAGAAGGGAAATACGATCCTCATAAAGATGATGTTATTGATTGGGATAAAGTAGGTCGTGAAAGTGGGGAATGGCATCAAGAAGATAAAGCTAAATTATTATCAAATAAAACCAAGAAAAAAAATAAAATTACAGGAAGAATCAGTAGATGATCTTACAAGATATTATTTTTTGGGTGTTATCAGTTGCTGCGATCATGGCGGCTTTTGGAGTTGTTTTTCTTAATAATATATTTCGATCTGCGTTATTTTTAATACTCGTATTTTTATCTTTTGCTGGTTTGTATATTTTGTTAAGTGCAGAATTTGTTGCTGTTGTGCAACTACTTGTTTATGTAGGAGCAATCTCAATATTGATAATTTTTGCTTTATTGATTACAAAGAATGAAAAAAATTCAAATTTACCGATAAAAGTTACTATCCCGGCATTGTTTGTTGTCTCAACTTTTTTTGTTGTAGTTTTGTTTGCTTTGAATTCTTTAAATAAAGTTACAAATGGAACTAAACATTTATCTGAAACTATAGCAAGTGAGGTATTGCAAGATACTTCAGGATGGATTGGGAGTTTACTTGTTTCTAATTTTGTTATTCCTTTCGAAGTTGTATCTATTTTATTGCTTGCTACCCTTTTAGGAGCATTAATGTTATTGAGGAGTCATTCAAAATGAATATGTTCTCAATATTTATTGTTGCTATGTTGATTTTTAGCATTGGTCTTTTTGGAGCTTTATCTAGAAAAAGTTTAATATCAATTTTGATGTCTATTGAGTTAATGTTTAATGCCATTGTTTTATTAGCAGTTGGTTTTTCTCGGTTGGGTTTTTCTTCTATTTTATATGCAGGTCGTACTACAGTGAACGAAGAAATTTTAATACCGTTGCTTTCAGGACATGTTTTTGGCATTTTTATTATTACTGTTGCAGCTGCTGAAGTGGCTTTAGGTTTAGCATTGGTTTTGACATTATATAGATCACGGGATATGGCTAATGTAGACGAAATTAACGAACTTCGAAATTAGGTGAGTTTATGTGGATTCAAATTAAAAATGTTAGAAATTTAAAAATAGCTAATATTTGGAAAGAAGCTATTGAAGCTGAAGGATTGCCTGTCAGAATTCAACCAATTGGAGATATTTTAGATGCACAAAGTACATCTTCTTATGAAGTATGTGTTCCTAAAGGAAGAGAACATGTTGCTGAAGAGATTATTAGGAAATTATAGTTTATGAACGAATTATTAATATGGACAATTTTATTAGTTCCAATTGCAGCTTTTGCATTGATTGCATTGATATTAAGGCCATTCCTTAATCGCTATTACATGGTTTCAGGTATAGTTTCGGTTCTTGCGATAGCGTATTCTTTTATTCTTTCAATTAGTTTATTGCAGAATATGCTTGTTAATTCAACTGACATGGCTAATTTAACAGGATTTACTTGGTTTCAAATTGGGTCTTTTGAAATTAAATTTGGATTACTTATTAATCAGTTAACTTCAATAATGTTGGTTGTAGTTACGGGCATTAGTTTATTAGTTCAAATATATTCAATAGGTTATATGTCCCATGATTCAGGATTTAGTCGTTATTTTAGTTATATTTCATTATTCACTGCTTCAATGATTGGATTAGTTATAGCATCGAATATAATTCAAGTTTATTTCTTTTGGGAACTTGTTGGATTATGTTCTTATTTATTGATTGGCTTTTGGCATTATAAACCTGAAGCAACAGCTGCAGCGAAAAAAGCTTTTATTGTGACTAGAATCGGTGATTTTGGATTTTTAATAGCTATTTTATATTTGTTTTTCCAAGGAGTTGGTTTAGAAATTTCTGACATTAATCATTGGGCAAGTAGTGAAAAGGCACTTGCTTTAGGTTCAATGGGTCTTTCAGTTGGAGGATGGGTTGCTTTAGGAATTTTTTCTGGGGCTATTGGTAAATCAGCTCAATTCCCATTACATGTTTGGCTGCCAGATGCTATGGAAGGACCAACGCCAGTTAGCGCATTGATTCATGCAGCTACTATGGTTGCTGCAGGAATTTTTCTTGTTGGTCGTTTTGAGGAATTATTTAAAGCATCTAGTCATATAGTTGCAATGATTGGAGGTTTTACTGCATTGTTTGCAGCTTCAATGGCAATTGTTTCGAAAGATATAAAAAGAGTAATGGCTTTTTCGACCATTAGTCAATTGGGATATATGATGGCTGCTTTAGGTATTGGCGCTTATTCAGCAGCAATATTTCATTTATTTACACATGCTTTTTTCAAAGCTCTTTTATTTTTGTCCGCAGGAAATGTAGGACATTCTGTTGGCACTTTTAATATGCATTATATGGGTGGATTACGAACAAAAATGCCAATAACTTTTTGGTCGTGTTTAATAGGTAGTATTAGTTTAATTGGAATTTTCCCTTTTGCAGGGTTTTGGAGTAAGGACGAAATTCTTCTGAATGGTTACAATGGATTGATTGCTGGAGATTTGATAATTTCTATTACATTTATTTTATTAACTATTTCAGTTCTATTAACAGGATTTTATGCGACTAGAATGATGTTAATGACATTTTTTGGGAAGTTTAAGGGAGGCATTAGTGCAGAAAACAATAATGATTCTCCAAATAAAACTCAATCTGAAACTCATCCTCATGAATCTTCGTTAATTATGATTATCCCAATAGTATTTCTTGCATTTTTAAGCATAATTATTGGATTTATTGCCAATCCTCCTTTAGATATATTTGGTATACCTAAACATTGGTTAACAGAATTTTTGACACATGGTGAAACTCATAGTTCTTTTAATATGTTGATAGCTATTGGTTCAATCGGATTAGGTTTAATTGGAGCATTTTTAGCATTCATGTTCCATAAATGGCGTTCTAAAATGTTTTTGTCAGATGCAATAAAGCCTATATATACTTTGATTGAACGACGATATTATTTTGATGTTTTATATGAACGCTATTTTACGAATTCTTTAATATATAAATTTGTAGGGGGGATTTTAGAGTGGATTGATCGTGAATTTATTGATCGAACGTGGGATTTGTCTGGGTTGTTAGTTTCAGGTTTTGGTCAGATAATTCGCAAAATTCAGACAGGCCAGGTTAGTCTTTATGGTTTATCAATACCTTTTATAATTGTTGTAATAATGATTAGTTACTTTATTTGGGGGAGAGTCGAGTAGTGTTTGATGGCATTTTATCTATTTTAATTTTTTTGCCTTTACTTGGTGCTTTGTTATTGCTGGTTATACCAAAGAATATATCTGTTCGTTTTTTTGTTCTTGTAATTGCTTTAGTTGAATTAATTTTATCTTTCTGGGTATTTTTGGGATATGACATTACTAGTTCAACACGTTTTCAATCCCAAGAAATATTATCTTGGATTTCTTTTGATAATTTTAAAATTTCATATCATTTAGGTGTTGATGGTTTAAGTGCTCCTATGGTATTGCTTACTGGATTGTTAGGTTTTTGTGCAGTTATTGCATCATGGAAGATTAAATTAAGAGTCAGAGAATACTTTATATGGCTTTTGATATTACAAACTTCTATTATGGGAGTTTTTACTTCGTTAGATTTGTTTCTATTCTTTTTGTTTTGGGAATTGGAACTTATCCCAATGTATTTTTTGATTTCGATTTGGGGAAGTGGAAGAAAAGAATATTCTGCGATGAAATTTCTCCTTTTTACTTTTATAGGCAGCGCTTTTATGTTAGTTTCTATTCTTTCTATTGGATTGGCTGCTGGCGGTACATTTAATTTAGTTACTTTATTAGAACAAGGGATACAAAATACTACTCTTCTTTTGCCAATAACTTTAGTATTTTGGTTTTTTGTAATTGGATTTTCTATTAAATTGCCTATTTGGCCCGTCCATGGATGGTTGCCTGATGCACATACTGATGCTCCTACTGCTGTTAGTGTTATGTTAGCAGGAGTCTTATTGAAGATGGGAGGATATGGCCTTATTAGAATAGTTGCTGGAGTGTTCCCTGAATTAATAATTGATTATTCAAGTATACTGGCAATTTTTGCTGTAATTACTGTTATTTATGGAGCTATACTTACATTGAGACAAACTGATTTAAAGAGACTAATCGCTTTTAGTAGTGTAAGTCATATGGGGTTAGTTCTTTTAGGTATTACTGTTTCGGTATCAACAGCTAAAGTTGCTCTCGGGTTTTCAGGAGCAGCCATGCAGATGTTTACTCATGGAACTATTACTGGCTTGTTGTTTCTTAGTGTTGGGCTAATGTATGACAAACTTCATACTAGGTATATTCCTGATTTAGGAGGATTGGTAGTCCGAATGCCTGTATTAACAATTTCTTTTGTTATTGCAGGTTTAGCATCTTTAGGATTACCTGGTTTAAGCGGTTTTGTTTCTGAGCTTTTAATATTTTTAGGAATATTTACTTCGTTTCCTTGGCATACTAGTATTGCTGCGTTAGGAATCATTTTTGCTGCAGGATATATTCTTTGGACAATACAAAGAGTATTTTTTGGTCCAGAAAAAGATCGTTTTAAAAATGTTTCTGATGTTAATTTGTTAGAAATGGTTCCTTTAGTTTTGTTAGTAATTAGTATTCTTATAGTAGGTATTTTCCCATTCTATCTTATTGACCTTTTTGAGAGTGGTTTAAGCCCGATAGTTAATTCTATTACTAATATTGGAGGTAATTAATGACTTTAGATGATGTCTATTTAATTTTGCCTGAAATTAGTATGACTGTTCTTGCAATACTGGTAGTTATTCTAGATTTATTTATAAAAAATAAAAAAATTATTCCTTATTTTGTTTGTTTTGGATTAATTGCACCTATAGTATTCAGTTCTTTATTGTGGGCAAATGTTTCTAATACAGAAACATCTCAATTAATAGGTTTTTGGAATTCAATTTCAGTTGATTTTTTTGCTTTATCGTTTAAATTTTTAACTATTATCATTATTGGGCTTGTTAGTTTAGCTTCTATTCATTATTTAAGAGATTTGAACCGTAATCATGGGGAATATTATGGACTGCTTCTTTTCTCTTCGATAGGATTAATGTTATTACCTGCTTCGAGAGATTTGATTGGAATATATCTTGCTCTTGAATTATCTACTTTGCCTATGATCATTCTAGTCAATTTAAAGAAGACAGCTTTGTCTGGTGAAGCTACAGTGAAATTTTTTGTTCTAAATGCAATAAGTTCGGCTATTATTTTATTGGGAATGGTGATCTTATTTGGGGCAACAGGAACAACTAATATAACTGATATAGCATTGAATTTAGGGATTTATGGATATAGCTCTGTTGTTGAAAATTTTGGATTGTTAATTTTATTAGTTTTATTTGCAGTAGGTTTTGGTTTTAAGATAGGCATGGTGCCAGTACATATGTGGATTCCAGATGTTTATCAAGCTGCTCCAATGCCTATTGTTAGTTTCTTGTCAGTAGCTAGTAAAGCAGGTGGTTTTGCAATTTTGTTAGTTATTTTTTATAAGGTTTTTGGAGCGTATGTAAAAGATTGGTCACTTTTATATGGGGTCATGAGTTGTATAACAATGACATTAGGTAATATTGTAGCTTTAAGACAAAATGATATTAAACGATTATTAGGTTATAGTAGCATAGCTCATGCTGGTTATTTGTTAATTGGAGTCGCAGCAAATTCTGTTTCTGGTAATGATTTAGGCGCTAGTAGTATTTTATTCTATCTTGTTGCTTATACAGCAACAAATCTTGTTGTATTTTTCATTTTAATTTTATTAGTAAATATGATAGGCAGTCAGCAAATTACTAATTTCGGAGGACTTGCAAGAAAAACGCCTTGGATTGCTATTATATTTACCCTTGCTTTGATTTCTTTAATTGGACTGCCTCCAACAGGTTTATTTGTTGGGAAAATATATCTTTTTTCTGCTGCAATAAAAAGTGGACTTACATGGTTGGTAGTAGCAGGAGTAATTAATAGCGTAATTTCTGCTTATTATTATTTAAGAATTGTTCGGATTCTTTTTGTTGGAGAATCACAAATTAAAGGGAAATTAGTTATTACTCCTATTCATGCAACAGTTTTGATTATTCCGATTGTGATTGTAATTTTCTTAGGTATTTATCCTTCTCCGTTGTTAACTATTGCAAGGAAGGCAGTTGAAATACTTTCCTAATTTGATATTATTTTTTTGCTATTTCAGATTTAATGAGTTTTCTAATTATTTTTATAAGGAATTTACAATAGAATTAAATTCTAATGAACGAATTAACTATTAATATTATAGGCATTGTTTTTAATGATAATTCGCAAATTGCAATTGAAGTTAAAGAAAGTTTAGCTAATTGTTTAAAAAAAGATGCAAAAATTTGGACTACTGATTTAAATACAGTAGAAAAATCAGGAGTTATTTTAGATGATACAGACCTTCTAATTGTGATTGGAGGAGATGGAACTATATTAAGAATAGCTGGGATGGCAGCTCCTTTAAAAGTTCCAGTTTTGGGTATAAATGCTGGAAAGTTAGGCTATCTAGCTGAATTAGATGAAAAAGAATCCTTTAATTCTTTATATGAAAAATTAATTACCAATTCTTGGTTAGACCATAGAATGATGATTGAAGCTTCAATCATTCAAAATAATAGTAAAAATTCTCAGAAGTTATTAGCATTAAATGAGATTGTATTGGCTTCTTCAAAGATAGCTAAATTATTAAGAATTAAAATATCTATTGATCAAATGAAATTAGGTGAATATGCTTGTGATGGTATGATAGTTAGTACTCCAACAGGAAGTACTGCTTATAGTCTTTCTTCAGGAGGACCTATAGTTTCTCCTCAAGCTAAAGTAATGGTAATTTCTCCATTAGCTCCTCATTTAGGATTGCCAAATTCTTTTGTATTGTCAGATAATTCTATTATTGAATTAGAAGTTTTAAGTGATGAAAATTTTTTAGGATTATCTGCTGATGGATATTTGGAATTAGCAGTGAATATAAATTCTAAAATTGAGTTAAGAAAAAGTTCTGTTTATGCAAGTTTTATTAGATTTAATTCTCCAGAATATTTTTTTAAACGAGTTAATAATAAATTAATGTAGAGAAAATTTATTTTAATGATTGAGAAAATATTAACAAATAATAAATTATATCAAGGAGAAATACTTAATTTATCTCTGGCATCAGTTTTGTTGCCAAATTCCCGTTTAGCAAATCGAGAAATAATTCAACACAGTAATTCTGTAGTTGTAATAGCATTTGATAAAAATGAACAATTAATTTTGGTCCAACAATATCGAGTTTCAATTGGGAAATTATTGTTTGAATTTCCTGCAGGTGCGATTGAAAATGGAGAAAATCCTTCAACAGCAGCACTTCGAGAACTAAAAGAAGAGACCGGATATGAGGCAAAATCATTAAAATTATTAGGGAAATTTTATTTAGCTCCAGGTTTTTGTACTGAATTAATGCATGTATTTTTAGCTGACAATCTAATTTTAAAAAAACAACAATTAGACGAAGATGAATTTGTTGATGTTGTGCGTTTTAAGCTCGAGAAATTTGATTCTTATGTTAAGAAAGGAAAAATAATTGATGCAAAATCAATTGCAGCAAGATGGTTGCTTTTTTCAAATAATATAACTTGAAATTGCATAATAATTATTTCTCGTTGTAACATATTCATTGCTTTGTTATAGTGAATTAGATAGGGAAATATATTGGTATTTCTAAAAGGAGATTTATGATTGAACATGATGTTCTTGTAATAGGAGCCGGACTTGCTGGGATGAGAGCAGCCTTGTCTGCTAGTCGTTCTGGTGTAAATGTCGCTATTATAAGTAAAGTGCATCCTGTTAGGAGGCATTCTAATGCTGCTCAAGGAGGTATTAATGCTGCTTTGACCGACAGAGGAGATGATTGGAGAGATCATGCATATGACACTATTAAAGGAAGTGATTATCTTGCAGATCAAAATGCGGTAGAAATTATGGCTCAAGAAGCAGGTGAAGAATTAATTTCTTTAGAACATATGGGAGTTATTTTTAATAGAGATTCAGAAGGAAAATTAGGAACACGTGCTTTTGGCGGACAAAGAAAAGCTCGAACTTTTCATGTTGCAGATATTACTGGGCAAGCGATTCTTCATTCTATGTATGAGCAACTTATGAAATATGAAGTCCAGGTATATGAAGAATGGTTTGTGACAAAATTAATCGTCAAAAATTCAGTTTGTTTAGGCGTTGTTGCTTTTGAAATTAGAACTGGAAAAACAGAAGTCATATCTGCTAAATCAGTTATCATTTGTACAGGAGGACTTGGTCGAGTTTATGAACCAAGTACAAACGCATTGATTGTTACTGGAGATGGAATTGCTTTAGCTTATCAATCTGGTGCAGGATTGATGGATATGGAAATGGTTCAATATCATCCTACAACTTTGAAAGGCAGTGGAGTCTTGATAACTGAAGGAGCTAGGGGAGAAGGTGCGTATCTTCTTAATAAGGATAACGAAAGGTTTATGCAAAAATATGCTCCTAATATGATGGAACTTGCATCTAGAGATGTCGTTTCTCGATGCGTAGCAACAGAAATTCAAGAAGGGAAAGGAATTGATGGATCTGTTTTACTTGATTGTCGTCATTTAGGAGAAAAATTAATAAAAGAAAAATTAAGTCAAATATATGAAATTGGTTTAGATTTTGCCAATGTTGATATTACAAAAGAGCCAATTGCTATTCGTCCTGGTATGCATTATATGATGGGAGGAATAAAAACGGATATAAATGGTCAAACTAATATTCAAGGATTATATGCAGCAGGTGAATGTGCTTGTGTAAGTGTTCATGGAGGAAATAGATTAGGAGCTAATTCTCTATTAGATACAGTTGTATTTGGTAAAAGAGCTGGAGAACATGCTGCTCGTCATATTTCGGAAAATTCTGGCAAATTACTTGCCGAAGATTATCTTAATTCAGAAAATAACAGAATAGAGAATTTATTAGCGAGAAAATCAACAGAAGATAGGATAGCAACGATCAGAAATGATATGGGAACTGTTATGGATGATTCTTTTGGAGTATTTAGGACAACTGAAGGTATGCAGACAGCTCTTAGTAAAATGAAATTGCTTAAAAATCGGTATGAAGTTGTTGCAGTTGAAGATAAAGGCAAAATATTTAATACAGATTTAGTTTTTGCTTTAGAATTAGGATTTATGATTGATTGTGCTGAAGTTATGTTACGAAGTGGACTTGAAAGAAAAGAAAGTAGGGGAGCTCATTATTATCTTGATTTCCCTGACCGAGATGATAAAAACTGGCTTAAACACGTTTTGATAACACGTTCTGTTGATGGGGAACCGATTGTTTCATATTTGCCAGTTAATATAACAGATTGGAACCCAGAAGAAAGGAAGTATTAAAATGGAAGTTAGCTTTTTAATTAAGAGATTTAATCCTGAAAATCCCCAAAAAGGAACTTATTGGGACGATTATACTTTGATGATTGAACCTTCTATGACTGTTCTTGATGCTTTAATAAAGATTCGTGAAGATAAAGATGGCACATTAAGTTTACGTTGTTCTTGTCGTAGTTCTATTTGTGGTTCATGTAGCATGAGAATTAATGGCATGGCTGGTTTAGCTTGTAAAATGAAAGTTATTGATAATTTACAAGGTGATAGGGCATCAATTACCGTTGAGCCTATGACAAATATGCCTGTTATTAAAGATTTAGTTGTTGATATGGATATTTTTTGGAATAAAGTTAAAGAGATAAAGCCTTGGTTACAACCTGATGAGGTAGAACCTTCTGGAGAGTATATAGCTTCTGATGAATCAATGAAAAAATTAGCTCAACCAGCGAATTGTATTATGTGTGGTGCGTGTGTTTCAGATTGTACGGTTCTTGAAGTTGATGAAGGGTTTATTGGACCAGCTGCATTGGCAAAAGCTTATAGATTTGTAGATGATCCTCGTGATGCTGAAACGAGTAATCGACTTGAAATGTTAAGTGAATATTCAGGTATTTGGGATTGTACTAGATGTATGGAATGTGTTGAGGTTTGTCCTAAAGATGTAGCCCCAATGGATCGTATTATGGAACTTCGAGATAGAGCTATGAATCATGGATTTATGGATAATAGTGGAGCAAAACATACAGATGCATTTGCTGATATAGTTTCACATAGTGGAACTTTAGATGAATTGAAATTGCCACTAAAAACTTTTGGTATGTTTGGGATGCCTTTAAATATGCTTCCTGTAGCTATTCGTGCAGCTATTAAAGGCAAAATACCTGCTTTATTTCATAAAGGAATTCCAAATATGGAAGGATTAAAACAAATATTTAATAAGGTTGCTGATGAAGAACAGCAGGCTTCGGAACAGGAGGAGTAATGTATGCATTTTTCCCTGGTTGTGTTTCTAGAGGAGGTTGTCCAGAACTTTATCCAGCTACTATCACTGTATGTGAACGATTAGGTATTCGATTAAATGAGCTGAAAGGAGCATCTTGTACGGGAGCAGGAGTTTTACAGGAAAAAAATCAACTTCTTGGCGATATTATGAATGCCAGAACCTTTGCTATGGCTGAGGATTTGGGTTTGCCAATTATGACTATATGTAGTACTTGTCAGGGAGTAATGAGTCAAGCGAATAAACGATTAACAAGTGATCCAGAATACTTAAAAAAAGTTAATAATTACTTGATTTTTGATAATTTAAAATATAGAGGGACTACAGTAATTAAGCACCTTTTATGGGTAATTATTGAAGATATTGGAATTGATAAATTACAATCTTTTATTACTCGACCTCTTAATGGTTTCAAAATTGCTCCATTTTATGGTTGTTATATTTTGCGACCTTCAGATGCTTTAGGTTTTAACGAAAAACCTGAACGTCAGAATTCTTTAGAAGTTATAATTGCTGCGTTAGGAGCAGAAGTTGTAGATTTTGAAGGCAAATCAAGATGTTGTGGTTTTCCTATATTAACGATTAACGAAAAGAATTCCAATAAAATGGTTGCAAAACATACAACAGAAGTTAAAGAATTAGGTGCTGATGCGATGGTTACTCCATGTCCTTTATGCCATTTAAATCTTGATGGATATCAACCTGTTGCAGCAGCTCAAGAAGATAAAGGTGATATTAATATGCCTATTATTCATCTTCCACAATTATTGGGGCTTGCATTGGGTGAAGACCCAATTAGCTTAGGATTTCAACGACATATTGTTTCAGCTAATGCTGTATTAGAAAAAATGACTTTGGTTTCTTAAGATCAAAATGAAACTTAAGGATAAAGTTGCTGTTATAACAGGTGCAAATTCGGGCATTGGAAGAGGAATTGCTTTAGATATGGCTCTTGTAGAAGGGGCAAAAGTTATCGTAGTTGATATCAGGCCAGTTCCCAAAGTCGGTAAATTTTTTGAGACTGAATCTAGAAATCCAACCGCAGA
>CAZDRU010000041.1:0-41200 GCA_964508175.1 uncultured Dehalococcoidia bacterium
TACAATACTTCTATCAGTTCCTTTTAACCTTCCTGTTGCCTCAGTTCCTGCGTTAGTAGCAGCTCCTTTCAAAACCATATAGTCTGTTATTTCGATTTGAGATTTAATTTGTTCGATAGGGACATCTTTGTATGGTTCAGGAATAGCCCAGTATTTGACAGTTACATCGCTAGTTTTAGAATCTCCTTCTTGTGCTTTGAATTTTTCCAATGAAGTTGGTATTCCGGCTGCTTTATTTGGGTCGCTACTAGCACAAGCAAAGGAAAGAGATAATAATCCTATTAATAGTATGAATTGAATACTTCTAGAAATTGATAATTTTTTCATAATGATACTTTCCTTTATATTTAGTTAATTACTTCTAAGTCTATGACAATAATTTTCGGGAATCGTTTAATATTCCCGCTTGATCGTAATGCTTTAATTTCTTCACCTAGAATAACACCCCAAAATCTGATCTTATCCTCTAGCTTAAAAAGAGTATTCCCTTTACCTTCAGG
This sequence comes from uncultured Dehalococcoidia bacterium, assembly GCA_964508175.1. Classification (GTDB taxonomy): domain Bacteria; phylum Chloroflexota; class Dehalococcoidia; order Lucifugimonadales; family CAZDRU01; genus CAZDRU01. The sequence continues at coordinate 501 of CAZDRU010000041.1, forward strand.
AGCACTATATAATAAAAGAGCTTGATATCTGCAGGGTTTTCTAGTTTTATCACAAAACCATACTTCGTATTTTCCAGGTTCGCGTTCTCTTATGTCTAATGGAGAAGTTTTTTGACTTCCGTATTGTTGAATTACACCTTCAAGACTAATAAGTTTATTTGTATATTGAGCTAAAGCTTTTCTATCAGCTTTGTTTTTTTCACTTTCTTGTGGAACTGAACCTCCTCCAGCTACAATACTTCTATCAGTTCCACTTTGTCTGGGATCTCTTCCTGGACTAGCCATCGCTTCAGTCCCAGCAGTGGTTGCAGCACCTTTCATGGTCATGTAGTCTGTTATTTCGATTTGAGATTTAATTTGTTCGATAGGAATATTTTGATATTGGGTTGGAATTTCCCATTCATCTTTGATGGTTTCTTCTTTTTTGTCAGAGGAAGATGCACAGGCAAAGAAAAGGGAAATTATGATACTTAATAAAACTAACCGTATCATTATCTATTCGATTATTTCTAAATCCAATACTCGAATTCTTGGATAACGTTTATAATTCGAGCCAAGATCATAAATTTCTTCACCTAATATAACACCCCAAAATCGCATGACATTGTCAGGGGTAAAGAGAGTATTTCCTTTACCTTCAGGCCCTTCATATAATAAAAGTGCACGATATCTACATGGTTGTCTCTTTTGATTTTTATCTGCACAAAACCATATTTCGTATTTTCCAGGTTCGCGTTCAGTTATAGCTAGAGGAGAAGTTTTTTGAGTGCCAGTTTTATTAACAACTCCTTCAAGAGTAACAAGTTTATTTGTATATGATGCTAAATCTTTTCGGTCGTTTATATTTTTTTGACTTTCGTTTTGGACTTTTCCTCCTCCTTTGACGAGGCTTGTATATCCTTCTCGAGTCATTCTTTCAGTTCCGGCAGTAGTAGCAGCTCCTTTGATAGTCATATAGTCAGTTATTTCGCTTTGAGATTTAATTTGTTCAATAGGGACATCTTTGTATTGTTCAGGAATGGCCCAGTAAATATGACTCCCTTCAGTAGTTTTAGAGTTATTTGTTTGTTTAAATTGTTCCAATGAAGTTGGTTGTCCGGCTAGTTTATTTGGGTCATTATTAGAACAAGCAAAGAAAAGGGAAATTACGGTACTTAATAAAATTAATTGTATGATTGTAGAGGTTGATAATTTTTTCATGAATTAATTCTCCCTCAAAAATTAAAATAAGCGATATTTTATCATAATTTTACTTAATTGATTTTTTAATAATCTTTCAACTTAACTTTTTGACTGATTAAGGATTAGTTGATAGACTAATTCGACAAAGAAAGGTATAAGTATCTCCGATTCAAGAACAATAACATTTGATTTAATAATGGAGAACTAAGTAGTGAAAACCAATAATCTAGCAGCCGTACTTCATGGTATTGGTGATTTAAGATTAGAAGAACGATCTGTCCCAGAACCTCGATCGAATGAGCTATTAATAAAGATTCAATCGGTTGGCATTTGTGGTTCTGACGTTCATTATTGGCAACATGGTCGTATTGGTAACTTTGTAGTAAATAATCCATTAGTTTTAGGCCATGAGTCATCTGGAATTGTTCAAAAAATTGGTTCACAAGTAGAAGGTTTTTCTTTCGGAGATAAGGTCGCACTTGAACCAGGAATTCCCTGTAGAATATGTGCTATTTGTAAACTTGGGAAATATAATTTATGTCAGAACGTACACTTCTTGGCAACTCCTCCTGTTGATGGGGCTTTAGAGAGATATATAGTACATCCTGCTGATTTTTGTTATCGTTTGCCTAATTCGATTTCATTAGATGAAGGAGCTATGATGGAACCTTTATCGGTTGGCATACATGCATCTACTAGAGCGAAGATTAGTATGGGAAACAGAGTGTTGATTATGGGTGCTGGACCTATTGGACTTGCTACTCTTTTGGCTGCAAAGGCTGCTGGCGCTGGGTTTATTGCTGTAGTCGATCTTGTTAGCTCTAAACTTAATGTAGCGAAAGCATTAGGAGCTGATGTTATTCGATTAGATAAAAATATAGATGAATTGCCAAATGATTTTGACGTCTCAATTGATTGTACAGGAGCAGAGTCCGCTGTTAGTTCTGCTATTGAGTTTACTAAACCAGGAGGATCAGTAGTTCTTGTAGGATTAGGTCCTGATGAGATGAAATTGCCAATAGTCAAAGTTGGAATTAAAGAACTTAATTTATTGGGAATTTTTCGTTATGCAAATACTTATCCTATTGCTGTTAAATTACTTGAATCTCGCAAGATAGATGTGAAACCTCTTATTACACATCATTTTTCATTGGAATCAATTGAATCAGCATTTGAAAAAAGCCAATCAGATGAAGCGATTAAAGTTATGGTGCAATTGTAATGTCTATAGAAATTAATCTTAGTGGAAAAAGAGCAGTTATTACTGGAGCAGGAAAGGGGATTGGTAGAGAAATATGTCTTGGATTAGCTAGGGCAGGAGCAGATATCTTTGGAGTAAGTAGAACTGAGAAAGATTTACAAGAATTGGGAAAGGAAATAAATGATATTGGCAGACGATATGATTATCTTGTCACTGACTTGCGAGATAAAAATTCCTATGAACAAGTTGTTGAAAAAGCAGAAGATTTTTTAGAAACTGTAGATATTTTGGTTAATAATGCTGGAGTTTCTTATCCTGTAAAAGCAGAGTCTGTTACAGAAGAAGAATGGGATATGACGATGGATATTAATGTCAAAAGCGCTTTTTTTCTTTCACAAGCGATAAGTCAAGGAATGTTGAGAAGAGGATATGGAAGGATTCTTAATGTTTCTTCACAGGCGGGAATTGTGGCTCTTAAAGATCATACTACTTATGGTGTTAGTAAAGCTGCATTAGGAATGTTAACAAAAACTTTAGCTGTAGAATGGGGTGGCAGAGGAATAACAGTTAATGCTATTGCTCCAACTGTCATTTTGACTCCAATGGGTAAACGAGTTTGGGGAGATCTTAAGAAAGCATCTCCTATGTTAGAAAGAATTCCTTTGGGTAGATTTGGAGAACCTAGTGAAGTAGTTTCTTTAGTAGCATTTTTAGTGAGTGATATGGCTTCTTTAGTTAATGGCACAGTTATTCCTGTTGATGGGGGGTTTACCGCATAATCATTATTAATATCGCATCTTATCTTTATGAGGGAAAGTTCTATGAATATAAAAGAATCTATGAATTTAGCAGGACGTAATTTACTTAATATGCTGGCTGCGCATAGGAATTATCAACCTTATTGGTCAATAGGAGTTGAAGAAGACTATAGTGCTAAGGTGGCTTGGGTTGGAAACATTCATAATATTGGTCGATGGTGGGATGCAATACTTCGTCTAGAAGAAGCTACAGGTTTTTCTATACCTACTCACATAGAAAAAGCAATGTTAGAGAATATACGTCAAGCGTTTGATAATCGAGATAACCTTTGTTTTCCTCCATTAAATCATCCATGGTGGATAGGTATTAATTCTGGATTGCCAATAACAGATCATCCTAAAATTGAATTTCATTCACATAGAGAAGGATTATTAGCATTAAATGCTTTAGTTAGATACAGGGATAATAATTGGGCAAGAGAACAGGGCCATCGTATGTTAGAAACATTATTTCGCATTACAAAACCAGATTGTAGTTGGGATATGGAAAAACTAGATTATTATCATCGTATTGGTAGTCCTAAAGTTGTTCAAAAAAGAAACCCATCTATGTATGAATTAGGTATGAACGAGTTTGGTTCAGCAAATGTTATGACAAATGGGAGATTGATAGAAGCATTAGTTTGGTTTTATGAAGCAACTGGAGATGATTTAGCATTAGTTATGGCTGATAAATATGCCCGATATCATCTTGAACACACGACAAGTTCTGATGGTGAATTCAATAATTCATCTAACGCAACACATGCACATTCATATCTGGGGACACTGAGAGGATTGTTTCTGTTTGGAAAATTAACAAATCAACAAGAATATATTGATAGAGTTGCGATGACTTATAAAGTTACAGTTTCGAAAATGGTATATGAATCTGGATTTTCGTGTCATGATTTATGGAGAGATAATCCTTACAGAGGAGAAGTTGGTTCTACTGGGGATGCAGTTCAATTAGCATTATGGTTGGCTTTTTATGCAGATCACACTGAATTGTTGGATGATGTAGAGAGGATAGTTAAATCTCGTTTACTTCCAGCACAGATAATAGAAAGTCCAGAATTGATTCCTATGGAAGATGAACAAACGGATGAGTATTACAATTCCCAACGACAAGGCAAGGTCCCAATGACCAACTTAACAGAACGTATTATTGGAGCAATAGGTGGAATGCAAAAATATGTTCAGGGAGGAAAGAGAAGTGTTACTGATGTTACAGCTTCAGCATTACATACTCTAGTTGATGTATATAATCATATTGTTACTGCTAATGATATAGATATAACAGTATATTTGCATTTTGATTATGAAGATGAAAATGTGAATATGAAAATAGAACGAAATGAAAAAGCGAAAGTAGAAATTGTTGCAAAAGATAATAAAAATGTACGTATTCGAATTCCAAAATGGATTCCACGTGAATCATTAATAGTTAAAGTAAATGGACAATCAATTGATCCAGTAATTATTGGAGATTTTGTTTATATAGCAAAAGGTGATAAGCGAAACACAATAGTATTAATCCATGAATTGCCAACTCGAAAATCAAAAGAGACAATTGGAGGAGTTCAGGCAACGAAATTCCAAAAATTACTAAATCAAAAATTTAATGAAGTAAGAAAAACGGAGGAAGTAGAAGTAGAATATACGTGGAAAGGAGATGAGATTGTAGGAGTTTATCCAAACGTTGATTTCTTTCCATTTTATCCTACATCTAAATAATAAGAGATTCATTAAGTTTAGATAATTATTGTTAGGATATTAATATAATAGATGAATAAAACTAATCTAACCTATTTAGGTATTGATATAGGTACTACTTCGGTAAAAGCTCTTTTAACTTTAGAAACTGGAGAACTTTTAGCTGAATCTGAAGTAGAGCTCTATATTTCACGGCCACATGCTGTTTGGTCTGAACAAGAACCAGAAATGTGGTGGAAGGCTACTATAAAAGCTATAAAAGAAATTATTTTTATAGTTAAACAACGTTCTCAAAAAATCCGAATAGAATCAATAGGAATTTCTGGACAAATGCATAGTTCAGTATTTCTTGATAAAAAAGGAAATGTTGTAAGACCTGCTTTATTATGGTCCGATGGAAGAACAACAAGTCAATGTGAACAAATAACAGAGAAGTTAGGATTTGATGAATTAAGGGAATCTGTTGGAAATCTTGCTTTAGAAGGATTTACACTTCCTAAATTATTATGGTTACAACAAAATGAACCGTCTCATTTTGATCAAGTTGCAACATTAGTTTTGCCTAAAGATTATATCCGATTTCGTATGACGGGTGAATTAATAACAGATCATTCAGATGCTTCTGCAACATTATTATATGATGTTACGAAGAAATGTTGGTCTAAAAAAATAATGGATGTGTTTAATGTGCCAGACATTCTTCCTTCTATTGCGCACTCAACAGATATAGTAGGGTCTTTAACTAAAACATCAGCGGAGTTATGTGGTTTAGAGGCTGGTATTCCCATAGTTTGTGGAAGTGCAGATAATGTTGCTGGTTCATTAGCAACAGGAGTTATTTCACATGGATTACTTCAATCGAGTATTGGAACTTCTGGAACTTTATTAACTCCTATAGAAAAAGTGCGTATAGATTCTCAAATGAGATTACATGTCTTTGTTCATGCAGTTCCTGATTTATGGTATTTAATGGGAGTTACATTATCTGCAGGAGATTCTTTAAAGTGGTTGCGAAATATAATATCTGGGAAACAGTCTTCGATTACGTATGATTCGATGATGAAAGATGCAAAAGAAGTAAATCCTGGAAGTGAAGGTTTGGTTTTTTTACCCTATCTTGTAGGAGAACGGACTCCTCATAATGATTCTACTGCAAGAGGTTCTTTTATTGGATTACATGCAGGGCATACTAGTGGACATTTAATACGGGCCGTTATGGAAGGAGTTTGTTTTTCTTTAAAAGATTCATTGTCTTTATTTGAGGAATTAGAAGTTTCAAGTCGTGAGGTTCGTACAGTTGGAGGAGGTTCAAAAAGTAAATTATGGAGACAAATGCAGGCAGATGTATACAATTTGCCTGTTATGACTATTAAACCTTCCCCTGGTCCAGCATATGGAGCTGCTATGATGGCTACTATAGGTGCTAAAAGGTTTTCTTCTCTTGATGAAGTTGTTTCACTATGGACTACAATAGAAGATATTCAAGAACCAAATTCTGAGAGAGTTGATTTTTATCAACAACAATATTCAATATATAAAGGAATATATCCATCTTTAAAGGATCATTTTAAAGAATTAAATTCTAATTAAATAATATAAAAATAAATTAGATGCTTTTTTCTTCAAACGATTCAAGTGTGTATTGTTGACTTTTGACAGATTTATCTTTTCCGATACAACCGGGAATTTCTAGAATTTTATTAGTTATTGTACCCGTCCAATGTTTTGTCTCTAATGTTCTTTTTACACGAGCATATATACTAGACTCTCTTTTTTGAAGTGATGGTCTATTGTTTTTTATGAATTCAAATTGTTTTTCCGAATCCCAGTCATAAATGGATAGAACTTTTTTTTCAAGTACTTGTTCTTCTGAAGAATTCATTGCACTAGATCCTCTGTAATGTTTTGCTATCGATAAAAAAGGAATTTCTTTTAATAGAATTGCTTTTGCTAAATTAGGATCTAAATGCCCCCAATATCTTCCAGATGGGAGATCAATTAAAGTTGCAGCAAAACGATGTCCTCCGGTGTGACTTGTTCTCCATATTTGTGTTTTTGGAGTGAATTTATTTTGAGAGGATAGAAGAGATGAATAAGTTTGGAACCCTAATTTTCCACAACAAGAATCACGATTTCCATGGGTACATACGAGAATGTCTCGTTCACTTTCATTTTCGACTTTATATTTATTTAATAAAGATGAATTTGATGATAGGGCTAATGAAGTAATTATATTATTAAGTTCTTTTAAAGGAGCTTCATATTCTGATTTTGTATACCGACAGAATCCTTGTTCAGTATACTTGAAAAACATTATTTTCCAAGTATTGGTTGTTCTGTTGGAACGTGGAATTACAGCTTGAAATTTAAATCCGATTGTTTTATTTGTTAATTTTTTTAATAACAAAGAAGTTGATTTTGGAATTGAAGAGGAATCTAGGATTTCTGAATCCCAAGGTTGTTTTACTTCAAGTATTAGACATTTTTCCCAGATAGGAGCAGAACCAATGGGATCTTCATCCATTTTTCGTGAAGTTAATGAACATAAGGATGAAGATTTCAATGTATTATTCATAATCGTTGATTGATATCTCTGTATATTATCGTATAAGAAGATATTTAGTAAATTTATTTTTCATAAAATAATAAATAGATTCTTTTTCGAGAATTAGCTTAGGTTTTTTTTATTAAATCCGTTAATGCAAGATCGATGGATGGAAATTTGAATGAAAATTGTGATTTTATAAGTTTTTCAGGGATGATTTTTTTATCATAGAGTATTTCTTCTGATAAATCACCAATGAGTATTTTTATTATATTAGAAGGAAGAATAAATAAATTGGGCCTATGTAATATTTTCCCCATAGTTTCAATGAATGTTTTTTGAGTTGTAGGTTGTGGACTTGTTCCATTAATTGCGCCAGTTAAATCTTTTTCTAAAATATAATGGAATATGTTAATTAAATCATCTTCATGTATCCATGACCACCAGTTATTTCCTTTTCCTATTTTGCCACCTAAAAATAGTTTAAATAAGGGTGTTAGTATTTTTAATATTTGACTTTTTTTCCCTAATACCAAGCCTATTCTAATAGATGCAACTTTTGTGCCAAACATTTCAGCTTTTTTTGCTTCTTTTTCCCATGCTAGACAAGTATTTGCTAGAAAAGAATCATCTGCAGGAGCATTTTCTGTTAATAGAGTATTCCCAGAATTACGATAATATCCTATAGCGCTTGCACAGATGAAAAATTTCGGACGGATTGTAGCTCTTTCAATTGCTTGAACAATTCCTCGAGTACTAAATTGTCTACTATAAAATATTTTTTCTTTTTTCTTTTTAGTCCATACTCCTAAAACAGGTTCTCCACTGAGATTAATTACTACATCAACGCCATTAACAATTTTTGTTGGAGGTGGGCCAAACATAGGCTCCCAGAAATGAATATTTGAAGTTAGTTTATGTTTAATAGTTTTGTTTCTAGATAGTATATGAACTTCAGATCCAGACTTTATAAAAGATCTAATGAGTTGTTCTCCTATGAAACCAGTTCCACCGGCAATTAATATCTTCATAATAAGCTTTAATTTTAATATATAAATGTTTAGTAAAACAAATTTTATTATGTGCAATTTGCAAATAGTATTCTTGTGTATAATACATCTGAGTTAACCAGAGAATAGTAATTTTTGGAAAACTTTAAAAAATTCATGCAAATCGAGGAGTAAAATGGGAAAGGAAGTTATAAGAGATCCTAATAGTGCACAACCTATAGGCCCATATTCACAAGGCATTAAAGCAGGGAATTTTATTTTTGTTGCTGGTGAAAAGGGAATTGATCCTTCAAGTGGGAAAATAATAGAAGGAGGGATAGAGGCTGAAACTCGTCAAACATTCGAAAACATTAAAGGGATATTAGAAAGTGCTGGGGCTTCTTTGGATGATGTAGTTGCTTCATCCGTGTTTATGACGAATTTGAAAGAATTTGATCGAATGAATGTGATTTATGCGAACTATCTAAATAATAATCCTCCAGGAAGAACTACAGTAGAGGTTTCGGCTTTACCTGCGGGAGCTCATATAGAGATTACGGTTACTGCTTATATTGAATAGAAATTAATTTATTTCTAAAAATTCTTGATTCGATGAAGACATTTTCAGATGTATTTCTTGGAATTCGAATTGTTTGTTTTCAATAAGTTTTTTGATAGATTTCTGTTTAGGTGATAATTTGCTATTACCAGATTTAAATTCAATAAGTATAACTTTATCTTCTTCGAATTGAATTCCATCTATAGGCTTTCCTAGAAAATGAAAATTAGAAGGATCCCATGGATATTGAGATAAAAAAGGTATCCATTGTTCTGTCGTTATTCCTCTTCGAACTTCATTGCTTCTAATACTTTTTAATAAATTTGAATATTTGGTTTTTATTGCAATTAGTAATAATATCAGTATAGTGATTACAATAATTAAGGCTATAAACACGGTAATTAAAATCATTGTCATATCATTACTCCATAAATAGTTATAATTCTTATTGTTGTATTGTAAGAGCATACTAACAGATCAATGTTTGTAGATGATATGTTTTATTAATAAATTCATTGTTATTTAATAATTGAGAGGTAAGTAAATATGGTTGATAAGAGTGTTATTCAAAATTTCAAAAGATCTTATGGACTTTTTATCCATTGGGGACTTTATGCAATTCCTGCTTGGCATGAACAAGATCAATGGAGACGTGGCATAAAACGAAGTGAATACGAAAAATTACAAATGAAATTTAATCCAACTAAGTTTGATCCTGATCAATGGATAGATATGGCACAAAATGCTGGGATGAGTCATATTTGTATAACTTCCAAACATCATGATGGCTTTTGTTTATGGGATACTAAATATACTGATTATAATGTTATGAATTCGCCTTATGGCAAAGATATTATTGGCCAACTTGCAAATGCTTGTGCCAAACGGGATTTTCCTTTAGGTATCTATTATTCTATTGTTGATTGGCATCATCCGAATTATCCGAATCAAGGCAGAAGTCATGAACTCTTAAAGCCTGATATAGGAGATAGTCCTAATTTAAGTAAATATATTGATTATCTTAAAGGACAAGTTGAAGAATTGTGTTCAAATTATGGGCCAATTTTCCAATTTTTTTGGGATATAAATGAAACGGGATTTATTGATCCATCTATTAATGATTATTTGCGTAAACTTCAACCTAATATGCTTATAAATGACAGAGGTTTTGACTCTGGAGATTTTACTACTCCAGAAAGGGATTTTAATGACCCTGATCATGAAAAACGAAAGAAAGGAAATTTAATTCAGGCATGTCAAGCAGTTGGAAGAGAAAGTTGGGGATATAAAAAAGATGAAGATTATTATTCTTTACGACATTTGATAAAAAGCATCGATAAATATTTGTCTGTAGGAGCTGGTTATCTATTAAATGTTGGACCTAAAGCCGATGGAACAATTGATAGCAATTCAAGGAAAATTTTACAAAAAATAGGGCAATGGTATGATTCAGTTAAGGAGTCTTTTGTTGATGTTGATTTTGCTAACGATCTTGTTGAAGATGATACTGTATTAATTACTAAACGTGGAAAAACTATATATATTCATTTAATAGAACAACCGATTACTTCTAGGGTGTTATTAAAGTCAATAGATAAAATGCCTACGCAAGCTTTAGTTTTAAATAATAAAAAAATTACTGATGCACGTGTTGACATTTTGCCCACTGAAATAATGAACGGCAAAGGAAATATTATTTATCGGGATCCTGCTTTACGCATCAGAAATTTACCAGTGGATAAATTTTCTGATTCCGTTATTGTTTTGAAACTTGATTTTTAAACAAATTAAATCTTATTTGGAGGTAAACTAGTGGAATCTATTCCTCTTTTTACAACAGTTCTTGGTAGTGAAGAAATTAATTCAGTTATTGAAACTATGAAGTCTGGCAATATCGGAACAGGAAATAAAACTGAATTATTTGAATCAGATTTTGCAAAATATATAGGAGTTAAACACGCAATTGGCATGGATTCATGCACTAATTCTTTACATTTAGCTTTACGTGGATTAGGTATTGGTCCAGGTGATGAGGTGATTACAACTCCTTTAACTTTTGTTGCCACAGTTAACTCTATTTTATATACAGGAGCTATTCCTGTTTTTGCAGATATAGATCCCAATACATTGAATATTTCACCTTTATCAATAGAGAAGAAAATAACTAGCAAAACAAAAGCTATTTTACCTGTACATATTTATGGTAATCCTTGTGATATGGATGAAATATTAGAAATTGCAAAATTAAATAAATTAAAAATAGTAAGTGATTGTGCTCATGCAATTGAAGCTGAATATAAAGGTCAGAAGGTTGGGAATTTAGGAGATGCAGCTTGTTTTTCATTTTATGCTACAAAGAATTTAACTACAGGTAATGGTGGAATGTTAGTAACAAATGATAAAAATCTTGCCGAATATTGTCGTATTGTGCGTGACCATGGTATGGCTGCAGGAGCATGGTCACGTTATCAAACAGGAGAAATGCAACATTTTGAAATGGTTGAACTAGGATATAAATGCATAATGTGGGATGTGCAAGCTTCTATTGGGTTTAATCAGTTAAAATTACTAGAAGAACGAAATATAAAGCGACAGCAAATTGCACAGAGATATGAAGCTGCATTTTCTGAAAATAAAAACATTGAATTATTAGAAAGAGATAAAAACAACAAACATGCATTTCATATGTATGTAATCAAACTTTTAAATTTAGATAGAGATTTAATTGCAACAGAAATTGAAAAAAAAGGAGTTTCTGTAGGAGTTCATTATAGGCCAGTACATCTTGAACCTTATTATGCAAATAAATTTCCCGATAATATAGGTAAATTCCCAATAGCTGAAGAAATGGGTGAAAAAATATTAACTTTGCCAATATGGCCAGAGTTGTCTCCAGAATTACAACAACATGTAATCGATGTTTTACAAGAAGTACTTTGATTAATTCTTTGAAGTCGCAGTTTTTTTTTTATATGATTTAAAGAGAATAATCTTATTATGGTAGTTTTTGTTTGCACAACAGAAAAGTCTGGCGTTGATCGTTATAGTAAAGAGCTTGCAAAAAGAATCAATGGACACATCGTTTTTGCTTCTCGCTATAGTCTTGGGTTAAAAACAATTTCATTGTTAAAAACACTAAGAAATTTTTCAGAGTTAATTCATTTTCCTAATCAACATTTTGGTCGTTATTTGCCATTTTTATTTGTTGATTCAATTATTACAGTACATGATGTTGACCGAATGGTATTTAATCATGAAAAAGAATCAATTTTTGAAAGAATTGGGTTGTTTTTTGATCGTTGGGGGATTCGTTTTGCTAAACATATAATTACTGTTTCTGAAACAACAAAAAGTGATTTGATTAAATATCTTAATATTCCAAATGAACGTATTACTGTTATATACAATGGAGTTGATCACAAAGTATTTTCACCGAAACGTAAAAATAAATTGTTTCCATTTCGTTATGTTTTGTTTGTTGGGTCAGAAAGACCTAGAAAAAATTTGGAACGAATATTTAAAGCATTTGCTATGTTATTAAAAAATCCACAATTTAAGGATATGAAATTAGTTAAAATTGGAGGGCCTGGAAGAGAAATTTCTTTTAGAGAAGATACTATCAATTTTTTAGAAAACATAGGAATTAAAGAACATTGTGTTTTTCTTGAAGACGTTGAAAATAAAGATTTGTCTAAATATTATACTAGTGCAGAATTTCTTATATATCCTTCATTGTATGAAGGTTTTGGATTGCCAATTTTAGAGTCAATGGCATCTGATTGCCCTGTAATTACTTCTAAAGTTTCTGCAACTGCAGAAATTAGTTCAAAGGCAGCTTTATTAGTTGACCCGTTAAATATTAAAGATATATATCAAGGAATGTTTAATCTAATGATAGATACAGATTTGCGTCAAGATTTAATACGAAAAGGAAATAAACTGGTTCGTCAATTTAGTTGGGATAAAACAGTTGATGAAACAATGCAATTGTATCGAAATCTGAGTAAATAACATATTTATATCATTATTAAATATGTTTACAATGCTTTATATATTAAAAAAGGATTTTACAATTTATGAGAAAAAACGTTGCTGTAGTTGGTTGTGGAGGCATGGGAGTGAAACATGCTTTAAATTGTCGTGATATTGATGGAGTACAATTAATATCAGTTTGTGATGTTGATACTGATAAAGGAACTGAATTAAGTAAAATAACTGGAGCAACATTTTATCAAGATTTTGACAAAATGATTGCGATGGAAAAATTGGATGCATTAATTATTACCACTCCTCCTATATATAGGAAAGAATTTATTGAAAAAGCATTCGATAAAAACATCAATATTTTTGTTGAAAAACCGTTAAGTATATCTAGCGAACTTGGAAAAGAAATCTGTGATTTAGTAGTATCCAAACCCATTATTCATTCCGTTGGTTTTCATTTGCGATATGCTCCAATTACAGATGAAGTTAAGAAGCTATTAGGTTATCATTCAGTAACTCAAATTCGAACAATTACTTCAACTTCCTATTATGTTGATATGGATATGCCGAAATGGTTTTTACAAAAACGTTTTAGTGGAGGACCACTTTTTGAACAATCTCTTCATTTATTAGATTTAAGTCGCTATTTATTTGGTGAAATAATCAATATTAATGGAGTAGGAAAGCATTTATTAAGATCTAACTCTTCATTTCCTTTTGATATTGACGAAGATCTTGATTCTGAAGATACAATTATTTTAAATTCTGAATTTGCTAATGGAATACTTGGAGCACATTCTGAGTCATGCGCTAATTTGAAATTTAGATGGGAACTTGAAATATTAGGCCCTACAATTAGTATTTTAGTTGATTATGCTAATAATACTATTATTGGTTCTATATTGGTTGGAGATAAAATTAAAAATATCAATATAAATCAATTAGAGCCTGATTGGCATAAAATAGAACTTGATTGTTTTTTTAAAGATATAGATTCTAAAGACAAAGTTCAAAAACATAATGTTAGATCAGATTTTTTTGATGCACAGAAAACTGTGTCTTTAATCGAGAAGGCTTCAAAATTATTACGAGATAAATTATAGCAAGTAGAATTTTGTAAATTAAGGAATAGTTTTGGTTAACATAAAAGAGTTAAATTAACCTCAGATTTTCATTTTTAAAAAGTTACATATTATCTTAATTAGAATGTTAGATTGTAGTATATTATCGTCATTTGAAAAGTGAGTGAAAATGTTTTCTTGAAAACATATTTATTTTAATGTTATACTAATTCAAGCTATGAAGAAGCGGGTGAAATACCCGCTTTTTCGTTGTTTGAAAATAAGAATTAAGGTGCTAATTAAGGTGCAATTATGAAAAGTGAATTTTTACTTGCTTTAACACAATTGGCTGCTGAAAGACGTTTGCCTAAAGAACTTGTATTAAAAGCTATTGAGTCTGGTTTGGTTTCAGCTTTTAAAAAATCAATTGATGCGCCTGATTCAAAAATTGTAATTACTCTTGATCCAGGTTCTGGAAAATTATCTGCAATTAGAATTTGGGATATTGTTGAAACTCTTGAAAATCCAGAGGCTGAATTATCGATTGAAGATGCTTTGAAAATTGATAAAAATGCCCAAGTTGGCGGCAAAGTGAAAAAGCTTGCGGTTTCTGATGAAGATTCAACTCGAATTTTTGCTCGAATGACAAGACAAGTTATTCTTCAAAGATTACGTGAAGCTGAAAGAGAATTAGTTACTCAAGAATTTTCTGAACGTATTGGACATATTATTTCTGGAACCGTTGAAAATATAGAAAAAGGACGATTATTAGTTGATACTGGTCGAGTTTTTGTGGGTGTTCCATTTGACGAACAGGTCTCCAATGAACGTTATAGAAAAGGACAGCGATTAAAAATTTACGTTTCTGAAGTTCGACAAACCATTCGTGGTCCTGAAGTAGTTTGTTCACGTGCAAATGAAGGTTTAGTTAAGAAATTATTTGAATCAGAAGTGCCAGAAATTCAAGCAGGAGTAGTAAGTATTCAATCAATTTCACGAGAAGCCGGTAATCGCACAAAAATAGCTGTTACAACTACAGATGAAAGTATAGATCCAGTTGGTTCTTGCATTGGAGTAAGAGGTAGTCGTATACAAAATATTGTAAATGAATTGCAGGGAGAAAAAGTTGATGTAATCAAATGGGCTGAAGATCAAAAACTCTTTCTTCAAAATGCTTTAAGTCCTGCAGAAATTATTGATGTAGTTTTTGTTGATTCTAAAGAAGTGATAGTTGTTGTACGTGATGAACAATTATCTTTAGCAATAGGTAAAGAAGGTCAAAATGCACGATTGGCAGCAAAATTGACTGGGTTACGTTTAGATTTACGTAGTGTTACTGAATGGGAAAAAGAAAAAAATTCGATCTTAGAGAAATTAAAAGAAAAAGAAAAAGAAAAAGATAAAGATAAAGAATTAATAAGTGAAATTCCAGAAACCGTTGATGTTCAAGAAGAAAAAGAAGAAAGTGAATCTAAGGTTGAGGAAATTGAAGAAAAAATTCTTGATACTGAATCAATTGTTAGTAATGAAGCAGAGCTCCTGGAAACTGACAAAGAGTCTGCAGAAGAATCTATTCCAATTGAACAAAAATCAACTATCAATGAAGAATCTGCAACTCTAGAAGATGATTCATCGGTCCTTTCTGTAGAGGAAGAATTATTAGCATTGGAAGCCGAAGAAGCGGCAGCGGCAGCCGAAGCGGAAGCTAAAGAAATAGAAAAAGAGGAAGAAACTGATGTTAAAGAAATTGATTGGGATCTTGGTTTAAAATCTGGTTCTGATGATGCTATAAAATTTGCTGAAGACATAGTTCAGACGAATAATCCAAGTAACAGAAGAGGCCAAAGAAAACAGTCGCGAAGGCAAAATAAGCCAGGGAAAAATAAAAGATAAAAATCAATCTTTATTGATTTATTAAATATTTAGAAGGTGATATTTGGCTGAAAAGAAAATAGTAATTTCAGAAGAAGTAACTGTTAAAGATTTTGCTGGTTTGTTAGAAGTTGACCCCATTACATTAATGAAAGGTTTAATGCGTAATGGAGTAATGATAACAGTGAATCAACTTATTAATTTTGATATAGCTCAACTTATTGGTAAGCAGTATGGTTATGATGTGCAGAAAGCAGATAATGCCTTGGATGATGGTTTAATAGACTCTCAAAAATCTTCTGCTACAGATGAAAATTTACAACAAAGATCTCCAATAGTGGCTATTATGGGCCATGTTGATCATGGTAAAACTACTCTTTTAGATTATATTAGAAAGACTAGAATTGCTGCATCTGAAAAGGGGGGAATAACTCAACATATAGGAGCTTATAAAGCGAACTATAATCGTTCGGATATCACATTCTTAGATACTCCAGGACATGAAGCTTTTACTATGATGAGAGCTAGAGGTTCTGTTGTTACTGATATTGCGATTCTAGTTGTAGCTGCTGATGATGGAGTGATGCCACAAACTATAGAATCAATTAATCATATTAAAGCAGCAAATATACCAGTTATAGTTGCTATTAATAAAACTGATAAAGCTGATACTGATGTAGAAAAAGTAAAACGACAATTATCAGAAAATGATATTTTAGTTGAAGAGTGGGGAGGAGATGTTATTCAAGTTCCTTTATCTGCTTTGAAGGGAACGGGCATAAACGATTTATTAGATAATATATTACTTGTAGCAGAAGTTGAAGATTATAAAGCAAAATTTGATGGTCCAGCAACTGGTGTAGTGATTGAGTCGAGATTAGATAAGAAAATTGGCCCTGTAGCTTCCGTAATTATTAAAAATGGAATTTTAAATATTGGCGACACAGTTGTTGCTGGAAGTATTAAAGGTAAAGTCAAAGCTATAAGATCTTTTGATGGTTCTGTAATTAATTCTGCTCGGCCTTCTGACCCAGTTGAAATTTTAGGATTTGATGATATTCCTGTTGCTGGAGATGTGTTTAAAATTGTTGAAAACGAAAAAGATGTTAGAAAATTGTTATCAAATCAAACTAATAAATCAAATACAATTGCCAATACACAAAATGTACTTACATTAGATTCTTTAAAAGGTACGGATTCTGAAAAATATTTTAATTTTATAATTAAATCTGATGTTCAAGGGACTTTAGAAGCTCTTAAAAGTAGTTTTGAAAATCTTGCTGTTGATAATAATCGAGTTAAAATTGTTCATACTGGAACAGGCAGTATTACTGAAAGTGATGTAATGCTTGCTAGTACTTTGGACGGTTTTGTTGTTGGTTTTAATGTTTTAGTGAGTAAAGGAGCTTTAATTGTAGCTAAGAAAGAGAATGTGAAAATTATAGTGAGTCCTATTATATATAAATTAATAGAAGATGGTGAAAATATACTTAAAGACAATATAGAAGTTGAAATTAAGGAAATTTTAGTAGCAAAAGCCGAAGTTTTAAATTTGTTTAAAGGAACAAAAAATATGCAAATTGCTGGTGTTAATGTATTAGAAGGCATCATAAAAAAAGGTTCTACTGCAAGAATTATGCGAGATGACAATCTAGTTACTGAAGCTAAAATTGGTACTTTACGTCGTTTTCAAGATAATGTCGATGAAGTCGCTATGGGTATGGAATGTGGAATTAGTATTGCAAATTTCAAACAGTTCCAAGTTGGTGATGTTATCGAGATATATGAAGTTGAAAAATAATATTTTGAAAGGATAAATTGTTGTCTAATAGAATGGACAGAGTAAATTCTATTTTAAAACGTGAATTAGCTACATTAATTGCAACAGAAATTAAAGATCCACGTTTAAATATTTTATGGAGTATAACCAAAATTCGTACTTCCGTAGATTTAGGAAAATCTGTTATACATGTGAGTATTATGGGAGATATTAATAGTCAAAGATTAGCATTGAAAGGACTAGTTTCTGCTTCGGGATTTTTAAGATCAAAACTTGGTAAAAACTTGGTTTTTAAAAAAATACCAGAATTAGAATTTTTATTAGATGATTCATTGGATGAAGAAGAACGTATTTTTTCATCACTAGATAATAATTAATTGATGAGCTTATTTTTTAAAGTATTAGTTTTGTAACAATATTTATCAAGGTAATAATATGTCATTATCCGGTTTTATCAATTTTTATAAACCAACAGGTATTACCTCTATGGATGCTATAGGATTATTTAAATCCGTTTTTAAAGTTTCAGGGAAAATAGGACATTGTGGGACTTTAGACCCTATAGCTGAAGGCGTTTTACCGTTAGCTATTGGGTCTGCTACTCGTTTAATCGAATATGTCGTTGATTCAGAAAAAAGATATTCATTTAGAATTAAGTTAGGAGAATCAACAACTACATATGATACTGAAGGAGAGATTATAAAGTCTAAAAATGTGCCACTTCTTAATAAAAATGAATTAAAAAAAAATCTCGATCAGTTTATTGGAAATATAGAACAAATTCCTCCAATGTATAGTGCTCTTCGTTTTGAAGGCAAACGATTTTATGAAATTGCTCGATCTGGGATTGAAATTCAAAGAACTCCTAGATTAGTAAAAGTTAACTCTATTAGTATCGATATGATTCAAATGCCATTCATTGATTTTTCAGTTTCTTGCGGAAAAGGATTTTACGTTCGTTCCTTTGCTCATGATTTAGGGGAAAAACTAGGATGTGGTGCTCATTTAATTAATTTAAAAAGAACTAGAACTGGTGTTTTTACTATTGAAAAAAGTTTAACCTCAAGTGACATTAAAAACTTTACAGAAAAAGATATGAATTCTTTTATCAAATCACTTGATTATCCACTTTCAATGATTGATAGGATAAATATAAATAAATTGCAAGCGAAAGAATTTATTATGGGAAAAAATTTGAATATTGACGAAATATTGATAGAAAATAATGCAGAAATTATTAGAGTTTATAATGAAGATATAGGATTTTTGGGAATAGGGTTATTTGATAGTAATTTAAAAACTTTAAAACCTAAAAAAGTTTTCCAGAACCTAGAAAATCTTTAATAAAATATTCGACTGTAATTTTTAATTGACAGGACGATGTTTCGGATTTACACTCAAAAGAATTTATTAAGGAGAAAAATATGCAACCAGAATTTGTTGAAGATGTGATTTTAGAAAAATATAAGACAGTAGCAGCAGCTACGGTATTTAGTGCTTTAAAAGATAGAGGACATTTTAATTGTTTACTTGAAGATGTTTATCCCATGACTCCTGGAAAAACAGTTGTAGGAAGAGCTAGAACTTTACGTTTTCTTCCTGATCGACCAGATTTAGCAGAAGAATTAGCACAAAAACAAGGAGCTGAATATGAAGCGATGGATTTGTGTTCAGAAGGGGATGTTTTAGTAGTTGATGCCCTAGGCATTCCATATGAAGGAATTGGGGGAGATATAAAATATTTGCAACTTAAAATACAAGGAGCTAATGGCCTTATTACTGATGGTGCTATCAGAGATTTAGATGAAGTTGCTGCTTATGGATACCCTATTTTTGCTAGAAGAAGAACTCCTGGCATAGCTAAAACAACTAAACCTTATCAAGCTAATGTTGATATTCAATGTGCTGGAGTTTTAGTTCGTCCTGGGGATGTTATAGTTGGAAATGATGATGGAGTTGTTGTTGTTCCTTCTAAATGGGCTAAAGAGGTAGTGCAATGGGCAATAGAGCATGAAGGTGTTGAAAACGAAATTAAAAAACGAATAGAAGCCGAAAAATGTAGCCCTGGAAAGTACTATAATCCTAAAAAAATTGATGAAATTCATAAAGAACTATATGGAGAACATAATTAATTATTAGGATTGTTTATTAAATATTTCTAAAAGGATATATATGCTTAAATGTTTTCTTTGAAAAATAAAGTAGCAATAGTGACAGGTTCTAATAAAGGTATTGGAAAAGGAATAGCTATCGCGTTTGCTAAATTTGGTGCACATGTGGTGGTTGTAGGAAGAAATGAAAAACTTAATATTGCTGTTTCTGAAGAAATAAAAGGATTAGGAGTACGTTCTTTACCAGTTAAGCTTGATGTTACTGACGAAAAATCAGTAAAAACTTTTTTTTCTACTGTTATGCTTGAATTTGGGAAGATTGATATTTTAGTCAATAATGCAGGTACCAATATTCGAAAATCTCCCGAATTATATTCTTTAGAAGAATGGAATTTTATTATGAATACTAACTTAACAAGTGCATTTTTATGTTCTAAAGAAGCGTTTATTCATATGAAGAGTAATAAAAATGGAGGGAAAATTATTAATATTGGTTCAATGTTATCAATATTTGGTGGTGAATATGCTGCTGTTTATGCGGCTAGTAAAGGAGGAATTGTTCAATTAACAAAAAGTCTTGCGGCGGCTTGGGCTTCTTACGAAATACAAGTAAATGCAATCCTTCCTGGTTGGATTACAACCGACCTTACTTCTGGAATGCGTGAAAAATTTCCTCATTTGGTTGAATCAATAGATAAAAGAATACTTTCTAGACGTTGGGGAAATCCAGATGATCTTGCTGGTGCAGCTGTTTTTTTGGGTTCAAGTGCATCAGATTATATAAATGGAATTGTTCTTCCTGTTGATGGAGGATATTCTATTTCGATAAGCTGAAGTTTTAATTTTCATAAATATCATTAATTTTGATATTTGAAGTTTTTAATATTATGTAGACTGAAGAATTATTGTTTATCTGTAATTCTTTTAATGCTTCGGTAGTTAGATGAGCGACTATGATTTCTCCAATATTTAAATATACAAGGAAATGATTATCTTGTTTTATAATTGTTTCGACTTTTCCGAGGATAATATTACGAGCACTAATATTGACAGGTTTTTCTGTTGATATGATTATATCGGTTGACTGAAAATTTACTATAACTTGTTTTCCTATTGCTTGGTTTATAAAGGGTCCAGTTAATGAGAGATTATCTTTTTTTAATATAGTGGTTGAATTTTTGATGTTTGATGAAATAATTTTCATAGTTAAAAAATTTGATATTTGAGGCAGTTGAAGAAATTTATTTATATTAGGATTTGTTAGTAATTGGGCTGGAGTATTTTGTGCAATTATTTTCCCATTTGACAAAATTAATATATGGTTGCTTAATGATAAAACATCACTTATATCATGAGATACTAATATGATATCTATTCCTAGCTGACGATTAATTGTTACGAGAAGCCCAATAATTTCATTTTTTAATTTTTGGTCAAGCTCTTTGAGTGGTTCATCTAAAAGTAATATTTTTGGATTAGAACATAATGTTCTTGCTAATGCAGTACGTTGTTGTTGTCCGCCAGAAAGTTCATTTGGAAATTTGTTTTTTACTTCTTCAAGTTGTAGTTTTTGTAATAGAGATTTAGGGTGTAATTCTTTGATGATATGCTTTGAAAAACGTAATGGATAAGATATGTTTTCATAGACAGTCATATGAGGAAATAGTAAAAGATCTTGTTTTACTAAACTTATCTTTCTTTTTTCTATAGAAACATTAATGTTTTTCTTCTTATCAAATAACAAATTGTTAGATTTATTTGGATATAAAATGTGAATAAATCCTTCATTTGGTTTTGTAATTCCTGTTATACATTCTAATAAAGTTGTTTTCCCACTTCCTGAAGGTCCTACGATTGAGATAAATCCTTTAGGTATTTTAGTATTAATACTCAGAGAGAAATTGTTATATGTTTTTTTTATATTTATATTTAACATTGATGATTAATCATACTATTTAGTTCTGCGTGTGAAGAAACGGAAAAGAATTAAAGATATTATTGAGATGATTAAAGAGAATAAAATTAATCTTATTGCCCCGCTATCGTCAAAAATACTTAATCTTTGAAATATGCCTGTAGATAAGGTTTGTGTTTTTCCCGGTATATTGCCAGCAACTACCATAGTAGCTCCAAATTCTCCGACAGATCTAGCAAATCCTATTATTAATGCAGCTAATAATCCTTTATAAGATAAACGAGTAGTAATAGTCAGAAATGCATAAATTTTATTTGCACCTAAAGTTCTAGCGGTGGTTTCAAGGTTTTTATCGACATTGGATAGTGATACTTCCATCGTTCGTACCATTAAAGGGAATGCAACTATCATTGAAGCTAAGGATGCAGCTATCCAAGTGAAAGAAATAGTTGTTTGAAAAATATTTGATAAAAATGATCCAATTATATAGTTAGGAGATAGTAGGTATAAAAGTCCGTATCCAATAACAACTGGAGGTAATACAATGGGCAAATTAATTAGAAAATCTAAAATTGATTTCAACATATTCTCGTTACGGGTGATATAGATTGCTACAATAAAAGCAAAAGGGCTACTAATAGCTATTGCTAATGAAGCAATTTTTATAGTATTTACTAGTATGATTAAATCATTCATTGTTTAAGTTATTCGATAGTTGATTTTATTGGGGTAAATCCTTTAGTCTCTAATATTTTTGAAGAATTATTTTTCAAATAAGTTATATATTTATTAGCAATATCTTTATGTTGAGATGATTCTAAAATCCCTGTTGAATAAATTATTGGTGGTGTTAAAGATCCCGGGATTGGTAAAATTATTATAGTTGATTCTTTAGGAGAAAATGCAATCGCATCACTATTATATACCAATGCAGTATCAACATGTTTAGTTGCGAAATGCGCTAAAGTAGTTCTTACATTAGTTCCATAAACAAGTTTCTTTTGTATTTCCTGTATATTTATCAATTGATTTAAAGTTTCTTTAGCATAATATCCTGCAGGTGCGAGGCTTGGATCAGCGATGCCAATTCGTTTAGAGTTAAGCAATATTGATTTTATTGATATCTTTTGCTCTTTATTACTATGGTGAATAATTACCAAACTATTACTCCAGAGTGAAATGATATTTTCCCGTTCAATTAGTCCTTTATTTACTATGTTTTCGATCGGCAATTCTCCTGCACTAATAATGATATCAGGAGTTGCTCCACGAATTATTGAAGAAGTTAAATTATTTGAACCTCCTAAATTCATTTGAATATTTATATTGTTTTCTTTGCTAAAGGAGATATTAATTTCTTCTAGTATTTCTTGAGTGCTTGCAGCTGCAAAAATTTCGAGAGTTTCTTTCGAAGATTTTTCTTCCGAACATGAAATAAATAATATTAATATAAATATTAGATATATATATTTAATACTATTTGATAATGTATATAAGGATTTATACAAAAATTGTTTCAATATAAAGATAAATTTGTTTAATTAACAATTACAAACATAAAGATTAAATTATTATTTTTGTTAATATATTACATCTAGATTTTTTTTTAAAGCTCTGTTTGTTATATCTAAGAATTTAGTGTAGAGTTTATCTTTCTTTTGAATGGTAAATAATATTAAGGAGGAGAATACAGTTATTATGCAAGGAATTCATTTTATGATGCCAACTCCTTTTAACCTAGATGGTTCAGTAGATTTATCTTCTATAGTAAACCTTGTATCTGTTGCAAAATCTGCAAAATGTACTGGAGTTGTTTGTTTAGGAGTTACAGGAGAAGCGATTAAATTAACTGACATTGAAAGAAAAATAATCGTAGAAGAAGTAATGAAGCATGCTGTAGCAAATCAATTATCTGTTACAGTTGGGACTAGTGGTAATAGTAATGAAATGTTAATAAGTAGAAGTCAAGAAGCTCAAGATTTAGGTGCAAATGCAATTATGGTAGCACCTCCACAAATGTTGAGGCCTAATTTAGAAAAAGTTGAGCAATTATATAATGCACTTATTTCTCATGTGAATCTACCTGTAGTTATCCAAGATTATCCTAAAGAAACTAACGTAATTATGCCTCCATCATTTATAAAGAAACTTAATGATTCTTCCCCTTTAATGAAATATTTAAAACTTGAAGATCCTCCTACTCCACAAAAAGTGTCTTCAGTATTAGCTTTAACTGGAGATAAAATGGAGGTTTTCGGTGGCTTAGGGGGATTGTTTTTACTTGAAGAATTAATGCGTGGTGCGAAAGGTACTATGACAGGTTTTGCTTATCCAAATATTTTGGTTGAAATATTTAATAGTGTTGTGAATAAAAATTTTATTCAAGCATCAGAGATTTTTTATAAATATCTGCCAATAATTAGATATGAAGCTCAGGAAGGCATCGGTTTAGCTATTAGGAAAGAGATTCTTTATAAGAGAGGGATATTAAAAACGGCTTTTGTAAGACAACCAGGACCTCAAATAGATGATATTACAAGACTTGAATTAGATGAATTGATGACGAAGTTAGTTATGAAAGATTTTGATTGATGTTTTAGTATAAAATAGATACTAATAATGAAGAAAAAAGATATATTAGGTGTTTTAGATTTTACTTCTGAGGAAATTCAGAAAGTTATGTCTATTGCTATTGCAGATAAAAAAAATAAAAATAAGACAGAAGTTTTACAAGGAAAAACAGTTGCTCTTCTTTTTGACAAACCTTCTTTGAGAACTCGAGTTAGTTTTGAATTAGCTGTACAACAGCTTGGTGGATATAGTTTTTATATGGGAAAGGATGAAGTTGGTTTGGGCAAACGAGAGCCAGTTAAAGATGTAGCTAAGGTTTTATCGAGATGGGTTGATTGTATTATAGCTAGAGTTTTTTCTCATGAAACTTTGTTGGAACTTGCTGAATATTCGACTGTTCCTATAATAAATGCACTTTCTGATTGGGAACATCCTTGCCAGGCATTTGCTGATGTTTTGACTATTAGAGAAAAAAAAGGTGAATTATCCGATTTAAAAATTGCGTATATTGGTGATTTTAATAACGTTGCGAGAAGTTTGATAAAAGCTTGTTTATCGTTGAATTATCAAATTTCGGTTGCTTCTCCACTAGGTTATGGGATAGATAAGGAAACATTGAAAAATATAGCACATTTGAACGGAACACTTATACAAACTGAAGATCCTCTTGTTGCAGTCGAGAATGCGGATATTGTTTACACAGATGTTTGGATTAGTATGGGAGAAGAAAAATTAAAACAGTCAAAAATGAAAGATTTTCAAGGATTTACAATTGATGAATCGATTCTTGAACGAGCTAAGCAAGACGTTAATATTATGCATCCTATGCCAGTACATTATGGTGAGGAAATTTCAGCTTCTATTCAAGGTTTTAAAGGATGGAGTTTAATTGATCAAGCTGATAATCGTTTATATGCACAAAAAGGTGTATTGAATCTCATTTCTTGAGTTTGATGATGTTATCAGTTGCGATTGTTGGCAGGCCCAATGTTGGAAAAAGTTCTTTGTTTAATAGAATTGTTGGATCTCGTCAATCTATAGTTGACTCAATGCCCGGTACTACACGGGATAGAATTATCTCACAAGTGACTTGGAATGAAAAAAATTTTTCTCTTATAGATACTGGTGGAATGTTATTTGATGAAGAAGATAATATTGAAGTTCAAGTAAAACAACAGGTTGAAATAGCAGTACAAGAAGCAGATGCTCTTGTTTTTGTTGTTGATTCTCAAGTTGGAATAACTCCCCTTGATTTTGAAGTAGCGACATGGATTCGAAAAACTAATAAATCAGTTATTCTGACAGTTAACAAAGTCGAACATCCTACTCATGAAACTTGGGCTCATGAATTTCTTAAACTTGGAATTGGTGAACCAAATTTTATTAGTGCATATCATGATATAGGAGTGAAAGATTTATTAGATGAAATTGTTAATCTTTTGCCGAAATCTCAAGAAGAAGTTAAAAATAAAGTAATGACTTTAAGTATTGTTGGAAAAGTTAATGTTGGAAAATCACAATTATTTAACTCTATTGTTCGAAATGACAGGGTTATTGTTAATGAATTGCCGGGTACTACGCGAGATGCGGTAGATACATATTTCAATTGGAATGGATTAGAATCAGTTATTGTGGATACTGCTGGAATGCGTCGTCGAGGTAAGATAGATTTTGGAGTTGAAAAATATAGTGTGATTCGAGCCGTAAAATCATTATGGAGAAGTGATCTTATTTTATTAGTTACTAGTTGTGAAGATTATCTTTCTAACCAAGATGCACATATTGCTGGATTAGCTTGGGAGAGTTATAAATCATTAATTATTGTTAGTAATAAATGGGATTTGAAACCTACAGACAATTTTACTGAAAAAGATAAATATTTAAGAAATATTCGACGTCGTTATCCGTTTTTGATGAAAGTTCCTATTGTTTTCATTTCTGCATTGTTAAAAAAAGGGTTAAATGAATTAAACGGTGTTGTTAAAGAGGTTTATGAAGAAAGAAACAAAGTTTTTGATAAAAACATCTTATATAATACTTTACTTAATGATATGACGATTAATATGTCTAGTAAGGTTAGAGATAAAGAGTTTGCTATCAAGAATGTAGAACAAACGGGGACTAATCCTATTCAAATTACTCTTGGTATTGCTGGGACTCTTGATATTCATTTTTCCTATAAAAGATATATAGAAAACCATCTTCGTTCTGCTTTTGAATTGAGACATAATAGAATTAAAATAATTTTTAAAAAGGTAGCTAGAAAATGACTAAGTATATTTTTGCTATACTTACTGGTCCTTTGCTATTGGTTTATATAGTTCTTTTACTTCTACTAACAGATTATGAAAATAATATTTTAGTACAGTATTTGATAATTATTCCGGTTGTATATTTAATAGGTTCAATTCCTTGGGGATTCATGTTAACAAAGATAGTCAAAGGGATCGATATTCGAGATTATGGTAGTGGAAGTATGGGGATGTCTAATGTTTTTCGGGTCCAAGGAGTAAAAATAGCTATACCCGTGTTTTTACTGGATATGACTAAAGGAATGTTGGCTACTTTTTTTGCTAAAATTATTTCTGATAATGATCCTGGGTTAATTTCTATTGCTAGCATTGTTGCTATTTCTGGCCATATTTGGCCGATATTTCTTGGATTTAAAGGTGGTAAAGGGATTGCAATTGGTGTTGGAACAGCGAGTGTTATATGGCCTCCATTTTGGATTATTGGTATTGGTTCATTTGTTGTTATTTTACTACTTACAAAGTATATTTCTTTAGCTTCTTTAGTTGGGACCTTAGCAGTTACTATGTTAGGAGTAATTTTAGTATTTTTTGACATTAAACTATCTTTATTTGATCCTAATTTTCAATATATACATTTAGTGTATTTTGTGGGTACTTTTATATTACTCTTTTGGGCTCATCGAGAAAATTTACTTCGTTTAATGAATCGAAATGAAAGAAAAATAGGAGATTCAGAACCAAAAACGAAAAATCGAAATGGAAATTAAAAATAACAGAAAAGTTGCTGTTGTAGGAGCGACTACTTGGGGGCTCGCTCTTGGATTAACTTTCGCTAGAAATAATTGTGATGTTTTTTTATTGACTCGAAATGAACTTGAAACGAAAGATGTTTTAAAGAGCAAACGCATTAAACCTTTGATTAATCATATTTCTTTACCTACAAATTTGATAATAGATCATAATATTAATAAAGTGATAGAAAATTCAAGAATAATAGTTATTGCTGTTCCATCAAGTTCTTTTAGAGAAAATATTGAAAAAATTAAACGATATATTTCAGATGAAGTAATTATAGTTTCTGCAACTAAAGGATTAGAAGAAAATACAAGTAATCGTATGAGTCAAATTTTCAATGAGATTTTACCCAAAAAATCGGATAAATTTTGTGTTTTATCAGGTCCCAATCTTGCAAAGGAAGTTTTTGATAGAATTCCTACTACAACTATTGTAGCTTCAGGTTCTCTAAAATCTACTAAAACTATAAAGTCTTTTCTTAATTCAGAAGTTTTTCATGTATTTGTGAATGAAGATATTATAGGCGTAGAACTTGGTGGATCTTTGAAAAATATTATTGTTTTAGCCGTTGGAATTTGTGATGGATTAAATTATGGGGATAATATTAAATCGGCAATCATAACTATGGGATTAAATGAGATACAGGAACTTGCTATTAAACTTGGAGCGAAAAGAAAAACCATATTTGGACTTGCAGGATTAGGAGATCTTACTGCTACTGCAGCAAGCGGATTTAGTAGAAATCGTTGTGCTGGAGAAATGCTTGGAAAAGGTAAAAATGTTTTAACTATTTTAAATGATATGGATAATGTAGTTGAAGGTATTCAAACTGCAAAGGAAGCTAAAAAACTTGCCGATTCTGTTCAATTAAGATTGCCTATTATTAATGCGATTAATGAAATTCTTTTAAATAAACTTTCTTCTAAGAAATTTTTACAAAAAATTTTTGAAGAAAATTGAGAATGAATTTTTTTAAATTTTGCTATCTGATGCCCAACGATTACTTACGTAATTTTCAACTATTTCCATAAATTCTGATGAAATAGACTTTCCTTGAAGGAAAGTAATTCTTTCACCATTCACAAATACTGGAGCTTTTGGATATTCTCCCGTTCCAGGTAATGAAATTCCAATATCTGCCGCTTTACTTTCTCCTGGGCCATTTACTACACAACCCATTACCGCAACTTTCAAATTTTCAGAGCCTTTATATTTATTTTTCCAAGTTTTCATGTTTTCTTTTAATTGTAATTGAATATCAGAAGCCAATTCTCTAAACAATGTTGATGTTGTTCTTCCACAACCGGGACAAGAAGTGACTGTTGGAGTGAATATGCGTAAATCTAATGATTGTAATATTTCTTTACATAATGTTACTTCTTGAGTTCTATCTCCATTTGGTTCTGGAGTTAAACTTGCTCTAATTGTATCGCCTATTCCATCTTTGAGGAGAGTTGTCAGCGCCGTTGTCGTTGTTACTATCCCTTTAATGCCAAGGCCAGCTTCTGTAAGTCCTAAGTGAAGAGGGAAATTGCATTTTTTAGATAGTGCTCTATAAGCTGATACCATTTGATTGATGCGAGATACCTTACAAGAAATAATAATTTTGTTTTCTGGTAGACCAAAATTAATTGCCATCTCAGCACTTGATAAGGCGCTTTCAACTAATGCTTCTTTTTCGATTGTTTCAGGAGGTAATGGAGATCGACTTTTTTGATTGGTATCCATTTTTTTTGCTAGGAGTTCTTGATCTAAACTGCCTGCATTGACCCCTATTCTAACTGGTTTATTAAATTCTTTAGCGATATCAATGAATGTTTGAAAATTTGCATCTTTTTTTTGTTTTCGGCCAACATTTCCTGGATTTATTCTATATTTATCAAGAGATTTTGCACAGTCTGGATATTGTTTTAATAGTCTATGTCCAATAAAGTGAAAATCTCCAATTATTGGTGTAGTATATCCATCATTTTGAAGATGTTGTTTTAATAGAGAAACTTGTTTTGCTGCTTTTTCATTATTGACAGTTATTCGAACTAATTCGCTGCCAGCATCGATTAAAGATTTAACTTGATTTAGTGTAGCTTTAAGATTAGCAGTATCCGTATCAGTCATTGATTGAATACGTATAGGATTTTTGTTTCCTATATTTACGTTGCCAACAGTAACTTCTATTGAATTAGATTGTTTTTTATTCATTTCAAGCCTAAGTAGGACTGATTCAATGTTTTATTATACTGCTATGTTTGATTTAGGACCAAATAAGTCTTCTATATTATAAATATTATTAAATTTTTAAAAGACTATACTATTGCTTGATTTGGTAAAATGATAAAATTTAGTTATTGGGGAGTCGTCTAGGGGTAGGACAACAGACTCTGAATCTGTAAGCCGTGGTTCGAATCCACGCTCCCCAGCCAAATTTGCTTGTTTGGCGCATTCGTCTAGCGGCCTAGGACACCGCCCTCTCAAGGCGGAGATCAGGGGTTCGAATCCCCTATGCGCCACCAATTCTTATTTAGGTTTATTATTCAAGCCTTTTAATTTTTCATCAGCTTCTTGTTGAGTTATTTCGCCAGATTTAACAGCATCGTCTAATTTCTTTTTCATGGCATCAGGATTCATAGGTTTTCTGTGATGTTTAGATTTATGATGCCAGCCTTTTAACTTTTTATGATGCGAGTCTTTTAACTTTTTATCTGACTGTTCTTGAGTTATTGGTTGATCTTTTTTTATGCCTTCTTCTTTCCCCTTATCTTGGGCCATTACCATGTTAGTTGTGATGATTCCCAAAACGACTAAACTTGCGAGGGTTAATAGTATAATAGTGATTTGTTTTCTTAATAATCTTGCATTCATGATTACTCTCCAATTCTGTATTTCATTATATAGTATATTTCAGATATTACCGCATGAAATTGAGATTTTAAGGAGAAGGTTTTTGGTAAATGTTTGGAAATATCCTTTTTCTGAAATTAATAGTACAATACATTATTATGAAAAAACAGGGAAACATTTGTGTTAATTGTGGTAACCATAAAGTTGGCATACATTGTTTTGATTGTATAGGCACAAGTATTAGAGATGCTGAAATTATAAGAAAGCAGGTTGTTAAAGAGATGGATACTCACTATACCGATTCTGTTTGGAGAGCATCTGAAACTCGAGAAAAGAATTGGAATCGTGATTATTCTTCATTGGATAATTATCTTCTTTCCGTTAATAACAATAGACTTAATTTGATTAATCTTATGGGTGGAATTACGGTTGATTTAGTTGATTCTCCTGTATTTCAAAAACTTGAATCTTTTGGTGATATTTCATCCCAGAGAGTATGGCTTCCTTTAAATAATGGAATTAGAGTTTATGGTATTTTACTTATACCTCAAAATCCTATTGGTCCAAAACCTGCTGTAATTGCTCAACATGGATTTGGAGGTTCTCCTGAAGCTACTGTTGGATATAATCTAGAAGAAAAAACCCAATATCTTAACGAATTTGGATTACAACTTGCTCGTAGGGGATATGTTGTTTTTGCTCCTTTAATGATGAACAATACTCCTGATAGTTCAAGATTAAATCGCAAAGGTACGTTAATAGGCAAACAGCTTATGGGATTAGAAATAGGCATGACTGTAAAAGTAGTTGATTTTCTTGAAACTTTACCTGAAGTAAATTCTGATCGTATTGGGTATATGGGTATTTCACAAGGTGGAATGATGGGCTTATGGGTTGGCGCTGTAGAACAACGTATTGTGGCTACTGTTTGTTCAGGATTTTTTACTAAAAGAACGCCAAAAATGATTGAACTTTCTCCAGGATATACTGCTTTTATGCAAACCGGAGATGATAATAAATTTTTCTGGGGTCAATTAAATGAGTTTTCTGATTCTGATATAGCTTCTCTTATATGTCCACGAGCTTTTTTTGTTGAAGCAGGCACCGAAGATATGTGTTTTTCTATGGATCATGTAAAGGATGAATTTGCTCAAGTTAAAGCTGTTTACGATAAATTAGGTATTCCTGAAAAGGCTGAATTAGGAATATTTAAAGGTCCTCATCAAATACATGGTGTAGAATCTTTCCAATTTTTGGATAAATGGTTGAAGTAAATTTTTATTTAGTCAGAAATTTTATTCTTCAGTAATCGTTTTCCAGTTAGCGCTAGGTTCTAACCCTCCAACGTTAGTAAGTTCACGTGGTAGCGGCAAAGTAGTCCCATCCATAAATTTGACTTCTTCAGGGTCATTTCCTGTTAACCATATTGAACGTGCTTTATGGAGATTCCCTCCAAGTTGGATATTATTACCGCCTGCAATTTGATAAACTAATCCTCTTCGTGGAGTATCTGTAATATTTGGATAAGATGCATGTAAAGTACAACAATGATGAATAGTCATTGTGCCTTTTTTGAATTCAAGATCTGCTATATTTCCTTTTTTTAGATCTTCTTCATATGGGTTGTTATCTGTAGCATTGCCTGTAAATTTTCCGTTTGCATCTTTATGATCAATTGGCCCATATTTATGACTTCCTGGGATCATTCGCATACATCCGTTTTGGATGCTTGCATCATCTAGTAAGAACATACATGCTAATAAATCATGATTAGTATGAGGGAAATATGGAAAATCTTGGTGCCATTTTACTTCTCCAGCTCCGACTGATTTAGGTTTCCAATTTAATTTGCAATGTTGTAATCTTAAATTTTCACCAATTAGTTGTTGTGCGACTCCAAGCATTATTTTATTAAAAGCGGTTTTCATAAAAGCTTCATGAAGAAAAACTACATTCATGATAACGGCTAATTTATCATTGCCCCCAAGTTTATTACGTTCTTCTTCAAGGGTTAATGAAGCGTTTTGCAATTCTTTAACTTCATTATTGTTTAAAACATTTTCAATTACTAAATATCCGTTGTTTTGATAAAAATCAATATCTTTTTTTGTCAGTATTTTGTTATTATTGGGTTTCGAATAGGTCATTTTTTCATTATTGCAAAAGTATTAATGCTTGTAAAATTTTAAAATCATTGTAATTGTAATGAAATATGATTAAATATCAAGTTTATAAAGTTAAAAATCTTCAATTAAAATTATTAGGAGTAATGAGAAAATGAAAATAGGAGTCAAGTTACATCATTCTGGATTTGGAGCAAATCCGGAGATGATGAAAAAGTGGACACTTACTGCTGAAAAATTAGGATTTCATTTGATATCAGTAGCAGATCATATTGGTTTAACTCCAGAAGTTATTGGAGATTATCCTGAGCCTTATTACGAGGTTTTTACTAATTTAGCATGGCTTGCTGGTTTAACTACTAATATTGAATTAAATACGAGTGTTGTCGTGATTCCTTACAGACATCCAATCACTACTGCTCACTTAATAGCTAATGTTGATCAATTAAGTGGAGGTCGATTTATATTTGGAGTTGGAGTAGGTTGGGCTAAAACAGAATTTGATGCTTTAGGAATTTCATTTAGTAAAAGAGGTAAATTAACTGATGAATACTTAAAGATTATGAAGTTGCTATGGACTAATGATTCAATTTCATATAAAGGAGAATATATTGAATTCAAGGATGTTAAGGTTTCGCCTAAACCTATACAAAAGCCTCATCCTCCTATATGGGTTGGAGGTCAAAGTAATATTGCCTTAAAACGTGCAGTATTACTTGGAGAAGCATGGCATCCAATAGGAATTACAACAAATTGGTTAAAGACAGTTGGAATTCCTCGTTTATCTGAAATGGCAAAAAAATTTAATAAACCTATTCCCCAAATATGTCCTCGAATTTTTTGTAGGATAACTCGATCTGATATATCTGAAGAACATCGTATTGCAGGAGAAGGAACTTTAGACCAAATTAGACAGGATTTCGAAAATTTTTATTCGCTTGGTTGTTCTTATATTATTTTAGACACAAAACGAAACAATCCAACAGCAAATACAGATGAACATTATGATGATGCTTGGAATACTTTAAGTTTATTAGCTGATAAACTTATTGATTTAAAAAATGAATCGTTACGTTGAGATACAATATTTTTAACTATTTTGATAGGTTAGAATAGAATTCCGGTTTTCCTTGTATTCCAGCAGAACATCGAAATAGTGCCCCAGCATCAGCTCCATCAAGTTCTTTAGAGCTTCCTTGCAATGCAGTTGTTACGTACATATCCATGTAGTTCGGTCCTCCAAATGTAACACTAGATACTTTTTTAGCAGGAAATGTTATTTTTTGTATTTCGATACCTTTGGGATCATATTGATAAACAGCAGAACCATCCCAACGAGCAGACCAGATATATCCTTTACTATCTACTGTCATTCCATCTGGAACCCCTTTTTCATGAGGAACTTTTATGAAAATTCGTTGGTTTGATATTGATCCTGTTTCAATGTCGTAATCAAATTCATATATAGTTCCTCTTCCACTATCTGTATAGTACATTTTGGTGGTATCTAAATTAAATCCGATGCCATTTGGGCCTATAACATTTTCTAATACAGTAGTAATCGAACCATCAGTGTCAATTCTATATAACCTACCTAGGCCATTTTTGATTCCTGGAGTTCCACACATGCCACAGAATACTCTGCCACGAGGGTCAGCAATAACGTCATTGAATCTTGTTTCACGGTCTTCAGGAATTTCTTTAATAATGTATTCTAAATTCCCTTTTTCCCATGTAGCAACTGCTCCTTTTGCCATAAATAAAAGTAATTTCCCATCTTCTTGTACTGTAAATCCAGATACTGGAGCACCTTGATACACTTGTTTGTGAGTATTAGTTTTTGTGTTAAAACAAAAAATTTTACCTCTATCTATATCTGTCCAATAAACCGATTGTTCTTGAGGATGCCAAAGTGGATTTTCTCCAATTTCACATTCGTAATCAGCTATCAGTTCAATTTTCATAAAGGGTCTCCTAGTTTTACAGTTAATAACGTTTCTATTTACGGAAGATTGTAAGATAATTATCTTTATTAATGCAAGAAACTTTTTTAATTTAATAGTGATTAAAAATTAGTTATAATTATAACAAGAGAGGGATTTATTATATGAAATTTTGTTGGTTCCATTTAATGCCATATAGACATTTACCTCGTGATTTTGAACAAAAATATAATAGCGTTTGGGTGGATGTTCCTAGTAAATTATTTGATCCTAAAAAAGGACATGCTCTTTATAACGAGTTTTTGGATGAGCTAGAATTTGCGGATCAAGTTGGATTTGATGGTATATGTGTAAACGAACATCATAATAATGCTTATGGCCTTATGCCAGCTCCTAATGTAATGGCTGGAGCTTTGTCTAGAAGAACTTCAAATGCAGCTATTATAGTAATGGGCAGTAGTATTGCTCTTTATAATCCACCTCTTAGGGCAGCAGAAGAGTTTGCACTATTAGATTGTATTACTGGGGGCAGATTAGTTGCTGGGTTTCCCGTTGGAAGTCCTCAGGATGCTACTTTTGCCTATGGACAAATCCCGGGAACCCTTAGAGAGAAATACTATGAAGCTAACGAACTTATCAAAAAAGCTTGGACAGAACCTGAACCATTTGCTTTTAATGGTAAATATACAAAAATAAGATATGTGAATATTTGGCCTCGTCCATTACAGAAACCTCGTCCTCCTGTATGGGTTCCTGGTGGAGGTAGTTTAGAAACCTGGACTTGGACGATTCAACAAGATTATGTGTATTGTTATTTGAGTTATAGTGGCTATAAAGCTGGGGAAAAAATGATGAAGGGGTTTTGGCAAGAAGTCGAAAATTTAGGAGTTGAACCTAATCCCTATAGAGCAGGATTCTTACAATTAGTTGCTGTTAGTGAAACTGACGAAAAAGCTAAAGAATATGCTCCTTATATAGAGTATTTTTTTAATAAATGTCTTCATATTCCTGATTATTTTACTAGTCCTCCCGGATATCGAACTAAAAAAACGGTCAAAGCAGGATTAAGTGGAGCACATTGGTCTGCAAATAGACAAAGAGAAGATAAATATTCTTGGAAAGATTATATTGAAAAGGGAAATGTTATTGTTGGTAGTCCATCAACAGTGACCGAAAAATTACGTGAAGCAATAACTAAATTGAGAGTTGGACACATGATGTTATTATGCCAATTTGGAGATATGCCGAAAGAATTAACTAACCAAAACACAGCTTTGTTTGCGGAAGAAGTTATGCCGAATTTACGTGATATTTGGAAAGATTATGAAGATCATTGGTGGCCAAAACCGATTTCAGAAAATGATCGAGTGTATCCTGACAGGAAAGCTTAATGCCAGAATATCAAGAAATATACTTACCTGATTCTAAATTGACGGGACGTTTTATGAAAAAAGGTAGTGGAGATCCTATTGTATATTTACATGGAGTATTTGGAGCAAGAATATGGTCTCCTTTTCTTGAAGATTTGTCGAAATCATATACTGTTTATGCTCCTTTGCAACCTGGGTTTGAAGATTTAAATGGTTTAGACCAGCTAGATGATGTTATAGATCTTGGGTTATATTATCTTGATCTAATTGATACTCTTCAATTAAGTCAAATAAAGTTAATAGGCCATTTTTTAGGCGGCATGGCTAGTTTAGAAATTGCATCTTTATGTTCCCATAATATTGAAAAAATAGTTTTGATTTCTCCATTGGGATTTTGGAAAGAAGATGTTCCAATTCAAGACATATTTATTATGAACGAAGAAGAACAAATTAATTCTATTTGGCATGATAAAGATCATTCTTCTGTTCAATATTTATTTCCTGAAAAAGAATCAGAGATTGAAAAATCAAATCGGATTACAGAACAAAAAAATGATTTTATTGGTGCTGCAAAATTTCTTTGGCCTATACCAGATAGAGGTTTAAATCGAAGAATTTATCGAATAAAAACTCCTGTTCTTTTAGTATGGGGAGAATATGATGGAATTATTTCACCTGTATATGCTGACGAATTTTCTAATAGATTAAAGAAATGTAAGAAAGTAATTCTTTCTAATTCAGGGCATTTACCCATGTTGGACCAACCTAAAATATTATCTAAGTATGTTTTAGATTTTTTTAATGGATCTTAAGTATGATCATAAAATTGTATTATCAAAAAATGATTTAAGACTAGGCAGATCTATTTCATGTTCTCCTTCATGAATTTTTAAATCTACTAATTGTTCTTGTCCATATTCTTTATAAGCAGGTTGTATTAAGGAAAAAGCTTCTTTTGCTAACTCAGTAGGGAATTGCTCTGGTTTTTCTTGTATGCCGTTTTGACAAAGCAATGGTCTAGGAGCTATAAGAGAAAAAATATCACTCCAATCTGCGAGTTCTCTAAGTCCATCAAATTTCCAGCAAAGACAATGATTTTTTTCCATCTGATCCATTGTAGTTAAGAAGCCACTACTTACAGTTGCAGTTATTCTAGTATCTATTGCTCCTAGCCACATTGCCATTTCTGCTCCTAATGATAATCCAGCACACCCAATTTTTTTTAAATTTATTATTTCCATTTGATTTAAAAAATCTACACATCTAATTAAATCCCATAGTCTCTCTCCCATTAAAGTAAGAGTTTGGTCTTGAAGTTCATGTTGTCCTACGTCAGTTGAAATTGTAATTGCTTCATTAGCTAAGTCTGTTGCAAAACCTTTATATTGAGATGATTTATCATAAACCGATTCTTTTGATCCTCCGTGTCCATGAATTGCTACGATGGCAGGATAGCTCTCTTTTTCTTTTAGTGGTGTCGTTAATTTAACTCGGATTTTTCTCGTTTTTGTTGATTGAAGAGATATTTCTTGCGATTGCCAGAATTCATTTTTTTCAGAGTTAATAATATTTATATTAAGAGGAATAGTTTTTTTTATAGAGAATAAATGTGTTAATTTTAATGCTTTGAGAAGTTCTGTTCGTAATGTTTTTTGCCAAATAGTAATTTCTGATTTTTTATTGGCAAAAGAAAAATTTGGCATTGGACTATTAGTTGCCATTGTAATATCCTTAAATTGATTTTTGATAAATTGTATCATATGTTAAAGATCATGAATTTTTTTATTAGGAAAAGGAGCAAAAATGACGGTAAGAAAAATGGATACTACTCCTAATACATATGTTTTATTTTTAGATATGATCGAAATAGAACAACTTGATTTGGTAAAACAAGTTGTAAATAAAGCAAAAAAACATCCAGGGAATCCTATTTTAGTGAATGGCAATGTTGAAGATTGGGATGCTAGTAGGGCAGCGAATTGGGCATCTTCAATGGCCTATGATGATAAAGAAAAACTTTTTAAGATTTGGTATTACGGGACTGATGATGGAAGTTCTGTTGCAACTGAAGACTATGATGGAAATATTGGATATGCTTATAGTGAAGATGGAGTTAATTGGATAAAGCCAAAACTTGGATTACATGAATATAAAGGAAGCAAAGAAAATAATATTTGCATACTGGGATATAACAAACACGGCGGACATTTTAATGGCTTGATAGATGATTATGAACCAGATAAAAATAAGCGATTTAAAGCACTTGCTTCATTCTCAACAAATTTTGATCGACATGACCCGACGGGACAGCACTCAAATATGGGATATATTCCTTTCTATTCACCAGATGGTATTCACTGGACAGAAGGATCTGGACCAGTATCATGGCCAGCAGGAGATACAGGACAAATATTCGTTGATATTAATGATAGTGTTGAGCGGAGATATAAATCGTATGGACAAAATGGAGTAGGAAGTGGCCCAGACATAGAAAACATGAAGGAAGAAAAGGAATTTCGTGCGATTGACCCAAGAGATGGAAATGAACAAGAAATTCATTTTGTATATGTAATGCCATATTCGGATTATTACATCATGCTTTATGATTTCAACAGATATCGACCATTTTATGGACAATTAGGATATAAAGATTTTGATGGACATCCTGATCCAACGATAAATACAAGACAAAAAAGAGTTAAATCTCGTGTCAAACTAGAAAGAGGAGATAGACCATCAGAATTACCAGAAGAAAACTATGGTATTTATACAGGAGACATACGACTTGCAATAAACAGACAAGCAGATAGTCCATTTACACGAATACAAGAAACAGAATCCGTAGTAGCAAGAGGAAATCGAAATGAATGGGATAATGGATTTCTTGTCCTCGGAGGAGGAAGTATTATTCCGTATAAAGATGAGATATATATTTTTTATACAGGGATAACTGAAGAAACAGCCTCTTCCTTTCCAGGAAATTATCATGGACGTGTCAATATGGGACTAGCTACATTAAGAAAAGATGGATTTACACATTTGCAAGCAAAAGATCCCTTAACTCCCGGAAGTATGACAACGAAAGCAATTGAATGTAAAAATACCAAAGAAACAGAATTGCGAATTAATTGTGATAATTTATTGCCTTGGAGAAACTGGATAGAAGTTGAGGTGTTAGATGGAGATACAGGAACAGTAATAGAAGGATATTCGAGACAGGAATGTTCTCCTATATTTAATAACGGTTTAAGTGTAAAAGTTATATGGAATAATGAAAATACATTGAGAAACATAAAAAACAAATCAATTAAATTACGATTTTGGATGAATGGAGACGCAAAACTTTATTCATTTACATTTAAGTAAAAAATGTTTCTAACATTATATTCTCAACCAATTTTCAATGTAATTATTTAGAATGAAGAAATGCTTAGTAAATTAACGGATTTATGTATTACCAAATCTGGCAAGTGGATTACATTAGTAATATGGCTAGTTTTCGCTTCAGTAGTTATTGGATTGAGTCCTTCTTTAGATACATCTGCAAATACGGCAGATTTTTTACCAGATGATGTAGAATCTACAAAAGCATATGAGTTGTCTGCTAGTCGTTTTGCATCACAAGGAATTCCTGTAATAGTCGTTTTTAGAAATGAAAATGGATTATCTTTAGATGATTATAAAATTGAGACTGATTTTAACCGTTGGTTATCAGATAATGAAATTTCAAAAAATATTGTTTCGATAGTTTCAATTACTAAAATCCCTGAGGCTAAACAAGAACTCATTTCACCTGATAATACGACTATGACTCTTTTAGTTAATTTCAGTGGTTCTCCTACAAGTGACATATTTAAGAATTCAGTTACAAGTATACGAGAGCAAGTTAGACAAATTGAGACAGAAAGCTTGCAAATAAAAGTTGGAGGACCTGGGGGATTATTACAAGATTTAATTAAAGTTTTTGAAGGTATAGATGGATTATTACTAATAGTTACTGCAGTTTTAGTGCTAGTTTTATTATCAATTATTTATCGAGCTCCAATTGTGGCGTTGACTCCCCTAATAGTTGTAGGGTTAGTTTTACAAGTTTCACAAGGTTTGTTAGCTAATATTACATCTTTTTCAGACTTTCTTAGAGTGAATGGACAAGCTACAGGTATTATGACAGTCGTTCTTTTTGGTTCTGGAACTGATTATTGTTTATTTGTCTCTTCGAGATTTCGAGAAGAATTAAGACGAGTGAATGATGTTCATGAAGCTATGAAGCGAACTATGGATGGTATAGGCATAGCAGTCGCATGTGCTGGAGGGACTATAATTCTTGCTACCGCATTGTTGTTATTTTCAGTTTTAAGATCATATCAGACATTGGGCCCGGTCATTGGTTTAGGAGTACTGGTAATGACTATTGCTTCACTTACATTAGTACCTGCAGTGTTGACAATTTTTGGCAGATTTTCTTTTTGGCCATTTCGTCCAAAATTTTCAAAAGACCAAACAGATCTTAATAATACAGGAGGAATTTATTCGAAAATAGGTAAATTTGTAATGAATAAACCTATTGGGACGCTCATAGTTTGTGTGCTGGTGTTAGGGTCTTTTATTAGTGGACTCTTTACGTTAGAGAGATCTTTTGATTCTCTTGATAGTTTACCTAGCAATACTGAATCTGTTCAAAGTTTTGAAATGATTAGAGAAGCATTTTCTCCTGGTCAAATTTCTCCGACTCAAGTTTATGTTTCTTTTGGAAATGGAAACAAAGTTAATAATTCTTTGGATGTTGTTGATAGCATTTCTCAAAAATTTTATCAGCATGAAGCCATTACTGGAGTAATCAGTCCTAGCCGTCTTTACGGGATGATGTCTCCTTTTGGCCCACAATATGTAGAAGAGTCTTTGTTAAAAATAAATAATGGAGAGAAAAATAAACAGATATTTGATTTATTAAGTAGATATAAAAAATATGTTTCAATAGATGAAGAAATTGCTATAATAGAGTTAATTTTAAAGGATAATACTTATGGTTCTGAAGGAATGGATACTATAAAGAAATTAAGGAAATTAGCTGATGATATTGAAGCGGAATTAGGATT
>CAZDRU010000042.1:0-123902 GCA_964508175.1 uncultured Dehalococcoidia bacterium
TCATTCTCTTTTTCTCTTGTTTCTTCTGCAGATACTTCATTCTCTACTTCTGTTGTTTCTTCTGCAGATACTTCATTCTCTACTTCTGTTGTTTCTTCTGCAGATACTTCATTCTCTGCTTCTAATTCTCTTGCTTCTTCTAATTCAGCTTCAAGTTGTTTTTGCTTATCTCTTAATAATTCTACTGATAAACCAAGACTCTGAAGTTCTTTAATCAAAACATTAAAGGATTCAGGAATACCTGGAGAACCTAATTCTTCTCCTTTTATAATTGATTCATAAGTCCTAACTCTTCCAGTAACATCATCAGATTTCACAGTCAACATTTCTTGCAAATTATATGCAGCGCTATATCCTTCAAGTGCCCAAACTTCCATTTCTCCTAATCTTTGTCCTCCAAATTGTGCTTTTCCTCCTAATGGTTGCTGAGTTATAAGAGAATAAGGCCCTGTAGAACGTGCATGTATTTTATCGTCGACTAAGTGACTTAATTTCATCATATATGTATATCCCACAGTAACAGGTTGTTCAAAAAATTGACCAGTTCTTCCATCAATTAATTTTGTTTTACCTAAAATAGGATTCGAGTCTTTATATTTAGTTTCTGTTTCCCCTATTAATCCGTCTAAATCATCATCTGCAATATTACTAAGATCAACGTTATGTTCTTCAAGCCACATTTTTTTAACAATATTTCGAAGTTCATTACCTTTATCGCCTTTAATAATTCCCTCGATATCTAATCCTTTTTCCTCGAGGAAATTTTCTAAAAGTGATGTTTCATTATTTTTAGACGAATATGTGCCATTTTGAACACTATTATTTTTTTCTAATTTTTCTGACAACCAAGCTAACCCAAGATAAGTTTCAATATCAGTATATCTTGCTCCATCAAAAACAGGAGAATCTGTATTTAAATCTAGAATTTTTGCAGCACGACCTAAATGTGTTTCAAACAACTGTCCTAAATTCATTCTTGATGGAACACCTATAGGATTGAGAATTAAATCGATTGGAGTTCCGTCAGGAAGATGTGGCATATCTTCTACAGGAAGAATTCTAGCAATTACACCTTTATTTCCATGGCGTCCAGCCATTTTATCACCAACAGAAATTTTCCTTGTTTTAGCAATCCATACCCTAACAGACATTAAGACTCCAGGAGAAAGTTCGTC
The DNA here is from genome assembly GCA_964508175.1 of uncultured Dehalococcoidia bacterium. Classification (GTDB taxonomy): domain Bacteria; phylum Chloroflexota; class Dehalococcoidia; order Lucifugimonadales; family CAZDRU01; genus CAZDRU01. The sequence continues at coordinate 1,176 of CAZDRU010000042.1, forward strand.
TCCATTCTCTTTAGTAAGAACTTTAACTTTAATTACTTTCCCAGACTCTCCATGAGGAACTCGCAAAGAATTATCTTTAACATCTCTTGATTTTTCTCCAAAAATTGCTCGAAGTAATTTTTCTTCAGACCCAAGTTCAGTTTCACCTTTTGGAGTAATTTTACCAACAAGAATATCTCCAGGACTAACTTCTGCTCCAATTCTAATAATTCCTTTTTCGTCTAAATTAGCGAGATTTTCTTCTGAAACATTTGGGATATCATCAGTAATTTCTTCAACTCCTAATTTCGTTTCTCTAGCTTCAACTTCGTATTTACCTATATGAACGGAAGTAAGAACATCGTTTTTAACAAGATTTTCACTGATTATTATTGCATCTTCATAGTTATATCCTTCCCAACTCATAAAAGCTACAAGCAAGTTTTTCCCTAACGCTAATTTACCGTTATCAGATGAAGTACTATCAGCTAAAACTGTTCCTTCCTCAACCACTTGTCCTTTATCTACACTTGGACGTTGATTAAAACATGTTCCTTGATTTGTTCTATTAAACTTGGTCAAATCAAAAGAATGTAATTTATTACTCCCATCTTTAACAACAACTTTGTCAGAACATGAACTTTCGACTAAACCATTTATAGGACTAGTAATAACTTGACCACTATCCTCTGCAACTTTCGACTCTATGCCAGTTCCTACAATGGGTGCTTCAGGATTAATTAGAGGTACAGCCTGTCGCTGCATATTAGATCCCATAAGTGCTCGGTTAGCATCATCATGTTCCAAGAAAGGAATCAACGCCGCAGACACACTAACAATCTGCATAGGAGAAACATCCATATATTCTACTTCATCAGCATTAACTAATGTTGGAGTTTCACCTATCCTTACCTCTATCCTTGAATTAACAAATTGGCCTTTCTTATCTAAAATTTCGTTTGCATGTGTAATTTTAAAATTTTGCTCTTTATCGGCTGACAAAAAAACAACTTCTGATTTATTGTCTGAAACAAAAGGATAGACTTGAATCTCATTTATTTTTGTTTTAGTTAAAGATTCAAATTTTTTTCTAGTAATTGTTGAATCTTGCTTAATTAAAAGTTTTTTCCCATCAAAAACATCTTGTGCACTTTTTCTGCCAATTAAATTCTCATCTCCATTTTTCAATGTTTTTATAATTTTTCTATAAGGAGATTCGATAAACCCAAATTCGTTTATACGTCCAAAAGTAGCTAACGAACTAAGTAATCCAATATTCGGTCCCTCTGGAGTTTCTATAGGACAAATTCTGCCATAATGAGAAAAATGAACATCTCTAACATCAAAACCTGCACGATCTCTAGATAAGCCACCCGGCCCAAGTGCTGATAATCTTCTCTTGTGAGTAAGATCAGCAAGAGGATTAACTTGATCCATAAACTGAGATAATTGTGAACCACCAAAAAATTCTTTTATAGCCGCAACCATAGGGCGGATATTAATCAATGACTGGGGAGAAACTTCTTCTTCTTCTATCATAGTCATTCTTTCTTTAGCCATTCTCTCTGTTCGGAGTAATCCAATTCTCATTTGATTTTGAAGTAGTTCTCCAACAGAACGAACTCTGCGATTTCCAAGATGGTCAATATCATCCTGTGGTTCATTTCCATTATGTAGATTAAGTAAAATATTTATAATTCCTATAAAATCATCAATTGTTAAAGTTCTACTATTATTTTTGGAATTATTATCTAAACGAGAATTGATTTTATATCTACCAACATCTTCTAAATCATATCTGCGATTATCTAAAAATAAACTTTTGAATAATGAGAGTGCATTATCTAAATTAGCGAGTTCTCCTGGACGCATCCTACGATAAAATTCAATCAAAGAGGCTGCTATTATAGTAGATTTTTCTTTGTCAAAATCAGCTTCTCCGAATATTGTTTCCCAAACTTTACGTAAATCTTGAGAACTGACTTTTGATAATACATCTACATTATATACAGAATTACGATCCATTGTTGTCTTGATCATATTGCTTTGATCGGTATCCTTAAAAATATTAATTAAATCCTTGTCAGATGTTATTCCAAGAATCTTCAATATAGTAGTTGCAGGAACTTTTCTTTTCCGATCAACTTTAATGGCTAAAGTATTTCTAGCACTTGTTTCAAACTCCAACCATACGCCTCTATATGGGATTACTTTTGCTTGAGTAACTTTTTTCATTGCAGCTTCGATAGATTTTGTAAAATAGACTCCTGGAGATCTTACTAATTGACTAACAACAACTCGCTCAGCACCATTAATAATAAATGTGCCAAACCTAGTCATTAAGGGAATATCTCCAAAGAAAATTTCTTTTCTAATAGGCTCTTGATGAGTAACATTCCCATCATCGTCTTTTATATTGACAAAAAGAGTACAATAAACAAAAAGTTGTGCTGAATATGTAATCTCTCTTTCTCTTGCCTCAACTTCAGAATTTTTATTCTCTTTAAAATAATGATTGAGAACTTTTATTTCTTTTATTTTTGAAGATACAATTTCATCAACTTTTTCTTCACTAATAACTTCATTTTCACTAAGCAATAACTTATTATTCTTAGGATACGTTACTTTTTCTTTAGAAATTCTACCAATTAAACGTTCTTTAAAAGATGGAACATTATCTGGATTTTCAATTCCTTCTTTTGGATCTCGTTCAATAACTATACCCTCAGAATCATATAGATATAAATTATATTTTGAACCAGTAAAATCTACAATTGGAGAAAGTTCTTTAAGTAATTTTGAAATACCTACTGTTTTAAACCAGTTATAAGAATTAACTTGAAGCTCTATTAAATTGGGAGCCGTTATTAAATCTGGGATCTTCGCGAAAGATTTTTGTGAATCAGTTAAAACCATATTAAAACTCCTGAAAATTTAAATAAAAATAAAAAAACCAAAGGAAAACTTAGAATTAAACATCCTAGTATAAAAACCGGAAATAAATTGCAAAAAATAAAGAGTCTTCATAAGAAGCGATCTTTTACTATATCATTTTAAATTATTATGTCAAGCCAAAAAATGTTCTTTTTTTCAAAACTTGCAATTAAATATTACGATAAAAGTTCTGCTAATCTTTGTCCAACAATTTCAGGCTCTCCATCACTAAGACCAAAAACATGGATTGAAACATATTCCGCACCATCTGGAACTCTTGTCCAAATAGGGGGGTCACCTTCTTTTAGTTTTTGAACTAAAACTTCATTATTAAACCCATGGATCGATTCATCAATAGTTAATTCCAACCCAAACGGTTGGTGTCCTATGACATTATTTATAACTTTAGCATCAACTCCAGCAATACCATCTAAGGCAGAAGCTATTGTTTGACTTTGACTTTCCGCTTTACTAAGTCTTTCTTCATGATTACAAGAAAGCCAATATTTTACTGCGGCAACAACTCCAAGCATTTCTTGTCTGTCCACTTTATGAGGTCTGCCAATCCCACGAATTCTTCTACCTTCATAACCTACAAAAGATTGTTTTGCTATTTTACTAATCAGTTCTTCAGTCCCTAATGCAAGACCTGAAGATTGTGATGCCCCTAAATACTTTGCAGCTATACATTGAAAATCAGCCCCCATTTTCACAAATTTCCCAAATAATGCAAGAGGGTAAACCTGTCCTGCAGCATCAACTGTTACATAAACACCTTTACTATGTGCAATTTCAATAATATCCTCTAATGGGAGAAGATTATCATCTTTTATTTGTTCCTGTGCAAAATAATGTACTGCACATGTGTTGGGACCAATTGCTTTTTCCAAATCTTCTTTCGTAGTTTTTTCTTTAGTGCCAAATCTAACTAATTTTGCACCAGCAATTTCTAAACATCTATCATACCAATATCTTTGCCGTTCTTGGATTAAAATCTCATTTTTCATGCCTGTAGTATCAGGTAATTGTTGAATTTTTTCATCATCATTTCCTGCCATACAAGCAGCGGCAGCAAGCGTTAAAGCAGAGCCAGCACCAGAAGTAATATAAGCAGCAGGAACCCCAATAATATCTGCTAAGAATCCTCCTGCTTTTTCTTGCAATTCCATAAGAGGAATATATGCATCTGAACCTCGATTCATCGCTTCTTGGACTTCTGGGATAGGAGTCGAACCTCCAATTAATGTTACAGAACCCATAGCATTAATTATAGGTTTAGCGCCTAATTCTTTATATATTGATCCCCAATCATTATTAACCATATTATTACCCCTTTTTATATTACATTCAAAGAATTTAGAATACCTGATGAGATCTTGAATGACAAGTCGAACTAAATATATTAGATAATATAAGAATAATTAAAACTGAAATACCTATTAAATTTATTTTATTATTTTTATATGTAAATTTAATACGATAGAAAGAATCACTCAGACCAGTTGGTCATTTCCCAAGTCCTTTAGTCAAAAAAATGTCAAAATTTATTGGAGAAAATGGATGATCTTTTGATTTAAAATAACCGGCTGAAGCTATCATTGCAGCATTATCTGTACATAGTTTTAATTCAGGACAAAACACTGGGATGTTCGATTTGGCTATCATTTCATCACGAAGAAATTTATTCGCGGCGACTCCCCCACCAATAATTATTCCATTGGCATTATAACTATCACAGACATCAATTGTTTTTTTGACTAAAACCTCAACTACTGAATTTTGAAAAGCCTGTGCAATACTAGCGATTTTATCAGATGATATTTGTTCTTCTTTTTCAAATTTCTGAATTGTTTGTAAAGTTGCTGTTTTCAGTCCACTAAAACTAAAATTTGATGTTCCTTTTAACCATGCTCGTGGCAATTTTATTTCTTCTTTAGCCTTTTGAGCAGCAGCTTCAACTTTTGGCCCCCCCGGAAAACCTAATCCCAATAAACGTCCAACTTTATCAAAAGCTTCCCCAGCTGCATCATCCAAAGTTTGTCCAAGTTTTTTATAAACACCATGATCTGTCATTAAAATTAACTCGGTATGTCCACCTGAAGCAATCATACAAACGAAAGGAAACTCAGGGTCACTTCCAAGATGTGGATAATTTAACCAAGCAGCATGAATATGTCCATCAATATGATGCACTTCAATCAAAGGAATATTTGCAGATAAAGAAAGCCCTTTTGCAAAATTAACTCCTACTAATAATGAACCGGCCAAACCAGGACCCGAAGTAACTGCAATGGCATTTATTTCTTCAAGTGTAGTCCCAGCTCTGTCCAAAGCATTCTGTACAGTATTAAAAATAACCTTTGTATGCTCACGTGCTGCAACTTCAGGAACAATACCTCCAAATTCTGAATGAACAGATTCTTGAGACATTAATATATTAGATTGTAATTGAATCCCATCAACTACAACAGCAGCTGAAGTTTCATCACAAGATGTTTCTATCCCAAGTATTTTCATAAATTATTCCTTTGTTTGAAAATCATATAAGATGAAAAATTTCTATCACCAATCATCAAATAATTAAATACTATACAGACTAAATTTAGGTATAAAAAGATATTAACCCAAGTCTTTTAATTTGTCTAAAACAACGGTGATAAGTAATTCATGAGATCGCAGCCATTCTTTACGAGGAAACCATTCAGAACCCATGGTTAGAAGTGTGCCAAATCCACCAACTGTGTTATAAAGATTTCGAATTTTCTGAGCAACTTGATCTGGGTTACCAATAATCCAAATATGTTCCGCCATATATTCTTTACTAATAACAGAATCTGGTAAAGAAGGATCTATTTTTAAAATATCTAATTGTTTTAACGAAGATAAAAGGGGCATAAAGTATTCATCCCAATCTCTTCCCATAATGCCATTTACTGCTAAGTCATAAGCTTCTTCTGAAGAATCTGCAACACAAATATTTCGAGCAATTCTCCATTGATTACGATCAGCTTTTTTGCCTGTTAATTTTGCCGCATCTTCCACTGTATCCCAATGACTTTTTGTTGTTTGAGGAGGGGTGATATTAATTGACATAGGAATATATCCTCTCTCCCCAGCCAGTGCAAGGGTTTCAGATTTAGGAGCTACTCCTGCAACAGCTATAGGAGGATGAGGTAATTGATACGGCTTTATATGAAATCGCAAACCAATAGTTTCATTAGTTTCCGGAACGTTAAAATTCCAAAATTCGTTTTTATAATTTCCTGGCTTAGGATTATCCCAAAAATCTAATATTAAATCTAAAGATTGGCGAGTAATCGTTCGATGTTTCCCACTTTTTGAATCAATTCCCAACACCTCAAAATCACCTGGAAACCCACCTGAACCTACTCCCCATAAAAACCGTCCTTTTGCCATGTGATCTAATTGTGCGATACGATGTGCAAGCACAAAAGGATTATGATTTGGGATACATGTAACACCAGTGCCGATTTTAATATTTTTGGTTCTATTAAGTACTGAAGCTATAAACAAATCTGGAGCAGGAATATTTTCCCATTCAGCTGTAAAATGTTCACCAATCCAAGCCTCTGTATAACCTAGATTATCTAAGATTTCTATTTGTTCTAAATCATCGTGTAATGTTTTATGAAAATCAGAACCTGGCGGATGTAAAGGCATATTAAAATATCCAATTTTCATAATTACCTCCGAATTGATAAAAAACTAAAATTTAATAATAATTTGCCTCTAATTTTGACATATTTCTTCAAAAAATGATATCATTTTAGAGATATAAGCTTTGCTTAATCAATACCATGTTCTTATCTAACGAACAGATATTTATAACAATAATTTTTTTTCTTTCAGTCTGTTTATCTGCATTTTTTTCAGGAACAGAAGCTGCTTTTCTTTCAATTCAGAAAGTTCGCATTTCTTCAATGGAAAATGATGGTATTCCTGGAGCAAAGCGACTAAAAGAATTCACAGAAGATCCTACAAGATTCTTACCTACTTTATTATTAGGAAATAATCTAGCCAACACATTAGCGGCAGCTCTTGGCACAGCATTATCCTTCACATTTTACTCAACTAGCTCAACAGCCATTGTACTATCTACAATCATTGTCACTACTATATTACTCATTTTTGGAGAAATGATTCCTAAAACTATTGCAGCTAAAAAAGCTGAACAATTCGCAATGGTTGTTTTAACTCCAGTTATTTGGTTTGAAAAAATATTCTTCCCATTTATAAAAATTCTGCAATTTATTTCCTTATATATTACAAAAATTTTTCGTATTAACGAAGATTCTTCAAAGATGACTCAAGAGGATTTAAAAGGCATGATTAATATTGTTGAAGATGAAGGTTCAATTGATACTAAAAGTGCCGAAATGCTTGAAAATGTTTTTCATTTTGGTGAAAAACAAGTATTAGAAATTATGACTCCACGGACAGAAATAATATTTTTAGATAAAACAAACACGATAGACAAATTCCTATCAATTTATTCTGAAAATTATCATTCATGGTTTCCAGTTTTCGAAGATGTCATTGACAATGTAATTGGACGAATATCAACAAAAGATATCATGAGAGAAATAACTAAAAATACATTTGACAGAAATCAAAAAATTGAACATTTAATACGCCCAATTCACCAAGTTCCTGAAACAAAAACTATTTCAAGTCTTTTTTCTGAACTTAAACAAAGAAATGAGCAAATTGCAATCACAGTAGATGAATTTGGAGGAGTAGCTGGACTTGTCACTTTACGTAAATTAATTGAAGTCATCGTTGGCCCAGTAGAAGATGAAGAAGTAGTGTTTAAAAAAACACTTAATGTAAAAGGAGAAAATATTTTTGAAGTTGAAGGTGGAATGTCTATCAATGAGGCTAATGAAAAAATAGGAATAAATATCCCTGAAGGAGAATATCAAACTCTAGCAGGATTTGTATTGGAACAATTCCGTCATTTACCTAAAAACAATGAAAGTATTCAGTTCAATAATTTTTCGATTGCAATAAAGAAAATGGACAAAAATAAAATTGAACTACTAAAAATAACAAAACAATCAAATAAATAATATATTACCTAACTCACATTCGTATGGAAACATTAATTAATAAAGTCGCAACACAGTTTAAAAATCATAAAATAGCAAATACTCGTGTTCTAGTTGCAGTATCTGGAGGATTAGATTCCGTAACCTTATTGAATCTAATAGCTCAAATTGCTCCTATTTTATCTTTAGAAATTTTCGTTGTTCACATGAATCATAATCTAAGAAACAAAGAATCAGAAAATGATGCTACCTTTGTGAAAAACCTTTCAAATAACCTCGGTTTTAAATATTTTATTGGGAATCACACATTAACAAACAGGAATAATAAACAAATTTCTTCTTTAGAAGATCTTTGCAGAAAAGCAAGATATGATTTTTTCATAAAAACAGCTATAAAACTTAAAAGTTCTATAGTAATTTTAGGGCATACGATCGATGATCAAATAGAAACAATATTAATGAATATCATCAGAGGAAGTGGAATTAAAGGATTACGAGGAATGAAATTTATAACTCTTCGTAATCAAAATAAAAAAGATATTACATTCTTTAGACCTTTACTTGGTATTACAAAAAACGAACTTATTAACTACTGTCAACAACAATCTTTAACATTCAGAAAAGATTCTTCTAATAACCTCTTAACATTTACTAGAAACAGAATGCGCCATAAAGTTATTCCTTTACTAAAAAAAGAAAATCCATTGTTAATAAAATCAATCTCCCAACTTTCAGATACTATGTTTGAAACTGAAAAACTTATAGAATCTCAATTAATTGATGCATGGGGAAAATGTATCGAACAATCAAATGAAGATTTGATTGTTCTAAAATTAGATCTTTTGAAACAATATCTGCCTACTATAATCGACTCGATTTTCTCAAAAGCATATAGGATACTTACTGGAACTAACGATAATCTAACGTACCTACACTTTGATGCTTTCAAAAAATTAATTGCAAATAACAAAGTTACACAATTAGATCTTCCTAAACAAATCACAGTGTTTAGAACCAAAGATAGCTGCATTTTAACAAAAGATAAAGAAATTCTTTGCCCATACCCTTATTTGAATAATGAAATTCATGAATTATCGATTCCAGGAAATACAAAATTTCATGACTGGCAAATAAAAACCGAAATAAATGATAATAAAACTAAAAAAAATCAAAATGCGAAAAAATTTATTTTTAACGCAGAATTTGATCTTGAATCACTCGGGAATACATTGACTATTAGGAACCGAAAAGATGGGGACCGATTTCAACCACTTGGGATGAATGGGCATAAAAAATTGCATGATTTTTTCATCGACGAAAAAATTCCTAAATTATGGCGAGATAATATCCCTATTCTTGAAACAACTGAAAAAATTGCCTGGATAGTAGGATTTAGAATTGCTGATTGGGCAAAAGTTACAACAAAAACAAAGAAAGTAGTCAAGTGCTCGTTTACTTTAAAGGATTAGATTTCCAAAATTCGTTTGATTGTTCAAAAGCAAATCCGACTTTAAAAAGAGTCTGTTCGTCAAATGCTTTACCCATTAATTGTAATCCAACTGGCAAACCAGAAACAAAACCACAAGGTATTGAAATTGCAGGTATGCCAGCCATATTTGCTGGGATTGTTAATATATCATTTTGATACATTTTTATAGGATCCTTTATTTTAGTCCCTATAGGAAAAGCTACTGAAGGAGTTGTCGGAGTCAACAATACATCAAATTGTTTGAAAATTTCATTAAATTCTTCGATTATGATAGTTCTAACTTTTTGAGCTTTAACATAATATGCATCATAATATCCTGAAGAAAGAGCATACGTGCCAAGCATTATTCGTCGTTTAACTTCAGGGCCAAAACCCAACATTCTTGTTTCTTCAATCAAGTCCCATATTGTTTCAGCATTTTTAGCAGAAAATCCATACTTTACTCCATCATATCTTGCTAAATTGGTAGAACATTCAGAAGAAGCTATAATGTAATAACAAGGCAAAGCATATTTAGATGTTGGAGTAGATGTTTCTTCAATTATTGCACCAAGATTTTCAAAAACTTTAATAGCATCCATTAATTTATTTTTGATATTGATATCAATAGCATCACTAAAATATTCTTTCGGAATACCAATTTTAATTCCTTTGATATCTTTTCCTAATGCTTCTTCATAGTTTGGAACTGGTTGATTGATCGATGTAGCATCCATAGAATCATATCCTGCTATTGCATTAAGAACTATTGCTGAATCAGTAACAGTTCTAGTAATTGGACCAATTTGATCAAATGATGAAGCAAATGCAACAAGCCCATATCGACTAACAAGTCCATAAGTTGGTTTTAATCCAACAACTCCGCAAAAAGAAGCAGGTTGTCTAATAGAACCTCCTGTATCAGAACCTAAGGAAAAAGGAACTTCTCCTAAAGAAACTGCCGCTGCACTTCCTCCACTACTACCTCCAGGAACCATATCAACGTTCCAAGGATTTTTTGTTGTATGAAACGCAGAATTTTCCGTTGATGAACCCATAGCAAATTCATCCATATTCCCTTTGCCAAGAAGTACTGCAGATTTATCTAAAAGTTTTTGATATACAGTAGCATTATATGTAGGAATAAAATTCTCAAGCATCTTTGAAGAACAAGTCGTAGGAACTCCTTTAGTACAAATTACATCCTTGATTTGCATTGGAATTCCAGTAAGTTTGTCTAGTTTCTTTTTGTTATTTTGATCTATGGCCAAAGCTTGTTGTTTAGCAAGATCATTAGTAACAGATACAAATGAATGAAATTCTGGTTCAACTGCATCAATTTTGTTTAAAAAATAATTAACTAGATCTAAAGAAGATAGTTTTTTTTCAACAATCAATTTAGAAAGATTAGATATCGTAGTTTCTTCGTAGGTTAACAGTTAATTTTCCTCAAGAATAATTTTTGATTTTATAAATCCATCTTTAGTTTCAGGAACATTATTTAAAGTATCTTCTGACGAAAATGGTTCATTAATCAAATCTTTTCTAAGAAAACATTCAATAGAAATAGGATGTGATGTTGGTTTGACATTTTCCGTATTAATGTCCTTTAAATTTTCAAAAAAACTTAGTATATCTTGTAATTCTGTCCTAAAGTTTTCTACGTCTTTATCAGTTAAACCAATCCTACAAAGAGTGGCTAGGTGTTTAACTTCTTCTTTTGTTAAGCGATCCATTTGTATACCTTAACGTAGTTTATCAAAAAAATATTTATTCTCAACAAACTCATATATTATTTATTTTTTGCCAGATTCATGGTCTGGCTTTATAGATTTTTGATTTTTACGATATAAACAAACTTTGGCTTCTTCCCACAACTTTTCCTTTTTTTTCATACTCAGTTCTTTAAATGATTCATTTCTCTTTTTTGCCAATTCTTCCATGATTTTAAATCGTTCATAAAATTTTTGATTTGCTTTCCGTAAAGAATCTTCTGCGTAAATATCAGCCCATCTTGCTAAATTTACAATAGAAAACAACAAATCTCCTATTTCTTCTCGTTTTTCTTCTTCAGTTTTACTATTTGAGTATTCTTCAAATTCTTCAGATATTTTTTTTATAACATCTCTAATATTATCCCAATCAAAACCTTGAAGTCCTGTTCTTTCTTGAAATAACTGTGCTTTAGCTAATTCTGGCATACTATTTGGAATTCCATCTAAAAATGACCTCTTTGGATTTTCTTTCAATTTAGATTCTTGCCAAATTGCATGGGCATTTTCAGCATTTAAAGCCTTAGATTCACCAAAAACATGTGGATGTCTACGTATAAGTTTTTCATTCAAAATAGAAAAAACATCACTAATAGAAAATTCTCCTGCTTCTTCTGCAATTTCGCAATGAAAAAAAACCTGACAAACTAAATCTCCGAGTTCTTCTTTAATTTTTTGAGGTTCTTTCGATTCTAAAGCTTCTAATAATTCGTAAGATTCTTCAAGTAAATTTTTTTTCAAAGAATTATGAGTTTGCTTCTGATCCCAAGGACATCCTTCCTTACTTCTCAAAAAAGAAATCGTATTTTTCAATGTATTAAAGCTATCTTGATAATTCTTTGAAGATTCCTGCTTCATAATCTTGGAATTATAACATTAAACTATAATGTAACTTGTGAATTGCTTTGACAAAAATATTTCTTATAATCATTGAAAATAATAAAATAAATTTAACAAATATATGTTATCTCACAAGAACATTTTAATCAGTACAATAACCGTGATATTACTCATTGCTTTTATAAGTGGGAATATATATCTCTCATTTACTACATCTTGGATATACAATTATCAATTATCTAAATATGAAACATCAAAAATTTTCCATCCAGAAATAAATAACCCATTATCACTGGAATCTTTACAATTAATCACTTTAGAAATAAAACAGTATTTTATTAACGGAGATAATCTCAATCCCAAAATCATAACTAATGAAAAAAAAGAAATTCCAGCATTTAATACACGAGAATTAATTCATATGAAAGATGTACATGCAATCGTAATGGGAGTCAAAAACACAGCTATCATCAGCTTCTCGATATTCTTTGTAATATTTCTTTATTTCATAATAAGAAAACGCTTAAAAGGCTTGTTATACATCCTAAAAATACTAGAAAAAAGCACTCTATTAGGAATTCTTTTTATAATAATTACGGGAATTATTATCTTATTATTTTTTGAAAGCTTATTTTTGCTATTTCATAAAATAAGTTTCACAAACGATTACTGGCAATTGAATCCTGAAAAAGATTTTTTAATAGTGCTCTTCCCTTTTGATTTTTGGGTCAATGCCACAATTTTTATAGTAGTTGCATCGATCATTTTAATTTTACTTTCTTTCGGGATTAGCTTTTGTTTGAGAAAAATAATAGAAAAAAATTACAATCGATAAATCTAAAATTTATCCAGAACAAGCACAAGATCCTCCAGAACACCCTCCACAACCTGATGGTGTAGAAGATGGAGGCGTAGGATCTACCATGTTCGTAGACGTAGTAAAAACAGAAATTAATTTTTGAGCTGGTTTATTACATAATTCACAGATAGTTGAATCATTCGAATAACCACTTTTCAATTCTTCAAAAACAGTATTACAATCTTTACATTGAAATTCATATAACGGCATTAAAAAAATCCTTACCTACTTACTCTTTTCGTTTTCGAAGAAATTCTTCTAAATCTTCAACTAAATCTAAAGAAGGCAAATTAATATCATCAAAAATACTTTTCTGGTCATATTCTTTCTCTAGTTTTTTAACATAATTTCTTATTTCTTCAGATTCTTCTACTACATCTTTAATTTGCAGATCAAAATCAAATGCTAATTCATTCATTTTTCTTATATCAGTTGACAAATCAAACAAAGAAGCAAGCATTTCAATCAAAGACAAACTAATTCTATAATTTGGAGAAGCTTCAAGGTAATGAGGAACATGTCCCCAAAGACTCACATATTCCAATTTATTCTTTAAACAAGTTTCCATTATGGCTGAACTAATTCCAGTTGGCCCTTCATAATTTGACTGATAAATACCTTTTTCATGAAGTAATTTATCTAAACTATTATTAGTTGAAAAACCACTCAACAACGGAGTACGAGAATGAGGCACTCCGTCCAATAAACTTCCTACAAAAACAACTCTTTTAACGCCGTTATTCATAGCTAAATCGATAATAATATTACAAAAAGTTTTCCATTTTAAACTTGGCTCCATTCCTAACAAAACCATATTTCCAGTATCTTTAGCTACCTCATCAGAAAAATAGAAAAATTCATTTTCCGGCCAAATTACTTCTCTATTATTATGATCAATTTTGCGAATTTGTGGACGAACACGAATAAAGTCAAAAAATTCTTCAGGATCGATAGTCGCGACTAATTTTCCATCTTTGTCTTTACAAAGATAATCTAAGGTATTAGTAGCAGCTTGGCCAGCATCAGGCCAACCTTTAAAAGCAATAAACAAATTCGAAGAGGGAGTAGGGGGTTTATAATTTAAGTTAATATACTTCATGGATTTAGATAATTATAAGTTATAAAAAGCAAAAATTATATACAATAAAAAAAATACCTTATACTACTTGTATCAAATACCCACGACTTACTTATTTTCTAACTTAATTTTTAAAGGAAAAGATTTAAATGAAACAAATCAATTTTGGCAAACTTGGCTCTGTTAGCAAACTAAGTTTAGGAGGAGCAGGAATAGGACAGGTTTGGGGAAAAACAACTAGAACTGAAAGCATATCCACAATTTTAGAAGCAGTAGAAAACGGCATTACGTTATTAGACATGGGAAACTACGGGAACGGTGAAGCTGAATTAGCAGTAGGAGAAGCTTTTTCGGGTAATATCCCTGACAATCTAAAACTTACAACAAAATGTCTTATAGGAATCTGTGAACCTTCAAAAATTTATGAACTATTAGATAAAAGTTTGACAAGAAGTTTATCTAGAATGAAACGTGATTATGTAGATATTTTTTTCATGCATAACGGCATAGTCCAAGACGGAGAAAAAACCACACAAAATAATTCGTATCGTTCAGTATTTGACAATATAATTGTCGAAACTTTTGAAAAATTCATTAAAGATGGTCGCATAAAAAGTTGGGGAATAACCGGCATTGGAGAACCTAATGCTTTAATACAAATGCTTAAAGAAAACCCTCGACCAGATTACATACAAGTCGTCTCAAATCTTCTCGATTCTCCTGGCAGTTTGTACAAATTCGCTGGATCTCCTAAACCAAGAATAATTATGAACGAAGCAACAAAAGCTAATGTAACTATTCTTGGAATTCGTCCAGTACAAGCAGGAGCATTGACAACTAAAATAGACCGTTCTCTTCCTGAAAATCATCCAGAAATGATTGATTTTAATCACCTTACTAAATTTCGAGAATTTGCAAAAAAGATTAATATGTCTCCTGCATTGTTAGCTCACCGTTATGCTTTATCAATGGAACATGTTTCAACAGTTGTCCTAGGAGTTAAAAATCGCATTGAATTACAAGAATGTCTAGCTGCTGAAAAATTAGGACCACTAGACTCAAATATTATTAATCAAATCGATAATATCGTTGCAGATTTTATACATTGAAATTGTTAAAAATTAAAAACAATCAATTAAGTTTTTTGTACTGGATAACATTTGGTCATGTAGTACTACATTGGTATGTAAATTTATTTTCATTAATACTACCTAAAATCAAAATTGAATTTGGACTATCGGCAGTAGAATTAGGGTCGTTAACAACGATTCAAATAGGAATTGCTACTGGAGTAATGGTAATAATAGGATATATAGCTGATACCTTCACAAATCGAACAAATATCATTTTGATATTTTCTATTTTCATTTTAGGAATATCATATTTTATAATAGGAACATTCAACTCTTATATTAGCATTTTAATATCAACAAGTTTAATTGGTGTATCCATTGCTTTATGGCATCCTACAGCAATGGGTAAACTTTCTATTAAATTCCCAACCAAACGTGGCATGGCATTATCTATACATGGAGTAGGTGCAAGTATTGGGGATTCGTTAAGTCCTTTGATTGTTGGATTTTTAATAACAATATTTGCATGGAAAACAGTAATGCAATTTCACTTAATACCGATCATAATTTTTTGTCTATTCCTATGGAAAGCTCTTAAAAAAAACAACCTCCCTGAAATAAAAAAACCTGACATTTGTCCAAAATGTAGTACAGAAAATATTAACAATCTAAAATCTTGTAAACAATGTGGATATGCTTTCATTGAATCTAAAAATTTAAGATTCAATCTTTCCATTTATTTGATTAACATGAAAAACATGTTAAGTAATAAACAAGTCTTATCCGTCATTACATCTAATTCACTAATTAATATGTCTAGATTAGCAATCCTTACATTTTTACCGATATATCTATCAGAAACTTTAGGTTTTTCATCATTAAAATTAGGAATATATTTGGCATTACTTTATGTAATGGGAATAGTCTCACAACCAATTATGGGAATAATTTCAGACAAAATGGGACGTAAAATAATATTAGTTCCTAGTTTTCTAATCATGGGAATAATATTCTTATTACTATCAATAACACAAAACGATATTATATTGGCTATTATTATTGGAATTTTAGGAGCATTCTTTTACCCAATTCTTAATATAGCTCAAACAGCGATAATGGATGTTGCAAACAAAGATATTCAAGCAACTTCAATGGGAATAACGGGCTTAGTTAGTTGGCCTTTCATACTAATTTCCCCTATTGTGGCGGGATTATTAGTAGACAAATTCAATATTGAAATCGCATTCATATACGCCGGATTAATTGCTTTAATTTCAGGCTTAATAATCTTGCCAGTCAAATTCAAAACTTTAAATTAAAAAAATCATCCTCTTTTAGGATATGTTGCATTTTTTCTAATAAATTCAGCTTGTTCTTTAGTTTTAGGACGTAAAATTTGAGAACCAATTTCTTTAGTTACATAAAGCAAGCCTTCTTCACTGCTTTCTATAGAATAATTATCGTCTTCAGAAGACTTTCCCCAGCTTGATAAAAATGCCATATTTTCTTTAATATAAGCACTTTTTACCCGATTATAAGCATCTAACATTTCTTGTGGATAAGGAGGATCATGAGCATCTGCCAAGCCAAACGACATACCCATATCTCCAGGCCCCCACTCACCAAAAATAAGACCTGGAGTTGCTGCAATATCCTCTGCATTTTCTAAACAATATCGGTCTTCTATTTTCACTCCAAGCATTAATTCTCCATCAGGATTAAGAGGCCAAGGATCAGCTTTTTCTGTATATTCTTTTCCAGACATATTCCAAAGATTTGCCGGATAGTGTTGTCCTCCAGAACCACGAAGTCCTGCAGGAATACCTTCTTTTAATCCTAAAGTCTGAAAAGGATATCTTGTGCTAGCACCAACCTCTCTTGCAGCTGCAGCATTTCTAACATGTGTATGTAAAATACCATGAATGCCAGTAGACAATACATGTCTAACTTGCCAAGCATTGTATCTCACTTCTTCAGCAGAAATTGCATTTGAAGGGAGTGTTACTATAACAGTCGGGGTTAAATGTCCACTTTCGGTTGGTCCTCCATCAGTTAATCCACGCATGAAATCAGCTAACCCTTGAACATTGAATGGATAATGTTCAAAATCTACAATTATTAAATCTGCCCAAGTTTGTGACATTTTCTGACCTTCTTCATAACTCAATAGATCATTGCCCCTAAAATCACCTGGACTTAAACCAATTTCGATAATTGGCAATCCTTGTTTTAATAAATCAATACATTTGTTAATTCGACTCATTAATTACTCCTTAACAATATTCTTTATTAAACAACATTATATACATTGAATAAAAAGGAGTAAAACAGTACTAATCTACGGTTAATTGATTCCTAGAAAATCAGCATATTCAGCAATTGGTCCTTCTGGGGGAGCCCATCCAGCAGGGGGTTCATCATCTGGCTTTCCTGATCTCAGAAAATTATTATAGGAATCATAGAATTCTTGCTTCGTCATCCCAACATGTTTTTCGAAGGAACCCCAAAACCCAAGGTCATAATAATCTTGTGGCATATCAAAATAATTTAAAACTAATCACAGCAAACAATTCTTCATTTTATTTATAATGTATTATGAAATAAAATACTTCTTCTAAAAGACGGAGAAAAAAATGGATTTTAAAGTTCTTGTGGTTGACGATGATATAAATGTTCTATCATTACTCAAAGAATATCTAGAAAATACAGGCTTTAAAGTATTCGCCGCCAATAACGGAGATCAGGCTATTGAAATTTTCAAAACGGAGAAATTGGATATATTAATTTTAGACGTAATGTTACCAAATAAAGATGGATTCGAAATTACAAAAGAAATACGACAAAATTCAAATATTCCAATACTAATGCTAACTGCCAGAGTAGAAGAATTTGATAAAATTCTTGGTTTTGAATTAGGTATAGATGATTATGTAACAAAACCTTTCAGCCCTAAAGAACTTGTAGTAAGAATAAAAGCAATATTAAGACGAACTCAAAAATCAACTCCCCAAAACAATACTTTGACATCAGAAGACCTAATCCTTAACGATTTATCACATACTGTAACTTTACAAGAAAAAGAAATTTCTTTAACTCGTACTGAATTCGATATTCTTGAAATATTAATGAAAAATCCAGGACAAGTATTAACAAGAGAAATACTAACAGAAAAAATTCTCGGATATACCTACGATACTTCTGATAGAACTATGGATGTTCATATAAAAAACCTTCGACAAAAAATAGAAGAAGATAGTAGTAATCCAAAATTTATCTTAACGGTATACGGAATAGGGTACAAATTTGGACAAACAGTTATTTAAAATTAGTATAGGTAGCCGTCTAATATTGGCATTTTCGTTAGTAATATTACTAACAACAATATCTATTGCTATTCTAATAACTACAACAGCGGACTCAGAAGTTAGTATTTTTGTGAACGAAGGCACTGAAAAAGCATCAAAAAAATGGGCAGATAAACTTGAGGAATACTATAACGAACAACAAAGTTGGAAAGGAGTAGAAGATTATATATGGTTTTTAACTACAGATAGCTATATTGACACATTATTAAATAGACCTGTACAACAAACTCCATCAGACAAAAACAATTCTTCTTCAGAACAACCTATTATTAGTGATTTAAATTTACTAGATCGTAGTTTAATTTTAGTAAATAACATGAAACTTGTTGAAGCTTCATTGAATAATGACGAATTCGAAATTGGAACAAGCATTTCAGAACAAACACTAAATGAAGGAACTAAAATCAATTTTAATGGACAAATTATTGGATGGGTTTTGGTTGGATATAATACTGAAGATATATTCTTAACAAAGTTTATTAAAACGTTTAATGTACGATTAATATACATTAGTCTTTTGATTGGTATTGCAGGCATTATCGTAGCATTTATCTTATCAAGTCAAATGACACGACCTCTTCGAGATTTAATCAAAGCAACAAAAAATATTTCAGCCGGCAATCTTAATGAAAATGTGAAAATTAGTGATATAGACGAAATTGGGATCTTAGGCAATTCATTTAATCAAATGGCACAACGTCTCCAAAACGCTGAAAAACGTCGACAACAAATTGTTGCAGATATGTCTCATGAATTGAGAAATCCGTTAAGCGTAGTTCAAGCAAACTTAGAAGGAATGATTGATGGAATTTTGCCTTCTAAAACTGAAAATATTGAAAAAGTACACCAACAAACAATAATTTTATCAAAATTAATTGAAGATTTAAGACTAATCAGTATGGCAGAATCAGGTGAATTACGCCTATATAAACAAAAAACTGATATAAACGCTTTAACTCAAAAAATTTTAGACGACTTTAAAATTACAATTCAAAAAAAGAACATAAAATTGGAAACTGAAATATCAACAACTCCTATTTTGATTTCAATTGATCCCATTAGAATAGAACAAGTATTAAACAATATTATTTCTAATGCCTTACGTTATGTTGCGAAAAACGATTCTATTTTTATACAAATTAAGGAAAATTTAAAAACTATTGAAATCATAATTAAGGATTCAGGTCCTGGCATAGAAAAAAACAAACAAAGATATATTTTTGATCGATTTTATAGGGTCGATAAATCAAGGAGTCGTCAAGAAGGTGGTTCTGGATTAGGATTATCCATAGCTAAAGAACTTATTCAAGCTCATGAAGGAACAATATCGTTAAAAAGTGATTTAGGAAAAGGGACTACATTTACTATATCAATGCCAAAAACATCGTAAAATATAAGTTTGTAATTTTTCCTTAAATACAACTAAATAAATATCCAAAATTAAAGTTATACAGACAACAATTCTCTATCTATATAACTCACATTTCAATTGGCGGAGAGGAAGGGATTCGAACCCTTGATACCCTAAAAGGGCATACCGCTTTTCGAGAGCGGCGCCTTCGTCCGCTCGGCCACCTCTCCTGAAATATATTTTATTCATTTTCTTTTTTTATTGCTGATTTTCGTATATGTAATTGTCGAATACGTTTCGCTCTGGTAGAAACTACTTCAATATGTAAATTTTCGATTGATATTTGATCTCCAACTTTCGGTATTCTATCTAAAATACTAAAAACTAATCCTCCTATACTATCAATTCCATTTGGTATAAGATTTGTTCCAAAATGTTGATTAATATCATCAAGATGAATACGAGCATCAACATTAGCTTCATTTTCATTTAAAATATGTAATTTAGGTTCTTCTTTAGAAAAATCATCATCTATTTCTCCTACAATTTCTTCTAAAATATCTTCCATAGTTACTAATCCTTCGATTCCACCATATTCATCAACAACTAAAGCAAGTTGAATTTTTTCCTCTTGTAATTCTTCTAATAATTCATCAATAAACTTAGATTCAGGAACAAAATATGGAGAACGTAATAGGCCTTTTATAGATAATTTAGTATTACCTTTAGCCAAAACATCTAACAAATCCTGTGCATAAATTACACCTTCAATATTATCAATTGTCTCGCTATAAACAGGGACTTTAGTGTGTCCTTCTGCAACCATAAGTTGTGCAATTTCTGAGGTTTCTGAATTTATTTCAACAGCAAGAATTTCAACTCTAGGAGTCATAATATCTCGTGCTGTTACCCTATCAAGTTTTAAAATAGACTTGATCATATCTTTCTCTCTTTGATCAATTTTATCTATCACATCTCCACTTTGCGTTTCAATCCGATCTTCCTCTTCCTCTTCCTCTCCACTAACTTCATTAACAATTTCACTATTTACATTGTCTTTAGATTCATTTAATTCTTTCTCTTCAGAAATTGTTTGGGAAGCATCTTCTCCAACAGCAATTTTTTTAGCAGCAAAACGTATTATTAACTGGCGTAATGAAAATAAAATTCCCAATGCCAAAATTAATAATATGATCAGAAGGAAAACATTTAAATTTAATGATTGAAAAATAAATGCCAAAATAAACGTAATAAAAACAACGGGAATCACCAAATATATCCATTGAGATATATCCTCATAAAAAAGGGAAAACTTATCCATAATCTTTTTTTTCTTAAATTGGAAAAAAGTACCTAAGCAAAATAGAACGAAAAAAAAGAATAATGCGATTAAACGCGATAAATCACCTGGTTCCACTCCTATATCTCTCTTGAACCAAGACGATTAATGTATTGAAAAGCAATGTTTTCTATTTGATGCATTTTATAATCAACTAGAAATAATTTTATCAAAATAGTAATGTTAAAGTCCAATTATAAAAATTTTAGTTATATTTAAACAAGATGTTATAATTCTCAATTAAAAGACTGAAAGGGGTATAAAAGAATTCTATGTTATTTTCATTATTTAGTGGCGGAGACAATGATTTAACTCAATTAATGACACGGCTAATTATCCAATTAGGTATTATTTTATTAGCAGCAAAACTCAGTGGAGAATTATGCCAAAGATATCTTAAAATACCCTCAGTTTTAGGAGAACTGTTCGCAGGAATATTAATTGGACCTTATGCTTTGGGAGGCATCCATATCTTGAATTTTGGAGCTTTATTCCCAATTAATGGAACTTCTTTGGGGTCTTTACCTATTTCGGTAGAAATATACTTTATAGCACAAATCGCATCAATAATTTTATTATTCGTCGTAGGATTAGAAACAGAAATCAAACTCTTTCTTAAATATGGTGTTCCCGCATTAGTTGTTGCTTTAGGAGGAGTTATTTTCCCATTTATTCTGGGACTATTCCCTACATATCTCTTAGGTTTCTCCGATTCTTTATTCGGAGCTCAAGCATTATTTATGGGAACTATCATGACTGCTACTTCTGTAGGAATTACTGCAAGAGTACTTGAAGAATTACGATCTTTAGACTCACCAGAAGGAGTTACTATTTTAGCTGCGGCAGTTGTTGATGATGTAATTGGAATGATTATCTTAGCCATAGTAGTAGGAATAAGTACTATAGGAATAATTAATGCAGGAGAAGTTATTGGAATAGGAGCTAAAGCAATCGGAGTATGGTTAATACTAACAATCGGCGGAATCTTGATAGCCCCATTCTTAGGAAAAGTTATTGGAAAATTTCAAGACAAAGGAGCTGCAATCGTATTATTTATTGCGTTAGGATGTCTTGGTGCTGCAATAGCAGAATTGTTTGGATTAGCTATGATAATTGGAGCATACTCAATAGGATTAGCTTTATCTAGAACAAAACTAAAAACAAAAATACATGAACCAATAATGGGAGTTTATAATTTCTTAGTGCCAATCTTCTTTGTCGTAATGGGGATGCAAGTTAATTTAAGTTCTATTTTAGGAGATAATACTACAATTATCTTTGGATTAATAATCTCCGTCCTAGGAATAATTAGTAAAGTATTTGGTTCTGGAATTCCTGCTTTATTCGTTGGATTTACACGAATCGGAGCTATGAAAATTGGATTCGGAATGTTACCAAGAGGAGAAGTATCTTTAATCATAGCTCAAGTTGGTCTTTCTAAAGGTATTATTGATCAAGATTTATATGCAGTAGCCATAATGCTAACAATAACTACTACTATTCTTGCCCCAATTCTCTTAATAAAAGTTTTCAAAAAAACACAACAATAATATAGTAGTGCAAATTAAGTAGATAAATTTATCTTCCGTCAATTCATAAACAATGATTAATATTGAATATACCTCTACGTATATGCTACTTTATATATAGTTCAGTAATATCGGGGCGTGGCGCAGTTGGTAGCGCGCAGCGTTTGGGACGCTGAGGTCGCTGGTTCGAGCCCAGTCGCCCCGACCATTCTTTGAAAAGTTTTATTAATTCCTAATTGCCATAATTATGGCAATCACCAACAAAGTAGAACCTTAAATAGTTGTACTATCATTATTACTGCGATTATTGTATTAAAATTCGAATAATCAACCTGAAAATGTTAAAATTTTGGACAAATATTTAAGAAAGAGGGTATAAGCAATGTTTTTAGGTACACAGTATCATCGACCTCCGAATCCTAGAAGGGAAGACTGGGAGCGAGACCTGGAAATAATCAAAAACCACGACATAGACATGATCAGGACGTGGTTGTATTGGGGGAGTGTTAACCCCAGTGAGAATGTTTGGGTTTGGGACGAGTATGATGAGCTTATGACATTGGCCCAAAAGAAGGATTTGAAAGTCTTAATTCAACTGATGTGTGTAACACAACGTACCTTAGCGGTGCCTATTTGGTTTCAAAAGAAAAATCCAGAGGTTATGTCTGGACAGAGAGGTGGAAATTCAGGATTCGGCCCCTGTTTTCACAATCCTATTGCTTCCACCTATGCGGAAGAATACATGAACAAAGTTGCCCAAAGGTACGGAAATCATCCAGCCTTGTACGGCTATGATCTATGGAACGAAATTCATGTACCTCAATGTTTTTGCACTTACACTCAAGAGAAATTCCAAACTTTTGTTCGTAAAAAATACAAGAAAATAGGCGCATTAAATAAGTCATGGCAGTCAGGTAGCTATCAAGACTTCAGTCAAGTTGAACTACCCATAAATGGATACTATACGGAGATGTTCGACCGTTACGAATTTGAACAGCAGTCCCGAAAGGAATTGATGCAATGGCGATACAATGCTGTGTGGAAAGCAGACCGCAAACACCCTCTAGTAGCCCATGACGGAAGTAACTGTTCGTTGATGGATCCTCAAAAGGATTCCTGGCTATTGGCTGAACCTTTGGATATCTGGGGAACTGGCAGTTATGATCAAACCTTGCAGGAAGCCGGCCTTACTTTTCATGCCACAGCCTGCCAGACGCATGGGAAACCCTGGTGGCTCTCAGAACACACGGGAGGACGAACTTGGGGAAACGTGGGAGACAAGCTTAGAACTACGGAGTTTTTAAGAAGCTTTCTTGTGATGGCTATGAGCTTCGGGGCTGAGGCCGCCATTTACTGGCAATGGAGGCCAGAAATCTTCGGTGGGGAGTCTCCCCATTTTGGACTCACAGGATTGGACGGAGAGTTGACACCGCGTACAGAGATGGTAAAAGAATTTGCAAATACCCTTAAGCGCTATCCAGACCTCTTTAATACAATGTCCTTTCCTAAGGCACAGACAGGATTGTTATGGGAACCAAAAACCATTATGTATGAGAAAAGAACTAAGGGAGATATTGAGGGACCAGAAGGTTCAGAGAGAACTCCTGGAAAATGGCTATGGTGGGAAAATTTTGTTGGATGGCACCAGGCACTTATGGAAAGTGGCCATTCATTTGATATCCTCAATGCTAGAGAGATAGCAGAGAACGGAATACCCGTTGACCTAAAGCTACTGGTTGCTCCAATGCAGATATTCGATCGCAGTGGATTGACTGAAAAGATAGAAGCTTGGGTTCAAGCAGGGGGAGTTTTGATTACTGGACCCTGGTATGGCATGTACGATGAAGAAACGTACGCCAACCAGAAGGTTCCATGTGCTGAATGGTTTGGAGTGAAGCAGCGAGAGCTTTATTATATGGATCAACCAAAAGTGGAACTTATAAGTGAAGGTCTAAGGCAGGTTGGATCACTATCAGGAACACATTTCATCGAGACATTAGAAGTCGTTAATGCCAAGGTTCTAGGTGTTATTGATGACAATGTAGTGATGACTATGAAAGATATGGGACAGGGATCAGTGGTTTACATAGGAACTTTTCTTGGCAATCAATATGACTATAAAACAGAGCCTCAGCTAGGAGGTTTTATAGAGTGGATTACCACACAGCTTGAATTAACCGTTTTGGTTCGTGCTGGGTCTGGATGTTTTGTTCGAGCAACCCGCTCCAGTAAAGGTGATATTATCGTTTTTCTTACTAATCCATCTACCGAAACCAGGACACCTTGGTTGAAATTTAACTCTGACGTACAGGGAGACCTTCTAGACCTGCTTTGTGATAAAATCATAGGGAAAATAGATGGAGAAACACCCATGCCCATCACTCTGGGGCCAGAGGACTCGAAACTGCTATGTGTAAAACTAAAACCTGCATCATAAATTAATGAAAATATAGTTTATGAAAATTTATTAATTATGTTTAAGATAACCGCAAAAGCAAAAGAAAAATTACATGAAATATCTGAGGAGAAAAACATCCGACCTCATCAATTTCTCCGTCTATCTATACCTCCAATATGGTCTGGTGAAGGAGATTTTGGCATAGTCATTGATCATCCGACCGAAGATGACATCAAAATAATTTTTAAAAACGAGACTGTATTGTTAATTGAACCATCAATTAATGAAAAATTACTAAATGCTACATTCGACTACATTGTATCAATAAAACAAACTGGATTTCATTTAGATATTTATCCTGAAGATAATCCACAAGCTGCCAAACATATTTCTGGTTAATTAGCGAAAATGCCCTTACTAAAACCTCGTACTTTAGATAGAAACTAGACTGTTGTCATAAACTTACTATAAAGTATTTGTTATCGTTGATAAATAATATATAATTTCCCAAAAAGATTTAGTCAAATTAAAAAGGAGTTCACAATGTATTTAATCGTAGCCCCAATACAAATAAAACCTGGATTTAAAGATCAATTTGTTGAAGCAATGCTTGGTGACGCAAAAGGTTCTGTCGAAAATGAACCCGGTTGTTATAGATTTGAAGTTATACAAGACGGAGATGATTCGAATAGAATTTGGTTAGTTGAAGTATATAAAGATGAAGCTGCATTTAAAGCTCATCAACAATACCCACATTATACTAAATGGGCAGAAACCGTAAAAGATTGGCGAGCAGATGATGGACCAATCGGAGCAGGACCAGGAGCTCATAATATTTGGCCAACTGATCAAGAATGGAAGGACGTCGCAACAAAAGCTGTTGGTAAAATTAATTCATAAATATAATGTAGTTAATTTAAATTACTAATTTTCAAAATAAAAACAATTAGTTAAATATTTTGGATATGTAATTTCCTAAATATATTGATTTTAATAATTAATAATGAAGTATAAGGTAGTAATATCTGATTGTTCATTTGAAACTATTTCTTATGAACGTGAAATTCTTGAGCCTATTGGAGCTAAAGTAGAACTAGCACAAGCATTTACGGATCAAGAAAGAATAACTGCATGTGAAACAGCTGACGCAATTTTACTTGAATACGGACCAATAAATGAAACCGTATTAAGAAAATTAAAAAATTGCAAAATCATTGTTAGATATGGAGTTGGATATAACGAAGTTGATATCAAAGTAGCAACCGAATTAGGAATACCCGTATCAAATATCCCAGATTATTGCACAGAAGAAGTTGCAGAACATACTCTGGGACTTATAGTTGCGTTAGAAAGGAAAATCGTTACTTCTCATAATCTTGCAATAAATGGGTTAAAAGATTGGACATATCGCCCATTCCGAAAAGTGAATCGTCTGAAAGGAAGGACTGTCGGTATTATAGGAACTGGTAAAATTGGAACCTGTTTAGCAATGAAATTACAAGCTATGGGAATGAATATTTTAGGCTATCATCCTAACGGAAAAGGAAATGCAAAAATTTTTAAAATGGTCTCATTAGAAAAATTATTATCCTCTTCAGATTATGTGAGTATTCATTGTCCACTTAGTCAAAAAACAAAAAATTTAATCACTAAAAAAGAATTACAACTTCTAAAAAAATCAGCCTATTTTATTAATACTTCTAGAGGAGAAGTAGTACAGCAAAATGACATTTTTGAAGCTCTTGAAAAAGAAACGTTAGCAGGGGCTGCTTTAGATGTTCTCATTGATGAACCACCTAAAAATAAAACAAGAAAAAAACTACTTTCAATAAAAAATTTAATTATTACTCCACACATAGGTTGGTATTCAGAACAAGCTATGATAGATAGACAAAAAAAAGGTGCTATAATCGTACGAGAAATATTCGAAGGCAAACAACCAAAGACAATATTAAATCCTGAAGTTTTTTCAAACATATAAATCTTAAATAACATCTTAAAAGGAATTTTAAAATGGATGAAATAGATTTGAAATTAATAGAAATTTTACGGAAAAATGGCCGACTACCTAATGCAGAAATTGCACGAACCCTTAAAGTTAGTGAAGGAACTATAAGAAGAAGATTAAAATATTTATTTGAAAAAAAATTAATGCAAATAGTTGGGATTCCCAATTTCAACAAAATGGGTTTTTCTACCACTGCGATGATTGCACTTCAAACTACACCTAGCGAAACAGAAAACATAGCTTCTCAATTACGTACTATGGATGAAATTTGGAGTTGTCATGTAACAACAGGAACATTTGATATTTTTATTTATGTTGCTATTGAATCTTCACAACAATTAGGACAACTTTTAAGAAATAAAATTGGAACTCTCCCTGGAGTAAAAAGAACTGAAACATTTGTTGAAATTAGCAATCAAGACCAAACTATAGTATGAAAATGAATAAAAAATATATTTCTGATAAATATTTGCAAGTATTTTTTCTTGTATACTATAATTTACTAAACAAGTTTTTATCCAAGGAGATTATAAATAAATGACATATATTATTACTGAACCATGTGTAGGTGTTAAAGATGCTTCATGCGTAGACGTTTGTCCTGTAGATTGTATTTATGCTGAAGATGAAGATAATCAATACTATATAAATGCTGATGAATGTATAGACTGTGCAGCTTGTGAGCCAGTTTGTCCAGTATCTGCAATTTTTGCAGAAGAAGATGTCCCAAACCATTTTGAATCCTATACTGCAAAAAATATCACATATTTTGAAGAATAAATAAATTCTACTACATTCCTTCGATCTAATAACCTTGTGACTACAAAAATCTCAATTCTTATTAATGTCTTAAGATTATTATGTAAAGATGACAAAGGAAGCCAAATAAACAAGACTTCATTTGAAAATGGTGTCCTAACTTTGGAATATATACCAGGCACAAATGAAAAACATCCCGAAAATGTTATAACAAAGTCAATATTGCAAAAAATCACAACGGAAATGTGTAAAACAACAATGCCAGAAATTAAAAATATTATTATCGTCTAAAAATTATTTGTAAAAAAAATTTTTAAACTTCGTTATAAAAGTATCCTTTTCATCTGATTCTATATTTTTACCTCTCCATTTTTTTTCATAGCCTGTATTTGATCTTTTGAATTTATTCAAAAAGAAAAGAACCCCTAAAACTATGATAAGAATAAAAAATAAAAAATAACTCGAATTATTACTAAAAGGACCAAATAATAACGTTAAAAGTAATATGCCTACGATGAATATTATAAATATTTTTCGAAATTCATAGTTACTAATAAAATTTCGTACATACTTGAATCTGTCTATAGGTTCTTTTTGAATCGGAAATTCTTTTGAATCTTCAGTTTTTGCTAGTATTTCTTCAATATCTTTTTTTAGTTTATTCATCACATTATTAAAACATTAAGAATAAATGTCATTATAGAACAAAAATCTATTTACTGAAATCATTTAAAAGAATTTGAATTTTAGACTCATTACTGAATCATGGTCGTTCACCAAGTTTAAGTTCTATATTAAGTTTAGTTTTACCAGAACGAATAATACTTAGAGAAACTATATCATTAGGTTGTTTATTACTAATATATTCAATTATGTCATTAATACTTTTTATTGGAATTTGATCAATATGTGTAATTATATCTCCTCCAATTGGGTATTCAATTCCATTAATTTCCTTAGTTTTTTCAGAAATCCTAAGATTAGCTTTAAATGCAGGTCCATTATTAAAAACCGACACTATTAATGCTCCTTGAGTTTTTTCAGGCACTCCATTAGCTTTAGAAAGATTTGAAGTAAGAGTAAAAGCTGTAATACCTAAATATGCATATTTAAATGTCTTTTTCTCAATCAATGAAGGAATTATGCGTTTTGCAGTATTAATAGGAATAGCAAAGCCTACTCCTGTATTTGAACCAGTATTAGAAACTATTTGAGAAGCAATGCCTATAACACTTCCAGTTTTATCTAATAAAGGTCCACCAGAATTTCCAGGATTAATAGCAGCATCGGTTTGAATAATTTCTGAAGTAGCAAAATTTGTTTGACTTGGTAAAGTACGACCTAAACCACTAATGATACCTTGAGTCATCGAAAATTCCTGACCAAATGGACTACCAATAACTACTGCCATTTGACCAATTGATAACTTATCACTATCTGCTAAAGAAATAGCTGTAAGGGAAGTATTTCCTGGATTAATTTTCAATACTGCTAAGTCAGAATGAGGATCAGTCCCATGAACCTTTGCAACAAATTCAGTCTCATTATCAAAAATCACTCGGACAGTATCTGCATTTTGAATAACATGGTGATTTGTTACTATATATCCCTTTTCATTCCATATAAAGCCTGTACCTTCACTTGGCATATTATAACGACGTAATCCTCCAAAAAATGACCGCTGACTAACTACAGTCTCTACTTTAACTTGAACGATAGATGGAAGAGCTTTTTGATATATTGATTTTAATAATAATTCTTGAGCACTAATAATGTCATCTGGAGATATTGAAGATAACACTTGTTCAGAGGATAAAGTAGGAGTTGGTTCCAAAGGCAACGATATTGGATCTTGTTTTAAATCCAGACATCCAATAAAAACAAATACCGAACATATTAAAAATAAAAATTTCATAATAAATAAATATATAACATGAAATTGAAAATTAGTTGAATAAAGATTTTCCTGAAGGACTAACAATAATTTTATTATTCAATGGATTTTTTGTAACATAAATAGGAATTTCATAAACAGATTCTAATTTTTCTTTGACCATTACTTCTTCAGGCATTCCTGAAAGAACTATTTTATTGTGTTTCAAAATTCCTAAATGATCACAATATTGAGAAGCCAAATTAATGTCATGAATAGATAAAAAAATTGTTTTTTTATATTCTTTAACTAAGGATTGAATTAGATTTAAAATAGATATTTGAGAACGAATGTCCAAATGTGCGGTTGGTTCATCAAGTAACATAATAGGAGTATCTTGAGCCAATGCACGAGCAATTAAAACTTTTTGCATTTCTCCACCAGATAAAGATTCTATTTTTCTCTCCGATAGATTTACAATATCACACATTTTCAAAGATTTTTTCATGATTTTTTCATCGTTATATCCCTCAGATTCCCAAAAAGAAAGATGTGGATTTCTTCCTAAAAGCACATAATCCTCAACTGAAAATCCAGACAAAATACTTGGCATCTGAGGAACAACTGCAATCAATTTAGATTTTTCTGTATAATCTAATTGCTCAATATTTTCACCAAATAACTCAATTGTACCTACTGTTGATTTTAATGCTCCAGAAAGCAAATTCAACAAAGTTGTTTTGCCAGACCCATTTGGACCAAGCAACCCATAAATCCCTCCCTTTTTTACACTTAAAGAAATGGATTTTAATATAAGTGTTTTTTCAAAACTAAAACTCAGATTTTGTATATTAATAGCATTCATTATTTCTCTGTATACCTTTAAGTATAATTTCGATTCTTAGCTTTTATTAGTAAATAAATAAAAAATGGAACACCAACGAACGCAACAATAATACCTACAGGAAGTGTGGCTGGTTTCATTATTGTTCGTGCAATTAAATCTGCACTAACTAGTAACAACGCTCCAATGATTAAAGATGTTACTACAACTATTCTATTATCTGTTCCAAAAATTATTCTTGCTATATGAGGAGAAATCAAACCAATAAATCCTATCGGTCCACTAAGAGCTATCGCAGAAGCAGTTAAAAAACTAGCTATTACTATAAAAATTATTCTGAATTTTTTTATATCTACTCCTAAATTAATCGCTTCGTTAGTAGATAAAGATAAAACATTTAATAAACGAGATAGCAATATAATTAATAATGTTCCAATACTGAAAAATGGTAAGACACCAAGAAATGATTTCCAACTTGTATTAGATAAACCCCCTAATAACCAAGAAAAAACAGGTTTGATATCAGGATCGCTTGTTAACATCACTAGACTCGTTAAAGAACCAGTAAAAGCAGAAATTGCGATTCCTGCTAGTAAAAGTCCAGATAAATTACCTGTTAATGTTTTTTGAGAAATAAAGAACGCAAGTAAAACTGCAAGAAATGATCCCAGAAAAGCTACTAATGGGAAAATGTTTATTCCAAACACAAAAGATGGGATCGAAGAAGTTATTAATAATACTCCAGCTAAACCAGCTCCTCCTGAAGCTCCTATTAAATAAGGGTCTGCTAAATGATTACGAAAAAGCGCTTGAAATATAGCTCCAGACATAGCTAAACTAGCACCTATCAAAACAGCTGATAAAACTCTTGGAAGTCTAATTTCCCAAATTATTTTATTAAATCTTTCATCTACAACAACATCATTAAAAACCCAAAGATTTTTCAAAATCACTTTTAGAGAATCTAGCCAAGAAATAGAAACACTTCCAATTCCTATAGAAAAGATAATAATTAAAAATAGAACGATTAGGAGTGTAAAAAGAGTTATCCAAGGATATTTTCTAAACAACCCATATCGATTTCTATAAACCCGTTTATAAAATTGTCTAATGGCAAACAATATATTATCCAATCCTCATAATCAATGAAAATCATAAATCCATTTGGCTAATCTCTCGATTGCAGAAATAATTCTAGGCCCTTCTACACTAATTACAGTAGGATCTAAAAAGTAAACTTTTTTGTTTTTTACTGCGTTAATATTAGAAAAAGCTTTAATTGAATAATATTTCTCTGGACCTTCTTTAAATGTAGTAATTATAATATCCGGATTTCTATTAACAATTTGTTCTTGTGAAATCTGTTTCCATTCTGTAATATCAAAAGCAATATTCTCCACATTCAACATTTGGTATATTGAACCAACAAAAGTGTCGTTTCCAGTCGTCCAATAATCTCCTACATCATGGAAAATCGATGGTTTCTTATCAAAATGCTGATTATTAATAAAACTTTTAATAACAGTTAATCTACCCTGCAAAGATTCCACTAAATTTTGGGCTTCAATTTGTTTGTCAGTTATATCTCCCCACACAATAATACGTTCTAAAATTTGAGATATATTTCTAGGAGATTTTTTAAAATATACTGGAATATTTGCTTCACGTAATTGTTTGATGGAATTAACAGAAAAAGTAAAGAACAAATCAGGATCTAATTCTATTACTTTCTCCAAATTAATATTAAAAGAATCTCCTAATTTTTCGATATTTTCTGCTTCAGGAGGATAATTTACAAAACCATGTGTCCCTATAATATTTTCCCCCATTCCTAATTCAAATAAAATTTCTACAGTTGCAGAATCAAAAGCTATGATTCGTTTAGGAATTGCATCTAAAATTAAACTCTCTCCATCATCACTAAACAAAGAAAGTTGTGATTTTTCAGAAAGATTTATTTTATCTTGAGTTGTTGATTCCCTACATCCAATAAAAAATACTAATAATACTAAAATAATACTGAAGACTCGTAATAAATGCATGTAAATTCGTCCTTTATTGTCCAAAAAAAAATCCCTATAAATAGGGATTTACTTTGCTTTCTATCCTCATCCCTCGGAAGATATAAATAATACATAAGGGCAGTCGACCTGACTTAGCTCTTAAAGCTTCACAGTTGCGGGACAGTAGCGGATTCTAACCGCATTTCTCTTTTAACCCCTAACGGGCACCCAAATACACTTTAATTTATTTAGATAATAAAAGCCTATTTATTATTTGTCAACCATAATTACAAAGACGATAATTCTTATGATATGCTTCATATTAACTAGATAAAAGGCACAATGAAATTGAATAAAAAACGATTTATTTCAGTCATAATATTATGGCTCATTATTACCATTACATTTTTAACATTTGAATTATTAATCAACGAATATGGCAAATTAGGGAACGTATTATTATTCTCTGAAAAAATGATTGCTATTGTCGGAACTTCTATTAGTAATTTGATTGAAATTGGACAATTTACTTTCAGTATTTCAGCAGGAATAATGGCAGTCTTTAATCCTTGTGGTTTTGCAATATTACTAGCCTATTTAGGAATGATAGGAAATATTAATACAGAGAGCTCTAATTTACCGATGAGTAAAAAACTAGGACTAACAATGATGGCTGGCACAATAGTTAGCCTAGGCTTTACCTTCATTTTCATATTAATAGCAACATTTATTAATATCGGAATAAAAAACATTATTACAGTATTTCCTATCATTGGATTCTTTATAGGTATTTTATTAATAGGATTAGGATTATGGATAATATACGGGGGATCAATTTATTCGCCAATTCCAACTAAAATTGCAACCTTTATACCACATTCAAATAAAAAACAACTTCAGGCATTTTTCCTATTTGGCATTGCATATGGATTAGCATCATTAAGTTGTACTTTGCCAATATTCTTAGCGGTATTAGCTACAAGCTCAATATCTACATCATTTGGGAATTCACTATTAAACATATTAGGATATTCGTTCGGAATGAGCGGAACAATTATTCTTATTAGTATACTGATCTCTATTTTCCCATCCACCCTAGGATCTAAACTAGCTTTTTTAAAAACAAATTTTTACGCCATCAGTGGAATACTTACGTTAATAGCAGGAATCTACATAGCCTTTTATTGGATGATATCCACAAAAATTTTCTTCTAACCTATCGAATAATTTTATTGAAATTCTTTAGGAAGAACAAAAGAGACATTTTCCTCGACAGTTTTTAATGTTGTAACTTCCGTTGGTTTTAATTTGTTAATAACTTCTTCAACTAAATTATCTGGAGTTGAAGCTCCACTAGTAATACCAACAAAATTAACTCCATTAAACCAATTCTCAGAAAGTTCATCGGAACCATTAATTAAATAAGCTTTCGTTCCTTGTGAAAGTGCAACTTCTTTCAATCGATTACAATTAGAACTATTCGAAGACCCTATTACTAAAACAACTTCCACTTGTTTAGCAAGTTCTTTCACACTATCTTGTCTATTAGTAGTAGCATAACAAATATCATTTCTGATTTTTGTTGAACGATATTTATTTTTAATAGTATTAATTACATTTTTCGTATCATCAACAGATAAAGTAGTCTGAGACAAAACAGCAACTTCATCATTATCATCCCAATCAGGCAAAGAAAATTCTTCGCGTTCATCAACTAAATACATTTCGGTATGTCCCATGGTACCTCGCACTTCTTGATGACCTCTATGTCCAACAAGAAGCACTTTGAAACCTTCTTTTTTGTATTTTATTGCCTCATTATGTACTTTAGTAACTAAAGGACAAGTAGCATCAATAACCGTCAATTTTTTTTTCTTTGCTTCATTGAAATCATCTGGGGAAGAACCATGAGCAGAAAAGATAACAATTGATTCATCTGGTATATCTTGAACATTTTCGACTGTTATAACTCCTTTACGTTCAAGGCTTGCAACAACATATTTATTATGAACTATTTGATGTTTAATATATAAAGGGGACCCATATTTCATTAATGCCCTTTCTACAATATCAATTGCCCTAACTACACCAGCACAAAAACCACGAGGAGAAGCTAAAAATATTTTCATGATTTACTCGTTTAAATACACAATTAAAAATAATCTTTTTATTCAAAAAAATCAGTCGATTTAAGAATTGTTTTATGAATAATTTTACTAATAAAACATGATATCATATTGCAATGGTTGAAAAAATAAAAATTGGATTAATAGGAGGCACCGGAAACGAAGGTAAAGGATTAGCTATTAGATTAGGGAAAAATGATTTTGAAATATATATAGGTTCACGAAATCAAGAAAAAGCACATTTAACTAGTGAAGTGTTAAAAAAAGAATATCCGAAAGGGATATTTAAATATGGGAATAATGAAGAAATCGCTCGCATATGTGATATTCTGATACTAACAATCCCTTTTGCTAATCATAAAGAAATTTTACAAAAACTAGAATCTTTTTTAATCAATAAAATAGTCATTGATACAGTTTGTCCAATCTCTGTCCCAAAAGGTAAAGTAAAGCTTTTAGCGACTGAATATGATTCAGTCGCTGAATCTGCTCAAAATTATTGTCCTGAATCAAAAATAGTCGGTGCATTTCATAATATCAGCGCTTCAGAATTACTTTCTTCAAAAAGAAAACTTAAAGGAGATGTAATAGTTTGCTCAGACGATAACCAAGCAAAAGAAACAGTATTCAAATTAATTCATTCTATAAAGGATCTAAGGCCTATCGATGGAGGTCCTTTAAAAAATTCAAGATATCCTGAACAATTCACAGGAATGTTAATTTCTCTAAAT
This sequence comes from uncultured Dehalococcoidia bacterium, assembly GCA_964508175.1. GTDB lineage: Bacteria > Chloroflexota > Dehalococcoidia > Lucifugimonadales > CAZDRU01 > CAZDRU01. The sequence goes on from CAZDRU010000042.1 coordinate 36,574, forward strand.
ATCAAATATAAAGTTAATACATCTCTCTTAATAGAAGAAATACCATGAATTTTTCTTTTAAATTTTAACTAAAGCAAATCTCGGATATCCATGAAAATCTTTACTAATATTAATCTTTGATTTGCTGAAATATATTTCAGTTAATCGTTTTAAAGCAGCAGATTGATTAGAATCAATTTCTAACAAAAGCATAAAATTGGTGTAATGCTTGGCGTTTAATTGTTTAAATAATTCAGAAATAACGTCCAACCCATCTAATCCACCATCTAATGCAATCATAGGTTCCCAGGTCACTTCTTTTTGTAAATTATTTAATTTGTTAGTAGGAATATAAGGAAGGTTTGCAACAATAATATCTGGATTGAAATTAATACTCTCAATAAGATTATCCCGTTTCAATGTAATTTTAGAATCTAATTTATATTTTTGGACATTTAAACGAGCGATTTCCAACGCACTAGTAGAAATATCAGTCGCTAGAATATTTATATTATCGATCTCTTTCGCAATACTTATAGCTATTGCTCCACTACCTGTGCCAACATCTAAACATTGTATAGTGCGTTGATTCTTAATTTTTTTTATTTCGATAATAGCTTGATTAACAAGAATTTCTGTTTCCGGTCTAGGAATCAGAACTCGATTATCGATTTTTAAAGACAAATTACAAAATTTTTCTTTACCTATAATATATTGTATCGGTTCTCCATTTTTACGACGTTGGACTAAATTGATTAAATGATCAACAGATGATTGTTCTAGTTTTTCATGATTATTTAATATAAGTTCGATATTATCCATTCCCAAATAATGTTGAAGAAACAAATTTGATTCGATTAATGGATTTTCTACCTCAAAAGAACGTAATAATTTACACAGATAGTCATTGATACTACGAACTGTCCACATATTTAATCACCAAATATTTCGCTTGCTTGAGCTACAATCAAATCATTTATAATTTGATCTATTTCTCCTTGTAATACTCTTTCAATTCCATTGTAATTTTTTTTAATACGATGATCGGTTATCCTATCTTGAGGAAAATTATAAGTTCTTATTTTTTCAGAACGTTCTCCACTTCCCACTTGTAAACGACGTGTTTCTACAGAAGCCTTTTCTGCTTTTTCTTCTTCCTGTTGTAATAATCTTGCTCGTAATATATTTTCTGCTTTTTGGCGATTGCGAAATTGTGAACGTTCATCTTGACAAACAACAGTGATAGAAGTTGGCAAATGAGTAATTCTTACTGCCGTTGCTACTTTATTAACATGTTGTCCTCCAGCTCCACTTGCATGAAAAATATCGATTCGTATATCAGTTGGTTCGATTTTCACTTCTACATGATCCGCCACAGGCAATATTGCAACAGTAGCAGTAGAAGTATGAATGCGTCCTGCTGTTTCTGTTTGAGGGATTCTTTGTACTCTATGAACACCACTTTCAAATTTTAATTTTGAAAAAACTTTTTTGCCTTTAATTTCAGCAATAATTTCTTTAACACCACCTAACTCAGATACATTAGAATTCAATATTTCTGTTTTCCAACCTTCTAATTGACAATAACGCAAATAAGCTTTAAATAAATCTGCTGCAAACAGTGCAGCCTCCAAGCCACCAGTTCCAGAACGAACTTCTAATATTATATTTTTTTCATCTCTAGGATCTGGAGGAATTAAATGGAATTTTAATTTTGAGACAGTCTCTTGAAATTTATAATTAAGATCTTCTTTTTCATCTTTAGCAAGATCAATTAATTCTACATCTTCAGTTTCATTAAGTAACTGATCTGTTTCTTCTATTTTTTTTAAATAATCTTTATAAGATTCATAAATTTCCCTCAATGTACTAATTTCAGAATGTTCTTTAGCCAATGTTTTTAAATCAGCAGAAGAATTAGCGCTAGGATTACTTAATTTTGTTTCAATATTAGGGAGTTTTTTTATTTTCTCTTCTATTTCTTTAATAAGTTTATTATTTAACATATGATTTCTATATTATTTACATTACTTAGATAAAATATCTAATGACAGATATTATTCTACCTTCTATATTAATATTACTCGCTTCAGTCTGTATTGTACTAAATCTATTATTCAATGGCTCAAGTACAACTTTTCTTCCTTTAAAATATATTTTCTTTAAAGTAGTAATTTGCTGTTCAATCAACCTAACGAGCACAGTCGAACCATTAGGAACAATTTTACCTGAATCAATAACAAGAATATCTTGATTATCAATTAAAGAATCAATCATCGATTTACCTAAAACTTTAACCGCAAAATAATCACTATCATTTTTCATCAAATCAATTGAAATTTTAACCGTCTCATAAACTTTATCTTGAGATAATCCTTTAAAAATTAAATGATTAATAGTATCTTTTTGAGAAATCATTCCAATAATAGGTATTTCTAAAAAATTTTCAGAAGAACGAACATTGTCGGTAATATCTAACCCTCTGGATACTTCTGGATAACGTGTTAATTTTTTTTCTCTTTCCAAAATTCTTAAATTATAATGGACTACTGAAGGAGAACTAATCTTACATGCTTCTTGAATTTCACGAACTGTAGGTGCTTTTTTAGAAACTTCCATATATTTAGAAATATATTCAAATATGGCTTGTTGTATATTTGACAAAGAATACGACACAATTAATACAAGACCATCCTTCTTTTTTAAGAGGGAATAGTTAAGAAGAACTAGATTTTTTAGCTAAGTTACTCAATCGACATTTAAGTCTTGCAGCTTTATTAGGATGAAATATGCCTTTATTGGCAGCTTTATCAATGCCAATAATAGTCTCTGCTAATACTTGAGACAAATCAGAACCTTTTGTTTCAGCTAAATTTCTGAATTTTTTAATAAGAGTAGATATTTTTCTTCTCTGTATATAATTAATCTCTTGTTTTGCTACAGAGCTACGAAATGATTTTTCACTAGGCACATTATCTCCTTTCAATTTTTCTATCAAAAAAACGAATATACTCTATTATACTAAATTTCTTTAATTAGTCATTCTTAACAATAACATTTTTAACACCCGTTAACATTTCAATTTTACCAATAATATTATCTAAAGAAACTAAATTCATAGAATCAAGAGAAAACGAAATCTTAATAGTAGAGTGATCTTGTGGATTTAAAGATATATTCGAAATATTAACATTTTCTGAAGATACTGCTTCAGATATATCTCTCAACAAACCTATCCTATCTTCTGCCTGAACCACTAAATTAGCACCTATTTCATCGGCAACATTCCATGTTAACGATAATTTTCTTTCACTATTTAAAATTCTTTTCAAAACATAACAATTTGATTTATGGATCATAATCACTTGATTATTATTCAATAATCCAATAATTTCATTCTTTGGATTAGGTTTACAACATTTTCCAAATTCAAAACTAGTATTTCCTTTCTCATAATCTATACCATTATTGAATAATTTATTTTCTGTTTCAGATATCATTTTTATATTTAAAAGTTTTGAGGAAGAAGATAATTTTAGTAATAAATCGGTCATAGGTAATTTGCCTGAACCTAACATATAAAACATTTCTGATTCTGATTCTATATTAATCAAGTCAATAATTTCTGACATAGTTAAAGAAACATTCAATTTATGTAATTGGTTATATAATAACGTTCTACCTCTTGTTATATTTGTCTCTTTATCTTGTTTTCTATACCAAGATTTAATTTTTTGACTTGCATTAGCAGTAACAATAAACCCATTTCTTTTTTCAAGCCATAATAACTTAGGACCTTTAGGTGTTTTCGACGTCAATATTTCAACAAGATCTCCATTATTAAGTCTGACATTTAAATTAACTCTTCTAGTATTAACTTTAACTCCTACACATGCATGTCCTAATTCAGTATGAATTTTATAAGCAAAATCAATCGGAGTTGAACCTTCAGGTAATTGAACTACTTCTCCTTTTGGAGTATAAACAAAAACCTGGTCACTAAAAATATCAGTCTTAACTGATTCTAAAAATTCTTCTGTCCCTCCAACTTCTCTCTGCCATTCAACTAACTGCCTTAACCAATTTAATTTCTCATCAAAATAATCATCTCTAGTTTCTCCACCTTTATAACTATTATGAGCAGCTATACCATATTCAGCTATATTATGCATATCAAAAGTTTTAATTTGAATTTCAATGGGACTTGTTTCACGCATGACTGTAGTATGAAGAGATTGATACATATTTTGTTTAGGATTTGCGATATAATCATCAAATTCACCTTTAACAGGACGCCAATTCCCATGAATTATTCCAAGTGCTTTATAACATTCTTCTTCATTCTGAACTAAAACTCTAAGAGCATATAAATCATAAATTTCAGCTTGATCCCTTCCTTTAACATTATAATTTTTAATTTTATTGAATATGCTAAAAATATTTTTTGGACGACCATCGATGCTTACTTGTAAATTTTTCTCTTTCAAAAAAGATTCGATTTCTTTCGTAATCGAATCTATGAATTTTTCTCTTTCACTTCGTGTATTAACAATCATATTAGCAATTCTTTCATAATCAAAAGGACGTATAACTTGAAAAGCTAAATCTTCAAGTTGCCACTTTATTTCAGAAATCCCAAGACGATCAGCTAAGGGAACATAAACATCAAAAGTTTCTTTGGCTATTATTTTTCTTCTTCTAAGAGGTAACGCCTTAATCGTTTTCATGTTATGAAGACGATCTGCAAACTTTATAAGAATAACTCTAATATCTTCAGCCATGGCAACAAACATTTTTCGTAAATTTTCTGCCCGTATATCTGAAAACCCCTGATTATTAACAGAATTGAATTTTTGATCAGGATAATAAGTAAATTTCTTTAATTTTGTTACTCCATCTACAAGTTTAGCAATTTCTGAACCAAAGTCTTTCGATATATCTTGTAGAGAAACGTCACAATCTTCAACAACATCATGAAGTAAAGCAGAGGCTATTGTTGGAGGATCTAATTTTAATGTTGCCAAAACAATTGCTGTTTCAAGAGGATGAACTATAAAAGCTTCCCCCGAAAGACGTTTTTGTTCTGCATGTTGTTTTTTAGCATAAGAATATGCTTTTTTTACAATATTTGTCCTTTCAGGCTCAATATAAAGATTAACTAAAGCCATAAGTTCAAGAAATTTAGCTTCTATTAAATTTTTATTTTTCATAAATAGATCTAAATAAAGCTACTAGTATTGTTTCTTTTTATCAAATTTCTCTATGCAATAAATATTGCTTATTTGTTTTGATATTAGGATATGATAAATTGTATAGAATAAATTATAGAGTAATTTCATATAATATAGTTTTTAACCTTATATCAATATTCTCTTAATATCAAATTAAAACGGAAGACAAATGTTTAAATCTCCTAGAGGAACAAATGATATTCTGCCAAAAGATTGGCAATATTGGAATTATGTAATTTCAAAAGCAGAAAACATTGCCCAATTCTATAACTACGAACGAATAGAAACGCCAGTAATTGAAGACTCTAATCTATTTCTACGTTCTATAGGAGAAAATACTGATATTGTCGAAAAAGAAATGTATATATTCCCAGACCATAGTGGAGATAATCTAAGCTTAAGAGCTGAAGGAACTGCTCCAGTTTGTAGAGCATATTTAGAACATGGTCTCCATAATTCTAGTCATCCATTAAGACTTTATTATATTTCTTCAATGTTTCGATATGATAGACCACAAGCTGGTCGCTATAGACAATTCCATCAATTTGGAATTGAATTGATTGGGGAAGAAGATTATTCTGCTGATTTTGAAATCATCGAATTTGCAATCAAATATTTAGAAACATTAGGCTTAACTAAAATAAAACTACTCATTAATAATATCGGAGATCTAGAAGATCGAGAAAAGTATATAGCAGATTTAAAAGAATATTTTAAGAATCACAGTAACTCATTCAATGCAGAAGATCGTAAAAGATTTGAAGAAAATCCTTTGCGACTGTTAGATTCAAAAAGTATAGATTTTGAACAATTTGTTGACATTCCTCAATCAATTAACTACTTAAATGATACTGCACGATTACATTGGGAAAATTTATTAAAACAATTAGATCGCTTTAAGATTTCTTATACGATTGATCCAAAATTAGTTCGAGGACTTGATTATTACAACAGAACAGTTTTTGAAATACATCCAACTACAGATGGTACTCAAACTGCAATTATAGCAGGCGGAAGATATGATGGGTTAATTGAACAACTAGGAGGGAAACCAACTCCAGCAATAGGTTTTGCTACTGGAATAGAAAGAATACTATTAAATTTAAATAAAAACGACATTCATCCTATAGATACGATAAAAGAACTTTGGTTGGTAGCTTATCTCGGGATAGAAGCAAAAACTGAGGCAATCAAAATATCTAATTATCTTAGGGAAAATAAACAAATATCAGTTCTTGCTCCAAATAGAAGTTTAAAATCTCAAATGAGATATGCAAGTGCTATTAACGCGACGAAGGTAATCATTATAGGGGATGAAGAATTAAAAAATTCTACAATTATAATTAAAGATATGAAAACAGGAGATCAAAATACAATTCCTATGAGAAAACTAACTTTTTAATAAAAACTTACGACTTCTTCTTTTCTTTTAGTATTTTATGCCCCATACGAATTCTTTTTGTTTCAAGATACTCGCTATTTTCAGGATTTTCAGAACCTTGAATGGAAACCATTTCTGCTATTTCTAATCCCCAACCTTGTATGCCAGTAACTTTTTTAGGATTATTTGTAAGGATTTTCATTTTTTTGACTCCAAGATCAACCAAAATTTGTGCACCTATTCCGTAATGCCTTAAATCAGAAGAAAATCCTAATTTTTCATTCGCTTCAATTGTATCAAACCCTTCATCTTGAAGAGAATATGCCTTAACTTTGTTATGCAACCCAATGCCTCTCCCTTCTTGACGAATATAAACCAATACTCCTCTCCCTTCTTCTGCTATAATTTGCAAGGATTTACTTAATTGTTCTCCACAATCACATCGCAAACTACCAAAAGCTTCTCCAGTCAAACACTCTGAATGAACTCTAACTAAAATTTTATCATTACGTTTCCATTTTCCTTTAACCAAAGCAATGTGTTCACCTGGGTCTCCTGTACTAGTATAAGTAATTGCATTAAATTCTCCATATTGAGTTGGTAATCGTGCACTCCCTACTTTAGTTATTAATTTTTCAAATTGGTTTCTATAAATTATTAAATCAGATATCCTAACTATTGGAATATTGAATTTCTTAGACATACGTTGCAAATCAGGCATTCGAGCCATAGTTCCATCGTCTTTTATAATTTCACAGATCACTCCAGCAGGATACAATCCAGCTATTCGTGTTAAATCTACTATAGCTTCAGTATGTCCTGCTCGAACTAAAATTCCACCTTCTTGATAACGTAATGGGAAGACATGCCCCGGTCTCTTAAAATCATAAGAACTAGCATTTTCATCCATAAGAGCTTTAATCGTAGTAGAACGTTCATGGGCAGATACTCCAGTAGTTGTATCACGATGATCCACCGAAATTGTAAATGCAGTGCCAAGAGGAGATGTATTATTTTTATCGACCATTAAAGGAATATTAAGTTGATCTAATCTAGAACCATGTAATGCTACACATAATATCCCTCTACCTTCTTTGATCATGAAATTTATCGCTTCTGGATTTACATGATCAATAGCCATTGCTAAATCACCTTCATTTTCTCGTTGTTCATCATCAACAATGATAACCATTTTTTTAGCTTTTAATTGTTTAATAGCTTCTTCAATAGTCGCAAATAACATTATTTACCCACATTATTATTCAAAAAATGTTTAACATATTTCCCTATAATATCAACTTCAATATTCACTTTATTTCCTACAGTTAAAAATTTAAAATTAGTTTCTGAAAAGGTATATGGAATAACAGTTACTTTGAATCCTACAGAAGAATATTCATTAACAGTTAAACTCACCCCATTAACAGTTACTGATCCTTTTTCTATTATATAACTTAAAATTTCATTCGGAACTAAAAATTCAAAATCAAAAAAATCCTCTTTTTTTTCAATACTCTTTAATTCTCCCATTCCATCGATATGTCCTTGAACGATATGCCCATGTAACCGCTCTCCTAGTTTCTTTGATTGTTCAATATTAACAATTGATTGATGAACTAAATCAAGATTAGTTTTTTCGCGAGTTTCATGTGAAATATTTACAACAAACGAAGAATTTTCATGATCTATTTTTACTACAGTTAAACAAACTCCATTTATAGCAATACTATCTGAAACTAATAAACCATTAATTATTCGAACATCGGATTTAATTTTAATTGACTTATCGGTATAATCAATGATTTTACCGAACCCTTCTGTAATCCCGCTAAACAATTTTTTATCCTATAAATTAATTTTTTTCTGTCAAATAACCTGAAACCATTAAATCTTGTCCTATTTTCTTAATTTGTATATTATCCAAACTAGGACAATTTGCAAGCGATTGTAAACCATCTCCTCCAAATGGAGTAGGAGCTGTACGTCCTCCAATTATTTTTGGACCTATGAAAGCAATAATTTTATCAATTAACTTTTGTTCAAAAAAAGCTGTGAATATTTTCTCTCCACCTTCAATTAATAATTCAACACATCCACGCTTTCCTAATACATCAAGTAAATCACCTAAACTGGGCATATCATTAACATAAGGCAATGGCAAAAATTCTATATTCTTGCGATATCGCAATTCGAATCTTTCTTTTAAAGAATCCGTGTTTGTTTTTTCCATGCAGGTAACAATAATCTTACCTCTTTGTTGAATCATTAGTGAATTATTAGGAATCATTCCATCACTTGATAGAATTAATCTTATTGGTTGGTATGGTAAAGGTTGATTGTTAGATTTTCTTGCAGTCAACAAAGGATTATCTTTTTCAAGAGTCCCTTTCCCAATAACAACAACATCCGTCTGAGATCTTAATTTATGGACAATTCTTCGTGTTTTATCACTCGTAATCCATTTTGATTCTCTGTCTCGAGTAGCAATTTTCCCATCTAAACTCATTGCAAATTTAACTACAACAAAAGGCTTATTGGTTTTAATAAATTTAGCAAATGGAAGATAAAATTCTGATATTTCTTTACTCATTTCCCCAACAACAACTTCAATCCCAGCTTTTCGAAGTACATCAACTCCTCTACCATTAATTTTAGGATTAGCATCTAAAATTGACACATAAACTTTTTTAACTTTATGTTCAATAATCGCTTGAGTACAAGGAGGAACTTTTCCAAATAAATGACATGGCTCAAGGGTAGTATACAAAATACTTCCTGTTGTATCTTTATTCGCTTGATTTAATGCAAAGGTTTCTGCGTGAGATTCTCCAGGACTTTGAGTATATCCTTTGCCAATAATTTCACCAGACTTTACCAAAACCGCTCCGACTGGAGGATTTGGACTAGTTCGTCCCTTAGCTAAATTAGCTAAGTGAAATGCCACTTTCATATAATTCATTGGATTGAATAATCTTAGTTCAAATCAAAAGGATAAGAAACAGCCCCTTCTAAAATTCTTTCTCTCTGCATAAAACGGTAAAGAATCCTTTCATATTTCTTTGAAGGTTTAATATCACGATATAACCAATTTTGAATTGTTTTATTTGGGATCCCAACTTCTTCAGAAAATTTACCTACTTGTCCTTCAAATCTTGATTCGTCAAGCCAACGTTTAAAAGTTTGATGAGTATTGATTTTTTTATCATTAGTCTTATCAGTTTTTGATTCAGAAAAACTAATTAAATTCGGCTGCTTAAAATCTTGAAAATATTTAGTAGCAACAGGACCTCGTTGTTCAAAATATTTACTGCCTAATTTGGGATCACCATAAGGAAAATCAACTGGAGTTGTCAACTTATGAAAAGAAAGTTGACTTATTTTCATATCTGGATACAAATGAATTGGCATCGGAGAAACATTATATAATTCAAGAGTCAATGTCCCTTTCCAGCCAGGATCAACATAACCTGCTGTAGCATGAATTAATAAACCAACTCTACCTAACGAACTTTTACCTTCTAATCTTGCCATCAAATCATTAGGCAATTCAATATTTTCAACAGTACTTGCTAATACAAATTGACCAGGTTGTAAAGAAAAAAATTGTTCTTTACCAATAACAACTGTACTAGAAAGTTTATCTAAAGGCTGTCTTAAATCTATATAATGAGGATATTCCCATGGTTGAAAAACTACAAAAGTTGCATCTAAATGCACATCAAGTGATGCAGGTTGAACACAAGATTCATCATAAGGATCGATAATAATGTTTCCATCCTTAATAGCTTGTTTTATACTCCTGTCGCTTAATATCATAATAAGAATCTAGAACAATAAAAATTTGCTATAGTTTGATGTTATCTAGATTTACTTAGTGTACGATAGAATAAGTATTTACACAATAAATTCTTATCACTTACTTACAAATTGAGTTTCCCAATCTAATAGCCATTTTTTTATATTCCCACCAGCCAGATATCCGCCTAAACCACCATCTTTTTTAATAACACGATGACAAGGAATAATCAAAGGAACAGGATTTTTTGATAAAATAAGTCCAATAGTTCGTTGATAATTTTTTAATCCCAACTTTTCGCTTATATAGGAATAAGAAACTCTATTTCCAATTGATATTTTTTGGCAAAATTTCCAAACTTTAACATAGTCCGGGGAAAAACCTGTCAAATCCAAAGGTAAATTATGGATATCAGAATTGGGAAATTGAAAATAATGATCAAAAACATCTTTTACACGCTCACTTAAGAATGAACTTCTCATAGTATCAGAATATGTTTGTTCAATATTTTCCCTTAAAAAAATTTTAATAATCCCTTTCTGTGAATATTCAACAACAATATTGCCTATAGGAGATTTGATCACATCTTTAAAAAACATGATTAAAAACTATTGTTTTTTAGTATTTTTAATCAAAAGCACTAAAAACAAGACAAGCATTCTGACCACCAAAACCAAAAGCGTTTGATAATATATGACGAATATTTTTTTGGATTGAATGATTGGGAACATAATTAAGATCACACTCAGGATCTGGAAATTCTTGATTAATCGTTGGATGAATTTCTTGAGCAAGTAGAGTTTGTACACAAGCTACCGCCTCAAGAGACCCAGCAGCACCCAATGAATGTCCAATCATAGATTTTGTAGAACTTACAGGGATATCATAAGCTATATCCTTAAATGCTTCTTTAATAGCTTTAGTTTCTAAACGATCATTTAAAGGTGTTGAAGTCCCATGAGCATTAATATAATCTATATCATTAATTTCTATATTTGCATTATTCAAAGCAAATAAAATTGCCTTTTTAGCTCCTAAACTCTCTACATCAGGTTGTACAATATGATATGCATCAGAAGTTGAACCAAATCCACTTATTTCACACAATATCTTTGCTTTTCTTCTCTTAGCATGTTCCAAAGTTTCTAAAACAAGAATCCCAGAACCTTCAGAGGGAATAAATCCATCTCGTTTCAAATCAAACGGACGACTTGCTTTTTCTGGAATACTATTACTAATAGAAAGTGCCCTCATAGCACAAAAACCTGCATTGCCTATTTGACTGATACCAGCTTCAGTTCCACCTGCCAACATAACTTCAGCATCGCCTCTCCTAAGAACTTCCAAAGCTTCTCCTATTGCTTGATTTGATGCAGCACAAGCAGTAGAAACTGTAGAATTATAACCACGAAACCCAAAAGTTCTACTAATATTTGCAGCAGCCATATTCGGCAAAATCATGGGGAAAAATAGAGGAGAGACTCTAATATTGTCTTGATTTAACAACTCATTACATCCTTCCTCCATATTAGGCAAACCACCATAACCATTTCCAAGAATAACTCCAATCTCAAAACTATTTTTAGCATTTATTTCCAATTTTGCGTTTTCTATCGCCTGAAACGCAGCTGCAATAGCAAATTGAGAAAAACGAGCCATTCTTTTAACTTCTTTCGAATTAATAAAATCGAATGGATCAAAGTCCTGGGACTCTCCAGATATTTTACAAGGAAAATTAGAAGGATCAGCAAGTTTCATAGGTCCAATTCCTGATTTCCCAGCAATTAAATTATCCCAAAAAGATTTAACATTGTTACCAATTGGACTAATAATACCAATTCCTGTAACAACAATCGTCTTTGCATTTTTATTTTTTTGATTAGTCATATTAATATTGAGGATATTCTTCTCTGATATCTTTTATAATACTACGAACTGCTGCGGCAACAAACAAAGAACCTCCAACAACAATAGTAGTAACAGAAGGAGAAATTAGGTTTTTTGCTTCCTTAATTGCTTCATTTACTGAAGATGTTTCAATAACTTTACTAAATTTCATATTTTTTGCTATTTGAACCAACATCCGAGAAGGATAAGCTCTAGGATGAGGTGATTTTGTAATAATTAAAATTGGATTAATTTTTTCTAAAATATCTAAATTTTTTTTAACCTCTTTTGTCGAACTTGAACCAAAAATAAAAATTATTTTTTTATTTTTAAAATAATCTGCAAGTATTCTCATTGAATGTGGATTATGAGCTCCATCAACATAAATATCAGGTCCACTTGAAATTAATTCAAGCCTGCAAGGCCATTTCATTTTTGCTAAGCCTAAATCAAGCTTGCTTTTATTTAATTTAAAACCTTTAACAATTAATTGTTCTATTAAACCAATTCCTGTAGCAAGATTTTGAACTTGATGTTTTCCTAATAATGGAACTTTTATTTCGTACGAATCAAATGTTCCTTGTATTTTACAAATTTGAAATTTCTCTTTCACTTGAGATGAATCAATTATAATATCTTTTCCAACAGAAACTAAATTAACATCCCGACTTTTACAAATATCATTAACTAAAATTCTTACGTTATGGTGTTGATTAGAACTAACCAAAGTACTTTTAGGATTCAAAACACCTAATTTATCGTAAGCAATTTTCGTCAAAGTATTTCCCAATATTTTTCTATGATCAAAACCAACTGAAGTTAGAATTACATATTTCGCATTAATAATATTAGTAGAATCCTTATTCCCTCCAATTCCTGCCTCTATAATTTGGTAATCTACCGATTTACTTCTAAAATATTCAAAAGCCATAAGAGTTAAAATCTCAAAAACAGTTACTGCTGGCTTATTATTCTTCTCGTGATATTTAATAATAGATTGCCATACAAAAGAAAAAAGCTTTACAAAATCATCTTTGGATATTGGGATATTATTAAAACAAATTCTTTCTCTAATTGTATGAATATGAGGAGAAGTAAATAATCCTACTTTATACCCATGCTCAATCAATATAGAAGATATCATAGCTGCAGTACTACCTTTTCCATTAGTTCCTACAATATGTATAGAAGGAATTTCTTCAGATAAAATTCCTGTTTTTTTTGCTAACCATGCAATTTTTTGGGGATCATTTTTTTTTCTTTGAGAATATTTATCAGTTACTGTTTCATAATTTGTCAAACTATATAATAGTTTAAGACTCTCACTATAACAGACTTTTTTTTTAGTAAATCTAGTCATATATTATTAACGAAATCTTCGGTGTCTATTATGATTTCTTAAAATTATAAATAACCCTTTGAAAAAGGATGGTTTTCTAAAAAAATCCAGAGATTTTTTTAGAATTTTTGGTTCATAATCCAAAAAACTGTGAATATAATTCTTACGCAAAGACCATCTAAAATTCATTAAGAAAATAAGTTGAAAAGATTTATTAAAACGAAATATTTTATGTAAAAATAAAAATATTCCATCCCACAATCGATCCGGAAATAAAATACATAAACGCTTAATTCCCATTTTGTCTTTAACTATTCTAAAAAAATCAATCAACGCTATTCTTTCTAAACATGAAACTTCAATCTTTTTATTTTTATAATCATTATTAAACATAATATCTTTAATAATGTTTACTAAATCAGACGTTGCAATAGTTAATAAATTTTTCGAATTTGATTTCGGCATAATCATAACAGGAAAACATTTAAGTAAAGCACTAAATGATTGAGAAATTTGATCATCTCCTCCTACGGGAAAACCGGATTTAATGATTGTATATGGAATACTTTGTTTTTCAATAACAGACTCTAAGGAGCGCAACATTTTAATATAGGGGATATCTTTCTCCCCAATAATATTCAGATAACTATGAAAAACAATTTTAGGAACCTTCTCTTGTTTCGATAATAGTAAAAGATTATTTAAACAAGTCAAATGATACTTCTCTGTAAATTCAGCATCAGAATAAAATACATTTTCTACCAAATAAATCACTACATCGACTTTATAAAGCATATGTTCAAAACTGTCTTTATTTCTTAAATTACCATAAAAAATCTCAATATTAGATAAATCAAGTTTTCGTTCTTCGACTGGATCCCAGACAAGTGTTGAAATTTCACAATCTGATTGTTTTAATTTAGTAACAATATGTGAAAAAATATAATTATTTGGATTGGTAATAAATACTCTCACTGCTAATGCCATGACATTATCAAATACTCAGCAAAGAGTCAAATAAAAAACTCAGCTCTATTAAACTTTCTCTAATGAAAAACTTGAAATATTTGCCAAAATTTTGTAAACAATACGTTATAAAGAAAAGATTTGCTAATTTAAAAAATTATTAATCATGCCTTTAAATTTTAATCACTTACATGTACATTCAGAATTTAGCTTGCTTGATGGAATGAGCAAAATTCCCGATCTTGTTAATCAAGCAGCAAAATTTAATATGTCTAGTTTAGCATTAACAGACCATGGAAATTTATATGGAGCAGTAGAATTTCACCAAACATGTAAAAAAACAGGAATCAAACCTATTATTGGCTGTGAATTTTATCTAGCAAAAAATAATCTTAACGAGAAAAATCCTTCTGAAAGAACACCGTATCATTTAACTGCATTGGCAATCAATGAAACTGGATATAAAAATCTTGTTACTTTAGTAACAACAGCAAATCTAAAAGGATTTTATTATAAACCAAGAATTGATTACGATATACTTAGCAAATATTCTGATGGGATTGTTATTTTATCTGGATGTCCTGCTAGCGATATATCTAAATTAATACTTGAAAATAATCAAACAGAAATTAAATCAAAATTAACATGGTATAAAAAAATATTTGGAGAACGGTATTTTCTAGAAATACAACGTCATAAAAATGTTGATGGACTTGAAAAAATAAATGATGTTTTAATAAATCTTAGTTCTGAATTTAATATACCTATAGTCGCAACTAACGATTCACACTATACCTTGGAATCTCAACATTCACATCATGATGCATTGTTATGTGTACAAACAAATGCAAAATTAACCGATGAAAAACGATTCAAATTTGATGATTCTTCTTACTACTTAAAATCTTCTGAAGAAATGCTAGATTTATTTAATGATATGCCTGAAACACTTGAAAACTCTAATATTATTGCAAATATGGTTGATGGCTCCTTTACTTTTCCAGAAAATAAAATGCCTATCTTCAGATGTGAAGATAACATCGCTCCTTTTGAATTTTTGAAACAAAAATGTATAAAAGGATTCGATAATAAATTTCCAAATGGAGATGTAAATGCAAAAAATCGAATGAACTACGAACTAGAAATTATTAAACAAACTGATTTTTCTAATTATTTTCTCGTAGTTTGGGATTTAATAGAATACACAAGAAATCGAGACATTCTATTCGGAATTAGAGGTAGTGCAGCAGCTAGTATAGTTTTATATGTTCTAAATGTTACTCAATTAAATCCATTACTTCATAATTTAGTATTCGAAAGATTTCTTAATATTGAAAGAAAAGAAATGCCTGATATTGATATCGATTTCCAAGATGATCGTCGAGAAGAAGTAATAAACTATGTAGTTCAAAAATATGGAGCTCAAAATGTTGCTCAAATTATTACATTTGGAACTCTCGGAGCTAAAGCTGCAATTAGAGATGTTGGACGTGTAATGGGAGTTGATTATGATACCGTAGATTCTATCGCAAAAGAAATTCCTGTAAAACCAGGTATAACATTAAAACAAGCATTAGAAGAATCTCCAACTTTACAATCAAAAACTCAAACTGATAACACAATGCGTTCTTTACTCGAAACAGCTCAAGGAATCGAAGGGGTTATCAGACATGCAAGTACTCACGCTGCAGGAGTAGTTGTCTCAGAAGAACCATTAACAAATTCAGTTCCTTTACAATTTCCTGTTGGACAAATCGGCACAAAAAGTTTAATGACTCAATATTCAATGGACCCAATTGCTTCTCTAGGATTACTTAAATTAGATTTTCTTGGCTTAACTAATTTAACAATACTAGATAAAACAATGAAGTCTATTAAAGCAGATACTGGAAAAACAATTTCTCTCAGCTCACTCGAGTTTAATGATAAAAAAACTTTTAATTTACTATCCTCTGGTGATACAAGCCATTGCTTTCAATTGGAAAGTGAAGGAATGCAAAAATATATTCAAGAACTTAAACCTTCATCCTTAGAAGATATTTCTGCAATGATTGCTTTATATAGACCTGGTCCTATGGATCAAATAGAACAATTTATAAATGCTAAACACGGGGAAATTGCATCGAAATCTATTCATCCAGATTTGGATGCAATTTTAGAAGATACTTATGGAATCATCGTATTCCAAGATCAAGTTCTGCTATTACTACAAAAAATTGCCGGATATTCTCTAGGGGAAGCAGATATTGTCAGAAAAGCAATGGGTAAAAAAATACCTGAACTGATGCAAAAAGAAAAACAACGATTCCTTTCAGGAGCAATAAAAAACAACTTCTCAAAAGAGTTTGCTAATAACATATTTGCTCTAATCGAACCTTTCGCAGGATATGCTTTCAACAAAGCTCATAGTTTTAGTTATGCTTTAATTGCCTATTGGACAGCATATTTCAAAGCTAATTACCCAATTCACTATATGATGTCAGTCCTCAATTCAAGAATTGGACATCCAGATAAAATTGCAGATGTTATTTCTGAGTGTAAACGATTAAGAATAAAGGTTAAAACTCCAAACATTAATTTGAGTACTGAAGAATTTTCAATCTACAAAAACGAAAAAAATCAATCTGAAATCATTTATGGATTGTCTGCAATAAAACATCTTGGGAATAATGTTAGTAAGACTATTGTTGAATGTAGAGAAAAAACAGAACCATTCAATAACATGGAAGATTGCTTAAAAACAATATCCGTATGTAATTTAAATCGACGTTCTTTAGAAAATCTCATAAAATCTGGATCTTTTGACAAATTTGGAGACCGTACAATACTAATTGAAAAACTTGATTCTTTAATAGATATTTTACAAAGAGAAGCTAAAATATTATCCTCAGGGCAAGTACCTATGTTTGAATCAAATCAATCAATAGAAGATAATTTCGCAAAAAACATTCATACTCCCTCAGAAAAACAACTATTACTAAAACAATATAGAGAATGGGAAGAAGAGACTTTGGGGATAGATTTAACTCCTAATAATTCACCTATTATTGATTCAATTGACCGTATTGGACCTGAATTAATAGGGAAACAAATTAAAATTGATGGAGTACTAGTTTCTAGTAGAAAAGGCATTTCACAAAAAACAGGAACTCCTTATCTTAATGGGATCTTCAAATTAATTGGAGGTGAAATTTCAGTTAGTACATTTGGCAAAAACCACTATGATGAATTTTACAATCTTTGGGTTTCAGGAAATAAACTATCATTAGAAGGAGAACTAAAACCCCCGAGAAATAACAATCGATTCGACTTTACTTTTACAACTGCATTGGAAACAAAAGAAATTACTTCAGAAGAAAATAAACCATTAGAAAAAATACCCGAAATAATCGAGACAAACAAAAATAATTCATCACAAGTAATAGTAGATTTCACTATATCTAACAATGAAACTACAAATACAACAAATTTAAGACAAATTGTAGAATGTGCTAAACAATTCTCAGGAACATCACCTCTTAGAATTTATTTTTCGTATAGCGAAGAAAAAAATGGTGATAATATTAATATATCAGCTCGAAAAAACAAAAATAAAGTTGAATTTAGAAATATACGAGTAAAATATTGTGACGAGC
The DNA here is from genome assembly GCA_964508175.1 of uncultured Dehalococcoidia bacterium. Taxonomy (GTDB): domain Bacteria; phylum Chloroflexota; class Dehalococcoidia; order Lucifugimonadales; family CAZDRU01; genus CAZDRU01. The sequence goes on from CAZDRU010000042.1 coordinate 54,788, forward strand.
TTAAGCTAGAACTCGATAAAATAGATTCTGTAGTGAAAATCTATAACAAAGTTTAATTAAAAAAATAATTTATCTAAAATGCAAACAAACGAACTAAGAAACAAATTCTTGGAGTATTTTTCCAATCGAGACCATTTGATAGTGCCAAGCGGATCTCTTGTTCCCTCGGGGGACCCAACTTTATTATTTACTAGCGCGGGAATGGTGCCATTTAAACAATACTTCACAGGAGAAACCATTCCTCCTCATCAAAGATTAACTTCTTGCCAAAAAAGTTTTAGAACCCCTGACATAGAAGAAGTCGGAGATGAAGGCCATTTAACTTTCTTTGAAATGTTAGGAAATTTTAGTTTTGGAGACTATTTTAAAGAAGAAGCTATAGAATTTGCATGGGAATTTGTTACAAATATCATTAATTTACCGAAACATAAATTATATGTCACAATTTATGACGATGACCAAGATGCTTATGATATATGGAAAAACAAAATAGGGATTCCTAAAAATAAATTGTTTTTTTGTGATAAAAAAGATAACTGGTGGGGGCCTGCTGGGAATGAAGGCCCTTGCGGTCCATGTAGTGAATTACATTTCGATTGGGGAGAAAAATATGGGTGTGGCAAAAAAATCTATTTCTCGAAAAAAAATCAATCTAATTTTTGTCATCCTAACTGTGAGAATTGTTCACGTTTTGAAGAAATCTGGAACTTAGTATTCATGGAATTCTATCAAGATAAAATGAAAAATTTATCTCCATTGAAAAATCCATGTATCGATACCGGAATGGGATTAGAGAGAGTAGCTGCTATTTTACAAAATAAAAGAAGTATTTATAATATCGATTCATTTGTTCCTATTATAAAAAAAATATGTGAAGCTACCAAAATACCTTACGAATCAAATAATTTGTCCGTACGTGTGATTGCAGAACATATGAGAGCCGCAAGTTTCCTAATAGGAGATGGAGTAATTCCATCTAATGAAGGACGAGGATATGTTCTCCGAAGATTACTTCGACGAGCTGTAAGATTTTCCCGAAATATCAACAAAAAAAACCCTTTGAAATTAACAGAAATAGCTTCATTAATTTTAACAATTTTTAAAAATAGTTATGTAAATCTTGATCGAGAAAAGGATTTTATACTCAGTACAATTCAATTAGAAGAAACCAAATTTAGCCAAACATTTGAAAGAGGCAATTTACTTCTAAAAACAATCACTGATTTTAGAAGCATAACTTCAAAAACTATCGCTAAAAAGAAGTTACCCCCTACGGAACTTGTCAAATCGGTAATTGATATTGGCAACTCAATGCTAAAACAATTTACAACACAAAATAACGATCAAAAAAAAGGCATCGAACTTTGTATTACCGGATTTAAAGAATACAATAATATAAAATCAATTAATCAAAACATTGCCAAAAATGTTTTTGATAATTGGCTAAAAACAATCACTGGAACAGAAGCTTTTTTTCTACATGACACTTACGGATTTCCTATAGAACTTACTCAAGAAATCAGCAATACTAATGGTTTTAATATTGATTTGGAAAAATTTAATATTCTTCTATCTGAACAAAAAGATAAAGCAAGACATTCTTCAAAATTTTCAGGTTCAATGGAAGTTTCTTTTTCATACAAATCTTTAAAACCAGAACAATTAGAATTTATAGGACATAATTCTACAAAAACAATTACAAAAATTGCTGGAATATTTACTAACAACAAACCAATTACTGAAGCTAAAGAAGGAAGTGAAATTGAAATAATCTTAGAATCAACTCCATTCTATCCAGAAGGAGGAGGACAAGTTGGAGATCAAGGTTCGATTATATCAAAAGATGGCCAGTTACAAGTAACTGATACAATAATGCCAGAAGCTGGGATTATTATTCAAAAAGCATTAGTAAAACAAGGAATAATCCAATTACATTCTGAAGTTGAAGCGACAGTTAAAGATGACCATCGCAAAAAAGCTTCAAGAAATCATACCGCTACTCATCTTTTACATGCTAGTTTACGCACTGTCTTAGGAACACATGTAAAACAAGGAGGTTCTTTAATAACCCCTAATAGAATACGATTTGATTTCAGCCACAATAAACAAGTATCAAAAGAAGAAACGAAAGAAATTCAAAATATAATCAATACAAAAATAATTGAAAATTTAAATATACAAAAAAGCATATCAACGTATGTTGAAGCAATAAATAGAGGAGCTCTAGCCTTTTTTGGAGATAAATATGGAGAAGAAGTTCGAATTGTAAAAATTGGACTTGGCAATGATGAATTCAGCCACGAAGTTTGTGGAGGAACTCATGTAAGTATGACTGGAGAAGTTGGTTCTCTTTTTATTACAAATGAATATAGTATCGGTGGAGGCAATAGAAGAATTGAAGCAATAACAGGACCTGACACAATAGAATTAATGAATATTTATGAATACAAAATATCCCAAATCGCAATGAATTTAAATGTTCCTATAAATGATGTAGAAGAACGCTTAAATACAATATTAAGTGAACAAAAGAATAATCAAAAACAAATTGATTCATTAAAAACAAAAGACCTAATTGAATCAGCTCAAAAAATTGCGAACAATAGCATTACCATCAAAAATATCAAATTCATGACTTCTGTTTTAGAATCAATAACTGTTGAAGAAATACGTAAAACAGGAGATTGGATTCGTAATAATATAGAACGTTCAATTAGCATATTAGGCACGCAAGACGAGAAAAAATCTTTGGTCATTATAATGTTATCAAAAGAATTAGTAGAAGAAGGAATGGATGCAAATAAATTTGCTAAATGGATCGCTCTAAAACTCGATGGTGGTGGTGGTGGAAAACAAGATATAGCTCAAGCAGGCGGTAAAAACATCAAAAATTTAGCAGAAGTTTTATCTGCATCAAAAAACATAATAATGGAGCAATAAAACCCTGAAAATTTTATCTCTTGACATTGGAACTGTACGAATAGGGGTTGCAATTAGTGACGAATTAGCTACTTTTGCATTTCCTTTAATATGTATAAATCGCAATATTAATAACGAATTTGAAGAATTATTAAAAATAATTGAAGAAAATAATATTTTAACTGTTGTCATTGGAATTCCATATTCGATGGATGGAAAAATAAGAGAACAAGGAGAAAAAAGCTTAGAATACATTTCTTTGCTCAAAAAGAAAATGCCAAATCTTATAATCGAAACATGGGATGAACGTTTATCAACAGTACAAGCAAAAAAAATACTACATAGTCAAGGCAAAAAACAAAGAAAGAAAATTGCTAAAAAAGGATCAGACGATTCTATTGCTGCGGCAATAATACTACAAGCATATCTAGACTCACAATCACATCAAAATTGATATATTATTAATGATTAAAACAGAAAACATACTTGGTATCATCGGACATCCGATTAAGCATTCAATTTCACCTGCAATACATTCAGTTGCTATCAATCATTGGAATTTACCTCTAGAATACAAAAAATGGGACTTATTACCTGAACAATTAGGACATTTTATTGAAACAATAAAATCTAAAAAAACTATTGGAATAAATGTAACAGTACCTTATAAAACAACAATAATGGATTATCTCGATCATATAGACCCATGGGCAAATACAGCAGGTGCAATCAATACAATTAGAAAAAAAGACGATAAATTAATTGGATACAATACTGATGGGATTGGATTTATGGAAAGCTTAGAAAAAGATTTTCAACTTGAGATTAATAATAAAAACATTATGGTGTGTGGATCTGGAGGTTCTGCGAAAGCAATAACCTTATCGCTTACAAATAAAAAGATCAACCTAATAGCATTCTGTAGTAGAAACTTAGAAAAAACTCAATACTTATTAAATATATGTAAACAAAACAAAATAAAAACGACATGGATTCCACTCAATAATAACCAAGCAGGACAAGAATTAAATAATTTTGATCTTATTATAAATTGCACTCCTGTTGGCATGAAAAATACTGAATTAGAAAAGGAAACACTTTTTAACGAAAATCATTTTACCAACAAACAATTTGTTTTTGATTTAGTCTACAATCCATTAAAAACAGAATTATTGAAACAAGCTGAAAAAGCTGGAGCATTAACATGTGATGGCTTAGGTATGTTAGTACGACAAGCAGCTCATTCTTTCAAAATTTGGACAGGAAAAGACGCTCCTATTAATAAAATGATGACTAAAGCACGAACTATTCTGTAAAATATAATAATATCTTATAGGAGTAAAATTAATAATGTTACGATTTTTAACATCTGGCGAATCTCATGGCAAAGGATTAAACGCTATTTTAGAAGGCATGCCAGCAGGATTAAAAATATCTGAAAATGATATAAAATTTCATCTTTCTCGAAGACAAGAAGGTTATGGAAGGGGAGGAAGAATGAAAATTGAAAAAGATTATGCAGAAATAATTTCTGGAGTTAGACATGGATTAACATTAGGAAGCCCTATTGGTTTATTTATCAAAAACTTAGATCATGAAAATTGGCTAACTAAAATGAGTATAGAAAAAATTGATGAAGAAATCGAAAGAATTACAAAACTGAGACCAGGACATGCAGATTTTGCCGGTAGTATGAAATATGATTTCGACGATGTTAGAAATGTATTAGAAAGATCTAGTGCAAGAGAAACAACTGCAAGAGTAGCAGTAGGTTCTATTGCACGAAAATTATTAGAAGAATTTAATATCAAATTACATAGTCATGTAATATCCATCGGAGGCATAGAAACAAAACAAACAAATGAACCCATTAATTGGGAAAATGTAGCAAATTCTCCCGTAAAATGTGCTGACCCCGAAATATCTAAAGCCATGATGAAAAAGATTGATGAAGCGAAAAAAAGAGGTGATACTGTAGGAGGAATAGTAGAAATTATAGTTACTGAAGTTCCTGTTGGATTAGGCTCGTATGTACATTGGGATCGAAAAGTAGATGCCCGAATTGCAGAAGCAATAATGTCTATCAATGCGGTAAAAGCGGTATCAATTGGAGATGGATGGGAAAGTGTTAACGAATTTGGTTCTGATGTACATGATGTTATAAATCCGATTGATCCTAATTCTGAAAAAAAATTCTGGGATCGTCAGACAAATAACTCTGGAGGAACTGAAGGAGGAATGACTACTGGAATGCCTTTAAAGATCAAATTTGCTATAAAACCAATATCAACTTTAGCAAAACCTTTACCTTCAGTTAATTTAGACACAGGAGAACTAGTTGAAGCCCATTATGAAAGAAGTGATGTTTGCCAAGTACCTCCTGCTGGAGTAATAGGAGAATCAATGGTGGCATTTGTATTAGCTGATCTTTTTTTGGAAAAATTCGGTTCAGATAATATAAACCATATAAAAACAAATTATACCGAATATGTAAAAACGATTAAGCCTCGAAATTTTCGTTAGTAATAATTTATTTTTTCTAAGCGTAATAAAAATGACAGTACAAAAAATTTATCTAGTAGGATTTTCATATACCGGCAAAACTACAATAGGTCGTTTATTGGCAAAACAACTAGGCTGGTTATTCTATGATTTAGATGAAATGATAGTAAAATTCCACAAAAAATCTATTCCTGAAATATTTAACAATGAAGGAGAAAAAAAATTTCGACTCCTCGAAACAAACGCTTTAAAAAGAATTTCTAAAGATAAAAACATAGTGGTAGCAACGGGAGGAGGAGCAATAACACAAAAAAATAATCGTGAAATTATGCAAAACGGGTTTACTGTTTGTCTTGAAGCAAAACCAAAAACAATTTTAACTCGATCTAAAAATAGTCTGGAAACCAAACGTCCATTATTAGAAATTAATCAAAAAAATAGTGAAGTTAAAATTAAAACATTAAAAAAGGAACGGCAATTTTTTTATTCATTATCAGATTGTACTGTTCATACAGATAGTTTAGAACCAGAAAAAATAGCAAACGAAATAGAACGGTTATTAGATGTATACACTCCAATAATTCAACAATCTAATAATACAATACCAGTACGTCATAAACATGGAAGTTACAATATTGATGTAGTATCGAATAATATCCCGAGATTAATAAATAAATTGCAATCGATGAACCATTCAAAAATATTCATCATTACTGATACAAATGTTTGGAATGCTTTAGGCAAAAAAATTCAAAACGCTTTTGATAGCGCAAATATTCCCTTCCATCTTTTCGAAGTTAAACCTGGAGAAAAAACAAAAAATTTACAAACTGTAGAATATCTTTATGATGGACTCATAAAAGCACAAGCTGAAAGAAATGATACTCTTATTGCCTTCGGAGGAGGAGTAATAGGCGATCTTGCGGGATTCGTCGCAGCAACATTTATGAGAGGAATTCGTTTTGTAAATGTGCCTACTAGCCTTACTGCAATGGTAGATTCATCTATTGGAGGAAAAGTAGGAATTAACTTAAATATTGCGAAAAACATGGTAGGATCATTTTATCAACCTTATTTTGTTTTCAACGATATTTCATTCCTTCAAACTCTTGGCGAAAGAGAAATTTCTGAAGGATGGGCAGAAGCAATAAAACACGCTATTATTTTAGATCCTTCATTATTTAAAATATTTCAAAATAATATATCAAAAGTAAAAAATTTAGACGAAATATTAATTAAAGACTTAATTATAAAAAGCATACAAATTAAAGCTAAAATTGTCTCTGAAGACGAATTTGAAAAAAGAAATAGGAGAATTCTGTTAAATTTTGGACATACTATCGGACACGCTTTAGAAGCTGAAGGAAATTTTGGAACTTATTTACATGGAGAAGCAGTATCAATAGGAATGATAGGAGCTTTATTAATTTCTAAAAAACTTGGATTAGTATCAAAAGAAATATTGCAATCAATTTCCGAACTCTTGGAATCATATAATTTGCCAATAAAAATTAAAAATTTGAAAACTCAAAATATATTCAATAGATTAAAACATGATAAAAAAATGGAAAAAGGATCTCTTAAATGGGTTCTATTAAAGGATCTAGGAAAAACAATTATTAAACAAAATATTCCCGAAACAATTATTATTGATTCAATAGAAAAACTAGTACAAAAATAAATCAGAATACGTATTAATTTTTATCTGCAAAATTAATTACTGATGGAACAATCGCAGAAATTGCTGCCAATATCACTATTCCTAAAGCAAGTAATCGAAAATATTTTTCATTGATAAGGTTAACTAATTTCATTGATATTAAGAAACCCGCAATAAGCGCTGGCAATAATTTCAAATCAAGTATCATCGTATTTTGAGTAACTGTTCCTGAACTTAAAAGAGCAATCAACCCAAAAACATGCAGAATTAAAAGAAAACATGCAACAATTCTACGAAATTCAAGCTTAGGAATTTTCATAGCAGTCAAATATAAAATAACTAATGGCCCGGATAAACTTGTGCTTGTCACTAACACGCCACTTGCAAATCCAACAATGATATCCTTAAATATACCTCGTTTAATCTTAATGTTTTTAGGCAAGAAAACTATAATGCTAGCAAAAAAAAGAATAATAATACCTATAAGTATTTTTAATATATCTGGGTCACTATTCAATAAAACAAAAATTCCTACAGGTATTCCTACTAATCCACTTAAACCTAAAATTAATACCTTATTAAAAACAGGACGTTCTCGATTCCAAAATATAACGCCAATATTCACTATAGTAGTCAATGGAAGCAAAATTGCGACAGCTTTTTGAGGTTCAAAAAAAAGAAGTATTAAAGGTGTTGCTATTAGATTAAAGCCAAATGCAGTGGTACCTTTTATAATAGAACTTATGAAAACAACACTAAGAAAAAATATTAATACCGATAAAGGCAAATCATTAATATTCAAAATAATATCCTCATAATACTTAGTTTCATTTTAAATGAAAAGATATTTATAATAAATTCAAAACATTGATATTTTATCTTTGGATAACTCATATTGAATAATAATATGGAAAAACATTTCGAAATAACCAAGAAAAACGGGAAAATTAGAACCGGAATATTACATACTTCTCATGGAAGTATAGAAACCCCTGCTTTCGCTCCAACTGCTACTATAGGTGTTATGAAAAGCCTTCTACCTACAGAAGTCATTGAATGTAATGTCCCAATGTTACTAGCTAATCTATATCATCTTTATTTACGTCCTGGAATTAATTTAATTGAAAATTTTGGAGGCTTACATAAATTCATGAAATGGGAACGCCCAATTTTAACAGATAGTGGAGGATTTCAAGCATTCAGCTTATCAAATCTTGTAAAACTAAATAATAGTGGAATTACTTTTCGTTCTCATATTGATGGAACAAGTCATTTATTCACACCTAAAAAAGCATATGAATATCAAAAAAGATTAGGTTCTGATATTATAATGTGCCTTGATCACTGTGTCTCATTTCAAACGAATAAAACAGAATTAGAAATGGCTGTCGATAGAACAAGTAAATGGGCACAAATCACTCGCGATTTACATTCATCAACAACACAAAAACTATTTGGAATAATACAAGGAGGAACTTCTAAAGAACTCCGTATTAAATCAACAAAAGTTATGTTGGATTTAAATTTTGATGGATATGCAATAGGAGGATTAGCTGTAGGAGAACCTAAAAAAACTATGTATTCAATGTTAGATCATATAATTCCTGCTTTGCCCGAAAAAAAACCACGCTATCTAATGGGAGTAGGAGCTCCAGATAATCTCGTTGAAGGAGTTGCAAGAGGAATAGATTTATTCGATTGTGCACTTCCTTCTCGAGTAGCTCGAACAGGTGCAATTTTTACCTGGGAAAAGAGAATTAATATTCTGAAAAAAGAATTCAAAGATCTAGATGTTCCATTAATAGATAATTGTAAATGTATTGCATGCAAAAATTTTCCTATTGCATACATCCATCACTTATTTAAAATAAATGATCCTCTGGGATTGCGATTAGCAACTATACATAATCTAGTGTTTATTCAAGAATTAATGAATAAAATAAGAAAATCTATTCATGAAGAAAATTTTCTTGAATTTAAAAAAGAATTTCTAAAAAATTACACTCCCCCAAATGAAGAAGCTCGACTAAGTTTTATACAAAAGAAAAAATTATTATAAAAAATCTAATCAGTATCATCCACCAGCAACAGCTGGAACAATACTTACTTCATCTCGAGATTCTGTAACAGTTTCTAATCCATTAAGAAAACGAATATCTTCTCCATTAAGATATATATTAATAAATTCTTTTAATTTACCTTCATCATCTAATAATCGATTTTTGAAACCTTCAAACTGCTTATCTAAATTATCAATAAGTTCTCCAATCGAAGCTGCTTCTATTTCTGCTTTATCTTGTCCCTGAGTTATTTTACGCAATGGCGTAGGTATTCTCACAAGAATAGTCATAAAAGAATTCCCTCCTCATTTTTAATACTAACTTTATCCTGCAATAACATCTCCCTGAATAGGCTCTACTATGACTCCCTCTTCCTTCATCCAATTTAAGCCTTTCTCTATTTCGGCTTCCGTTCCTTCTAATTCAAGAACAACCCAACCTAAAGAATCATGAATTTCTGCCCTTCTAATATTAGTAACAATATCAAAAGATTTTCCTAAATAATATATTACCGGTTTTTGAATTAATTTGGTAGAAAATGTAAATTTAACTTTTCTGGCAACCATAATTCCTCCTCTACGTTAATTTACTATATATATTTTCAAATTCCGAAAATGTAGGAGAGATTTCTATAGGGTTTACTACAGACTCAACTACTTCTTGTGTTTTCAATCCATTCCCCGTTATAAAAGCAATAACGCTTTCAGATTTTTTAATGCGTTTTTCTTTAACTAAATTTTGCAATGACGAAATAACTACTCCTCCAGCTGTTTCAGTAAAAATTCCTTCAGTTTCTGCTAAGAGTTTTATCCCTTCACTTATTTCAGATTCTGGGACAGCAATAGCACTTCCATCAGATTCTTTAATAAGTTTTAAAGCATAAATTCCATCAGCAGGATTGCCGATAGCAAGAGAATGTGCAACCGTATTCGGTTTTACTGGAATAATTTGAGGAGATTTTTCATTCCATGCTGATACTATTGGAGAACATCCTTCAGGCTGAGCAAGATGCATATGAGTATTTACTTTACCATTCAATAAACCGAGATCATAAAATTCCTCAAAACCTTTCCAAATTTTAGTATATAAAGCACCAGAAGCAGCTGGAACAACTGCATGATCTGGAGTTTGCCAACCAAATTGTTCTGCAGCTTCAAAGCCCAAAGTTTTACTTCCTTCTGCATAATAAGGTCTCATATTTATATTCACAAATGCCCATTTATAATTATCGGCAATTTCACTACATAATCTATTTACATCATCATAAGTTCCATTAACTGAAACTAACGTAGCCCCATATATAGCTGCCCCAATAATTTTCCCTTTTTCTAAATTTGATGGAATAAAAACAACGCCTCTCATTCCTCCTCTAGATGCGTGTGCACCAACAGAACCAGCTAGATTTCCTGTAGAAGCACAGGCTAATGTATCAATGTTGAATTCTTTAGCTTTTGTTGCAGCCACAGAAACCACTCTGTCTTTAAATGAATAAGAAGGATTAACACTATCATTTTTTAAATATAAATTATCTAATCCAAGAATTTTTCCTAAATTCTTAGCATGTAACAATGGGGTAAAACCTGCCTGAAGATCAACTACATGTTCATAAGAACTAGGCAATAGATCTTTATATCTCCAAATACTTAGCGGACCTTCAATAATTCTTTGACGAGAAATTATCTCTTTGATTTTCTTAAAATCATATTCAACATCGAGAGGGCCAAAACAATAATCACAAACATTTATTGGACTTATTGGAAACTCTGAACGGCATTCACGACAAATAAGAAATTTTGTAAAAGTCATTTATTTTGTATTTTTACCTTAAGAATAAAACTATCTGAAACTGTAATGAATATGAAATAATCGTAACAATGATACTTTTAGGTTGTCAATAGCAACTAAATGTCAATTAATTAATAATTTTTGAAAATATCTATTAACATTTTTGTTGTTTTGAAATAATATATGTTGGTTTGCATAATATATTTGAACATTTATGAATAAAATAAAAACATGGGAAAATTAATCAATTTAAACCGGAAATTAAATTTTGATGAAGTGCTAATAATTCCATCCGCTTCAGATATTAATTCACGAAATGATATTAATTTAATCAATTCATATAAATTGCCTATTTCGGGAATCAATTGGACTGGAATACCTATAATTGCTTCAAATATGGACTATGTTGGAACTTTGGATATGGCAAATATTCTCCAAGAAAAAAAATTACTTACTGCCCTAACCAAATTTCATAAACAATCAGATTTAATTAATGCTTTAAATAATAAAGTTGATATAAACTATGCCTTACCCACATTTGGAATAGACACTCCCAAAAATATCATAAATTTTATATCTAATTTAATAATAGAAAGTAACACCGAAAATTTAATAGTTGTCTTTGATATAGCTAACGGGTATATCAAAACATTTCATAAACTCATTAAAGAAATTCGAAAAGAACTGCCAAAACTTGGAATATTTGCAGGCAATATAGTAACAGGAGAAGGAGTAAAACTCTTAGCTGATGCAGGAGTCGATGCAGTAAAAATTGGAATTGGTTCTGGTTCAGTATGTACAACTTCCTCCATTACGGGAATTGGATATCCCCAATTATCTGCAATATTAGATTGTTCAGAAACAATAAAAAAAGAAGGAATTTTATCTATTTCTGATGGAGGCATTAAAGTAATCGGTGATATAGCTAAAGCTTATGTAGCAGGAGCAGATTTTGTAATGATTGGAGGATTACTAGCTGGACATACTGAAGGAAACGCACCAACAGTAATAAAAAACAATGTTTTATTTCACAAATACCATGGAATGAGCTCACAAGATGCAATGGAATTACATTACGAAACTGTTCCTAAATATAGAACTGCTGAAGGAGTATCTAAATTAATAAAAGATAAAGGAAATGTTTCAACAACTATCGAGGCTATATTAGGAGGTTTACGATCAACCTGTTCCTATGTAAATGCAAAAAATATCAGAGAACTTTCAGAAAAAGGAAATTTCATTAGAATCACCTCTTAATCAAGTTAAATATCCTATAGAATTTAATCCACGCATTCTCCCTTTATTATCCATACCAAATCCAACTAACCATCTATTTTCTTCGATTCTAAAACAAAAATAATCTGCTTCCAATTCGACTGTCTCTTGAAATAATCTTCCTTGCCTACGTGCTCTTTTATCAACAAGAACTGCAATTTCAATATCTCTTTTTGTAAAATTTCTTAGAAATTCTTTAAGCCTAGTCAAAGTTACTCCTGTATCTAATAAATCGTCTAAAATTACGCATGGAGCAGATTGAACAAACTTACTTTTAAAATCTTTTGTCGTAACAATTTCTGGTTCTTTAGCATCATAGTCATCTCCATAAGCAGAGGCAAGAACAGGAGTAATAACCCATTTGTCGGGAGAACGCATTTCAAGTTCAGTAATAAGTTTACTTGAAAAAATCAATCCTCCTGTAAGAACAGGAACCAAATTTACTGTAGATTCTTTCTCCCATCTTTTAATTAAATTTAAAGCTAGTTCAGAAATTTTTTGATCAATAACTCGTGAATCCCACAATATATTAAAAGTTGAATCATCTAACATAATTTTTATCCTTCCTTCTTAAAAGTTTTTCCAAGTGATTGAGGTTGATTACCAAAAATTAATGATTGTATATAAAGAGGCATCCATTTATATTGTTTCTTATTAAAAAATTGGATACTAATTAATATAAGTATCATTAAAGGAAATGGAATCAAAGGTATAACCTGAGATAACCCAACTGTTACTGACTGAAGATTTAACGCTAAAACTCCCAATGCCCCAAATGCATAAACACCAATAGCACTTCTAATAGGATTCCATCCTCCAAATATTACAATTGCCAATACTATCCATCCATAATTAGCGGTATGTCCGTCTGACCAACCATATTTCGCATGAAGTGAAAATGCTGCCCCTCCAATCCCTATTAAAACTCCCCCAATAATTGTGTAAAGTAAGCGTATTTGATAAACATTTAATCCTCGAGAATTTGCAGATAAAGGATTTTCTCCTACAGATCTTAATTCTAATCCCCATCGAGTTCTAAATAAAAAAAGCCACACTAATGGGATACTCAATAAAGAACTGATAACTAAAGGGTTCTGATTAAAAAAAACAGTTCCAATAATTGGAATATCACTTAATAATGGGATTTCCAAATCAGTAAAATAAGGGCCTGGTAATCTAACGAATTTTTGACCAAGATAACTACTAAATTTCGATAAAAATATAGTAAGAACAAAGCCAATAGCTATTTGATTCAAATACAATTTCAAATCACATACTGCAATAATTGCTGCAATACCCCCTCCAACTAAACCAGCACTTAACACGCCTATCAAAGGACTACCTAATAAATATGCTACCGCAAATCCAGTTAATGCTGTAATTAATAATGTTCCTTCTAGTGATAAATTAATAATTCCAACTCTTTCAGAAATAGTCTCTCCTAAAACAGCAAATATTAATGGAGTACTAAAAGAAATTAATGTTGCTAAAGTTGTTTCCATTTTATTTAAATTTACTCCATATTTTTAATCCAATAAATTGTTCAATTTTTAAAGATTTAATAATCAACCAAACTAATACAAAAGAAGCTTGAATTATTCCAGATAAACTAGAATGTAACCCAAGTTTAAGTTGCAATTGAGATCCACCTACTAATAAAGCTCCAAATATAAAACTAACTAGAAGAACAATAGAAGGATTTCTAGCAGCAAGTAAAACAATAAGTATACTCAAAAACCCATAACCTCCAGAAATAGAAGGAACCAATTTATGATAAATACCAGAAGCAAGCACAACACCTGCCAAGCCTCCTAAACCTCCAGAAAATGCAAAAGAATAAAAAATATATTTCTGTTCACTAATATTATATTTCAAACCTGCAAGTGGATTAATTCCAAAAGATCGTAATCGAAGACCAAAAATAGTTTTTTTCAAAACAATTAATACTATAATAAATGCAAATAAAGATAATACTATTGGAATTAACGGAAAATCATATGAGGTAAACAAAGGCAACCATGATTCAACAGGAAAAATATCTGTGCCACTTGTTGAAGCAATACCTTCACGTTTCCATGGGCCAATAACAAGATACACTACTAATCCAGCCATAACGAAATCTAATGCAAGTCCAGCAAAAATTTCATGAACATTAGTTTTTGCTTTTAAAACTGCACATAAAACACCAACAATTGATCCCATAACTGCACCTGAAAAAACTTCGACTACCGGAGAAAATGATTGATCTCCAATAGCTGATCTTGCAACAAAACTAGCACCAATAGCCCCAGCAATAATTTGACCTTCTATCCCAATATTCCATAAGCCACCAGAAAAAGTTATAACCAATCCAAAAGAAGCTAAAGCTATAACTGAAGTAATTACTATTGTTCGAAAAATTTTATCAGTAGTACCAAATGAACCCTCTAAAAGAGTTATAAACACTTCAAAAGGTGATGTTCCTAAAACCCATAATAAACAACTCACAATAATCATTGTTAAAAAGAAAGGAATGATTCCTTGAATTATAATTTTTTTCGCTTTCATTTTTGTGTAAATACTTTCTTATTACCAGAAATAAGATTCATAATTTTTGTCTTTGACATTTCACTAACAGAAGCATGTCCAATAACTTCATCCCCATAAAAACAAAGAATATAATCAGCATTATTATAAATTTCATCAACATCTACTGAAGAAAATACCGTTAATAATCTAGAACTTTTCATTAATGTTAATTCATTCCAAATATAACTAGCAGAACGCAAATCTAAGCCCCGAGTCGGTTGTTCAAGTAAAAGTATATTTGTTTTATCAGGAATGAGTCCAAGCATCAATCTCTGTTGATTTCCTCCAGAAAGATCTTTAGTTAAAGAATGTAGATTTCCTTTAATTTTAAACTTCCTAATCAAAGAATTAGCTTTCTTTTTAACAATATTCCAATTAATTATTGTAGTATTATTCAAAGTTAAAGCTACATGATCTATTATCATTAAATCAGGGAAAAGGCCTCGTTCCAATCTATCTGCAGGAACATAACAAAACTGTGAATTATTATTAATAATCTCTCCAGTTTTCTTTCTAATTATTATATTATTTTCTAATGACTGTTTTGCATAATTAGAAGCAAAAAATTTCTGAACAAACTTATCAGCTCCAGAACCTTGTAATCCTACTATTCCTATAAGCGAATGTGGAGGGCATTCTATATGTATTGGATCAGAATTATTTGAATCAATTTTTTGAAAAAATTCTAAATTAATTATCTCATCTTGTATTTCTTTAGAATCAAAAACTTTTCTTTTTTTAACGATATCATTTTTATTTACTTTTTTGTCTTTCTTAATAACTTCCTTATTTTCCTCTCCAAACATCAATTTCACAATTTTTTCCGAATTACAAGGAAGTTTAATTGTATCAACCACTATACCGTTCCTCATAATAGTAGCTCTATCACAAATTTCTATTATTTCTTCTAATTTATGTGAAACTAACACAATCGTATAACCCTTATCAGCAAGTTTTCTTAAATTAGAAAATACGAGCAAACGTTGATCGATAGAAAATCCAGCAGTTGGTTCATCTAAAATAATCATACGGACGCCATTAAAAAGAAGTCTAATTAACTCTAATTGTTGTCTTTCTCCAATAGAAAGATTTTTTACTAATTGATTATGACTAACAGAAAACCCAAATTCTGCCGAATATTCGACTAATTTTTCCTTAACAAATTTTATATTAAGAAAATAATTCCTATCAGGATTACCCACAAAAAAACTATCTAAAACTGTAAAGTTACCAAAATCCAAAGGGTCTTGAGCTAAAATGCCAATCCCATAATTATTTGATGACTTTGTCGAACCTAATACTAAATTTTCTCCATCAATTAAAATGTTTCCTGCATCAGGCTTTAATTGTCCTGCAAGAATTTTTATTAACGTCGATTTACCTGCTCCATTTTCTCCTATTAATCCATGAATTGAACCTTTAGGAATTTTGACAGAAACATCTGAATTAGCTAAAAGCTTACCAAATTTTTTTGTTATATTTATAAATTGAATAGACATTTCACAACAAAATTGGCGATTTCCTTTTCACGAGAAATCGCCAATTTTAAACATCCTAAAATATAAATAAATATTTTATATTTTTATGTAATTTGAAATTATTCTGCAGAACTATTTCCTTCCATTCCTTCAAGCAATTGCGGGGTATACCAAATTTCTTTATTGCTTGCAGTTTCCCCACTACCTAAATATTCTGTTCCATCTTGATAATTTAAAGGACCAGTAAATAATTTAATCTTACCTTTACCTAAATCATTGATAAAAGCATCAATGTGCTTTCTTTCAACTTGAGTCAAACCTTCACCTGGAATAAACCCAATAGCTGACTTATCTTTGTTATTAATATCTGACCAATCTGGGCCAACCCAAGTCCAAGAACTTTCATAAGAATTATTTTTTACAGACTCGGCGATATCAACATAACTTGGACCCCAATTAAAATAAGGAACTCCTAAACATACTTTGGGAGCTTGTTCACAAGATCCTTCATAATCATATGGAATAGCCCAAACATTATCACCTTTTTGTCCACGTTGACCTGCAACAACAATTGCTTCTGTAGTATCGATCCCAGAAATTACAACATCTATGCCATCATCAAAAAATCCATTGGTAACTTTTGTAGGGTCGATGGTCAATCCAGGAATATGGAACCAAAAACCTATCCAAGTTACTTTGAAAGAAAGATCTTTAATGTTTTTACCTTTATTCACTGTCCAACAATGTTTCGCTCCTAAATATGCTGCGTTAGCTAAACGTCTAGTCTCATCATTAATAAGAGGACCTAGAAAACCAATCTGCCCTGTTTCTGTTTTCAATGCTGCTGCACATCCAGCAATCATTTTTCCATATTCCATTTTTCCCATGACATTACTTAGTAAAGTTAAATCAGAACGATAGGCTTTTCCATCTTTCCAAGCACTATCCCCAGAAACATGGACGATAGGAACACTAGGATGTTTTGCTGCTGCTGTTAATATTCCATCTTTCATATCATCAGAAGTAGCAATAATTAATTTTGCTCCACTTGCTACCATATCATCAACTACCTGTTCGACTGTAATTTCAGGAGAATCTGCTGGATTTATTTTATCCATTACTATCATCGGTTCGGTCTTTAATTTTTGTTCCAAATAGTGACCACCTTCATAATGAGCTTGAGACCATCCTTTATCATTTTTAGGTCCTACTAAAATCATCCCAAATTTAAAAGGCTCTGTATTCTCAGGTTCAGAAGTACAACCAAAAAACACTGTCATACTCATTACAATCAACACCATACTTGTTATTAAAAAGGTTTTTTTTCGAATTGCGTTCATTACGATCTCCCTAAATTTATTTAACTTTTTTATTGATAAAAAAGCATCTACTCTAATTACTTGAAATTACCATAACTTTCGAAACAAAATTAGTCAAGAATCAAAAATTTAAATTTCAATAACAACAAATCGTGGTTGACAACAATTGCATAATAAACTTGACAATGCTATTATAAACTTTATTGCATAAACACAGTAAGGATACTTAATAATTAATATTGAAGGAGCATGTCATGACGTTTCAATTTGAAGCTTTTGAACAAGAACCTTGTTACGTTATTAGTGTTGCTGCAAAAATAATTGGGGTACACGAACAAACACTTCGTTATTATGAACGATTAGGAATTTGTATTCCATCAAGAACCACTGGTCGCCATAGATTATATTCCGCTAAAGATCTGGAAAAATTACGAAAAATCAAAACACTCATAGAAGACATGGGAGTAAATCTTGCAGGAGCCCAACTTGCTCTTCAATTAATGCAACAAGTAATTGAGCTTAGAAAAGAAATCGAAAATCTTAAACTTCTAGTAGAACATTATCGAAAAGATGTAGAAAGCAATGGAGGGACCGATGGTTATTAAACCAGATGATTTTACAGAACAAGCACAAGAAGTTTTAGCTCGATCTCAAGAATTATTACGTCAATATTCCCATTCTCAATGGGATGTAGAACATATATTTTTGGCATTACTATCAATTAAAGATGGTCTTCCAAAACAAATTTTTGACACACTTGAAATACCAATAGAAGAATTTGAAATAAAACTTCAAGAAAATCTACAAAAAAGTCCTAGATCGACTAATCAAATCACACAAGTATATATTACCGATCGAGCTTCTCGGTTGATAGATAATGCACGGAAAGAAGCTGAACGACTAAAAGACGAATTTATTGGCTCCGAACACTTGTTAATTGCTGCAGTTTCTGAAAAAACTGCAGATTTAATAGATTTATTTAATAAATTTTCCTTAGATAAAGAAACAGTCTACAAGGCTTTAATGGCAATCAGAGGAAACCAAAGGGTAACTGACCCAAGAGCGGAAAGCAAATATCAATCACTAGAAAAATTTAGTATAGATTTAACAAAATTAGCAAATGAGGGAAAACTTGATCCAGTCATTGGTCGAGATTCAGAAATTCGAAGACTTGTTCAAATTTTAACTCGAAGGAAAAAAAACAATCCAGTAATTATAGGTGAGGCAGGTGTAGGAAAAACAGCTATCGCTGAAGCTTTAGCACAAAATATTGTTAACGACGATGTCCCAGATGTCCTTAAAAACCATAGAGTAATGGCACTCGATTTAGGAGCAATGGTTGCAGGAAGTAAAATGAGAGGCGAATTTGAAGAAAGATTAAAAGCAGTTATGGATGAAGTGAAAGAAGCAAAGGGAGAAATAATATTATTCATAGACGAAATTCATACTGTAGTAGGAGCAGGAGGAGCAGAAGGAGCAATCGATGCAGCAAATTTATTAAAACCTGCATTAGCTAGAGGAGAATTACAATGTATTGGAGCAACAACCCTCAGTGAATATAACAAATACATAGAAAAAGATGCTGCTCTAGAACGAAGATTTCAACCTGTTTTTCTAGAAGAACCTAATATAGAAAACACAATTAATATCTTAAAAGCACTTCGTCCAAAATATGAAGCACACCATAAAGTCACTATCGAAGACACTGCATTAATTGCAGCCTCTAAACTTAGCAATCGATATGTTACTGACAGATATTTACCCGATAAAGCAATTGATTTAATAGACGAAGCGTCAAGTAAAGTAAGAATGGATACAGAAAGTCTCCCCATAAATATCAAATCCGTTGATAAAAAAATTCAAAAATTACTTAATCAAGAAGAATCAATTGCTCAAAAAGGGGATTATAAAAATGCTGCTGAATTAAAAATTAAACGTTTAACATTAGAAGAAGATGCAAAAGTTGCTAAAAAAGAATGGTTCAAAGGGAAAAAAATCGACAAAATAATTGACGATAAAGACATTGCAGAAGTAATTTCTAATTGGACAGGAATTCCAATATCACGTCTTTTAGAAGAAGAAACAGAACGACTGCTAAAAATGGAAACTGAACTTCATAAAAGAATTGTCGGTCAAGAAGAAGCTGTCTCAGCTATAAGTGAAGCTATAAGAAGAGCTAGATCAGGGTTAAATGATCCCAAAAGACCAATAGGAAGCTTTATCTTTTTAGGTCCCACTGGTGTAGGAAAGACAGAATTAGCAAAAGCATTAGCAGAATATCTATTTGATGAAGAATCAAATTTAATACGCATTGATATGTCTGAATATATGGAACGCCATGCTATTTCAAGACTAATTGGGGCCCCTCCAGGTTATGTAGGATTTGAAGAAGCAGGACAATTAACTCGCCTAGTAAGACAAAGACCATATAGAGTTATCTTATTTGATGAAATTGAAAAAGCTCATCCTGAAATATTTAATATCCTTCTTCAAATACTAGATGATGGAAGACTAACAGATGGTCATGGAAGAATTGTCGATTTCAGTAATACTATCATTATCATGACTAGTAATCTTGGTTCTTCAGATTTAAATAAACAACCTGTAGGATTCCAATCTGATGGAAGAAAAATAATCGATCAAGAATATTTAAAAAATTCCGTTCAAAAAGCATTAAATAATACTTTCAAACCAGAATTTTTAAACAGAATTGATGAAATAGTGGTTTTTGATTCACTCAACAAAAAACAACGAGAGACTATCGTTGAAATTATGTGTAGAGAAGTTAGTCATCGATTAAAAGAAAATAATATTCAACTTCATTTAACAAAAGATGCTAAAAATTGGTTAGCTAAAGAAGGATATGATTCATTATTTGGAGCAAGGCCGTTAAGAAGAGCGATCCAAAAATTCATAGAAACTCCTATAGCAAAAGGAATTATTTCAGGCAAATTTATTGATGGAAATACAATTAAAATAAGTGTAAAAAAGAAATTGTTATCTATAGAAAAATCTAGAGACTAAAAATTATATTTCTCAGATCCCCGAACATCAATTTTCATGTATAATTTAATTGATTAAAGGAGAATATAATGTCAAATCAAAAACAAAAAATTCTGTGTGTTCTATATGATGATCCAATCAATGGACATCCTAAAGAATATGCACGCGAAAACATACCTACACTAAAAGAATATCCAGGTGGACAATCAATGCCATCACCTAGCAAAATCGATTTTACGCCAGGTGAATTACTCGGAACAATTTCTGGGGGTTTAGGATTAAATAAATTTCTTGAAGAACAAGGTCATGAATTTGTTGTTACCTCGGATAAAGATAAAACTGATTCTGTATTTGACAAAGAACTTGTTAATGCTGATATTGTCATATCACAACCCTTCTGGCCCGCTTACCTAACACGAGAAAGAATAGAAAAAGCTTCAAAATTAAAACTAGCAATAACTGCTGGAATTGGTTCAGACCATGTAGATCTAGAAGCTGCGATTGAGAAAAAAATCACTGTTTGCGAAGTTACTTATTGTAATAGCATTAGCGTAGCAGAACATGCAGTAATGCAAATTCTTGCATTAGTACGTAATTACATACCTCAATATAAATGGATAGTTGATGGTGGATGGAATATTGGAGATGCAGCATCAAGATCATATGATATTGAAGGAATGAATGTAGGAGTTGTGGCTGCTGGACGTATCGGCTTAGCAGTATTAAAACGAATGAAACCTTTCGATGTAAAATTACACTATACTGACAGACATAGATTATCTCCTGAGATAGAAAAAGAACTAAATCTTACATTCCATGAAAGTGTAGAATCTCTAGTAAAAAATTGTGATGTAATAAGCATCCATTGTCCTTTGCATCCTGAAACTGAACATTTATTTAATGAAAATTTGATTTCTAAAATGAAACGTGGTTCTTATATAGTGAATACTGCACGAGGGAAAATATGTGAAACGAGTGCAATTGTACGAGCATTAGAAACAGGGCAATTAGCAGGATATGCAGGAGATGTCTGGTTTCCACAACCAGCTCCTAACAATCATCCTTGGCGAACTATGCCAAATCATGCAATGACACCACATACTTCTGGTACATCACTTTCAGCACAAGCAAGATATGCTGCTGGAGTAAGAGAAATTTTAGAATCTTGGTTTAATAACAAACCTATAAGAAATGAATATCTTATTGTTGAAGATGGTTCATTGGCAGGTGCAGGTGCACATTCATATAGCAAAGGAAATACAACTAAAGGTTCAGACGAAGCATCAAAATACAAATCATAATTATATATTTTGATTAAATGAAACAAAAAATTTGCAAACTCTGAGGAAAGTGAAAAAAATCAGAAAAACCTAACTACCCTTCTCAGAGTTCACAAATAACTATTACTTGATAGAATTTCTTTATAAATATTTTTCAGGAATTCAAGATAATTGTTATTTAAAATGTTTAAAAATAATAAAATATGGCCAATAATTTATTTAATTATTTTCGCTATATTAATGGTTGGCTTCTTTCAATTAAGACAATTTATTCCTCCGGGTTTATCTTATTTTACGATTACATTAACAAATTTCATTGGTAGTGCAACTGTTTTCTTTCCGCTATCAGGAATGGCAATGCTTTGTACTAGTATTAGTGAAATTGGATTAAATCCTTTCATAATTTCTGGTTTATCAGGTGCCGCTGAAAGTCTAGGAGAAATATTCGGATACGGAGCTGGAACGGCAGGAAGAAAAATTCTTTTTAAAGAATCATTTTATAATAAACTTGAAAACTTAATGCAAGGGAAAAAATTGCCTGTATTTATCTTCCTCTTCGCTCTTATACCAAATCCATTCTTTGATATTATCGGCATTATATCAGGGACTTTGCGATATCCATTAAAAAAATTTTTACCTATTATTTTTATAGGGAAATTTCTTAAATTTCTAATTATATCTTATACTTGTATTGGAGGTTATTCGTTTTTAGCAAATAATTAGAAATTAATCATTAGTAAGATTTAATTAAAAACCGGCAAACAACTTTTTTTATTTCAGTTTTTATTCAGTAATCATTCATTAATAATTAAATCAAATTTTAAACATTAAAAAATTATTTCTAATATACGCTAAAAATAAAATGATATGTTAGGAAAAGACACCTTCCTGCAATTACTTTTAATTGCTATTGCTGGAGGATTCACAGCAACTATATTCTTCTGGTTATCTTTTATTGTAATAAGTTTCAAAATAACAAAATATCGTAATCTTGCTCCCATTACAGTGATACTAATACTCACTGGTTCTATAATTGGAACAGTATTATCGTTTATATTATTTATAAGTTTTTGGGAAAACACTTTAACTCAACAAATTTCTGTTTTTATTGTTAGTATTATATTAACTAGTTTTGGCATGAGTATTGGACTACTTACAAGTAAACGCATTGAGAAAAACCAAGGAAATCAATTAGATACAGGTCGTAGTTGCGTTGTAGATACAAGCGCAATAATTGATGGACGTATAGCAGATTTACTTGATACAGGCTTTGTTCGTTATCATTTTTATATCCCAACATTCATTCTTGACGAACTTCGACATATAGCTGATTCGGCCGACCCATTAAGAAGAACGAGAGGAAAACGTGGATTAGAAGTACTAGTTCTATTACAAAAAAATAATTTTATTAAAACAACAATTCTAGAAGCAGAAATTCAACAAAATGAAGATGTAGATCGTACACTCATCAATTTAGCAAAAAAAATTGATGCTGCAATTTTAACTACAGACTTTAATCTTAATAGAATAGCTACATTACAAAATATATTAGTATTGAATATAAATGAAGTAGCAAATTCTGTAAAAACTGTCTTACTGCCAGGTGAAGAATTTACAGTCCAAGTTGTTCAACCAGGCAAAGAATCTGATCAAGGATTAGCATACTTAGATGATGGAACAATGATTGTAGTTGAAAATGGAATTCAATTTTTAAATACATCAATAAAAATCATTGTGAGTAGAGTAATTCAAACTGCTACAGGAAAAATAATATTTGCAAAACTTCCTTAAATTTAAAAAAAAGTTGTCCCAATGTCTATTAGTCTTATAATAACTGCAGCAGGTAAGAGCTCCAGAATGAATGGAGAGGATAAAGTCTTTGCGATTTTATATGAAAAACCAATTATTTTACACACATTAAATTGCTTTAAACCATACGATCTTTTTAATCAAATCATCTTGGTAGTAAATAAAAATAAACTCACTAAAACAAAAAATATTATTCAAAATTTAAACATAAAAATCCCTATTACAATTTGTGCAGGCGGTTCAACACGTCAAGAATCAGTTAAATTAGGAATGGAAAAAATAAAAAAAGCTGATTTTGTGATAATTCATGATGGAGCACGACCAATAGTAGAAAAAAGTCTAATTAAAAATGGAATGAAATATGTTAAAAAAAATGGAGCTGCTATACCAACCATTCCTATAACTGAAACGATAAAATTAGTGGGAAAAACCAATTCGATCAAAACACTACCAAGACATAACATTCATCTTGCTCAAACACCTCAATTTTTCAAATTTGATATTCTTGAAAAAGCGCAACACATGATGCAAGACGTATTTACTGACGAATCATCATTAGTAGAAAAAATTAATATCAATCCTATAATATTCCCCGGTTCAAGAAAAAATATTAAAATTACTGAAAAAGAAGACTTAGAACTAGTAAAATATTATCTAAAAAAGGACAAGATACTTGACTAAATTACGTACAGGAATAGGATTTGATTGTCATCCTCTAATTGAAAATAAAAAGTTAATCTTGGGAGGTGTAGAAATTCCTTTTGGAAAAGGATTAGAAGGACATAGTGACGGAGATGTATTAACTCACGCTATTATTGATGCGATATTAGGCAGTGCTAGTTTAGGAGATAAAGGAAAATTATTCCCAAGCACAAACAATAAATTTAAATCTATTATTAGTTTAAAACTACTTGCATTAGCAGCGGAGAAATTAGTAACTGCAAAATGTAGCATAGTAAATATTGATGCTATAATAATAGCTCAATCACCATCGTTATCAAATTTTTACCAAAATATTAAAGAAAATATATCAAAAACATTAAATTTAGACATAAACGATGTAAGCATTAAAGCAACAACTACCGATCATATGGGATTTACGGGTAAAAACGAAGGTATTTGTTCACTTGCATCTGTATTAATAAAAAGAAACTAATGAAATTTTTCAACACACTTACTAACTCAATTGAAAATTTGACTCCAAAAAACAAAACTGTCAATTTATATATTTGTGGTATTACCCCATATTCTTCTACTCATCTGGGACATGCAATGAGTTATGTTATTTTTGATGTACTACGACGATTTTTAGAACATTCAGGATATAAAGTACGTCATATTCAAAACTTTACAGATGTAGATGACAAAATTATAGCTGCTGCAAATTCTAAAAATATAACAATTAATGAACTCGCAGAAAAATATATCTCTGAATATTTCACATTAATGGAAGCTTTAAATATTCAAAGAGCTCATTTTTACCCAAAAGCTACTGAAGAAATCCCAGAAATCATTAAATTCATTTCAGTTTTAATAGAAAAAGGGTTTGCCTACGAATCTGAAGGAAACGTGTTTTTCAAAGTATCTAAATTTAAAGAATATGGCAAATTAAGTAATAGAAAAATCGAAGATATGTTAATCGGAGCTCGAATTGAAGTCGATCATAATAAAATAGATCCCCTTGATTTTGTCTTATGGAAAGCAAGTAAAAATAATGAACCTTATTGGGAAAGTCCTTGGAGCAATGGCAGACCAGGATGGCACATTGAATGTAGTGCAATGTGTTTAAAATACTGTCCTGATGGTCCTGATATACATGGAGGAGGTCAAGACCTAATATTTCCTCATCATGAAAATGAAATTACTCAAAGTGAAGCTTTTGGTATTAAACCACCATTCGCCTCCATATGGATACATAATGGATTACTACAATTACAAAATGAAAAAATGAGTAAATCAACAGGCAATTTAATAACACTAGATGAAGCTTTAAAAAAATATGGACCCAACGCTTTAAGATATTTCTTTTTAAGCTCTCACTATAGGTCACCTCTTTCATTTAATGAAGAATTTTTAGCTCAAAGTAAAACTGGAATTCAAAGAATAGAAAATGCTCTTCACCTTGAATCAAATGGTGATAATAACAATATAGAAATAAAACATTTTGAAAATGAATTTTTCGAACATATGAAAGAAGATTTAAATACTCCTAGAGCATTGTCTGTAATTTTCGAACTTGTTAAAGAAATTAACAAACAAAAAACAGCAAATAATAATATACTCAACCATCAAAAATTATTGTCAACCATGTGTGCAATCCTAGGATTTACATTCGATAAAAACAATTCGAATATTTCTAACGATGAAACAATAGATTCACTAATACAAGTTTTAATTGAAATTAGAACAGAATTGCGTTCAAAAAAAGATTTTGAACTAGCAGATACTATTAGAAAAAAATTATCAAAAATAGGTTTTAATTTAGAAGATACAAAAGAAAAAACTATCTGGTCAAAAGATTAATCAGTTTTCTTGAAAATTTATACAAATAATTTATTTACTACTTTCTCTACTCGTTCAGCATTAGGTATATAAAGACTCTCTAAATGCTGTGGGTATGGAACAGGAGTATGCGGTGCATTTACTCGCAAAGGTGGAGCATCTAAATAATCAAATGCTTCTTCAGTCATTACAGCAGCAATTTCTGAAGCAACACTGCATCTTGGAGTATCTTCATCAACAATAACTAATCGACTTGTTTTTTTCACAGATTCTAAAATTAAATCATAATCAATTGGAGACACACTTAATAAATCAATAACTTCAGCATTAATATCTGATTTCAACAAATTATTTGCAGCCTCCATTGCTATAGAAGTCATACGAGCCATTCCAACAATAGTAACATCTGTTCCTTCCTTAAGAATTCTTCCTTTACCAATCGGCAAAGTATATGATTCTTCAGGAACTTCTCCTTTTTCTGGATACAATAATTTATGTTCACAAAAAATAACAGGGTCATCATCACGTATTGCAGATAACAAAAGTCCTTTTGCAGTATAAGGATCAGAAGGTAATACACATTTCAATCCAGGAAAATGTGAAAAAACCGAATAAAATGATTGGGAATGCTGTGCTGCTGAACGAGTTCCTGCGCCAATTCTAGTAAGTAGTGTAATAGGAACTTTAATTTGACTACCATACATATAACGCATTTTTGCAGCATTACTTAAAATAGGATCTGCAGCAACTCCAAAAAAATCAGAAAACATTAACTCTGCTATAGGACGACTACCCACAGTAGCTGCACCAACAGCTGCACCAATAAATCCAGCCTCAGATATTGGAGTATCTAAAACTCTTTTTCTGCCAAATTTTTGAATTAAACCTCTGGTAGTTCTAAAAGCTCCTCCCCAAGCATCTTCAATACCTAAATGTTCCCTACCTGCCCCTCCAGCTATTTCTTCTCCTATAATAAATATCGAAGGATCTGCTTCCATTTCTTGAAGTAAAGCTTCATTTATAGCTTCTCGATATTCTAACTGTCTACCATTTGATATTGCCATTTTATTACTTCCTTTTTATATAACTATATTTCTAAATGAGTTCCTCTTGTAAGCAACTCTTGAGGATAATCAACATAAACATTTGTTAATAATTCACCTTTTTCCGGCAAAGAACTATCATCAGCTAATTTAACAGCATCTTCAATTAAATCTGCCACTTCAGTATCTATTGAATTCATATCATCAGATTTTAATAATTTATTTTTTTCCATGTTTTTTCGAAATAGTATTAACGGATCTCTTGCTCTCCATTCTTGTTCTTCTTCTTTCGTTCTATAAGTAAGTGGATTATCCATAGCGGTATGCCCATAATAGCGATAAGTTAAAAATTCTAATAAAGTTGGCCCTTGCCCAGCTCTTGCTCTTCCTACAGCTTCTCCAGCAGAATCATAAACTTTCAAAACATCCATTCCATCAACAGTTTCACCAGGCATTGAATATGCTGCCGCTCTATCACTAATTTTTTCTACAGATGTTGCATAATCAACAGGAGTAGATTCTGCATATATATTATTTTCACAAACAAAAATTACAGGCAATTTCCATATAGCTGCTAAATTCATACTCTCATGTAATACACCTTGATTTGCTCCTCCGTCTCCAAAGAAAGCTACTGCTACAAGATCTTTACCTTGGATATATGCAGATAGAGCAGCTCCAACAGCTAAAGGAACTCCTCCAGCAACAATTCCATTCGCTCCTAACATTCCTCTACTCATATCAGCAATATGCATAGAACCACCTTTCCCTTCATTTGTTCCTATGGATTTGCCAAACAATTCAGCCATCATTAATTTAGGGTCAACACCCTTAGCAATACAATGACCATGCCCTCTATGAGTACTTGCTATATAATCTTCTTGTCTTAAATGCGCACAAACACCTGTCGAAACAGCTTCTTCACCTGCTGAAGAATGTACAGAACCAGTCAAAGCTCTTTGTGCTACTTCTCCAACTCCTCGGATTTCGAATTCCCTTATTGTTTTCATTGTCCTATAAATATCTAGTAATTTTTCTTTCGTTATTTCCATAATTTACTCCAAAATATGCATAACTATTAGTCAAAGAGATCTTAACCACGCTAGTTGACTTGTGTCAAATTGAAATATCTCTTTTAATGTAATTGATTATATTCAACGTTAGAATTTCAATCCCTAATAAGAAAAACGAGCACTTAAGGTAGCAAGTACAATAAATACTATACTAAGCCCAATAGTAAATTGAAATAACGTTTTTTCGAAACCTCTTCTTGTTCGAGGGGTTCCTGTAGCTCCTCCAAAAATACCACCACCACCTTCTTTAACTTGTAACAAAATAACTAATATAAGTAAGGCAGCAACAATTACTTGTGGTATGAGAAATATTGTATTATTCATAAATAATTAAATTCCATTCATTTGTTTTTTAATTTCTTTATTAAAATATCACTTACAGTCCCAGGATTAGCCTGGCCTCTAGTAAGTTTCATAACTTGTCCAATTAAATATTTTATTGCAGTTTCTTTCCCTGAAACATAATCATCAATTGCTTGTTTATTTGTCATAAGTACTTCATCAATCGTTGAACTAAGAACATCAGAATCATCAATTTGTTTATATTTTCGTTTCTCTACTATTAATTCTGGGTCTTCTTGTAATTCAAAAGATTCACTAAGAACTCGTTTAACTAACTTTGAATTCAATATGCCTCTATTATTTAATTGTACTATTTTTGCAAGATATTGTGGAGGCATAGGAGAATTTTCTATAGAAATATTTTTTTCATTTAACAAACGAGAAAGGTCTCCTAATATAAGATTTGCTACTGTTTTTGCTGTTTTCTGAAGATCTTGGTCATCAACATTACAATATTTTAAACACTCCTCAAAATAAAAAACGTTCTGTTTTTTATTTGTTAATAAAGCAACATCATATTCATTAAGAGAATATTCCTTAACAAAACGTTCTGCAATTTCATAATGTAATTCAGGTAAATTTGTTTTTATTTTATTAACAACCTCATCTTCAATACTTAACAAAGGTAAATCTGGCTCAGGCAAATATCTATAATCATGAGCATCTTCTTTAGTTCTTTGACTAAATGTAATTCCCTTAGTATCAAGCCAACCTCTAGTCTCTTGAACAACAACATTCTTATTATTAAGAACTTCTTGCTGTCTTTCAAATTCAAATACTAAAGAATCATGGACTGACTTGAAACTATTAAGATTCTTTATTTCAACTTTAGGCATCAAATATTTTTCTCCTCTAGGTCTAATACTTATATTAGCATCACAACGGAAGCTACCTTCTTCCATATTTCCTGTACTAACTTCAAGATATTGAAGAATAATTCTTAAATTCATTAAATATTCTATTGCTTCTTCGGGAGTTCGAAGATCAGGATGACTAACAATTTCCATCAAAGGAATACCAGAACGATTCAAATCTATCAAAGAATAGGAAGTTTCTTGTGAAGATTGAGTAACATGTTGTAATTTCGCAACATCTTCTTCAAGGTGTACTCTTAATATTCGAATTTTTCTTTTTTGCTTATTTATAAGAAGATCTATATAGCCTTCACTTGCAATTGGTTGATCATATTGAGAAATTTGATATCCCTTCATTAAATCTGGATAAACATAATTTTTCCTATCAAATTTAGTTTCTTTATTAATAGAACAATTAAGTGCAAACCCTGTTTTAATTGCACTAAATACAGCGCTTTTGTTTATTATCGGCAAACTTCCAGGAAACCCTTCACATACTGGACAAACTTTACTATTAGGAATTGCTTCTTGATAATCATTTGGACAACTACAAAACATCTTACTTTCAGTAAGAATTTGTGAGTGCACCTCTAATCCAATAACCGCTTCGTATTCAATCATCTTGTTATTTTATTCTACCCTTAGGAAAGTTTCCACCAAAATACATGATATAACATCATGAAAATCTCATATGTAAGACAACTAAAAAAAGAGTTCCACTAAAAAAAATTAATCTTAAGACTAGACTTTACTATAAAAAAAGTTAATGATTATTATTAATGGCAAAGAATTTATTTTTCGAAATCAAAAAACTGATTTTTCTCACAATAGGATTAATATGTTTAGGACTAGGAATATTGGGATATATACTGCCAGGATTACCGGGTACTATATTTTTAATTATATCCGTTGCTTGTTTTATTAGATCATCTGAAAAACTATATAAGTTTGTCATAAATAATCGCATATTTGGGAAATTGATTCGAGATTATAGAGAATCAAAAGCAATGCCTAAAAAAGCGAAAATAATCTCAATATCGATGATTTGGATATTTTCTTTATTTTCGGTTTTTTGCATTCCTTTTATACCATTTTGCGCTCCTTATGGATGGGAATTTAAAATCCCAATTTTACTACTTGCACTGATAGGAACTATCTATATAAGTAAAATTAAAAGTATATCTTAAAAAAATGTTTATTATTCAATATAACCAATTTTTAAAACAGGCCATATTCGCATAGGAAATCTTCCAACTATTTGTTCGAATAATATAGGTCCAAAATGCCTACTATCAGTACTATATTTATGAAAATCTCCACAAACAAAATATTGGTTGCTTGTTAATTTCCATGATTTTTTGATTTCCTTATTTGAATAATAATCATTAATTGGCAATTCCGAAGACTTAATTCCGTCAATAAAAATTTGGCCATTTTTTACCTGGACATTATCACCAGGCAAACCAACAATTCTTTTTATAAGCAAAGATCTGCTAGAATTTTTTCTTTTCAATATTACTATTTCGTTTCGATTCAATTCGTCTTTAGTATAGTTATACGTACTAAATAAAAGAACATCTCCATTTTTTATAACTGGAAACATACTCGAACCACGAACAATAATAATTTTCATACGTATCAATAAAAAAAACGTCTTTTAAATCAAATTTTCATGAATTAAGCAGTATAAATTAAGGAGCCTCCTCCAGTTTGATTTGAATCATTTTCAACTGTTTTAACTCCTTTGGTGTCCCAGAATATCTTAGAAATTTCTTTTACTGAAACAAGTAGATCTTCTGCAGCTGCTTTATTAATTTCTTGACGAACTTTGGAGGCTGCTTTCATGGCATTCCAAAAATGCGTGTGGAGATCCGGATGTTTTTCTAAATGTTCTGGTTTAAAATAATCTCCCCAAATAATTCTTAATTCTTGCTTACATAATTCAGCAGATTCTTCTTTAACTGCAATATATCTTGATAATTTAGCATCCTTACCTGCTGAATCAAGATCTTCAATTAATTGATTCATTCTAACTGTTGTCAATGCTGCTATTTGAGCTAAATGTGGATCATAAATCCCACAGGGAATATCACAGTGTGCATAAGCAAATTCTGGAATAACTTTTTTAATAGCTTTTTTAATATTTGTTATATTCATAACTTACCTCTCATATCTAATTTTTCTTCAGAGTACACGAAGGGGATTTTTTTTACAAGTTAATTAATAAAAATATGAATTTTTGTTAAAAAATAGTAGTAAACAAGATTGATAACAAAAAAGTCCAAGTGCTATCATGAAACTAAATTATTCGAAAAATTATATACCAAATTTTGGAGGTAACTGTTAAATGAATGAATTTAAAAACATCGCTACATTAAAAGAATGTGTTGCAGAATTTATTGCTGTACTTCTTTTTGTTTTTCTCGGAGCAGGTGTAGTCGTATCTAGTGGCATATTATCATCAGATGCCTTAACTCCTGCAAGATTAATTGCAATTGCACTAGGAAATGGATTTACTATATGTATCCTTGTATATGCAACTGCACATATATCCGGAGGACATATCAATCCAGCAGTTACTATCGCAACAGTCATAACTGGAAAAACTTCTTTTGTAAAAGGAATTATGTTCATAATTGCTCAAGTTCTAGGGGCAATAGTTGGAGCTTATATGCTAGGATCTGCAGTTCCAGAAGCTGTACAAGGGTCTCTAGGATCTCATTCTTTAGCACAAGGAATAACCGTTCCTGCAGGATTACTCACTGAAATAATTTTAACCTTTGTATTAGTTTTTGTAATATTTGCAACAGCAACAGATAATAGAGCAATAAATAAAATGGCTCCATTGGCAATCGGCTTAGCGGTAGTTGTTGCACATCTAGTTGGAGTCCCTATAACAGGAACTGGACTTAACCCTGCAAGAAGCATAGGACCTGCAATAGTATCAGGAACATGGATAAATCACTGGATTTATTGGGTAGGTCCAATTATAGGTGGGATGTTAGCAGGTCTCGTTTACGAAGCAATATTTGCTCAAAAAAAGAAATAAATTCTCCATAAATTTATTAATATTTATATTCTTCTCGCACAGGTGAAAAGATATCTAATGCCTGGCAAGAATCCCCGTGTGGTTTAGCATAATGAACTGCATCACCTGGGATAATATATATATCACCTTTTTTCAGAATACGTTTTTCTCCATTAATACCTAATTCCATTTCTCCTTCCAAAACAATTCCAGCTTGTTCATTAGGATGAGTATGTTCGGGAACTAAAGAATCTTTATTTAAATCTACAATAGACAACATTACTTTATCTCCCCAAAAAGTACGAAGATTCACTCCTGGAAATCGTTCTTTTGTTTCTCGTTCAGAAGGCACATGATAATAATCAGACAAGACATCCCCCTTTTTAATAAAAAAATAATCAAACAATTATAAGTATATTGTTTGATTTCTTACAATACTAAAAATTTATTTCGAAGAAATAGTAATCTCCTTAGTTGCGTTGTTCAAGAAGAAAAGAGATAATTCACAAAAAGGATATTTATGCTTGTCAAAACTAAATACATATTTGTCTTTTATGCTTTCCTCATAATAATTACAACTATTATTCCTTTAACTCTATTTAAAATTACTTATGCCGACACTAATATTACTATCGATTCTATTAGCGTAAAAAGCGATTTCCCCAAAAACATTATTTTTGAAATAAACGCTCAGGCCTCTGAAGAGATTAATACAATCAAAATTGAATACAAAGCAGTTGAAGGACGTAGTACATCTTACGGATATGCTGACTTCGAAAACGGAGAAAAAGTTGAAGCAATATATAATTTACCAACTTCAAGCGGTCAAGGATTTATTCCACCAGGAACCAAAATAACTTATCAAATTGAAATTATTACGTCTTCTGGCAAAATTCTCAAAAGCAAAAAATCAGAATTTACTTATTTTGACAATCGATTTGAATGGTCCACTTTAAAAAATGAGTGGGCAATAGTTCATTATTATGGACCAACTAAATCTCGTGCAGAGATTATTTTAAAAACCACAACTAATACAATAACAGATATGAGCACACTCCTAGGAATCAGTGACATCCAACCTATAACTGTAGTTGCCTATAATAACGTTCGACATATGTCATCAGCTTTACCTAAAAGAGCTGCTGCAGTTGCACAAGATTTAGTCACTGAAGGAACTGCATGGCCAGATAAACGAACAGTACTTGTTATGGCTTTTGGAGAAACTTTTGCCGGAATAACTGCTCATGAAGTAATGCATGTGCTCGTTCACGACGCAGCAAAACATGTTTATGCAGCAATTCCTACTTGGTTAAATGAAGGCCTTGCTGAATATGCAAATTTTGAATCCTCTTCAAGTTATGCACAATCTCTTGCTTATGCAATTTTTACAAGAAAACTAAAACCAATTTGGTACCTTCAAACATTTTCTGGAACCCCTGACGAAATTCTGATTGCATATGGACATTCAAAAAGTGTTGTGAGTTTTTTGATCAAAACATTTGGCGAAAAAAAACTAGCTATTTTAATGAAAGAATTGCAAAAAAATCCTGACATAGATCAAGCCCTACAAACAACCTATGGATTCAATCAACACGGATTAGATAGTCAATGGCGTAAATCGATAGGTTTAGAACCTTTACCAAATCCAAAAGAACTAGAAAAAATTCAAGAAAAACGAAGGACTGAATTAAAAGAAATTACTAAGGAAAAAGATAACGAAGAATCTCTCGAAACACAATCAAATCCTCAAATAAATGAAACAGATTCACAAGAAATAATAACAGAACCAATTTCTTCAAATTGTACTATACTAAAGCCAAGAAATACTACAAATGAGAATACGAGAGAAATAGGAAGTATTAGTTTTGTTCTGTTTCCAATACTATTTCTGGCGGTAAATAAATTTAGAAACCGCAAAAAATAACTGCTAATAATGGGAGAAAATAATAATGAGTAATGTTATAAATCCACTAGTAAGTCAACTATTTTTAGACAATCATGTTATTGAAGAAACTTCAAGAGTAAAAAAAATAATTCATAGTCCCCATAAATATTACAACAATCCTCTCTATAAAGCAGGAGCATCTTGGGAAGGGACTAGTATACACTATCTTGGCGGTGTCCATTTTGACAAAAAAGAAGGCATCCTAAAAGCATGGTATGCCGTTCTTAGTCCCTCTAAACATCCTGAAATTAAACATGCTGTTTGTATGATTACTTCGACAGACGGTATTCATTGGGAAAGACCAGAACTCGATGTATACAAAACTAGTGATGGACAATGGACCAATATAGTACTTCTTATTACACATGGTGGTGGAACAGGAGCTCCAACTATCATTTATGAACCTGAAAACACTGAAGAACCATGGACTATGGTTCTTAGCACTACCGACGGAGAAGGTAATTGGGACTATAAAGGCTATATACTTCGTTCACCTGATGGAATTCACTGGAGATGGACTGTAAGTCATCCAAACGGCATTAATCATAAAATGCACGACCGTTCAGCTGCGGTTAAATCTGATAATAAACAATTCCCATATACTATTATAAGTAGAGGAAGTGAAGATCTCAGAAAATGGAAATTTGTCAGAAGTGCTCATCGTGTTGGTATTAACGAAAATGAAAAAGATGGCGATCCTACACGTGTCGTTATTCCAGATTTTCTAGATAATCCTGAAGCTCAAGTTTATCATTGCAGTGCCTTTAAATATAACGATTTATATATTGGCACCATATATTGGTTCTGGGAATTTGATAATCCAATCGGGAACATGGAACTCATTACCAGTAGAGATACAATACACTGGGAACGAGTTGAACCCCGAACAATTTTCCTTGATCATACTCCTGAAGGAGCTAAGGTAGGGGCATTTGATAGTTATCGTGTTGAATTATCTCTTTCTGCACCGCTTGGATATAAAGAAGGAACTTTCATGAATCTTAATGAAAGTTCACTTAACTATTCCCAATTTTCTGACGCAAGTCCAAAACAAGACTCTTTGTGGTTTTACTATCTTGGTGGGCCAATTTGTCATCCTGGCCCTGATACTACTGGCCACGTAACTTCTATGTTACAACTTGGTCTTGCTGAACTCAGAGTCGATGGTTTCTGTGGATTGAGAGCTACAAAATTCCCTGGCTACATTTTTACCAAACCCATGATTTGGCCTGGTGGAGAATTAGAATTAAATCTCTCTGATCTTGGCGGCGGAGGAAATGGAAATATTAAAACTGAAGTTCTGACTGATACAATGGAAGTTATTGATGGATTTACAGCTGAAAACTCAAACAATTTAAGCAGAAGTGGTATTCAAACATGGAACGGAAAAAGTCTGAATGAATTACGTGGCAAAAATATCCGTTTTAAATTTTGTCTTTCCAATGCTGAGCTTTTTAGTTTTAAGTCACACGGAGGAAAACCACTTATAGAAAAAAAACCAAACCCCAAAATAGAACATATGCAACTATTCAATTAAAGCTTACTGGATTCGAAACATACCAACTTAATATCAATTCGTTAAAATATAAACTAAGAATTAATTTGGCTTTGAATTTTTCAATTATTTCTATTTTAGGTTTTTTTTCTCAATAATGTTGAAAGTGCAGTAGTTGTAATAAGTCCAGCATCAACGGGCAAAAGTATTCCAGTAACCCAACGAGATTCCTCAGAAGCTAAAAACAATGATGCCAGTGCTACATCCCACGCAGTTCCTTCCGTACCTAAAGGAGCTGCACGTTTACGAAGGTCACGTTGTTCAGAAGTCATCTTACCCGAAACCATAGGTGTATATATTAATCCTGTAGCTATAGCATTAACTCTAATATTATATTTCCCATGTTGAACAGCCATATTTTGAGTTAAGCTAACTATTGCGCCTTTAGAAGTTGAGTAAGGAATACTATCATAAATGCCTAAACCCCTGATACCATTTACAGAAGAAATATTAATAATACTACCTCCATTAGAAAGCATCATTTTGGGTATAGCATATTTACTCGTCAAAACCATGCTTTTAAGATTAGTATCTATAACATTATCCCAATTTTCTTCCTCTACGGAGACAACATTTCCAGATCCTAATATGCCTACGTTATTAACAAGAATATCCAGTTTCCCAAAAGAAGATATTGCTAAATCCACCATCTTCTTTACATGAGATATTTGAGTAACGTCTGTTTGACAAATTACTGATTAACCGCCAAAAGAAGTAATCATCTCAGCCGTATTCTTAGCATAATCAATGTTCTTATCAGCTAATAACACTTTACAACCATGTTTAGCAAAAATAATTGATATAGCGCTTCCAACACCATCACCTTTCTTAGTAGAACCTGCACCAGTTATTATAGCTACTTTATTTTTAAGCCTTAGATCCATAATCAACTTCAATTGATATATTATCTCATAATTTAATATATTTATTAGTAAATTATTGTATAAGTAACAGTTTTCCCATCGTATCTCGATTAGCTAAAAGCTGTTGAGCTTCTGCTGCCTCTGACAACGGTAATTTTTTATGAATACGGACCGACAACTTTCCTTCAGAAACCCAGTCAAAGATCGTATCCGCACGAGGAATAATTTCTTCCCTGGAAAGAGTATGATGTTCTAAAGAAGGCCTTGCAAGACAGATAGATCCTTTCTTAGTTAATAATAATGGATCTATAGGAGGAACTTTCCCGCTAGATTGTCCATAAAGCACTAAATACCCACGGGGTATTAAACAATTTATACTTGAATCAAAAGTAGTTTTTCCAACAGCATCATAAACAACATTGACTCCTTTGTTAACAGTTAAACGTTTTACTTCTGATTCAAAATCTTGTTTGTTATATAAAATAATCTCATCCGCTCCAACTAATTTAGCAACTTCAGCTTTTTGTTCTGTAGATACAGTTCCTATGACATATGCCCCTAAACTTTTAATCATTTGAATAAGTAATAAACCAACTCCACCTGCAGCGGCATGAACTAAACAAACATCACCCGCTTTAACAACATAAGTACTATGAGTAAGATAATGTGCAGTCATTCCTTGAAGCATAACTGCTGCTGCTATTGACAAATCAACTGAAGAAGGAACTTTCACTAAACGCCAAGAGGGAACTACTGCATATTCAGCATAAGATCCCAAACAACCAGTATATGCTACATTATCTCCAATCTTAACTTCAGTTACTTCTCTACCTATTGCGGTAAC
Source organism: uncultured Dehalococcoidia bacterium (assembly GCA_964508175.1). GTDB lineage: Bacteria > Chloroflexota > Dehalococcoidia > Lucifugimonadales > CAZDRU01 > CAZDRU01. The sequence goes on from CAZDRU010000042.1 coordinate 92,495, forward strand.
TATACCAGCTCCTTCGAGTCCAGCTGTAACTGGCAAAGGAATGGGATATAATCCTTCACGTTGATAAATATCAATGAAATTAACGCCAGATGCTTTAAGTTTTACTAATACTTCTCTTTCAGAAAATTCTGGTATAACAATATCTTCATAAGATAAAACTTCAGGCCCTCCATTATGATGAAATCTAATTGCTTTCATAATCTATTCTCCTTTCTAGCTAAAACTATAATGAATTTACTGGGATTTATCAGCAATGATATTTCCTAAATATCCCGAACGATAATCTGAAAAAGCTTTTTCTAATTCTGAATAATTATTCATCACAAAAGGACCATACCAAGCAACTGGTTCTTGTATAGGTAATCCTCCTAATATTAATATTTCCAAATTATTAGACCTACTATCCTGGATTCGATTAGCTCCAATTTTGATAAAATCCCCCTGACCAAATAATATTGCTTGTCCAGACAAAATTGGTATTGTTTCATTCCCTACATATCCACTCCCACTAAGAATATAACCCAAAGCATTAAATGATTTTTCCCATGGAATTTCCATCACAGAATCAGGATGAACACTAGCATGAATAATAGATACAGGAGTATACGTATTTCCCGGACCAGAAAAACCTCCTATATCCCCAGCAATAATTCTAATTAAAGCGCCTGTATTATACGTTGTAAGTAATTTAAGATTACTCCCATGTATATCTTGATACCTAGGATGAATTAATTTCATAGAAGAAGGAAGATTTACCCATATTTGGACTCCATGAAAGAGTCCTCCTTTTAAAACTGCTTCTTCAGTAGGAGCTTCAATATGTAGTATTCCAGAACCAGCAGTCATCCATTGTGTATCCCCATTCCCAATAATTCCACCACCACCATTTGAGTCTTTATGTTTAAACTGACCATCTATTAAATAAGTAACTGTCTCAAAACCTCTATGAGGATGCCACGGTGTTCCTTTTGCTTCTCCAACTTCCCATTCAACTTCTCCCATCTGATCCATCATTATAAAAGGATCAATATCAGTTAATGAAAATTCTGAAAATGCACGACGGACTGGAAATCCTTCTCCCTCAAAACCTTTCGGAGCCATGGTTATATTTTTAACAGGTCTTAGAATAGCAGAATCTATCGGTTGTTGAATTTTATCTAAAGACAGTAAATTATTAACAGTAATTGCTGGCATAATTGAAAACCTTACCTTAATTCTTATTACTTAGCATTTCAAGTCAAAAATCGAGCTTTAGATACAAAATAATTATCTCTAATAAAAAATCTTAATTTTCTTTTCAAATCTTTTTTAACTCCAACTCTATAAGTCGATTGAATCTCTATTTTTTCAGTATTATTTAATATAAACAATTTGCCATTTTTATCAGTTATTTTAGTATTATTAAAATCTTTTGTTATCATCAATGATTGAGTCAATTTCCCTGGCCCATTAGTTAAATTTATTCCTTTGTTTTTTCTATGTTTCTCCATAGTTGTAATCCCTGTTAATGGTTCTATAGCTCTAATAAGAACTGCAGATGCTATATTCATTGGCATAGTTACAATATTTAAAAGCCAATTAGCATGCACCATATAGATAAAAATCGTTCCAGGTTCATCCCACATTAATTTTGCAAAATTGTTATAGCCTTTGTAAGCTCTAGACGCAGGATCATTTGTAGAATAATAAGCTTCAGTTTCAACAATTTTACCTGCTAAAACTTCATTACCTATATTTCTAACAATAATTTTCCCTAAAAGTTGTTTTGCAATAAAAGCTGCATCTTGTGAATAAAATTTTTTATTTAAAATACACATAAAAATATCGTTTTTTTGTTTTTGGAAAGAATTATTATTAACAAGAAAATACTACACAGAAGAATTGAATTTCACAAATCTTGAAATTAAGTTCTTTTACTTGAATATTTTTATAGATTTATAGTATCTTTTATCTAAAATTATTTAAAAAGAGATTTTAGTATGACAACTACACTTACAAAGGTACTAATTGTTGGATGCGGAGCTATGGCTCGAGAACATATTAAACGCATCCTTCCTAACTTTAAAAATACTGTGATTCCTATAATATGTGAACCTTCAAATGAAGCCTATTTAGAAACTATAAAAATATTTAAAGAAAATAATCGTCCAGAACCTATAAACGAACCTGACTTAAAGAAAGCACTAATAAAGTATGCTAATAAATTAGACGTAGCTTTTATTATCACGCCTCATTCAATGCACTATTCTCAAGCGAAAATGTGTATGGAAGCTGGACTTGATATACTAATTGAAAAACCTATGGTAATGAACCCTAAAGAAGCAATTGAACTGATAAAAACACGAGATCACACGAAGAAATTAGCAGCAGTAGCATTTCAAGGAAGCATGTCTCCTCAGATTAGAACTGCTATGCAATTATTAGAATCTGGAAAATTAGGTCGAATTACAAATATTTCTGGAATAGTATGGCAAAATTGGGCAAAATCTCAAGCTGGACAATGGAGATCAAATCCTGAAATTTCGGGAGGCGGATTTCTTTTCGACACAGGAGCTCACCTTTTAAATACTGTAGCAAATTTAGCTGGTGAAGATTTCACTCGAATTTCTGCAATATTACATAAAGGAGAATATAAAGTAGAGATATCTGGTGTAATCATGGCACAACTTAAATCTGGGATATTAGTAACATTAAACGGTTGTGGCGAATCTATAATTTCCTGTGCTGCAGATATACGTGTATTTTGTACAAAAGCCATTTTAAGAACAGATTCATGGGGGAAATTCTTAGATATTCAATGGCATCGAGAAACTGGATGGGAAAAAGTAAATGTTCCCGAATCTAGCGGGGTTTGGGAAGAATTTCTTTCTGTGAGAGAAGGTAAAATAGCAAATCCTTCACCATTAGAACTAGGATTACGAACTGCAAAAATGTGGGAAAACATTAAAAAATCTGCAGCAAATAATGGAAATCCTATCGAAATAAAAAACAATTAATACATAATATTCACATTAAATAAAAATAGGAGAAAACTATGATTAAATTACCTAAAGTTACTGTATGGAACGAATTTCAACAAGAAAAAACAGATAAACCTGTCGCTCGAGTTTACCCTGAAGGAATACATTCAGTTATTGCAAAATATCTAAAAAGTGAAGGATTTCCTGTACAAACAGCAACATTAGACGAAAAAGAACATGGATTAACCGAAAAAACATTATCAGAAACAGATGTTTTAATTTGGTGGGGACATAGATCTCATCAAGACGTAAGTGATGATATCGTAAATCGGATTTATCAAAGAGTATTAGATGGAATGGGACTTATAGCACTACATTCCAGTCATTTATCAAAAATTTTCGTCAAATTAATGGGAACAAGTTGTTTATTAGGATCTTGGCGAGAAGATGGGAAAAAAGAATCTATATGGGTAATTGAACCTAATCATCCAATTGCAAATGGACTAGGACCTTCATTTGAAATACCTCAAACAGAAATGTACAGTGAAAGATTTGACGTGCCAAATCCAGATACATTGGTATTTATTAGTTCTTTTGAAGAAGGGGAAGTATTTCGAAGTGGATGTTGTTATAACAGAGGTCTTGGTAAAATATTCTATTTTAGACCAGGACATGAAACTTATCCGATATTTTTTCAAAAAGAAGTACAACAAGTTATAAAAAATGCTGTACTTTGGGCAACTCCTCAAACAGAAATCAAAGCAACTGAAGAATGGACAACTCGCATAAAAAAATAATTCTATTTGATTAATAACATTTTTTTATAATTAGGAGTTATAAAATGAAACGAAAACTCAGGATGGGAATGGTAGGAGGAGGAAGAGATGCCTTTATAGGGCCAATTCATCGAATATCTGCCTCAATGGATAATAAAATTGAATTAGTATGTGGAGCTTTTAGCAGTTCAGCAAAAAAATCACAATTAAGTGGCAAAGATTTATTATTGCCAGCTAATCGAATTTATAACAACTACGAAGAAATGTTTGTTAAAGAAAGTAAATTGCCCCAAAATAAAAAAATGGATTTTGTATCAATTGTTACTCCAAATAATATGCATTATCCAATTGCAATGAGTGCTCTTGATCACGAATTTCATGTAGTCTGTGATAAACCTATGACAATAAATATCAAAGAAGCGGAAAATTTAAGGAAAAAAGTTCAATCTACAAACAAATTATTCTGTCTGACTCATAACTATACTGGCACTCCAATGGTAAAAGAAGCACGTGAAATGATAATTAATAATCAACTGGGACCTATCAGACGAGTAGTTGCAGAATATCCTCAAGGATGGTTATCTGAAAATATCGAACAAGAAGGGCAAAAACAAGCATCATGGCGAACAAATCCTGAAATTGCAGGATTATCCTCTTGCATGGGAGATATTGGAACACATTGTGAAAATTTAATTGAATATATAACTGGACTTGAAATCACTGAACTATGTGCTGATCTTAATACATTTGTAAAAGGACGTGGGTTAGATGATGACGGAAGTATTCTTTTGAAATTAGGTAAAAACACACGTGGAATACTATGGGCTAGTCAAATCGCCATAGGAGAAGAAAATGGTTTGAATATTCGAGTATATGGTGAAAAAGGCTCCCTAGAATGGCATCAAAAAGAACCAAATACCCTTTTAGTTCATTGGCTAAATAAACCAACTGAATTAAAAAGAACAGCAACTCCCTTTGTAGGAAAAACTTCGATTTCCAATACACGTCTTCCTGCAGGACATCCAGAAGGATATATTGAGGCATTTGCAAATATTTATAATAATTTCGCTAATGCTTTATCAAATGAAATACTCAAAAAAACGAATAAATCAACGAAGTATGATTATCCAAGTGTAGACGACGGTGTTCGTGGAATGTTATTCCTAGATGCAGTGATTAGAAGCAATAAAAACGAAAAAAAATGGACTAAAATAACTAAATAATAATTAAAAAAACGGAGGCAAAAATGATTAGGCCAGTTACTTTATTTACCGGACAATTTGCAGATATACCTATCAAAGAACTTGCCCCTAAAGCTGCTAAATGGGGATACGAAGGATTAGAACTAGCTTGTTGGGGAGATCATTTAAATGTAGATCTTGCAGCTAAAGATATGAACTATGTAAAAACCCATTTAAAAATGTTAAAAAGTTATGGACTAAACGTTTTTTCAATCAGTAATCACTTGGCAGGTCAATTAGTGTGTGATCCAAACGATGATTCTCGTTCAGATATGTTCGCACCTAAAGAATATCATGGACAACCAGAAGGCAAACGAAAATGGGCTATTCAAACAATGCTAAATACAGCAAAGGCTGCTAAAAATTTAGGAGTTGAAATAGTAAACGGTTTCACTGGCTCATCCATTTGGCATATGATTTATAGTTTTCCTCCAGTAAGTGACGAAATAATTGAAAATGGTTTCGAATATTTCGCTAAAATGTGGAATCCTATTTTTGATGAATTTGACAAAAATGGAATAAAATTTGCTTTAGAAGTGCATCCGACCGAAATCGCATTTGATATTATAACTGCAAAACGAGCTCTTAAAGCTGTAAATTATCGGAAAACTTTTGGATTTAATTTTGATCCCAGCCATTTATATTGGCAAATGTTGAACCCTGCAAAATTTTTACAAATTTTTTCAGATCGAATATATCACACACATATGAAAGATGCAGCTATAACTTTAGATGGAGAATCAGGCATTTTAGGATCTCATTTAAATTTCGGAACTCATGGACGTGGTTGGGATTTTCGTAGTCTTGGACGTGGAGATATTAACTTCGAAGAAATTATACGAACTTTAAACCGAATTAATTATAAAGGTCCTTTGTCTGTAGAATGGGAAGATGCAGCTATGGATCGAGAATTTGGAGCAACAGAAGGATGTAAATTTGTTAAAGATTTACAATTTAATGCTTCTGATCGAGTTTTTGATGAAGCTTTTGGAGAATAAAAATGCACTTTAAAAAATTAAACATTATTTCTATTTTTTTTACTTCGCTACTCTTAATAATTTTATTAGCCTGTACAGATTCAAACACTAAAACAGAAACTCATTCTATTAATTTAAACATTAAAAACGGCACATTAGTCGAAGAAATAACGATTAAAGCAAATCAAAAAGATACTATTATCTTTAATATAAGAAGCGACCAACGAGGAATTGTTCACTTACATGGATATAATATCGAAATGCCTGCAGAAAAAAACATCCTAAACACCTCAACGATAGAAGCAACTACAACAGGCAAATTTGCTATTGCTTTTCACTTTTCAAATCATCATGATGATCATAAAGAAAGTGATCATGATGATGATCATAAAGACGCTGAACATAAAGATGATGATCATCATGATGATGATCACGAAAAAACAACAGAAACTCATTTAGGATATCTGGAAATATGGCCTAACTAAAAGCAAAAAATGATTCTCAAACATATATTAGTCAATAAATTTTTTCGAGTTGGTTTTTTAATATCAATATTTTTATTAATCTTTACTATATTAGATATACAACTTATTTCTGCACATGGATTTGGTGAACGTTATGATTTGCCGGTTCCTTTAAATTTATATTTACTAGGATCCGCTATAACAATTTTACTCTCTTTCTTAATCATCGCTGCTTTCTTCAAAGTTAACACACAAAAAAAACCATTAGCCATTTATATCCCAATCCCCAAAACAGTTTTCTTTTCTTTAAAATCAATATTAAGCACTATATTTTTATTAATCTTTTTTCTTTTTATCATATCTGGATTTATTGGAAATCCACTTCCATTAAGAAATGTCGCACCAATACTGTTGTGGATAATGCTTTGGATTGGAACAATGTTTGTTTCAAGTATGATTTTTAATCTTTGGCCCACTATAAATCCATGGAAAACAATGTTTGAAATATTAGAAAAAATAATTAAGAAAACACTAACTAAAAAGAATATTTCAAGCTTAAATTTCGAATATCCCAAAAAACTTGGAATGTGGCCCGGTGTAATATTACTATTCTTGTTTGTCTGGATAGAAAATGTTCATCCAGCTTCATCTTCTCCCAGATTACTAGCAATGCTTGCTACTCTTTACTCTTTATTAACTTTGACTGGAATGTTTTATTTTGGCAAAAATATTTGGTTAAAAAATGCAGAATTTTTTTCAATATTTTTCCATTTTGTATCACGATTCTCTCCTTTACATATTAGTGAAAATTTACCTAAAAACACTCCGAAAAATAAACTAATTATTGAAATAACATTATATGGTTCGAAAGTAATTAGTAGCACAATCAACTCTTTCAGTAAATTATGTTTTATACTCCTCATGTTATCTGCTATAACCTTTGATGGATTAAAAGAAACACCTATATGGAATACAATTGATTCCTTTGCATATCAAATACATCCACAATTAACACCTGCTCCAATAAAATCTTTAGGTTTATTAGGTACATTTTTAGGTTTCACCTCAATGTATTTTGTCTTTTCATGGATAATGAAACAATTTGCTCAAACTTCTCTCAACCCCGAAGATATTGCTAAACTTTTTGCGACTTCTTTACTTCCTATTGCTATTGGGTATCATATTGCTCATTATTTCACTTATTTAATAATTCAAGGACAAATCTTAATATTATTAATATCTGATCCTTTTGGTTTTGACTGGAATCTTTTTGGAACTGCTGACTATACAATAAATATTTCTATTTTGAACGCTAAATTTGCATGGTTTCTAGGAATTAGTGCAATTGTAATAGGACATATTTTTGCTGTAATTATTGCGCATGTAATAGCATTAAATAATTTCAACAAAAACCAAGCTTTAAAAAGTCAATATCCGATGTTAATTTTAATGATTCTTTACACAATTTTTAGTTTATGGATAATAGCACAGCCAATAGTTGCTTAAAAATCCTTGACATGTGTACTTGATTTACCTAGAATTTTTTATTGGAGTAAAAATGGAATACGCTATAATCAAAACTGGAGGCAAACAATATCAAGTAATACCAGGTGAAACTGTTGATGTTGAAAAATTGCCAGTAGAACAAGGTTCTTTAATTGAATTAGACAACGTTCTTGCTATTTCGAAGAAAGGGAAAATTCGTTTTGGTTCCCCTACACTCAAAGGAGCAAAAGTCGTTGCTGAAGTTACAGATCAAGCAAAGGATGACAAAATTACTGTATTTAAATTCAAACCAAAAACACGATACAGCGTTAAAAAAGGACATCGAAGAGCTTTTACACGGCTTAAGATACGAGAAATTTTATCGCGATCTACTAGGAGTAAAGATGGCTCATAAAAAAGCAGGTGGTAGTAGTAGAAATGGTCGAGATTCGAATTCGAAACGATTAGGTGTGAAAAAATATAGTGGAGAATTTGTTTTATCAGGAAATATTATTGTTCGACAAAGAGGTTCAAAAATAACCGCGGGAACAAATGTTAAAATTGGCAAAGATCATACTTTGTTCTCTCTTATTGATGGCTCAATTCAATATGAATGGGGGAAAAAGGGAAAACGACAAGTTAGTGTTTACCCATTTAATACATAATGAAATCTAAAATTCATCCAAAATATTATCATAATGCAGAAGTTACTTGTTCTTGTGGACAAAAATTTACTACCGGTTCAACACAACAAGAATTAAAAGTAGAAATATGTAGTAAATGCCACCCTTTCTTCACTGGTGAACAACGAATAGTTGATACAGAAGGTAGAGTCGAAAGACTAAAACGACGTTTCCGATTAGAATAAATTCTTTGTTGAAAATAAAGAATTATTCACCAGATAAACTAAAACTTTTAACAGTCTTTAATGCATATATTCTTAATTATCAAATTTCATGAATAAAAAAAACACAGTATATGGAGGACAAGCACTTATAGAAGGAGTAATGATCCGAGGCCCTGCATATTATGCAATAGCTGTTAGAAGACAAAATAGTAGTATCTTTATTCAATCTAAAAAAGTTTCTGATTTCTTCCAAAAATTCTCAACAAAATTTCCCATAATACGGGGGATTATTGTATTAATTGATATGCTTATCACTGGCTTCTCTGCCCTAAATCGTTCTGCTCAAATTGCTCTTGAAGACATTACAAATGAAAAAGAAAAAACTAAATCTCAACAAATATTTACTTTTCTTTCTTTCGCTATAGGTTTAGGATTTGGAATCATATTATTTTTAATAATTCCTTTAGGAGCTTCAAAATTACTCAAATTTATATTCGACAATCAAATTTTCATACATCTTATGGAAGGAGTAATTAGATTATTAATACTGTTTATATATCTTTTAGTAATTGGGAAAATGCCTGATATAAAACGAGTATTCCAATATCATGGAGCAGAACATATGGTAGTTCATAGCCATGAAAACAACCTGGAATTAACCGTAGAAAACGCTCGGAAATTTTCTACTCAACATCCAAGATGTGGCACATCTTTTCTTGTTATAGTTATGATAATGACAATATTAGTTTTTACTTTCCTGCCCTTGATCCTGCCTTTGATACACCAATCGAATAACTTTATTATTGAGTTAATTTATAGGATACTATTAGTTCCAATCATCGGAGGAATTAGTTATGAATTTATTCGTTTGTTTGGTAAAAATGCAAATAATTCTGTAGTTAAAATATTATTGATTCCTGGTCTATGGTTACAAAATTTAACAACTAATCCACCAGAAGATGACCAAATAGAAGTAGCGTTAGCATCAATGAATTCTGTTTTAGAAGCAGAACAAGGAAATTCATAATATTAATCTTGAAAATTGAATTATTTAATATAAGCGAGGCAAAAAATGTCTTTTTGGGTTAAAGGTAATATACATACTCATACAACGGAATCTGATGGAGATGCTGACCCTAAATCTGTAATGAAATGGTATAAAGATCATGAATATGATTTTCTTGTTATTACGGACCATAATCATCGAACTATTATCGATTTTGATAATAACAATCCTCAGTCAGAAAAAGAACTAGTTTTAATTCCAGGAGAAGAAGTAACAGCTCACGTATTAGAAGATTTTGCAAAAAACATACTGAATTATGGAGTAGACGGGAAAATTCCAATTCATATCAATGGGATAGATATAAAAAAAGTCGTTGAACCAATCCACACAAAAGATATAGTAACTACATTACAAGCAAATATTGATGCAATCAAAAATGCAGGTGGACTTGTTTCACTAAACCATCCAAATTACAAATGGGCTTTCGATCATACTCAAATATCTAAACTTAAGAATGTTGATTTATTAGAAATATTTAATGGTCATCCTGCTGTAAATGTATATGGAGCTGTTGGAAAATATTCGTGCGAGCAAATTTGGGATAACGTCTTATCAAATGGCCAAAAAATTTTTGGAGTTGCTACTGACGATTCTCATCATTACCACGATTTTGCATATAATAAATCAAATCCCGGACGTGGTTGGATTGTAGCTAAAGTAAAAGAATTGTCAAAAAATAATATCGTCTCTGCAATTAAATCTGGTGATTTTTATGCCTCAACTGGCATAGAAATGGAAAACATTATTATTAATAATAATGTTATGGAACTCGAAATCAAACCAGAAATAGGATGGACACACAACTCAAACATGCAATATCGCATAGATTTCATAACTCAAAATGGACAGGTAATAAAACAAATTAATGACATAAAAGCAAAATGTAATCTCGAAAATCATTCAGGATATGTTAGAGCAACAATCTCATCTTCATCAGGTCCAAAAGCTTGGATCCAACCTGTATATATTTAAAAAATCACAAGGAATCTCATTGAACCTTCATTTTAAAATAGCGACATTCTATGAATTTAAAACAGTAGATAATTTGCAATATTTATCAAAATCTTTAAAAACTTTCTGCAAAAAAAACAAATTATTAGGAACGATAATTATAGCTCCAGAAGGAATTAACGGAACAATTGCAGGATTATCCAAGGCAATAAATGACTTTACAAATTATGCAAGAACTTTAAATTTTCAGAACTTAAATATAAAATATTCGAAAACACTCAACATGCCTTTCTATAGAAATAAAATTAAAATTAAAAAAGAAATAGTATCATTCTTAAAAAAACCAATTAACCCAAACAAACCTAAAGCCAAGTCTATTTCCTCTAAAGAATGGAACGAATTAATAAAACAACCTAACGTAATCACTATAGACGTTCGCAACGAATATGAAAGTAAATTAGGGTCATTCAAAAATTCGATCTCCCCTAAAACTAAATCCTTTATTGAATTTAAAAAATATATTGAAACTAAACTAAGCGACTATAAAAAGAAAAAAGTTGCTTTGTATTGCACCGGTGGAATACGTTGTGAAAAAGCATCATATTACATGAAAAAATTGGGATTTGAAGAAGTTTTTCAATTAAATGGGGGAATATTAAAATATTTGGAAGATATTTCTGACAATGAATCTTTATGGGTTGGAGAATGTTTTGTATTTGATAATCGAGTAACAGTAACATCAGATTTAAATAAAGGCAACTATGACCTATGTCATGGCTGTAAGGAACCAATTTCTTATATAGACCAAATTTCTGATAAATTTGAAAAAGATGTATCTTGCCCTAACTGTTACGAAATATCTAGTGAAAACAAAAAGAATAATTCTCGAGAAAGAGCAAAGCAAATACAATTAGCTAAAAAACGAAAAACTTCTAATGTCTATTTACCAAAATCAATTAAAGATTATAGATAAACTATTTTTTCTCCATACGATTACCTAATTCTTTCCATACTTCATTCAAAGGAATATCAAGTGCTTTCAAAAAAACCACAAGATGATATAGCAAATCTGCCATTTCTTGAATAGTTTCATTTTTATCTCGATTATTTCCAGCTAAAGCTACCTCTCCAGATTCCTCTATTATTTTTTGAGCTATTCTTGAAATCCCATCATCAAGTAATTTGCTAGTATAACTATCTTTAGGTTTATTTTTTGCTTTTTCCGCTATGATACTAGCTAATTTTTCCAATACAAATGAATCCTCTGTTCGTTTTTCTAAAATATTATTAGTTGTTTTCACATTAACTTTGGTAAAAAAACATGATCTGTTTCCTGTATGACAACTGGGGCCTTCTGGCAATACTTGCAATAATATAGCATCTTTATCGCAATCAACAGATAAAGTTACAACATTAAGATGATTTCCAGACTCTTCTCCTTTAAGCCATAATTTATTTCTGCTACGGCTAAAAAACCAAGCTCTTTGGGAATCTAAAGTTTTTTGATAAGCTTCTGCATTCATATATGCAACCATTAATATTTCTTTAGTTTCATAATGTTGTGCAATAGCTACACATAATTTATTGTTTTCAAAATCTAATGACATAAATTCACACTATAAATCTTCTAATATATTTTCTAATTCTGAAATATTACTCACACTATACATAGGTTGTATTGGAAAATTTTTTAGAGGTTCATTAAATCTATTCACCCAAACAGTTTTCATTCCTATTCTCCCAGCTCCAAGTATATCATCAAATTTATTATCTCCAATAAACAGACATTCTTCAGGTTTAAGTTTAAGTTCATCAAGCAAATATTTAAATACTTTTGGATGAGGTTTATATAATTTCAGTTGTTCTGATGTTTTTACTATCGGAAAAACTAATTTATTTCTTTCAAGAATCGGAAATAAATATTCATCATCTGCATTTGATAAAATTCCTGTATGCCATTTTTTTTGAAGTTTACTAATAACACTTTTTACTTCAGGATATAAAGGAGTCTTTTGTAATTCTTTAATAAGCAAATCTACAGAACGTTCTGCATTAGCAAGGCAATTCAGATGAAAATAAGTCATCCTGAAACAGTTAAGCCAAACTTCTTTATAACTCTCAAATAGAAGTTCTTTTTCTTTTTCATCAATATAAGCCCTCTTTTTCCTGAAAATTAATTCTCTTCTTTTCCATTCAGCCCATAAATTTAAAGGATCAATATTAAGTGATTGTTTAACTACAATAACTTCAAAAATGCGAATCCATCTATCGCTTGTATTAGGCACAAGTGTTTCAAATAAATCAAAAATTAAAGCTTTGACATTTATCATTTAAATTCTCACTCCAACACCTTTAGAAGATAAATATTCTTTTGCTTCTTTAATCGAATACTTTCCAAAGTGAAATATGCTTGCCGCGAGTACAGCATCTGCTTTTCCTAATGTTAATCCATCATGTAAATCTTCAAGAGACCCAGCTCCCCCACTAGCAATTACGGGAACCTCAACTGAAGTAGAAATTTCTTTATTTAAATCCAAATCATATCCACTTTTAGTCCCATCCATATCCATACTTGTTAGTAATAATTCCCCAGATCCCATTTTCACAACTTTTTTTGCCCATTTTACTGCATCAATACCAGTAGAAACCCTACCTCCGTAAGTATAAACTTCCCATATTGAATTAGAATCTATGCCTAATTCATCATTCACTTTATTATTTGTTTTTGACGTAATTCGCTTTGCATCAATAGCAATAACTATACACTGATTTCCAAACATCTCAGCACTTTCTTTAATAATATTCGGGTTTTCTACAGCCGCAGTATTGAGTGAAACTTTATCCGCTCCTGCTCTCAAAATAGCCTTAATATCATCTAAATTTCTAATTCCGCCTCCGACAGTTAATGGAATAAAAACTTGCTTAGAAACATTTTTGACTACGTCTATCATAGTATTACGGTTTTCAGCACTAGCAGTAATATCAAGGAAAACCAGTTCATCAGCTCCTTCATTATTATAAACTTCCGCCATGCGTACTGGGTCACCAGCATCTGTTAAATTAACAAAGCTAATACCTTTCACAACTCTTCCTTGATCAACATCAAGACAGGGTATTAATCTTTTAGTTAACAATTTATTATTCCATTCATTTTAAATTAATCTAATTTGTTTTTTGGTTAATTAATTTTATTAATGTATCAAGTTCTAATACTTTATCTAAAAGAGCCTTGCCAAGAATAGCACTTTCAGCACCAATTTCCCTTAATTGAATCAATTGTTCTGCTTTTGCTATTCCACCAGAAGCTTGTATAGCAGAATTACTAGTTAAAACTAATTCTTTAATACTTTTAAAATTTGGAGAAGTTAACGTTCCATCACGTTCAACATCGGTATACAAAAAACGTTGCACATCAAATACTTGCATCAATCTAATTAATTCTAAAGGAGTATGATTGCTCTTTTCCGTCCATCCATTAACCGTAACTTTATGATCTTTAGCATCTATGGCTACTATTATATTTTCTGGACTATATTGAATACAGATTTCTTCAACAATTTCAGGATTTGTAACTGCAATAGTACCTAAAACTATACGATCAATCCCTATATCCATAATTCTTTGCGCACGCTCTAAAGATCTAATGCCACCACCAAACTGAATATTAATCTGATAACGTTTTTTTAAAGATTCAATGATTTCAAGATTATTGCTTTGTTCTCCAATTGCTCCATCAAGATCAACAATATGTATCCATTTCGCACCAGAACTAATCCACGATTCAATTAGAGTTTCTGGAGCTATTTGATAAACTGTTTCTGCTGAATAATCACCTTGATATAATCGCACGCATTTTCCATTTCGAAAATCTATTGCAGGAATTATTTCCATAAAATTCTCCGATATTTAAAAGGTTGAATTTTCTATTAATTCAATAAAGTTTTTGTAAATTAATAAACCAGTGGATCCACTTTTTTCTGGATGAAATTGAGTGCCAACTACATTATTAGAATGTAAAACACTACAGAATTTTCCATCATATTCAGTAGTTGCTAAAACATTATCAATCATTTTTGGTTCAACAAAATAACTATGAACAAAATAAAAATAACTTCCATTTGGAATATCATTAAAAAGTGGGTGTTTATTTTTCAGAAAAACTTTGTTCCATCCCATATGGGGTACTTTTAATTTAGTATTAAATCGTTTTGTTTGTCCAGGAACAATACCCAAACACTCAGTCGATCCTTCTTGAGAAATATCCATAAGTAATTGGTATCCCAGGCAAATTGCTAAAAAGGGGATGCCTTTATTTATTGACTCAATAATAGCATTAACAAGTCCCCGTTCATGCAA
Organism: uncultured Dehalococcoidia bacterium; assembly: GCA_964508175.1. GTDB lineage: Bacteria > Chloroflexota > Dehalococcoidia > Lucifugimonadales > CAZDRU01 > CAZDRU01. The sequence continues at coordinate 107,618 of CAZDRU010000042.1, forward strand.
ATTATACATAGCAGAAATTGCTGAACCAACCCCTGGTAATATTAATGCATCTGCTTTTTTAATATCATTCAATTCACTAGAAACAGTAACATCAGTTGACCAATATTTAAATGCGTTTACTACGCTCATGAGATTACCGCTCCCATGATCCACTACTACGATATTTCTACTCATATCCTTCCCTACTAGGATTTATAAATTTCAACTTTTCGATTCTTATCTACATATCTACCAAGTATCCATAAAAGATCAGATAACCGATTAAGATACTTAATTACTTCTTCATTAGACAAAGCATGATTAGCATGAAGCTCTAAAACACTTCGTTCTGACCTTCGAACTATTGTTCTAGCAACATCTAAAATTGAAGAAACAACTGAAGTTCCTGCAATAACAAATGCTTCTTTTATTTCAATATTTTCTTCAATTTTATCTATATTATTTTCAAGTTCTTTAACCATTTCTGATGTAACAGGAGGGAAATTAGAAACATATTTTTCATACATATCAGGATCTGTAGCTAATTCACCACCAATTTGAAAAAGTTCTTTTTGAATTTTACCTAAAATCTCTATTACATCTTTTTCGTTACATTGTGCACGTGCCATACCTATAAAAGCTCCAGCTTCATCAACATCACCATAAGCACGACATCTAAGACTATTTTTAGAAACTCTACCTCCATACAATAAAGATGTTTCTCCAAAATCTCCTTTTTTTGTATATATTTTTTTCTTCTTCAAAATAATTCTTCAATCCTTTTAGTTTTTCGTGCTCTACAAACGTGATTGTAGCATAACGTAATTTGCTTCTCTATTAATCAAATATAATAATAATGTTGTCTCTTATTATTTTTCATTTCTAATTGAACTTTTCCAGTTATATTTAAGCCACTCATAACTTAACACTCCACCTGCAATTGCGACATTAAGACTTTCAGACTTTCCAAGCATAGGCAAAGTAACAAAATCATCAATATATTCGTTTAAAGTTTGATCTAAACCTCTTGATTCATTTCCAAGTAAAATAGCAAGAGAACCATCAAAAATATTTGTTTTCCACGGAATTTCACCTTTAACAGGATCTGTTCCTATGATCTTAAATTTTTTCTTAATTTCATTTAAACACTCAAATATATCATCTCTAATAATCAAAGGAACTGAAAATATCGAACCCATACTAGCTGATACTACTTTTATATCAAATGGATCAACACATGGACTTAACAAAATGACTGAAAAAGCTCCTACACTATCAGCTACTCTAATTAATGTCCCAAGATTTCCAGGGTCCTGTAATCGGTCTAAAATTAAAACTAATTTATTTAAATTTTCATTCTCATTTTGTTTCATATAATTATCAAAAGAATACTGAACCATATCAAATACTGCTAAAAAACATGTTGGAGTTTCTAATTGACTCATTTTTGTCATCACTTTTTTGTCAACATAAATAATATCTATTTTCATATTATTAAAAACGCTAAGTAATGCTTCTGATTCACTTGTTTTTAATAACTCTTCAGCGAAAAAAATCTGACAAGGCATTTTTTTAGATTGCATGGCTAATTCAATGATTTTTTGACCTTCAGCTATAAATAATTGGCGTTGCCATCGATATTTACGTTGAGATAATTTTGTCGTTTCTACAACTATACGATTTGTAGTAGAAGTAATAATCATTCAAAAATCACCCATAATTAAATTCTATTAATTTGATCATAAAAATATAATAACGAATTATATCTCATATGATTAAACAGAAAGTATAATATAAAAGAGAACTTTTAAATTTAAGAACAAAATAAGGAAATATCAACCATGAACGAAAAACCAGAATTACGTTTGTCAAACAACATCGAACCTACAAATTATGACATTACTCTTGAACCTGATCTTACTAATGCATCTTTTACAGGAAATGCTTCGATAAACTTAAAAGTTAATAAACAAACAAACAAGATAAATTTTCATGCCAATGATTTGGATGTTAAAAATATAGAACTCCAATTAAAAAATAAAAAAATCACACCAAAAGATATTACCTTTCAAAAAGATTTAGAAGAAATAACCCTTATCTTTGATGAACTAATAAACCCTGGGACGATAAAACTTTCTTTATCTTTCTCGGGGAAATTAAATGATCAACTACGTGGATTTTACCGTAGTACTTATACAAAAGAAAATGGCGAAAAGGAATTTTTAGCAACAACACAATTTGAAGCAACAGATGCACGAAGAGCTTTTCCTTGTTGGGATGAACCAAATTTTAAAGCAACATTCAAAATAAAATTAATCGTCTCTTCAGAATATGAAGCTTTATCCAATATGGCATTAGAAAAAAAAGCAGATCTAGGAAATGGGAAAATAAGTTTTACATTTAAACAAAGTCCTGTAATGTCTACATATCTTTTAGCATTTATAGTTGGAAAGATGTCATGTATTCAAGCAAAAGCTCCAAGTGGAACACTTGTAAGAATTTGGGCTACAACAGGAAAAGAATCCCAGGGGAAATTTGCATTGGAAAATGCAATAAATATTCTGGAAGTTATGAATAATTATTTCGGAATAAATTATCCTCTTGAGAAATTAGATCATATAGCGATACCAGATTTCGCTGCTGGCGCAATGGAAAATTGGGGAGCCATAACATATAGAGAAACTTTATTGCTTTTCGATCCACAAAAATCTTCTTCTGTCACAAAACAGAGAATTTTAGAAGTGATGTCTCATGAAACTGCTCATATGTGGTTCGGAGATTTGGTTACCATGCATTGGTGGGATGATTTATGGCTTAATGAAAGCTTTGCTACATGGATGGGGGATAAAGTCGTAAGCGAGTTATATCCCGAATGGGACATATGGACTCAATTTTTCTCTCATGACACAAACACTGCATTAGCATTAGATGGACTAAGAAATTCACATCCTATTGAAGCTCATGTAAATAGTGGAGCGGAAATCAGAGAATTATTTGATGCAATTAGTTATAGTAAAGGTGGATCCGTTCTTAGAATGTTAGAACAACTAATTGGTATAAACAAATTTAAAAACGGAATTCAAGAATACATCAAAAAACACGAATATGATAATGCATCAACAAAAGATTTATGGACAGCATTAGAAAAATATTCATCTCTACCTATAACTAAAATCGTTTCAACTTGGACTCAACAAACAGGATATCCTTTAGTAACTTTTGAAGAAATTAAAAAAAATCAAACTCCTGGACTAGAAATCAGACAAAAACGTTTTACTTATGATAATTTACTAAAAAAATCTACTGACAATGAAATTTGGCAAATCCCTATTAGTATCAAAACTAGTAATAATTCTAATACGATTAATTTTATGTTATCTGAAAAGAAAGAATTCAAAGAATTAAATTCTTTAGAAAAACAAACCTGGTTGAAAATGAATTATAATCAAACCGGATTTTACCGAGTAAGATACTCTCAAAAACAAATAAACTCTATTAAATCTGCAATTAAAAATCACGACATACCAGCAATAGACAGATTAGGAATTCAAAACGACTCTTATGCTCTTTGTAAAGCTGGTTTTGTAAAAGCTAATCTATATCTAGACCTTTTAAAATCGTATCGTAATGAAATAAATGCCATTGTCTGGGAAGATATTGCGTCAAATTTAATTAGCTTTGAACGATTAATATGGGATCAAGATTATCTTAATGAATTTGATAAATTCTGCATGAATATTTATAGTGAAATATCAAAAAAAATAAACTGGGAAAAAGAAAAAGACGAAAATCATTTAAAAACACTTTTACGCAACACAATATTGACTCAATTAGGTCATCATGGAGATAAAAAAACTATTGAAACAGCGAATATTTTATTTAAGCAATTTTTATCAAAAGAAAATTCCATAAATCCAGATTTGCATGCTATTATCTTCCGATTAATCGCACAAGATTCAAATGAAGAAAACTACGAAACTTTATGGGAATTATATCAAAAAGAATCACTACACGAACAAAAACTTAGATTACTACTTGGAATGTCACAATTTAATTCTAAGAAGTTAATTACTTTAACTCTTGAACGTTCACTTGGGAATCTCATAAGAAGCCAAGACACTCCATTAGTTTTAATGTCTATAGGAGCATCTAGTAAAATAGGACGAGATTTAACGTGGGCATTTATTAAAGAAAATTGGGAAGAACTAGATAGACGTTATGGAGATGGAGGATTTTCAATTGTAAGAATTATTTCATTAACAAGCACATTTACATCTACCGATAAATACAATGAAGTAAAAGATTTCTTTGTCAAAAATCCCGCTCCTTCAGCAGAAAGAGCGATACAACAATCTCTCGAACGAATATCAAACAATGCAAAATGGCTTGATATTAATCATTCAAATATTTTTTAATAAAATTTATTAAATATGTTTGACTTTTATTTGTTTTTTTAAATCGTTTGATTCGTAAATTGCATCCAAAATATAAAAATTATTTAATATATCATCAGCAGACACTGGTGGAGGATTCTCATTTTGTCCTGCTGTTAAAAACTTCCGTATAAAATCAAGTCCATACAAACCTCCATAGCCAGATGGAACCATATCAACAGGAGAATAAGAATAACAAATCTGTTTCGAGTGATTCCATGGAGATTTTGTGCTTTCCAGAAAAACTGCAGATTTGTCACCTTTTCGTTCAATCCAAATTCCACCTTCAGTTCCTCTAATAGCTATTGGAATTTGTGTTGATACACCTTCTTCTCCCTTTTCTATGGGAATTAAAAATCCAGCATGTAAAGTTGCTATCATTCCATTCGAAAGTTCCATTGATACGGATGCTACATCTTCTACCGTTATATCTTCTCCACTTAACGTCCTACATATCGCAGTAACATTATCAACTTCTTCACTAGTAAGATAACGAAGTATATCTAGTTGATGACATCCTAACCAACTAAGAATTCCTCCACCTGCCAATTTTTTTTGAAAATACCAACCTTTAGGATTTCTTGAATTAACAGTTGAAGTAATAATCTCAAGTTGTGCTGATTGTAATCTTCCAATTGCACCAGCTTCAATTAAACTTTTTATCTTTTGACTTTCTGGTTTCCATCTATTTGTGTAATGCATACTAAGAATTAAATTATTGTCTTTAGCATATTTTGCAACTGGTTCAAAAGCTTTCGCATTTAAAGCACCTGGTTTATCTGCAATAACATGTTTGCCGGATTGTAACACTTCTAAAATCAATGAAGGACATTCATGATTTTCTGCAAGTACTTGAGCATGTTTAATATTATCGTTATTTAATACAGAATTAATATCAGTCGAAACAGCTTTGATTTTGTCTCCTTTCTGATATTGATTTAATAAATCTGGATCTTTATCTACTAAAAATATATTATCGATTTCGTCCATTAGTTGTAATGTCTCTAAATGCCCCCTAAAATGCCCATGTTTTATTCCTATTATCCCAATGTCGAATTTCATCATATTATTCTCCTTATGTTATTAATTATTGTTAACTATTTCCCGAATCTAAAACCGAATACAAATGCGTTACGCATAAAAAAACGTAGATAGATTTTACGTCCAACAAGATTTGATATGTTCTTACCTTTCCATGTTACAGGATGATCAAAATCATCAAGAAATAGATGTGTTTGTTCTTGAAAATTATCTGGCTTACTTAAATAATAGTCATTAATCATATTTAATTATTCCATCTTTAATTTTCATGATATTATTTTTGTATATATAAAAATAATATCAAAAGAATCAAACTATCTTAGAATAAATACTATTAAAGATCAAAATATCATAGTATTTGGATTGTTTTATATTTTCATTATGCTACTACTAAGGAGTTTATGAGATGCAAATTCTTATTACTGGAATAACAGGAAGAATCGGTGCAAATATTGCAGCAGCCCTAGTCAAAAAAGGACATCAAGTAAAAGGACTTGTTTGGCCTAGAGATCCAAGAATATCCAAACTTAAAACATTGGGAATTACTCTTATAGAAGGAAGCTTAACAAAACAAAAAGATGTTGAAAAAACAGTCAAAGATAGCGAAATAATTTATCATCTCGGAGCAGCTTTTCAAGGAGGAGGTCCATTTACGAATGAAGAATATTTTGACATCAACGTAAAAGGCACTTTCTATATGCTTGAAGCTGCTAAAGAAAATAAATCATTAAAACAATTTATATTTGCAAGCAGTGATGCTCTATACGATAAATATTTGCCAGAAGGAATGAAAAATCCAATAAAAGAAGACACAATGGCTAGAAAACCTGCCGGTTGGTATCCACTATCAAAATCTATAGGCGAAGAAATGTGTAATAGTTATATTTTTGAAAACAATTTGCCAATTACTATACTTAGATTCGCAAAAGTAGAAGGTGCAGGTGAAATAATTGATTTTCCACAATTTTATTTGAGTAACTTTAAAAATGACCTTAATTTAAAACATCTTTGGAACGGCAAAGAAAAACTGATTATTTTACGTACTAAAAATGGCCTCTCTTTCAAAAAACATATTGCAGAAGTGCGAGATATTACGGATGGATGTCTATGTGCTTTTAATAACTCAAAATCATTTGGAGAAACATTTCAACTGGCTGGACCAAAACCATTTTCATGGGAAGAAACTATTCCATATTTATCAAAAAAACTTAATTTACCTTTTGTTGAAGGAACTCCAGAAGGACCTCCTACTTTTTATGAATTTGACATATCAAAATCAAAAAATATTCTAGGATTTAATCCCAAATATGATATCAAAGAAATGATTGAGGAAGCCCTAAAATTCAAGAGTGGAAAATCTTCTAATATCCTACCAACGGATTAAGTCAAAAATAAGTTTAATCACCCCAGATTTGAACGCTTGAAGTGTCTAAAAAACGTCTCTGGCACTCTACGAGCATCTTCTAATACATCTGCCTTCAGATCTGCTATGACCATTTCTTGTTTATTAGTGTATTTACCAGTAGCAATCACATCACCTTTGGGGTCACACACGAATGTAACGCCTGAAAATTTAATACCGTTAGAATTATCACCAACTTGATTACATACTGCTACAAATAGAGTATTGTCATATGCTCTCGCAGGCATATATTTTAACCAACGTTTTTTCTTTTCAGAAGCAGTTTCCATCGCTCCTGAAGCATGTGGCATGAAAATTAGTTCTGCACCTCGATCTGCAAGCATAGCCGTGAGCTCTGGAAAATGAGAATCATAGCATATTTCTATCCCAAATTTCACTTTGGGATGATCAAATACTGGCAGCATATCTCCTTGACTCCATGTACATATTTCGGTAGTTGGCACATGCGTTTTTCGGTATATGCCAGCAACACCATTTGGAGAACATACCACTTGTGTATTGTAAACAATTCCATCGCCACCTCGTTCTAAAATACCTGACAAAAACCATATATTATAGTCTCTCGATAACCGTTCCAAACGATCGGTAATTTTACTAGGAATAGGTTGTGGTTGTGGATTATACGAATCACCAGGATTATATCCACTTATAGATAATTCGGGAAAACAAACTATGTCTACACTGTTCGATGCGGCTTGCTTTAGAAAAGATTCCATTATGGTGATATTACTGGAGGTATCTCCAACTGCGCATTGCATCTGTACCATTCCTATACGTAAATCTTTCAAAGCAACCTCCTTAAAAAATAAAACATATTTCCGATTCTATTATTCAAAAATCTAAATACATCTATCTCTACGAATTATTTTTATCAAATATAAAAATTTAGACTATATAACAAATTACACTTTTCTAATTATCTATAATAAAATGCAATCGATTTTATCTTAAAGAATTCACTTTAGAAATATAGGTTTTGGCATTTTCCAATAACCATGGACCCCAATTAACCCCTATAAAGTTAACTCCTATTTTTTCAAGATATTCTATGGTATTAACATCACCAAGCATTCCAGCATTTCTGCCAGATTCACGAATTTGATAAATTGTGCTTTCTATAACTTTTTTTACTTCTGGGTGATTTTGTTGTCCAACATATCCCATTGTTTGAGCTAAATCACCAGGAGCAACAAAAAAAACATCTATATCATTGACAGTTAAAATTTCCTTGAGATTATTAACTGCCGTAACTTCCTCAATCAATACGGTAAGAAAAATTTGATCGTTAACTTCTTCATAGTATTTCAAAGGATCAAGTCCATATGATTGTCTGCTTGCATAAACTCCGCGTTCGCCTATTGGACCAAATTTCGCACCTTTAACAACTTTTTCTGCATCATTTTTCGTATTAACATGTGGAACACAAATACCTGTTGCACCCTGATCTAATGTTCTACCTATTAATGTAGTATCATTTTTATTGACCCTAACTATTGATGTCATACCCCACAAATCCGCAGCTCTCGTAACATTTTGTATATCACCCCACGTAAATGGACCATGTTCACATTCAATCCAAGCTGCATCAAACCCTATAGGACCTAAAAAATCAATCATATCTGCAGAATTATTTGGACCCATTATCACAGATGCGATACCACCACTATTTAATGTTGCTTTAGCTTTATTTATTTTTAAGTTATTCATAATTATTTACTATTAAAATCCTTCTTTTTTATTACATAGATTAATTAATTGTTGATTATTAATATATTTTTTTAAATTAGTAATAAACACATCTTGTCGCCCCTCATACAAACTTGGGATTTCAGCAGAAATATGTGGAGAAATAACTACATTTGGCAATGTCCAAAATGGATTGTCTTTACCAACTGGCTCTTCAACAAATGCATCAAATGCTGCTCCTGCAAGTTTACCTTGTTTTAAAGCATCATATAAAGCGGTCTCTTCTACAATCCCTCCACGAGAAATTACAATCAGATTTGCACTAGTTTTCATTTTTTGCAAATCTGATTGTCCAATTATTCCACGTGTTTTTTCAGTATAAGGTGCTGCTATAACAAGCCAATCAGATTCTTTAAGCATAGTATCCATACCTTCTAAGCCAAGCACTTCTATAGGAAGTGAATTGTCATTTTTAGGATATGCATCTACTGCAATTACCCGCATATCAAAAGCTAAAGCTCTCTTCGCTACAGCTTTTCCTATATCTCCAAATCCAAAAATACCCATGGATTGTCCTTGTAAATCGGTAAATACGCCTCGATATTTACCCGAATCCCAAATCTGCTTTTGCTGATCTTCAAATTGGGGATACATTTTATGAGCCAAACATAACATGAAAAGAACAACATGATTAGCCATTGGAGAAACATGTGGGCCTCTAGCATTCGTAACTACAATATCACTGTCTACGAGTTCTGGTATTTCAGTTAATTCATTAATTCCAGCTCCGGGACAATGAACCCATTTCAATTTATGTGGATTTAAAAAAATTTCACGTTGAGGCCACCCAAAAAAAATTTCAGCATCTACTGAAGCTTCTATCGCCTCATCTAATTTACTAGCAACTTTAAATTCTACATCTGGAAATTCTGTTTGTAATTTAACAATGAACTCTTCGGTTACTAAATTACCCCCGCCTTTTCTACTCTCTAAAACAACTTTCATGAAAACATCTCCAATTAATTATTATATTTATCCACCCACTTTAATCCGTTATTTCAAATGTTTCAACTTTAAATATATTTATTCAGGCCAAGGTCCAATTTGCATACGACCTTCAGGCCCCCAAACTCCATTCCAAGGAGTCAATTCTTTACTCTCTTTTTCATAAAGACTAATAAGTTTGTCAAAACGTTTTCCAATACGTTCTCGTTTGGGCACTATATTTGTTAAATTCCATAAATGCATAAAGTCATCTTTTAAATTGTGTAATTGTTTACTAAGTTTTGAAGCATAATTACGATCTCCATTTACACAAAAAACGACACTATCAAATAACCATTCAGCTCGATGCAATTCATAAATTACCAAATCTATTACAGATTGATTTCGTATAGCACGGTTCTTGCTTGCTTTCAAACGTGCTATAAGATCAGAGGCATAGTCTACTTTCTGTTGTGAAATATCAGCATCTTCTTTTGTCCCACTTAACGGGACAGGATAATTCCAAAAAACTGCATGTGCAATATGTGTTTGCCAATTATATTCTCGTGGAAATCGATGATCATGTCGAGCGCCTTCATAAACAAGTCTATTTAAATCTCCCAGCCATAAGCAAGCATCTCTTAAAACATCAATATCTGTCCCAAAAAACTGTTTAACCCAACGAGATACAAAAGTAGCAGGGTTTTCTGTAAATAAACCAGCATTCCATTGGTGTTCTCCTGCAAAAGCATAATTCAAATAATTAAGCTCTCGAAAACAATCAGTAGTATCATTCCAAGCACATGTTATTGATTCTTTCACTCCCTCACGAAAAGCAATATCTGTAAACAACGGAAGCGTTTTACATGTTTGAAAATAATTTGGAAATAATTGGCGCCAACTCCAAATACCTGGTGAAATAATTTGATCTACACCACAACGATTAAGGGTATTAAGATAATGAAAATAATCTTCCCATTTATAATCATAGTAATTCCAATTAACAAAAGTCAGCCCAGCATCACGCAGAGAATAAATATCTTTTATATCTCCCTTAACGGGAGGAGTGTAACGAGTATCTGCAAATTCTCCAAAAAATAAAATCCGTTTCCAATATTTCTGTGCTCTTTGAGCAACCTTTTTAACATGCCCAAGATAAACGGAAGCTGCTCCTTGTTCGCGTACCATTTGACTCGATATCATACCTTCAGATTGTAAAACTACTTCATCACAACCAATATGAAAAGTATCAGAATCAAATACTTCGGATATCTCACTAAATAGTGAATCTAAAAAATCATAAACTTCGGGAATTGCTGGAGAATAGTGAGAAGCTTCTCCTGGAACATCAGAATATTTATTATAGGCAGGCATAGAAGTGACGTGACCTGCATGCCCAAATGTTTGAAAAGTTAGAAATAAATCAAGTCCATAAATATGTCCGTATTCTACTAATTGACTCCATTCACTCTTCGTTAATGCCCCAGATTGTTTACCAATATCAGGATAACGTTCAAAGCGAAACATATCATCTGTATGAAAAGTAAGTACGTTATATTTAAGACGAGATAATTCACGAATTAAACGTTTATAACTACTGATTGTACCAACTTGTCCGCGAGCTAGATCATCTTGCATACCACGCATAGTAAAATCTGGCCAATCTTCTATATAACAATACGGAATTTCAAATTCTCTTTCTGATGTAATTTTAGTTATAGCAATAAGTGTATGAATTCCATATATAAGACCTCTAAGAGAAATGGCTTCAATTCTAACACCCAATGAATCAACATATATCCGATAACTTTCAGGAGATTCATTAAATTTTTTATCCAGAGAAAGCTTAAAAAATCTAACACAAACAGAAGATTCTTTTAAAGAAGAAATTTTTTCAGAACCAATAATCTCTTCGACACATTCCTGAAAAACCAGGTTAAGTTGTTTTTCAGCAGTATTATTTTCGATAAAAAATTTATCTGCCCTAAGAGTTCCTTTAGAAATGGAAACGTGCTTTGGCTTAGGTATAATATCAATCAAAATTTACTCTTTATTTCTCATTAAAAATTTTCATAAATTAGCACTAACATGACGTTTTAAATCTTTTAATTTGCAAACTCCTCGTAATACTAAACAATCAAAACGTTTCTCGTTTAATAATATATTTCCTCTATGTTGATTCAAAGTCAAATCTTTTCTAATAAATTGCCCCCACCATCCCATTCCTTGTTTCTCTTCACCTGTAATTTGAACAAGCGATTTTTCATATTCTGGAGGATACAATTCTAAAAAACCCTTATTATTATTAAGCCAAGAACCTGTCCCAATATCTTTAACTTCAGGATGTTTTTGATAAATATCGTCAACTAAGGATTTAAACCAATTAAATTTTCTTTCTTTGTCTGAAAAAGGTGACTCCGGAGCTACGTTATTATTAATATGAACTTCTGCCCTATAAAAATCCTTTTCATCTTCTACTGTATATCGAAAACAACCAAACCAATTCATTTTCTTATAATTCTCGATTAATCTTTCTCCTTCAATTTTTTCGTGTAAATCCTCAAAATGTTCAGCTTCCACATACATCCGGTCAACAATCTTCATTGCCTCATAAACAAATCCTTCTCTATCCTTGCTTAAAAAATACTTAAGATAGATTTTCCTAATTTTCGTTTCAAATTCATTCCAAAGAGGATTAGATTTTGTTATAGGTTGTGATTCTATTTTCCTATTTTTCCATGGAAGGAATCGCCATATTATAGTAGTAGAAAAAATAACTATATCAAAATCACGTAAACCAGAAGTTGATAAATCAAAAACATGAGATAAACAAAGTTTTGCTAACTCTCTTTTTAATATCCGTAATTGTTGACAAATATTTTTATCAAAATGGAAAGACCAGCTATATAAACTCATTAGCCTTCTCTATTTTTGTTATATTTGAATAAGAATCTAAACTTCATTAGTTTCCATAAGTTTGTATAAAACAGTCAAATCTTCTAAATTTAAACCGATATCTTTGCAATGATTAAATACTTCTGTCGCTGTTTTAGCAGTTGGTAAAGATACGTTCAGCTCATTAGCAACTTCCATAATAATTCGCATATCCTTATACATATTTCGTATTGGAGCTTGTGAAGGACCAAAATTCTTTTCTATAATATAAGGTGCATTTCTATCTACCATTTTGCTTCCTCCCCAAGCACCTTGTAAAACTTTCCATAACTTATCTCCATCTACTCCAGACTTAATACCTAATAAAAACGCTTCACAACTAGCCATCCCATTCACTCCAACTAATACTTGATTAACTAATTTAGTTACCGAACCAGAACCACTAGGCCCCATATGTAAAACAACTTTACCCATTGAATCAAATACTGGTTTTGTAGTTTCAAAAACCTTATTATCTCCCCCAACCATTATTGCCAATGTTCCATTCGCAGAACCGTCTGGCCCCCCACTAATTGGAGCATCAAGAAAATGTGCTTTATTTTCTAATGCACATTCATACATACTTTTTGATAACAAAGGACTTACAGTACCATGATCAACAAAAATTTGTCCTTCTCTAGCATTTTTAATCAAAGCATAATCTTCCAAAAAAACACTAGTCGATGCTTCTTCATCAACTAAACAAGCCATAACAAAATCTGCCTTAGAAGAAACTTCATTTGGAGATGAACATCCAATTGCTCCTTTTTTTTCCATCTCAAGAACTTTTTCTGAGGTCCTGCTCCAAACAAATACATCATGCTTATTTTTAAGCAGATTTAATACCATTCCTTTACCCATATTACCTAACCCAATATATCCAATTTTCATAAAAATACCCCTTTTAAAAACATATCTCCTACACAGTGTGAAAAAAATATTATAATATTTTTAAAATTTCATGCAAAATAAAAACTAAATCATTATCTATAACAAATATAAATTGACAATAACTTAGTCACACTCTAGTATATATTTCTAGCCATCTACTTTAAATAAAGAGGTGAGCTGAAAAAAAATAAATAATAATAAGCCGCTGGGACCAATTAAAGGCCGAGACGGATCAAAGCCTCGTAAGCCAAATAATATGGTCTCTATTGCGAGGTTTTTTTGTGCAAATAAAAAAGTTAGACAAACAATATTTCCTCAAACGAAAGATTTAATATTCAATGTATCTCTTTGGAAAATAAATGATCAAAACAACAGTTAAAACATTACTAAATTTAAAGGAAAAATCTGAGAAAATCACAATGATTACCGGATATGATTATATTTCTGCATATCTTGCTGAAAAAGCTGGTATTCACGCAATTTTAGTTGGGGATAGTTTGGGAATGGTTATTAAAGGAGAAAACAATACAACTAACGTTACTATTGAAGAAATTATTTACCATTCACGAGCTGTATCTAAAGGATGTTCTTTGTCTTTAATAATTGCCGATCTACCATTTATGAGTTATCAGATAAATATTGAACAAGCTCTTATTAATGCATCACGCTGTATTCAAGAAGGACTTGCACATGCAGTAAAACTTGAAGGAGGAAAAGAATTAGCTCCTACTATAAAAAAATTAATTACTTCAGGAATACCGGTATTTGGACATATAGGACTTAAACCTCAATCGATAAATGTAACTGGAGGTTATCAAATACAAGGACAAAATAATATAGAAGCAACGGAATTATTAGATGATGCCAAAGCTCTTGAAGAAGCAGGAGTGTCAGGAATTATTCTAGAATTAATACCTAGTAAATTAGCAAAGAAAATTACAGAATCAATCTCAATTCCAACAATAGGAATTGGAGCAGGTCCATATTGTGATGGACAAATACAAGTATGGCACGATATTTTAGGGCTATATCCTAATTTTGTACCTAAACACACAAGACAATTCGTTGATCTTCAATCAATAATTAATAAAGCATTAACTAATTACATTGAGAATGTGAAAAATGGTCAATTTCCTAATAATTCTGAATTTATCGAATAGTTAAATATTTAAATGAAAATCATTAAAAACATTCGATTCATGCAAAATTTAGTTGAAAATCTACCTAAATCCATTGGTCTAGTTGCAACTATGGGAGGAATACATCAAGGACATTTAGCTCTCATAAAAAAATCAATCCAAGAAAACAGCACAACTATCGTTAGTCTTTTTGTTAACCCAGCACAATTCAACAAAACTAAAGATTTCATTCAGTATCCACGTAATATAAGAAAAGATCTCAAATTGCTTGAATCGCTTAAAATTGACATATTATTTTCACCAAATAAAGATGAAATATATCCTGAAAATTTTTACAGTTCTGTGTCGATAAATAATTTAGAAAATAAACTTGAAGGAACGATGAGACCTGGCCATTTTAAAGGAGTAGCAACTATTGTAATAAAATTACTAAATATTACGAATCCAGACAAAGCATATTTTGGACAAAAAGATGCACAACAATCCATAATTATCAAAAAAATGATAGCGGATTTGAACCTAAAAACAAAAATTATCATAGTTCCGATAGTACGTGATGAAAATGGATTAGCATATAGTAGTAGAAACGAACATCTTACAAAACAAGAACTAAAAGAAGCTTCAAATATTTATTCGTCATTAAAAAAAGCGACAACTTTATATAATCAAGGAATAAATAATCCTATTATCTTAAAAAAAGAAATTGAAACAAAACTTTCTTCTATACCAAGCCTGAAAAGCATTGATTATGTTAGTATAGCCAATCCAGAAACTCTAGATGAATTATCTGAGATTAAAAAAAACACGTCTTTTTTAATCTCAACAGCAGTATATGTAGGAAATACAAGATTGATAGATAATATACTAGTAAAATGAAATACCATTTTATAAATTTATTACAATTTAAAGACCAACTTTTATGAAAAAAATTGTCACGTTTGGCGAAACAATGGTTCAATATAATGCGCAATATACTGGGCCATTAAATAAAACAAAAGAACATTACGAAGATTGTGCTGGTGCAGAATCTAATTTCCTAATGAATCTTGCAACTTTTGGAATAAACAATAGTAAATGCATTTGGATTAGCAGACTAGGAAATGATAAAGCTGGTCAATATATTTTTGATACACTCTCGAATAATATTACAGTTATTACAAAAATGTATCCAAATGAAAAAACAGGATTATCTTACTTAAATCATTTTCCTGATGGGTCTCATTTGAAAACTTATTATCGAAGTGGAAGTGCTGCAAGTAAAATAAAATTCACAGATATTAAACCTCATCTAACAAATATTGAATTTCTGCATGTTACAGGAATTACTCCAGCATTAAGTTCAACTGCCCTTACAACAACCTTAAATACATTAGAATATTGTAAAGACAATTCTATCCCTATCTGTCTAGATATTAATTATAGAGAACAATTATGGGATGCAAATACAGCTCGTAATGTTTTAAACAAAATGATTCCATTATCTACGGTTCTGAAAATAGGATTTGATGAAGCAAATACAATTTGGGGACAAGAAAAAACACCATTAGATCATTTTCCTTATTTTAACGACCTTCATGATGGATTAACTATTATAACTAATGATTCTCAAGGTTCTTTGATTTCCGATGGATCTGAAACAATACATATGCCAGGATTTCAAGTAAAAGTAATAGATCCAGTAGGTGCCGGAGATGCATTTCTTGCAGGATTTATTGGAGAATTATATAGACATACTTCAATAAAAGAAATTTTCACAGTATCTCATGCTAAAAAAA
>CAZDRU010000043.1:0-75368 GCA_964508175.1 uncultured Dehalococcoidia bacterium
TTTATAGGTCTTAATCCAAAGTGATGTGTTCCTGTAGAAATTATATCTCCAGCCTCTAGTGGAAATGCTCGTGAAATAAGATGAATTAGTTTTGGTACAGAACGTGCCATGTTTTTTGTTGTAAAATCATGACGTAATTCATTATTAATCCACATTCGAATATTGAGATCCTGTTGGTTTCCAAGTTCATCAGATGTTACAATAACTGGCCCCATTGGACCTGAAGTTGCCCAACTTTTTTGGAGAAAAAATCCTTCACCTAATCCTCTAGCAGAAGCATCTATGAAATTCGTGTATCCAAATACGTGATCAAGAGCTTCTTCTTCAGTAACGTTTGAAGCATGTTTGCCAATAATCACTCCAAGTTCAGGTTCGAAATGGAAAACGTCTGTTGTTTGTGGAGTTAGGATTACAGTGTCATATAGGCCAATAACACTTGTATTGGTTTTTATAAATCCATTAAATGCCATCATTACTGGATGGTCGGGTTCTAGATAATTTCCTGCCATACAAACAATTTGTCCTGGCCGTGGTAAAGGAGCTCTAAGTCGAACATCTTTTAGTGGTATTGAATTTTTTGACGTAGATAGTTTTTGTAATTTTGATTTGAATTCGTCCCAATTTTGAATAACAGTTTGCATAGGATCATGTTCTGCGAGTGATGCTTTTTCGGATAGTATTTCCATAGCATCTATGATGCCATCTTCATTTTGATTCATAATTCCAAGTCTGAAGTTATTGTATAATAGTAATTTCATTAAAAATCTCCCTTTAGTAATAATTTTTTATATCAAATTTTTTTAGTTTAATTGTTCCCAATTTTGATTGCAAATGTCAAATTGTTTTTCTATTTTTTCTTTAATGTTGGAATCTATTTTGTATCCTTCATTAAGCATATTAATATTATTTTTTAAGTGGTTTATATTTCTTGTTCCAATTATTGCTGTATTTATTTCTTTATACGAGAGAGTAAATGAAATTGAGGTTTTTATAGGGTTGATAGATTCCTTTTCAAAATTTCCTTCTCTAACCATTATTTTTGCACGTTCGAAATACTCTCTTCCATATTCAGTTGAAGGCCCTGAATTTGGATCATTGAGCTTTGCTTTGTTCCAAGCTCCATTTGCAATTGGTCTTTTTATAATAATTCCTAGGCCTGCTTGATTAGCTTGTTTGAATAATGTACGTCTAGCTTTTTGATCTACTAAATTAAAACTAGTTTGTAGTGTATCAAATAGTGTATTATGTTCGACTGCCCATATAGCATTGTCATTGTCTCCACTATATCCAATAAACCGAGTTTTTCCTTGTTTTTTTGCGTCTGTAAGAGCCGTGATGACGTCACCTTTTTCAAGGATTTCTTTTTCACATGAATGTAACTGTATAAGATCTAGATAGTCTGTTTTTAATCGTTTTAGACTATCATCAATCGTTTTACTGATAATGTCTTTTGTCCATTCTGTCCCATTAATTCTATTTGTAGGATGACCACATTTAGTAGCTAGAAAAAATTCATCTCTTCTTGAATTGATGGCATTTCCTACAAGATCTTCGCTATTGTTATAGCAAGCAGCAGTATCGAAGAAATTAATTCCAAGATCAATTGCTGTATTTAGTAATTCGGTAACGTTTTTTTGGGTTGTTCCTTCAATTCCAATTTCCGCCAATCCTATTCCTAATCGACTTATGTTCATTCCTGTCTTACCTAAAATATTATAGTCCATTGTAGTCCTCACTTATGTTTTCAGGTTGTAAATTTATATAGTAAATGTTTTCCATGTTCCAGTGCAACCGTGTCCATAACGGATGTGAAATAGATGTTTAGAAGGTTCTGCTATATATCCTGAAATAGAATGCATATCATTAGCTCCATGTCTACATATACCTGATGGGTTATTTTCATGATCTGCCAAAATATTTTTCATAACATTAGTATCGATTGTTCCCCATTTTTCATTAATTAAATATTCCATTCTATTCAATCTATATGGAGAATCAGGTAATTCTGTTTGACGTTTTATATATTTTTTACTTAAATAATGGTTGGTATGAATTAGTACTTTTGATTTTTCTTCGATTATAGCATTTTGATTTTTCCCAGGAAGTATTTCAACATCAAGTATATTGTTTTGCTTATCAACAATTAAAACATTAGCAGCTGAACATATAGGGGTTTTTTGTATAATATTCAAACAATCTGTTGTATTTGTTTGCTCTAGAAAAGCTCTTCTTAGAGGATAGTGAGATATTCCTGATTCCCATTTGAAATCATATAATGAATTAGCGAATTGAGCTATTCCAGCATTATTCATTCCAGCATAACCTAGTTGTCCAGCAAATGTAAATAATATTGATTTTGGTAGGGGTTTTTGGGGATTAATTTTAATAATTACTGCTATGTCAGTATATTCAGAAGATAGATCTTGATTTTGTCCAGCTATAACGTTTCCATCTACTGTTGCATCTCCTTTTATTGCAAATGCTGTACACCCTCCGTCTATTTTATGAACAGCCTCGGCTCTTAGTTGACATAATGCTGCCTCTTCTATTGTTAAATTTGCTCCTTTTGCGAGACCTTTCATTTCTTCAAAATATGAAGGACTAAATTCTTTAAGTAAAGGAATGAATTTTTTTGCATGGTCAGAGAGAGTTCCAAGTGACATTTGAGTAAGTTTTTCTATCCATATTAAATATTTTTGAATTGTGTTTGAAAGTTGAACTCCATGTTGATATCCCATTTCGAAAGGAGTACCGTTCACTTCTATGATTGGGAAAAATGGTTCTGTAATGTTTAATAATTTTTTCATGCAAGGAATGTAAGATTTGGGGGATAATTTGTCAAGATTTTTTTTCTTTGTAGTAAAATATTATTAATATTAATTTTTATAGTTAGGAGTAAATAATGATTACTGGATTTAACCATTCGGGATTTGTTGTTAAAGACATTGAAAAACAGGTTGCATTTTATAAAGACGTTTTAGGTCTTAATGTTATACGAGAAACTAATCCAGGACCTGAAGATAGTCAACATACAGGCATTCCCAATGCACATAGAGCTTTAGTTTTTATGGGAAAAGAAGAAGATGGGCATTTGATCGAATTGGTTCAATTTATTGAACCTGAATTGACTGAAGATGGACATGTTCCAAATACTCATATTGGAGCAGCGCATATTTGCTTTGATGTGAAAAATTTAAAACAAATGTACGAAAATATGACCGAAAAAGGAATGGAATTTTTAACAGAGCCTATTATAAAAAAAGATTCTCAAGGAATAACTACTTCAATTTGTTATGGACATGACCCAGAAGGTAATTGGCTCGAATTTAAGGGAATTGAAGAAGATTAATTTATAGGAGGCATATATTTATGGTTATGCGAATTCCAGAAGAAAAAGAGGTATTAAGTTATTTTGATTCTTTAAGTAATTGGGGTCGATGGGGAGATGATGATCAAAAAGGCACATTGAATCTTATTGATAAGAATAAGACATTAGAAAGTATAAAAATTCCGACGAGAGGAAAAACTGTTTCTTGTTCTAGAACTATTGTTGGAGGAGAAGTTGCCCCGGACATTCCAAATCCTCCAGTCCATTTTATGTTAGAAAGTGGTGAAGGTTGGGAAAGTGGTAAGAAAATAACAAGTAGAAAAACACAAGGAGCAATTGATTATATAGGAATGATATTTCATGGATATTCAGTTACTCATATAGATAGTCCGGCACATTTTTTTTGGGAAGGAAAAATGTTTAATGGCATACCTTCTCATTATGTTTCGACTAACTTAGGAGCTACAGCAGGTTCTGTTGAGTTAGTACGTGAAGGGTTGATTACTAGAGGTGTATTAATAGATGTGCCTATGCTTAGAAATATTGATTGGTTAGAACGTGGGACTGGTGTAATGCCTGAAGATATTTTAGAAGCTGAAAAACAATGTGGTTTTACGATTGAACCAGGTGATGTTTTACTAGTTAGAACTGGTCAATATCATCGAAGAAAAATAGAAGGACCAGCAAATCCTTTAGAAGCCGGTAGTACAGCTTGTCATGCTGCTTCCTTACCGTTATTTCGAGAAAAAGATATAGCTATGCTTGGTTCTGATACTGGAAATGATATACAACCTCCTCCATATCCTTCTTTACCACAACCAATTCATCAAATTGGTATTGTTGGGATGGGATTATGGATATTAGATAATGCAAATCTTGAAGAATTAGCTCGTACATGTCGAGAATATAATCAGTGGCATTTTATGTTTGTTTTGTCTCCTTTAATGATTAAAGGAGGAACTGGTTCTCCTGCAAATCCTCTTGCTTTATTTTAAATGTTATGAGGAAATTGGGAAAGAAGCCTCCAGTTTTTTTAAAAGCTAACTGGCATGATATTGCTATGTTAACTTATGAAGTTCCTGAATCGATTCTTCGGAAATATTTGCCGAATGGATTGGAACTTGATTCTTGGAATGGGAAATATTTTGTTACTCTAGTTGCATTTGTTTTTCGTAAGACGTCAATTATACAAATACCTGCATTTTTCCATAGAAATTTTGAAGAAATTAATCTTAGATTTTATGTTCGGAAATTAGTTGATAATAAAATGCGTAGAGGAGTTGTTTTTATAAAAGAGATTGTTCGAAAACCAATGGTTACATTTATTGCGAAACATTTTTATAAGGAAAATTATATTACTTTACCGACATTTCATAATATTTTAATAAGTGATCAACAGCGTAAAGTTACTTATGGTTGGACTACTGGTAATTCTGATAATGTTATTGAAATTACTGTTTTTGGCAATCCTTCTATTCCTAAATCTGAAACATTATCGAGTTTTGTAATAGAACATTATTGGGGATATTCTAAACAGAAAAATAAAACTATAGAGTACGAAGTTGAACATATTCCTTGGCGAATATGGGAAGATACAAATTACAGATTTAAATGTGATGTTAGTGAGATATATGGTAAGGAATTTCAACCTTATATTACTGAAAAACCTTCATCAGTGATTGTTGTTGAAGGTTCTTCAGTAAATGTTCGTTTTGGCAAAGAATTAAAGAATTAAACTTACTATTCCTTTTCTTCTATAGTGATTTTCGATATTAAAGCACCAGGAGTGGTTGCTTTACCAGGATCTCGAACAGGTATATTTAAAACTGCATCGAGTCCATCTATTACTTTCCCAAAAACAGTATGACATGATTCTACTAAACAGTTTTTAGCTGTTCCGTCTTCATTGTATCCATCAAGCCAAGGAGTTGCTCTAAAAGTTATGAAAAATTGGCTTCCATTTGTTCCAGAACCATCTTTATTTAGTCCTCTATTGGCCATTGATAAAATACCAGCTGATTCATGTCGTTTATTGGGAGTAAGTTCATTATCAAAAGTATAACCTGGATATTTACCGCCTCCTCCATCACCTCTGCCCGTTGGGTCTCCTGTTTGTGCCATGAAATTTTCTATGACTCTATGAAATGTTAGACTATCGTAATATCCTTTTGTAGCAAGAAAGATAAAACTATTTACGGTGATTGGAGCATCATTGTGAAATAATTCGATGGAGATTGTATCTCCTTTATCCATTTTTATTGTTGCTATATAACGTTTTTCTGGTTGCAAATTGCATTTTTCAGGATTCTTATATTGTTTATTTGATTCTATTGCTCCGGGACATAGTGCTCCGTTTTCATCATTATTCGATGTTGAACATGCAATGAGCGAAACTAATATTGTTAATAATAGTATTGGAAGAAGTTTTTTCATTATATTGATATACATTGTAACACCTCTATATTTTAAATTTTTATCAATTTTTGCATTGAACGAAGTTCTTTAGGAGGCTCCATTTTGCTTCCATAATCGCTCCATGATACTTCAGCTACATAAATATTACCTTTTGAATCAACTGCAATCCCATGAGGAGAAAAGAATCTGCCTTTTTGTTCTCCATAACTTTGTCTGCCTAAACGAGCAAGTACTTTCCCTTGTAAGTTCAAAATTGAAACCCTAGGTCCGAGATCCGTGCCTTGATCATTACTGCCAATGCCACAGAAGTATTCTCCGACATATATGAGATCTTCGCTTTGATTTTTACTTAAGCATATTGCAGCAGCTCGGGATAAATTCCCCCATTGTGTTTCATATTTGCCATTACTATCAAAAACTTGTATGCGATGATTTTCTCTGTCTGCTATATACACCCATCCTTCTGAATCTACACAAATATTATGAACGATATTAAATTGACCAGGATTTGTTCCAGATTCTCCCCAAGTAAATTGTAGTTTTCCTTCTGGTGTATATTTGTGTACTACTGCATTTGAATAGCCATCTGCAACATAAAATTCCCCAGTTCGTTGATCAATAGCAACATGAGTAGGTTTTGCAAAAGGTATTCCACTCATTTGAGGAGATTCCTTTCCCGCTGTTCCGATAGTCATAAGAAGTTTCCCATCAGCAGTAAATTTTCGAACGGTATGATCTCCATTATCTACACAAAATACTTCATCATTTGGTCCGATTGTTACTCCGTGTGGATTTTTGAATATGCCATTTCCCCAGGTATTTACAATATCCCCTTCAGCGTTAAAGATAATCATTGGAGTAGTTCCTCTATTAAATACATAAACTAAATCTTTGGAATTGTCATCTACAGCAGTTGCTTCTTTATAAACCCATCCTTTTGGTAGATTTCCCCAGTTTTCACCACTAGTTTCATATTTAAATTTGCCTTCTCCTAATATAATGTTATCGTTTGAATCTTCTTTAGATGTATGTCCATCTTCTTTAATTCCAAATTCCCAGTCATGTTCTTTATTGGTCATTTTTTTCTCATTTTTTATAAATCAAATATTATAGCTTCATGAATATCCAAAACAGGAAGATTAACATATGGTTTTCCGTTTTGATTATTTTTTATTGTAAGTTCTTTTTGATTTGAAAAACTTGTTGCTTTAGTCGAGTTGAATTGATTCAAAGTAATTTTTATATTGTGTATTGGAGTAATTTCATCTACTACTAACTTTTGATTATAATTTACAGCTCGATTTGTAGCATGAGGTAGATTTACTAAGTGCACTATGAGTTTATTATTTTTTATTTTAGCTGTTGTAATGGTTGTAGTAGGAGCATCAATTACAATAGGAGGGGTTACAGAAGAAGTGATAATATTTGAAAAAATAGTTCGGGTATTTTTTTCAGGCCAATCAAAATAGGCAAGACCAATATCAGTTGCAAAATAAATTACTTTTCCTTTGCCATGGTTGCGTTCTATAATTCTTGGTTCTTCTTTTCCAATAGGTTGTTTTGCAAATCCTCCTTCATGATGAAAAGTAGTCTCAGTTGGTTTAACTGCTATTATTTTCACGTCTTTATTTACTATATTAAATTTAGTAAATGAACCATAAAAAATGGCATTTTTTTGACCATCATTTAAGTCTGGATTTTTGAGTTCAAGGCTTCGAATTGCTAAGTCCATGAGATTTTTTGGCAAGTAAGGATCTCCTTGCATTGGTTTTTCGATAATGGATTCAACATATTTAATACCAAACAGGTCAGCAAGAGAAAAGTCATCTAAACGTTCTCCCCATTCGTCATATAGAGATGTTTCATATGTTGCAATTAAAGTGCCTCCATTATGAACCCAATTTTTTAATGCAGTGATTCCTGCAGATGAGATACAAGTTGTATTACCAAGGATTAAAATTTTATAGTTGTTTAAATCAGCAGTATCAATATCTTTATCAAAAACTATGTTATTGATAAGGTGATGTTGTGAGAGTATTGAATCAATTCCGAAGAGATTATGACGGTATTTATCAGTGGCATTTTTGGCATCAGTACGATTTCCATAACGATCTTTTGTTCTATCGGAAATAACAAGTCCGATATATTCTACATCTTCTCCTCCGAAAACAGGGAGTCTTTTTTGAGTTTGATAATTCACATCTTTCATAATGTAGATGTGATCATCTGGACCTCCTCCCCATGGATAAATTCCATGGGCTACAGCAAGCATAGAATGAAGCATCATGTTTGTTTGACTAATAGGGATATGGTGTGCAAATACTTCTTCTCTGGCTGAATAGAAAGGTTGCCAAATATCAGAATGTTTGCGATTTTGTGCATGGGATGTTTTGGATTGCATAGGATTTTGTTGTATCCCATTGGTTGTTCCTCCTCCTGAATGTTGGGATGCTCCAAAAGGAACTTGTTGTAAGGGGGTTCCTCTGTGGTAAGAGATTCCAGGTTTAGGAAAACTATGGGTATTAAAATGAACTACTGCATTTGGAACATGATCAGTAATTCGTTTATTTAGGTATTGTGCTGCTTCAATCATTTGAGTTCCACGCCACTCTATCCATTTTAAAAATATTTTATCGTTCCAATTGATTTTTTGAGGTAGATCTTCCTTATAATCTTTTTTAAAATGTTGAGCACATGCATCACAAACACATGAGATCGCCATTCCAGGCATGCCAGCTGCCCAATATCCATCGAACCACATTCCATCAAATCCTAAGTCCATAATTTCATTATTAAAATTAGCTAAATGTTCACGATAAGGAGTAGAAAACATACACATTCCGACAGAATTTGCCTCTTCAGAGGTTTTATGGCCTATTTCATCAATATATTTTTGTTGCCATTGAGGATACATTTTCATAGGAACATAATTTTCTTTATCATAACGAACGTCTTGAATATTAAAACAACCCCAGCTTAGTATCATGATGTCATTTTTATGACATAAAGATATTAATTCAGGGATGTATTTAGGATTCATTTTAGGAGCAGGAGGACGAATTTTTGAATCAAATAAAGCCCAACCGTATCCGATAGTTGCACTTGAAATAATCATATTATAATTATTGTCTTTAAGTAATTTAACTACACGTTCAGGATCGTCATCAATTGGTCGAAATTCTAATCTACATAAGCGAGAATCGTAATTGAGCGTTAAATTATTTTCCATTTAATATTTCCTTATAAAATGATGTTTTTTATTCATAATAATGATACCATTTTTTTTTACTTTATTATGGGTCAGAAGGAGAATTAATATGATTAAAAAAAATGTTTTAATTACAGGTGCTGGTAGTGGGATAGGACAGGCTACTGCAAAACTTTTTGCTGAAAATGGATTTACTGTCATTTTAGTTGGACGTAATGTAGATAAATTAAAACATACAGAAACGTTGGTGAAAGATAATGGAGGTAAAGGGTTTATTTTCCCATGTGATCTTACTGATCTTGAAGCTACAAAGTCTTTGGTTGAATTTACTTTGGACAAGGTTGGGAAAATTGATATATTAATTAATAATGCTGGTGCTAGCAGTCAAAATCGAACTACATTAAAAACAACTGAATTTGAAGCTAGAAATATGGTTGATCTTAATTTATTAGCTCCATTTTTTTTATGCCAATATATAGTTCCAACAATGCTTAAGCAAAATCAAGGAACAATAATAAATATCGCTTCTTTGTCTGGTATATCTATAGGTTTGATAGGAGGACCTATGTATTCTGCGGTTAAAGCAGGACTAATACATTTTTCTAAATATCTTAATGCGGAATTTGTTAATACAGGTTTGAGAGTTTCGTGTATTATTCCTGGAGAAGTTGATACTGATGCAATTAATAAAAGACCCATAAAACCTAGTAAAGATTCACTAGCTACTATGTTACAACCGGAAGATTTGGCGAAAACTATTTTTACTATTGCTACATCTGAAGATCGAATTTTATTTGAAGAAGTAGTTATCACCCCAAGATTCCGACGTGATATGTCGAATGAAATTGTTTCTTCTTAAAAGTTTTTAATTGATAGAAATATATTTTTAATTTAGACTAATATTTATTATAAATAATCTAGGAGAATTACAAATGGTTTTACCTAAGAGAATGAAATTTGGAACGTTTCTTGCCCCATTTCATAAATTAGGAGAAAATCCAACTTTGGGATTAGAACGAGATTTAGAATTGGTGCAATGGTTGGATTATCTTGGTTTTGATGAAGCTTTTATTGGAGAACATCATAGTGCTGGGTGGGAAACAATTTCATCTCCTGAATTATTTATTGCGTCTGTTGCCGAACGAACTCGACATATAAAATTAGGAACAGGAGTTATGAGTCTTCCTTATCATAATCCTTTAATGGCTGTTAATAGGATGATCCAACTTGATCATATTACTAGAGGACGAGTAATGTTAGGAGTGGGGCCAGGTGCTTTGGCATCTGATGCATATATGCTTGGCATTGATCCTCGTCTTCAGCGAAAAAGAATGGAAGAGTCTTTAGATGTCATAATGAAACTTTTATTAAGTAAAGACCCTGTAACTGTTGAGACAGATTGGTTTAAATTGCAAGAAGCTCGAACCCATCTTTCACCTTATACACAACCTCATTTTCCAATCGTTGTTGCAAATTCACAATCTCCTTCAGGTATAGCTTTAGCAGGAAAACATGGATTAGGAACTTTATCGTTAAGTGAAATAAATCGTGGAAGTCATGCGAAATCATTATCTAGTTTTTGGACAATTGCAGAAGAACAAGCTGCAAAACATAATAAAACTGTATCTAGAAATGATTGGAGAATAGTTATTGTTGCTCATTTAGCAGATTCTAAGAAAGAAGCTATTAAACAGGCTAGAGAAGGATCAAAATTGTGGCAATACGATTATTTTGAACAAACCATGGGATTTGACCGATCCCATGACTGTAGCCCGGAAGAATATATTGACAAAATGGTAGATACTGGAGTTTGGGTTATTGGTACGCCTGATGATTTAGTAAAGAAAATTAATGAATTGGATCAAGAATCTGGTGGTTTTGGTGGTTTATTGGTTATTTCTACAGAATTTGGAAATCGACAACAGGTTATGTATAGTTATGAGCTTTTAGCAAGGTATGTTATGCCGCAATTTCAAGGGTCATTGACCAGTTTGGAAAATTCTGCTAAATGGACGGCAGAAAAAGCTCCTATGTTGTGGGATTTAAGAAAACAATCATTAAAAATAGCTTCAGAAGATTACAAGAAAAAGTAATTTCATCTAAGAAAAAAATTACAGAAATCGTATAAATTAGGATAAATAATGACCCTGTCTGAAAAGCATAAGTATGTAAAAACTCTTTTTTCTAGAATATCTCATAGATATGATTTCATGAATTCTATGATGACTCTTGGTTTACATAATAAATGGAGGCGAATTGCTGCTGTTTTAGCTTCTGATTCTCCTATTGGCAAAGCTCTTGATGTTGCTACTGGAACTGGAGATATGGCATTTGAGCTTGCAGCTTTTGAGAATTTTAATGAGATTGTTGGAGTTGATTTTGTTCCAGAAATGATTCAACTTGCTAAACAAAAGAACACTAAATTGAAAATTGGTAAAAAAATGAAATTTTTAGAAGCTGATGCAGAAGCTTTACCGTTTAATGATAATGAATTTATTTGCGTGACTTCTAGTTTTAATTTAAGAAATGTTTCAGATTTAAAAGTAGCTTTAAGTGAAATGATTCGAGTTTTAAAACCTGGAGGAAAATTTATCACATTAGATATTCTTCTTTTACATAATATTTTTTTACGAACATTTTTCCGTTTATATTTTAATTTCATTGTTCCTATACTTGGTGCATTATTTGCACGAGATAGAGCTGCTTATACATATTTGCCTAGTTCTGTTGATGCTTTTTTAACCCCTGATGAATTATCTAAAATTCTTAAGGAATTAGGATTACGGAATGTGGGTTATAAAGCGCTAGGATTAGGGACTCCTGTGATTCATTTTGGAGAGAAATAGTTTACAGTATTGGTCTATTTTTCAAGAGATTTTATAATTATAGGAAGTGTGGTGCTACGTCCAGTTTGCATATCTATTGCACAGATTATTACTCTTCCTTTTGCTGCTAATTCATTATTTTCGAAATGAACATTAAATTGCAATGTGATTGATTTATTTCCTAATTTTTCGATAGAGGTTCTTATTTGAAGTAAGTTATCATGTTGTATGGGTATTTTGTAATCACATTCAACATGAACTCTTGGCAAATCAATGCCTTGTTCCTTTAGACTTTTATAGGTTATTCCATTAGTTCTAAAGAAAGCTGCTTCAGCTATTTCAAAGTAGCGTAAAACGGCTGTATAATGAATTCTTCCTGATGCATCCGTATCTGCCCAATGAACTCTTTGATTAGATAAAAAAACATTTTTATTTTCAAGATTATTCATAATGTTAATTGTTAAAACTAATTTTGGTCTTTCTATATTGTCAGGTTATTACGTTATTTACAAGTAATCCTAATAAAATAAATATTCCAAATACAGTATGGAATATTGCAGAATTTTTTAACATTTTAAAATAATCTTGATGAGTTGTAGCTTTCCATATATTACGTATATTAATGATTGCCATAGGGATTGTTATTATAGTTATTAGCGTTGTTTGTGATAAATTTAATAGGATTATTCCTATCATCAAGAAAATGTAGGGACTGATTATTATAATAAAGTAGCAATATTTACCAAAAAGTTGCCCTAATATTGTAATAGGAGTGATTTTTTTTGCAGTAATATCTTCTTTATAATCTCTTAGATCATTGGCTATTAATATTATTGTTGCTGTACTACCTGAACATAAAGAAAGAATAATTCCTTTAGACGAAATTGCGTTAGTTAAAGTAAATTCTGTTCCTAAAGTTAATATAGGTCCCATGAATAAAAACACTAGAGGCCAGCCAAAACCTTTATTTCCAATAGAAAGAGGTTTTCCGGCATAGTTGTAAGCAACAAAAACACTAATAATACAAATTGCTAAGATGATTAATCCATTTGTAGAAGTAATAATGAAATATAATCCAATAATTGTTGCAAAACTAAATGATATAAGTGCCGCTATTTTAACTGTTTTTGCAGTAAAAATTCCTAAACTTATGACTTTATATGTAGGTAACGTAGACACATTTCTTTTGTATATAGTTTCATCACTATATTCGTCTACTAAATTAGTGCCAATTTGTACAGCTGTTGCTGCTAATAATATAAGTATTGTGTGAAACAGGTAAATACTATTCCAATGTAAATTTATTACACTTCCAAGAAGAACGGGAATTAATGATGCCCCTAATGTAAAAGGTCTTGATGCTTGAATCCAATATTGTAATTGATTTTTTACCATGGATAATTTCTGTATTTTGAAAAATCAGGATTTCTTTTTTCTAGAAATGCATTTTTCCCTTCTTTTGCTTCTTCAGTATTGTAATAAAGTGAAGTTGCCCCATGTGCAATGTTTTGTATTCCGTATACATGATCAGTATCAGCATTAAATGCATGTTTTAAGAATCGTAAAGCAGTAGGACTCTTATCAAGTAGTTCTTTTCCCCATTTGATAACTTCTTGTTTTAAATCTTTAACAGGAACTACACAATTAACAAGGCCCATTTTTTCTGCTTCTTTTGCTGAATATCGTCGACATAAGTACCATATTTCGCGAGCTTTTTTTTCTCCAACTATTCTTGCAAGATAAATAGAACCAAATCCAGCATCAAAACTTCCAAATTTTGGACCGATTTGTCCAAATTTTGCCCTTGTTGATGCTATTGTTATATCACATAAAACATGAAGTACATGACCTCCTCCAATTGCATATCCATCTACCATGGCAATAACAGGTTTAGGTATTTCACGAATCATTCTGTGTAGTGATGTTATTTGTAATTTATTTTCTCCACTTGAGTCACTGTATCCAGTGTCCGTTCTAGTTTTGACATCTCCTCCTGTACAAAAATTTCCTTTTGTTCCTGTGAGTACAATTACCCCAATTTTGTCATCATTCCAAGCTAATTCAAACGCTTCAATTAATTCATCTAATGTTGTTGGTCGGAAAGCATTTAATACTTCTGGACGATTAATAGCGATGAAACTAATGCCTTCTTTATTAGTTATTTCGATGTCATGATATTGTTTTTTCATAATATTTCTCCTAATTTTAATATGAGTATTTTAAATAATTTTATTTTTTTTCAATTGTGAGAAAGTTTCTTTATTGATATTTAATTCAGAAGTTATTATTTCTTCTGTGGATTCTCCTAAAAGAGGTGCTTTCGCTTGAGGTCCAGACTTATATCCCTTAATTTTAAAAGGAGTATTTACGAATGTGTTTTTTGATGTATTATTTTTATTTAAGTTTATAAGTATATTTCTGTGGAGTACTTGCTTATCTTTAGTTATTTCATCTATGGTATTAGTTTTACTACAGGCTATGTTCAATTTATGGAATTTTTTTATCCAATAATTTGCTGATTTTTTGGCAATAGCATTTTCCATTATTGGTTTTAATATAGTATAGTTTTTATTTCTTTTATCGGATGTATTAAAATCTTTGTTTAGGATAAGTGATTCTTCTCCAATTGCCATACAAAAATCAGTCCATAATTTTGAAGAATTTGGCGTAATTGCTAGTACTATATAATCAGTAGTTGTTTTAAACATTTGAAATGGAACAATACTTGGATGTCTTGCCCCTACTTTTTGTGGTATTTCCCCAGTTGTTAAAAATCTACTGATTGGATTTTCAAGCATAGTTAATAAACTATCTAACATAGCGATATCTATATTAGTTCCTTTATTAGTAAAATTTCTTTTCCATAATGCAGCTAAAATAGCTACTGTAGAAAAAAGACCTGCCACACTATCACCTAGTGAAATGCCTGTTCTAATTGGAGGATCTTCATCGTTTCCAGTGATACTCATTAATCCACTCATAGCTTGAATTATAATATCAAAAGCAGGAAAATTTTTATAAGGTCCAGTTTGTCCGAATCCTGAAATAGATGCGTAAATAATTTTAGGATTTATAAGTTTAATTGTTTGATAATCAAGTCCGAAATTTTTCAAATGACCCGGAACATAATTTTCAACTAAAATATCAACATTTGAAGCTAATTTTTGAGCTAATTTTTGTCCTTCTGGTTTTTTTAAGTTGATGGTTATGCTTTTTTTTCCTCGATTTAAGCTGTTAAAGTACGTGCTTTGCCCTTTTGAATTATCTATAGATCGAGAAGGGTCTCCGTTGGATGGGTTTTCTATTTTTATTACTGTAGCTCCTAAATCTGCAAGATTCATAGTGCAAAAAGGACCTGCTAGCATATGTCCAATTTCGAGTACTTTAATTCCTGATAGAATCGAATTCATTTTATTTTTCTCCTCGAAAATTAATTTAATTGATTGATAAAATCGGATACTATTTTTGTGAATATTTCTGGTTTTTCAAAATGAGTATTATGTCCAGCATCTTGAATGTTCATATATGTGCCGTTTCCTAAATTATTTGACATATTTTTTGCGATTGTAGAGTATTTAAAATCTTTTTCTCCTGCTATACAAAGACTAGGAATTGATATATTTGAAAGAATATCGTTAAGTGGATATAGAGAACCAGTTCCTATTTTGCGTAACATATTTGCTAATCCGAAAACGTTATTGCTAAGACGCATATTACGTTGGTCTGTTATTTGACTATTAGATATACTGGTTTGTGTTTGAAAAATAGGCAATTTTTCCCAATAATTCACGAACCATTCGATACCCTTTTTTTCGATATTGGTTGCTAATTTTGAATCATTTAATTTTCTTAAATTTCTTTCTTTTAAATTCGTTATTCCGCTAGTTGTCCCTTCAAAAATTAGAGCTGAACATTTCTTAGGATATTGTTTGGCAAAATGGAGAAGGATTCTTCCTCCCATTGAATATCCAATCCAAATAGCTTTCTTTATTTTATGAGAGTCAGTGATAGTTTTTAAAAGTTTGGTTAAATTTGACATTGAATATTGATTAATATCTAATGGAGAATTCGATTTTCCGTGACCTGGTAGATCTATTAAATAACATTTAAATTTTTTTGCAAAAATTGAAGCTACTGTTTTCCAAGATTGAGTTGTTCCTGCAAATCCATGGAGAAAATAAATAGGAGTTCCTGCGCCTAATTCTTCGATGTTTATTATGAATTTATTACAAGTTACTAACATATGTTTTTTCCATAATTTTTTTAAATACATTGTTATGAAGTAGGTTGTTTTTTGATATGGTTGACGTTATTTCGATGATTTTTGGCCCTTTTTTAGCGATGAAATTTTGAATGTTTTTAGTGAATATTTTTCTCGAAGTTGGATTCCAGTATGGTATTTGAAATAAATTAGCAGCATTTTCAAAAGTTAAATTATGAGGTGTTAGGAAAAGATTTTTGAAGTACTTTTTAAATTTTGATTGAGGAAGAAATGAAAAAATTCCTCCACCATTATTATTTAAAATAATTATTGTCAAGTTTGATTGAGTATTCGTACATAGTAATAAGCTATTTAGATCGTGTAAGAAAGCTATATCTCCTATTAGTAAAATTACTGGAGATTGTGTTTGTGTTGCAGTTCCTGTTGCACTGCTGATCATTCCATCGATGCCACTTGAACCTCTATTGCCTAAAATTTTTATACCTTTTCGTTTAGGGAAAAACATGTCCGTATCTCTTATAGGCATACTATTACTTAGATAGAGTATTGTTTTTTGAGGGAGTGATTTATGTAAGTCGATGTATATTGAAGGTTCAGATATTACATCTGTTTTTTCAAAGATTTCATTTATTGTATTTAATGTTTGTATTTGAATATCCTGCCATAATTTTTGCCATATTCTATTTGGTTTATTGTTTTCAGTCTGAAGAAGGTTTAACAAAATTTTTGGATCTTCTTTTATATGAAAATTTCCTGAATGATTTGGGTCTGAAAATGAAAAAGGATTTAAGATTATTTGGGTTGTATTTTTCTTGTCATTAAGATATTGCAGAAGTGTTTTTGAAGTAGGAGTCATTCCTACTCTTATGATTAAGTCTGGTGTTAAAGATTTAGCTAGTGTTTTATTTTTTAGAAAAAGATCATGGTTATCTATAATGTTTGTTAAATTATGAATTCCAGTTCTTACTTGGGATAATGGATCTGCCAAAATCGGGAATCCAGTTTTTTCTGAAAATAGAATAATGTCTTCAGGGGAAAAACTGTTATTGTTGGGTCCACAAACGATAATACCTTGAGTAGAAATAGCAAGTGCTTTTTCTAGAATATTTTTTGTAGTATTGTTTGACTGGATAGTATATTTTTGTTGTGATTCTCTCGTATTTTTTAGTCTTTTTTTTAATTTTTTTATGACTTTCTCAATTTCTGGAGTTTGGTCTTTTTTAATAGTTATTGGATGAAGAGGGTCATCAAATGGGAAGTTGATATGAATTACTCCTTGAGGATCTTTCATTATGATATTCATGCCATCCAATACTTTTTTGAACATAATTTCTAAGAGTTGAGGGTTATTTCGAGGTGTAGGAAGATTGATGCTGATTTTCGGATAGATTCCGAAAATATTTGTTTGATCTATTGTTTGTAATGCGCCAGTTCCTTGTAATTCTGATGGTCGATCAGCAGTGACTATTACTAGAGGTATTTGAGAATAAGTAGATTCAATGATTGAAGGCAGGAAATTACTGGTAGCAGTTCCGGAAGTGCTTAAAACTACGACTGGATTTTTTGTAATTCGTGCAATTCCAGTGCCAAAAAAACCTGCTCCTCTTTCGTCAATGTGAGTCCATGTTTTTATATTTTGGTTATCAAAGAGAGAAATTGCTATAGGTGATGAACGGGATCCTGGACAAATACAAGCATTTTTAACTTGATAATGTTCTAATATATCAACGAATAAATTAGAAAAAGCGTAATTGATATTTGGGGGTATTTTCATAACGAAATTTTAATTGCGTCAAGAATTGTTTTTAATTTTAATTGAGTTTCATCAAATTCTTGGTCAGGTATAGAATTTTTTACGATTCCAGCTCCTGCAAAGAGTGTTGCTGTAATATTTTTAATGAGTGCACTTCGTATAGCTATTACAAAACACCCTTCGTTTAGGTTGCGAATAATACCAACATTTCCTGAAAACCATCCTCGTGAAAAATTTTCTAAATATTTTATCGTTGTTAAAGCAGATTCTTTTGGTATGCCACAAATTGATGGACTATGGTGAAGAGAATCAAGTAAATCAAAAATGGTGACGTTTTTTTTCGATTTTCCTTTTACGAGTGATACTAAATGTTGAATGTGTTGTAATTTTATAATGTGAAGTTTTTTTTCGATGTGTAATTTAGTAGTTAAATGTCTTAATTTTTTTAAAATCCATTTGACTACTAAATTATGTTCGTGAAGATTTTTTTCATCTTCTAGTAAATTTGTTCGAGAATTTTTATTTAATATTTCTGAATTATCATCGGCGTTTGTTCCTGCGACAATTTTTGATGTTAGATTGTTATTTTCAAGTTGTAAAACAACTTCTGGTGTAGCTCCAAGAAATTCTTTATTTCCTCGTCTAAAAGAAAAAATAGAGCAACTAGGGTATTTTTTGTCAAGAATTTCTAAAATATTTGTTGTATTGATCGGAGTTGAAGAGTTATATAATACAGGTCTACATAATACAACTTTCTCAACTTTATTGTTTTCAATCTCATCTAATATTTTTTTGACTCCACGATTCCATTCTTTTTTAATGAATGTATCTTCTTTTTCTTGAACTGGATTTAATTTTTTTTCTGGAAAGTCTTCTTTTTTAGTATTATTGATTAGAGTGTTTTTAATGATTTCTATGCCTTTTGAGATGATTTTTTCAATTGTTTTATTTGCGTTGGTCCCTTTAATTGATATGTTAATAGTTAAAGTTGTTTTATCGTTTTTATGTTCTATAGTGTATGTTGGCAGTGTTACTAGTCCATTAGGAAAATCATGCCAAATATCTTGTTTGTTTAGTATTTTAGTTTCAAAACTGAATCCTGAAAAACATAGAGGATTTGGCTTTTCATTATTTAATCCAAATGAATAAATTGATATCATTGGTTGAATTTTTTTATATTTTTCTTTGATTTCTATATATGGATTAATTGCGTTTGTTTTTAATTCAATTGTTTTCCCAGCACTACTGATCCAGTTGTTTTCTGACTGATTAGACCAAAAACAACTATAGGTGCTTAATTTTTTCATGCCATCAATAATTTTCCAAGGATTATTTACTTTAGGTAATGGAGTTATGAATGAAAAAATTTGAGAATTATTTGATTGAGTTGAAAGGTCTTTTTTTAATTGCGTTATTATTTGATTCTCAAATGAATTCAGTATGTTTATATTATTAGTCATAGCATGTAGTTTAAGGGACTAATCCAATTGATCTTAGTAATAAATTTCTTAATTCAGGTAATGTTGTTTCTAAAGGAATATTTTTATCGTTATGTATCCAGTTAATTATTATTTCATTAATAGCCCCTAGCCAAGCATATGCTGTGATTGTAGTGTTTATTTTAGTGATTGAATGATCTTTTATCGCTGTATCCAGATTTATTTTTATGAAATTTGCAAATCTTTCATGAATATTAAATATGTGTTCATTAATAATCGGACTTGAAATATTAGAACTAGTTAAAACTAATTTTGTTAAATTTTTATGTTTCGAAATTAAATCAAATAAAGTGTTTAATGGTGTGTTGATTTGATTAACTATATTTGTTTTTTCGTTAATTTTTTTAATAGTTGCTTGTTCTAATGAGTTGGCTAGCTTATCGATCAAGGAACAGAATAAATTTTCCTTGCTAGGAAAATGAAAGTATATAGATCCTTTTGAAGTGCCAGATTTTTCTGCAATTTTATCCATGCTTGTTTTATGGTACCCATCTTTAGCGAAGATATTTTCAGCTGTATTGAGTATTATTTTTTTCGTTAATGATTTATTACGACGTTTTGGTTGTTGTAATATTTTTTTCATGGTTATTTAATCTATAAACTGACTGGTCAGTCTATAGATTAACAAATTGATTGAATAATGGTCAAATATGCGATTGTTTATCTATTGAAATTATTAAGTTGTAGATAATGGTTTTTTTCGAAAAAAAGTGAGAAATGAAGGAATAATCAACATGAGTGTCAGCATTATTAATAAATAGACTGAAGAAAATCCAAATTGATCTATCGATATACCTAAAATAACTCCTGATGTTGCTCCAATTACAGAGCCTACTCCATAGAGCATAGCAAATCCTTTTCCATGATGTTTTTCATTCAAATATTTTCCAACAAGACTTGCACTTATTGGTTCACTTATTTGCATGAAAAAGAAGGTTACAGGAATTAAAAGGAGGATCATAATATCATTTGCATGTAAGACCCAGAGTAAGAATAGTGGGATTATTGGCATTAAACAGGTGATAATAAAATAGAATTCTGGTTTGGCTTTTTCGGCGGTTTTGCCACCTAATAATGTTCCAAAAGCTCCTATAATCATTATTATACTTGTGCAAATTCCTATTGTTGGAATAATGCCGATAGTTTTTCCTTCTAAGAAAGTTGTTTTGAGGATAATAATAGGAGCGAATGTTAATATTCCAGATATGGCAAATTGACGAAATATTTGTATCGTGTAAAGTCCTGTTAATTTAAGATTAAAGGTTTTATTTTCTGAGATTTGAGTTTCAGTTTGTTTTGAATTTTTGCCGTGTTTTATGTCTAATAGTGGAATGAATGGTAATAATATTAAAGAAGTAATAATTGCAAATAAAAATGTCATTCTCCATCCTTCTAAAACTCCAATAATTATTGCTAATAATGGAATAATTGCAAGACCAAAATTACCTACGAATCCAAATATTCCCAAAGCATTGGTAGTTTTTCGGAAATTTCTGGTTATTGTTGCGAGTCCAACAGGATGAAAAATTCCTGTACCAATGCCAAATACTATCATTGAAAGAATAAGAAAAACTTTTTGGTGTGAAAAAAATACTAGTAATGCTCCTAATGCAGTTATAAGTGAAAATGCTGTTAAGAGTACTTTCCCTCCAATTTTATCGAATAAAATTCCTGAAAGCACTCCCGAGCTACCCGCGCCAATTAAGAATGCAGTACCTAATGCTCCGAGGAATGTGAAATCATTTACAAATTCTTTTTCTAGTAAAAATAAAATTGCAGGATATAATATATGCCATCCATCAGAAATGAAATGTCCCAAGGAAATAATTCCAATTATTTTACGTTCTTTTTTATTCATAATGATTAAGAAGTAGTAGTTTCTTTAACAAATTTTTTAATTATATTTACTAGTTCTTCTGGTTTATGTAATGGTATGTCATGTAATGTTTCTTCCATAGTTGTTATTGAATAATTAGGAAAAATTTTCATTTGAGGAAATATTTTTTCTTTCATGAATTCGAATCCTAAATGTACTTCAGATTCAATATTATTACGTTTAGCTTCAATTATTTTTGTTGGAATATTAACTTTAGAAAAAAGATCGGAAGGGTGATGGTTATAAAGATTTTTGAGTATTTTCAAGTGATTGTTAATTGTTAATTTCCGAGTAACATAATTTTTTTCATCAATTATAAAACTATTTTTTCTTATAGATTTGGTTTTCTCATTCCAATTTAAAGAAATATTTGTGGGTTCATTTTTTTCCATTTTTAATACTAATTCATCCCATTTCAATTTTGATACATCGGGGGGAGTGAGAAATTTTTTAATTAAAGGCCAATTTATTCCAGGGATAGCCGTAAATTCAATGAACCCTCCATCTATTAGAATTAATTGTTTTACATTTTTAAATTTACTTGCATAATCTAGTGCAAGATTACCTCCCCAAGAATGACCTATAAGAATAAAATTACTTAATCCTAGCATTTCTATACAATGATTTATGTCTTTAATTATTGTATGAAAATCATATCCAGTATTTGGTTTAGACGTATTTCCATGTCCTCTCAAGTCAATCGCATAACATGAGAAAGAATCAATAAGTTTGGGGCATATTAAGTCCCAAATCATTGATGTTGATGATAATCCATGAAGGAGTACAATAGCTGGTTTAGGACCTTTCCAATAGCGACATTCGAATAATAATTTATCGAATACAATAGTTTTAATTTCTGGAGCCATCTAATTAATCCATATTTACATAAAATTACTGGGTATATGTTTATTGTACTAGGTAAATTTATAAAATAAAAAAACTTTTTTTATTTTATAATGCTAAGTAAATTTTGTAATTAAGGACTTTTTATTTATGGATGAAATTTTTACTAGAAAAAGTAGCAATATTACAACCATTGTATTGAATGCCCCAGAACGTAGAAACGCTTTAAATTATGAAATGTGGAAAGAATTTGCAGTTATTTTAGACAAAGTTAAAAGGGATAAAAGCACAAGAGTATTGATAATTCGAGGTTCTGGTGATTTAGCGTTTTCTTCTGGTGCGGATATTAATGAATTTGAAAAAATTAGAGCTAATGCTATTCAAGCTAAGAAATATAATATTGTTGTAGAGAAAGCAATAACAGATCTCGAATGTTTTCCTATTCCTACAATATCTATGATAGATGGTGATTGTATAGGAGGAGGATGTGAATTGTCTTTGGCAACTGATATTAGAATTGCATCATATAAAAGTAGGTTTGGAATACCAGCTGCCAAGCTTGGCATAGCAATAGGCTATCAAGAACTTAAATTGCTTGTATCATTAGTAGGCATAGCTAATGCAAAACTTATACTTTTTTCAGGGAATCTTTTTTCTGCTGAAGAAGCATACCGTATGGGATTATTAACTTTACTTGTAGATTCCACTGAATTGGAACAATATACTTATCAATTAAGTGAATCTATTGCTAAATTAGCGCCATTATCACATCAGACCCACAAAGAACTGTTTCGTTTATTGTTTTCTAAGATTGAAGGTTCTGTATTGGCTAATAAAAAAGAATTTTTATTTTCAATTTTTGATAGTAAAGATTATTTTCGTGGAATTGAAGCATTCAAAAAGAAAACAAAGCCTAATTTTATAGGAGATTAAATACTATCTTGAATTTTAAAAAGCAAAGAAAAAATAAAGGTCCTTTATCTGACATGAAAATTCTTGATTGTACTCAGGTTATGGCTGGTCCATTTTGTACTATGTTACTTGCTGACATGGGAGCTACAGTTGTTAAAATAGAAAATCCTGATGGAGGAGACCCCATGCGTACTCATGGCCCAGAATATTTTAAAAATGGCACAGCTGCATTTTTGGCATTGAATCGTAATAAGAATAGTTTAGCGATAGATTTAAAAACTATTCAAGGCAAGAGAATATTTAAAAAATTAGTGAAAGAATTTGATGTTATCGTAGAGAATTTTAAGCCAAGTACTATGGATAACTTAGGTTTAGGATATGAAGTATTAAAAAAAATTAATAGAAGATTAATTTATTGTTCTATTTCTGGTTTTGGTTCTTCAGGTCCTTATAAAAATCGACCAGGATTTGATTTAATAGCTCAGGGAATGAGTGGAGTAATGAGTTTTACTGGATTAGAAGATGGCACATTAGTTAAAGTAGGCGTTCCCTTAGGAG
Source organism: uncultured Dehalococcoidia bacterium (assembly GCA_964508175.1). GTDB lineage: Bacteria > Chloroflexota > Dehalococcoidia > Lucifugimonadales > CAZDRU01 > CAZDRU01. The sequence goes on from CAZDRU010000043.1 coordinate 23,440, forward strand.
ATTTGAATTCTGGTCTCTATGGTTCTTACGGTATTCTTTCTGCCTATATAAATTTATTAAGAACAGGAAAAGGTCAATTTGTTGATACTTCACTTTTGGATGCAAGTATAGCATCTACATTTTGGCAAGCAGCAGTATATTTTTCTACAAGTGAAATCCCAAGACCTTTAGGGACCAAACATCCACTTACTGCTCCTTATCAAGTTTTTAGAACAAAAGATGATTATATTGTTATTGGTGGCGCATCTCAACGAGCTTGGGAATCACTTTGTGTTGCTTTAGATTGTTTAAAATTAATTGATGATAAAAGATTTAATACGAGTAAAAGAAGAAAAGATAATGAAAATGTATTGGCAAAAATATTACAAGATATTTTTACTAAAAAAACTACTAATGTTTGGTTAAAGATATTAGACAAAAATCATGTGCCTGTAGGTCCTATTTATAGTTTAGATCAAGTTTTTAATGATCCTCATGTTCAAGCACGAGAAATGGTAATAAATTTAGAAGATTTAGAAGGTAATAAAATTAAGCATATTGGATTGCCTGTAAAACTTTCAGATACACCAGGAAATATATCTTATATAGCCCCAAAATTAGGTGAGCATTCTAAGGATATTTTGTTAGAATATGGATTCTCTGAATTGGATATTTCAAAATTTATTTCAAAAAATATAATTAAAGTATAGATAGTCTTTTTATTTTTTCCTAATCGTTGATAAACAGAATTTAGATGTGTTCATTAGTTCATCGATAATAACGTATTCTTTTTTCGTGTGCATATCATATGTTCCCATTCCTACTACTACACTTTGAATACCGTTTTTATTGAATATATTAGCGTCTGTACATCCTCCGGAGTATTCATTTACAGGGGTTAATCCTATTGTTTTTATATGATTTTTTGCAAATTTAACTAGAGAATTTTCTTCGTTTAAGGAATATCCTTCTGATTCTACATGTATTTTGTCATCGATAGTAGCTTTGGGATTGTTCATTTTTATTTTATTAATAGTATCTGTAACATGACGATGAGTAAGTTCTAATGTTTCGAGATTTCTACTTCTGAATTCACCGATAATTGTTGTTTTTTCAGGCACACCATTTCGTATTAATCCTCCATTAATTTTCCCTATATTAATTGTAGTTTCGTGATCAATTCTTCCTTGTTTTAAATTGGTAATAATTTCAGCTGCAATACGAATTGCTGAAATTCCTTTTTCAGGTTCACCTCCAGCATGAGCTGCTTTACCAGTTATTTCGATATCAATACTTACGTAAGTTGGGCTTGCCATATGAATTTTTTCTACGGAACCATTGCCATCAAAGATAATTGCTTGTTTTGCATTAATTAGAGAATAATCAAGATTCCTTGCTCCACGCAGTCCGACTTCTTCTTCTCTTGTTAATACAATTTGTAATGGAACAGTAGATATTTTTTCTTCTTTAGCGGTTGTTATTGCTTCAAGAATAGCTGACATTCCTGCTTTACAGTCTCCTCCTAATATTGTTGTTTCATCAGATATAATTCGTCCATTATCAATGCGAGGCTGAATACTTCTTCCTGGTTCAACGGTATCCATATGGGCCGATAGTAAGAATGGATTACTACTATCACTATTAGAAGCAATTACATTTTCATAGTTATCACGTTTGACTTTAAATCCTAATTGTTGGAGTTTTTTGATTAAATAATCACCTATTTGTTTTTCTTCTCCTGAAGGACTGTCTATTTTAACTAAGTCGCAAAATGTTTCAATTAAACGGTTTTTATTTATCATCTTTTTCCTCTAATTAATTATTTTTAATTAAATTCAATTTTCTAGATTTTCTTTTAACAAAATAATAACAAATAGTAGAAAAATTTTATTGATTTGATATAAAATAAATCAAATATTATAGGATTTTATAATGGCAAAAGAATTATGTCGAAATTGTAATCGTGAAATTGATTCAAGTCAAAGATTTTGTATTCATTGTGGAGAAAAAATAGTTTCTCAAAATGATGAGGGAAATTTATCAAAAGAAACACGCAATGAAGAAAAAATAACTGAATTATCTAATAAAATTGTTCAATTATCTGAAAGACTTGATTTAATTTCCAACCAACTTTCTGAAATATCGTCCAAAGGTCTTAAGGAAGCTGAATCAGTTCCTAAGCCAACTATTGAATCACAGGAGTCAGAAGAAGATTATATTGTTTGTAAGAATTGTGGGCTTAAGTTTGGTGAAGCTAATTTATTTTGTGTTCATTGTGGAGTAAAAGTTAGTGATATAGAAGAATCGAAAGAGAATAAATCTCCAGAATTAATCAAACCCGTTTCTAATACTGAAAATACTCAAGTTGAAAGTAAAATTGGAATTAATTGGTTAACTATTGGTGGTGCAATACTTTTAGTACTTGCAGCTGTTATATTTCTTGTAGGACTTGGTGTTTCGGATAGCAAAATCCCTCAAATTATTTTTTCCTGTATTTTTGGTTCAATTCTCATGTTGATAGGATATTTCCCAGGGAAGCGGTATGGAATATGGGGAGATAGTTTAATTGGAGCTGGATTAGCTGCTTGGTATGTATCTATTTATGCCGGATCAGTGTGGTATGACCTGCCATTTTTTAGTGTTTATAATACCTTGCCTATCTTGACAATTATTGCAGGTTTTAGTTGGTATCTTTCTATAAAACGTAATTCTATATGGATTGCTCTCTTAGGACTCGTAGGAGCGATTATAACTCCTACAATATTCTTTCAAGCTGTTGAGATAAGCTATGTATTTGTTTTGATCGCATACCTTGTTTTGCTTGATTTAGCTGTGCTCGCAATTTCATTTAGTAAAAATTGGAAATGGTTTAATTACCTTAGTATATTAGGATCATACGCGTATCTTACAGCTCTGAATACTCAAATGCCGGGTTTTCAGAATGATGCTGTAGTTTTTACAATTTGTTATTCAATTGTATTTTTAGTTTTTGTTGGAGTAATTACAGTATTAAGCTTGAGACGCCATGACACTGATTCTTTTACAACTATTCCTTTATCAGTTATAAATGTTGTTTTATTTTATGTCCCTCTTTTGGTAGGTTTTTTGCAAGAAGGATATACGTTCTCCGCAGCTTTATTGACATTGGTTCTTTTTGGGCTCTATGCAAGTTTCTCTATATGGTTTCAAAGCTCTCGGTTTTTTAGAAGAGATTTAGCTGTTTTTTATTTAATGAAAGCATTTGGCTTTTTAACTATTTCAATTCCATTAATTATCCGACATTTTGGAATTGAATTTAGCGGTGAAAGTATGTTGACTATTTTATGGAGTGTTCTCGCTTCTGTTGTTATTCTTTCTGGTGCTTTGATTAAAGATTGGAGATTTAGGGCATATGGTTTTGTTTTGTTATTGATCGCGATGATATATGAAACTTTTTCTGGAATTTTATTCCAAGATGGAACGAGACTATTTAGTTCATTATCATGGTTAATTTCTAGTTTAGTAATTGTATGTATTTATTTAGTTTTTAATTCAAATATAAATGTAGTTAAAGAAGAAAAAAACATAGAAATTAGATGGTTAAAGGAAATTATAGAATTTTGGAGATTGATCGAGAAATATATTCCTTCAATAAGTTTATCCTTATTCCATTTGGTTTTATTTTTAGGGACAACATCGGAACTCGCATATCGTTTGTCTGATGCCTTAGTTCCAATTACATTGGCTTGGATTTCACAAGGATTTATTTTAGGTATTTATCCTGGGATTTTATTATTAAAAAACAAGATATTTTTGACCCATTATATTCCTCAAATACTAAGATATGCAGGGTTTATTTTACTTTGTGTAGGGGTAATTAAATTTATGTTTGTCGATATTAGTGTTAGTGATAATAGTTTTTTGATTATTACTGCATTAATAATTGGTGGATTGATTGTTACATATTCTTTATCTTTATTAACCGGATGGAAAATGTTTGTTTTAAAAAGCAATGATGAATTTCTGAAAGAAGAATTCAAATATACGTCAGTTGCTATTGTTATAATACTTGCACTAGTAATTTTGTGGAGTGGCAGTAGATATTTGTGGGGCGACGCAACATGGCAACAACTTAGTTTAACCTTGTATTGGGCTATCTATGCCTTAGTTGGTGTTGGGTTAGGAGTTTGGAAACAAAACCGATATTTGCGTTTGAGTGGATTAGGTTTTTTTCTTGTGCCAATTGGAAAGTTATTTCTTTATGATATTTGGCAACTTGGACCAGCAGTCGTTTGGATTGCTTTTCTAGGATTAGGTATAGTATTACTAATTACTGGCTTGACTTATCAGCGTTTTCAAGATCGTATACAGAAATTTATTCGAGAATAATGATTTCTCCAATTCGACATTTTACAGCTACTACATTTATTGTTTTTCAAGAAGCTATTTTTTTACATTGGCATAAAAAAATAGAAAAATGGTTGCCCCCTGGTGGACATATTGATAAAAATGAAGATCCTGTTACTGCTGCATTAAGAGAAGTTAAAGAAGAAACTGGTTTAACTTGTCAGATAATTTCGAAATTTAAACCATTTTCTTTTTCTTCCCCTAAACAAATAATCCCGCCTCTAGTTATTAATATAGAGGATATCAATGATCCAAAGGAAGGATATCATCAGCATATTGATATGATTTATGTAGGATGTCCTGTTGATTCATTAAATGAATTGAAAAATGGCTGGATTTTAGTAGGCAGAAAAAAGCTGAATGATGGAGTTAAATTATCGGTAAGTGATAATTTTTCGATTGCTCCTGAAGAAGATGTTATTTCTTTGGGTTTATATGCCATTGATTTAGTTGCCAATGTTGCAAATTGAACTGAAATTTTTTTTATTTATATTCATAATTTTCTTGTGACTTTACTCTTTGGTTTGGTATTCTATTAGGCAGAGGTTTGAATCAAGGAGGGATCGCATAGTGGTCTAGTGCGGGCGCCTGCTAAGCGCTTAGTCCGAGAAATTGGACTCGTGGGTTCGAATCCCACTCCCTCCGCCAGAACAAGATATGATTAACGTAGAATTAAATAGCAATATGAAAACATTTTATATCTGGACTATCGGATGCCAAATGAATAAAGCAGATTCAGATAATTTAGGTTCAGCTTTGGAACAAATGGGCCTTGTTCAAGTTTCTGAAAAAGCGTTAGCTGATGTAGTTGTATTAAATTCTTGTGTAGTTAGACAAAGTGCAGAAGATAAAGTTACAGGGACGTTGAGAGCAATGAAGCTTGTTAAACAAAATAAACCTGAGAGTGTGTTAGCTTTGATGGGTTGTATGGTTGGTCCGAAATCTGATCAATTACAAGAACAATTTCCATATGTTGATTTTTTTATGAGGCCTCAACGATTCGAGCCATTACTTGCAGAAATTGGAGATAGAATTGGAGTTGATTGGCAAGGTTGTGTTAGGAATTTAGTTGTTTCTAAACCAAGCGTTTCTGCTTATGTTCCAATTATTCATGGCTGTGATCTTATGTGTACATTTTGTATTATTCCTTATCGACGAGGAAGACAAGTAAGTCGAACTGTTCAAGATATTCTTTCCGAAGTGAAACTTTTGGTAGAAAGAGGAATTAAAGAAGTTACGGTGTTAGGTCAAACAGTAGATGCTTATGGATATGATTTGCCAGATAAACCTAATTTAGCTGTATTACTTGAAGAACTTAATTTTGTTGATGGGTTAGAGAGAATTCGATTTTTAACTTCTCATCCAAATTTTATGACTGATGACATAATTGATGTTGTGAAGAATGCAGAGAAAGTGTGTGAACATATTAATTTGCCTATTCAGTCTGGCGATGATGATATGTTAAAGGTAATGCGTAGACGATATACTTTAAATGATTATATGGTTTTAATTGATAAAATAAGAGATAAAATTCCTGATGTTGCAATTAGTACTGATATTATTGTTGGATTTTGTGATGAGAGTAAAAAACAGTTTGAAAATACAGTTGAATTGATTCAAAATATTAAGTTTGATAAAGTACATGTTTCTGCTTATTCAACGAGAGAAGGGACTATTGCTTCTCGAAAAATGATTGATAATATTTCTATTGATGAAAAAAAACTCAGAAAAAAGATTATTGATGAAGTTCAACGTGATATACAATTAGATAAGAACCAAAAGTTTATAGGAGAATGTTTAGAAGTTTTGGTAGATGGGAGAGAACGTGGTAAATGGAAGGGTAGAACAAGAAGAGATAAATTAGTATTTTTTGAAGATTCACGAGATATGTTAGGAAACTTTGTTAAGATTCAGATAACTGAAGGCAGTCCTTGGTCTTTACAAGGAATTTTAGTTTAATACTTAAATTGGTGCCTGGAGGATCATAAATGGTAGTGAAAAAAAACACAGCAATGCCCATTACTGAGATAGAACATTCTGCGTTTTGTTCTACTAGTGATCAATTAAAAGTTAAAACTCTTAGTGAAGAATTTGGGGTTAATGTTAGATGGCAAAAAATTCCTGAAAAATATCTTACTATGCAACCAGATGAACTAGATGTGCGTATTAGTAAATGTAAAGAAATTTTACAGGGAAAAGTTAAAATATTAGGACATCATTATCAACGTGATGAAGTTATTAAACATGCAGATTTTGAAGGAGATTCTTTTAAATTATCCAAAGAAGCATCCGAATCGCCTGATGCAGAATATATAGTCTTTTGTGGTGTGCATTTTATGGCAGAGACAGCTTGCATTGTTTGTTCAGATGACCAAAAAGTATTTTTACCTAATATTAACGCTGGTTGTTCTATGGCTGACATGGCTCCTACAGATGATGTTTTAGATGCTTGGGATGATATTGTTAGTTTGGTTCCAGCATCTTCAGTGGTCCCTATTACTTATATGAATTCAACTGCTTCTATTAAAGCGTTATGTGGGGAACATGGAGGGATTGTTTGTACTTCTTCTAATGCAAAAAAGATTTTCGAATGGGCGTTTTCTAAAGGAGATAAAGTATTTTTTATACCAGATCAACATCTTGGAAGAAATACAGCAGTTGATTTTGGGATTTCTCTTGAGGACATTGTTGTTTGGAATCCATTCAAACCATTTGGAGGCCTTTCGTCAGAACAAATTAAGAAGTCAAAAGTCATTGTTTGGCAAGGACATTGTTCTGTTCATACTAGATTTTCTGCTCAGCAAATTATTCAAGCACGATCTCGTTATAAAGATATAAATATTTTGGCACATCCTGAATGTCCTCTTGAAGTTGTAGAAGCAGCAGATTATGTTGGGTCAACCGAATATATTATTAACACAGTTAATAAAGCTGCTAAAGGTACTATTTGGGGAATTGGGACCGAAATTAGTTTGGTGAATAGACTTGCTAGGATTAATCCTGATAAAACTATATTTTGTTTAGACCCTATAGTATGTCCATGTTCAACAATGTATAGAATTCATCCCGCATATTTACTTTGGGTTCTTGAAGGTTTGTGTAATGGGATTGAGATTAATCGAATTACTGTTGATGATAATATTAAACGAAATGCTTTTGTAGCGCTTGAAAGGATGCTGCAAATAAATTAATTTCAGATTGTTCTATTTGTTGTTTTAGGTTCTATTGTGGATACATATGATTATATTGTAATTGGTAGTGGTATAGCTGGTTTATACACCTCATTGTTTGCTCGTGAATATGGGAGTGTTTTACTTCTTACTAAAGGACAAATAGATGATTGTAATACCAAGTATGCACAAGGAGGAATAGCTGCTGCTATTGGGGATGATGATTCAACTTCTTTACATATAAAAGATACTTTGAAGGCGGGAGCTGGTCTTTGTGATAGAGAAGCAGTTGAAATTCTTGCTCAAAATGGTCCAGAAGAAATTGCTAAACTTGTTAGTTTTGGAGTTAATTTTGATACGGTTCATGGGAAAATATCGTTAGGACTTGAAGGAGCTCATAGTAAAAATAGAATTTTACATTCTGGTGGAGATTCTACGGGTGAACATTTAGAAACAGTTTTATCAAATTCCGTTTATCAAACAAAAGTTTTAGTTAAGGAACATACATTAGTTAAAGAATTAATAGTCAATAATAATAAAATAGAAGGTGTTTCTATTTATGATAGGAACACAGCTGAAACGAAACAAATACGAACAAAAAATGTTGTATTAGCGACTGGTGGGGGTGGACAGGTTTATCGTCATACAACTAATTCTTCAGTTGCAACTGGTGACGGGGTTTCTCTTGCTTTTCTTGCTGGAGCTGAAGTTATGGATATGGAATTTTATCAATTTCATCCGACTGCTTTTAGTATGCCAAATAAACCGCGTTTTTTAATTTCTGAAGCTGTTCGTGGAGCCGGTGCTAAATTAGTTAATTCTAAAGGACAGTTTTTTATGGGCGAATATCATCAAAGTGCTGATTTAGCTCCACGTGATATTGTTGCACGTGCGATTGCAGATCAAATGGTGAAAAATGATAGTGATTGTGTTTATTTAGATATTCGTATGTTAAAACCAGAAATTAGTAAAAATCGATTTCCTTCTATATATGCTTTTTGTAATAAACAAGGAATTGATTTTACGAAAGACTTGATACCAGTAGCTCCTGCAGCTCATTATATGATTGGAGGAGTTAGAACAGATTTAAATGGTCGAACAACTGTTAAAAATTTATATGCTTGTGGAGAAATAGCATGTTCAGGTTTACATGGAGCTAATCGTTTAGCTAGTAATTCGTTATTAGAAACAATTGTTTATGCTCGCAGAGTAGTTGAAAGTTCTTTGGTTAATTTTCAATTTTCTGGGAAACAAGAAATTTGTAAAGAAACACTCAATATGAATTCTAAAGAAGTATTAAAAAAAGGTGTTTTAGAACCAAACTTGTTGGATATTCAACAATTAATGTGGGATAAGGTTGGCATAAAACGAAATTCCATAGGTTTATCAACAGCTTTTAAAACATTGAAGACTTGGTATAGTAAAACAGTTGTTGAAGACAACGATTTTGATGTTCAAGAAAAAGCGAATCTTTTATTACTTGCTAGTTTGATTGCTAAATCAGCGGAAATTAGGAAAGAAAGTCGAGGGGCACATTATAGAACTGATTTTTCAATAACTGATTCTAAGTGGGAAAAACATATTGTGTTATCTAAGGAGTAAATCAATTGAATATAATTGAATCATTTGAAGTGAATAATTTGATTGACCTTGCGATTAAAGAAGATATAGTTGATGTTGATTTAACTTCCGATATATTCATTGCGAATGATCAAATTGCTCTTGCAAAAATTAAAGTAAATGAAGACTGTGTTATAGCTGGTTTAGTGTTGATTGAAATAATTTTACAAAAATTGGGAAATTCTTTTGATATTTCTTTATATTCAGAAGATGGGTCTATCGTTTCTCGAGGAGATATAGTTGTAAGTATTAAAGGTAATGCAAAAATGCTGTTACAAGCTGAACGTATTATATTAAATTTTTTACAAAGAATGAGTGGGATTGCTACAATTACCAAACAGTATTGTGACTTAATAAAAGGCACAAATGCAAGAATTTGTGATACTCGAAAAACTGTTCCAGGATTACGTATGGTTGATAAATATGCAGTCAAGATGGGTGGAGGCAAAAATCATAGGATGAATCTTTCCGATGGAATTTTAATTAAAGATAATCATCTTTTTTTGTTAAAAGAATTTGGTGATAATATTAAAAAAAAATTAGGGGAACTATTAGAATCAATTTCTTCTGATGTATTAATAGAAGTTGAAGTTAGTTCTATGAAAGAATTTCTATTAGTTAAAGATACTGGAGTTAAAGTGATAATGCTTGATAATATGTCACCAATGGATATTCGTGAAATAGTGAAATTAAATAAGAATAAAATATTGTTAGAAGCATCTGGTGGTATAAACAAAGAAAATGTTCGTTCTATTGCAGAAACTGGAGTGAATTTGATTTCTATAGGAGCATTAACTCATTCAGTGAAAGCAATTGATCTGAGTTGCGATATGCAATTTATTGATTAGTTTAATTGTTTCACATCATTAGTATCAATAACAATTGTTACTGGACCGTCATTTATTGAAGAAACTTGCATTGTTGATTGAAAAACCCCAGTTTGAACAGATATTGAATGATTTTTTAAACAATTAATGAAATATTCGTATAGAATTTTTGCTTGTTTTGGAGGTGCAGCATTACTAAAACTAGGTCTTCTTCCTTTTTGGGTATTTGCACATAGAGTAAATTGACTAATAACTAAAACCTCGAGATTTAATTCTTGTATGGATTTGTCAAAAGAAGGATTCTCTCCAAATATTCGCATTTGTATTAATTTTTTTACAAGGTATTCAGCATCAGTTTCTGAGTCAGTATGTGTTATACCTAAATATATCAGTAAGCCTTCTTTGATATGACTTGTTTCAGAGTTATTTATAAAGACTGATGCATTTAATACTCGTTGTATTACAATTTTCATTTACTTTTTGGTTGATTTTGGGGTGTCTGTAGGTTTTGATGAGGAAGGAGTTTTTTTTGTTTTATCAGTTTTATCAGTTTTATTTTCAGTTTTATTTTCAGTTTTATTTGTTGGGGATTTTGATTTTGTTTCTTCAGATCTAGAAGCAGAATTTTTTTGTTTATAATCGGTTGTATAAAATCCACTACCTTTATAAATAACTGGGACAGCACTAAATTTTCTTCTTATTTCTTCTCCGCAGATTTCACATTTTAATGTAGGAGATGAGTCAAAAGAATGCCGTATTTCAAACGTTTCTGCGCAATTTTTGTTTACGCATTGATATTCGTATAATGGCATATTTGGATTCCTAAAAAAATTAGCACTTAACTTAGGAAAGTGCCGAACAAATACTTTAGCATCGATTTTGTAATATTGTCAAATAAGAATAATTTTACAAAAAGAAATGTTGTTAGATTGCTGATTTATAAACTCCTATGTTATACTCAAATGGATTTTGTGTTGCTTAGACACACTTTTTTTTCGTATATTTTAAATAAAATTATTCAGGTTTAAATGTGTAAATATAGTAAAAATATGGGGTTAATTATTAATGGTTGAACAGCTTGCAGTAAGTATGAAAGCCTTACTAGAAGCCGGTGTTCATTTTGGTCATCAAACTAGGAAGTGGCATCCCAAAATGAAGAACTATATTTTTACTCAAAGAAATTCTATTCATATAGTCGATCTTCAAAAAACTCGTTCAATGCTTCTAGATTCGATAAAACATGTTCAGGAAGTAGTTGAAGGTGGAGGAACTGTTCTTCTTGTTGGGACAAAAAAACAAGCTCAAAATGCTATAAAAGAAGAAGCTCAGAGAAGCGGTGCTTTTTATGTTAGTCATAGATGGTTGGGTGGAATGCTGACAAATTTTGAAAATATTCGTTCCCGAGTTAAATATATGACAGATCTTCGTAAAAGAAGAGATGAAGGTGGGTTTGAAGGCTTAACGAAAAAAGAATCGTCTAAATTGGGAGAAAAACTTTTGCGATTAGAGAATTATTTTCTTGGTATTGAAGAAATGATTAAACTCCCAGATTTGATTTTTATTATTGATATTGGACAAGAGAATATAGCTGTAGCAGAAGCTAATCGACTTAATATTGAGATAATGGCTTTAGTTGATACGGATTGTGACCCAACAAATATTCAATTTCCTATCCCAGGAAACGATGATGCTATTCGTTCTGTTAAATTAGTAACTAAATTGGTTGCTGACGCTATCTTATTAGGGAAAAAGCAATATGATTCCGAGACTGCTGAATTAGCTGAAGGTTCAATTGAAGAAAAAACTGAGGTTACTACTGAAATTCGAGAACAATCTCCAGCCAGTGATACAGAGTCTGTAGCCAGTAAAGAAGAATCTGTAGATAGTGATACAAACAAAGAATAAATTAGGGAGTTATATTTTATGTCTATATCCACTGATGACATAAAAAATTTACGTGAACAAACTGGCGCTGGCATTATGGATTGTAAGAATGCATTACAATCTTGTGATGGCAATGTAGAAGAAGCAATAAAATATATTAAAAAGAAAGGTTTAGAAGTTGTTCAAAAGAAAAGTGCTCGAGATGCTAGTGAAGGATTAATTAGTTCATATATTCATGTTGGTAATCAAATTGGTGCTTTAGTTCAAATAGGCTGTGAAACTGATTTCGTAGCACGAACTGATGAAGTTAAAGAATTAAGTCATAATATTGCCATGCAAGTTGCTGCTATGAATCCAAGATTTATTTCGAAAAGTGATATTCCAAAGTCTGAAGAGGAAGATTCATCTGCAATTTGTTTACTCGAACAACAATATATTAAAGACCAATCTATTACAATTCAAGACCTTTTAAATGATGTAATAGCAAAAGTAGGAGAAAATATCCAAGTGACAAGAATCACTAGATTTGCTCTTGAATAATAAATTCATGTTTTAATAATGATTGTTAGAAAATTTAATCGTGTGTTATTAAAATTAAGTGGGGAATCTTTGAAAGATTCTTCCAGTTCTCAAGTTTTGAAACCAGAAATACTTGATTATCTTTCGGAACAAATTGAATTAATTATTAAACAAAATATACAGTTAGCTATTGTTATCGGTGGTGGAAATATATGGCGAGGAGAAGAAGCAGCGTCAAGAGGTATGGATAGATCAGCAGCAGATTATGCAGGAATGTTAGCCACTGTCATTAATGCTTTAGCATTACAAGATTCTTTAGAAAGACGTAATTTAATTACAAGAACCCAGACTGCTTTAACAATTCATGCAGTTGCTGAATCTTATATAAGAAGGAAAGCAATACGCCATTTAGAGAAAGAAAGGATAGTCCTATTTGCTAGTGGGACAGGGAATCCTTACATGACAACTGACACAGCAGCTTCATTGAGAGCAATTGAAATTGATGCGGAAGTATTGTTAATGGCAAAAAATAATGTTGATGGAGTGTATGATAGTGATCCAAAATTAAATTCTAAAGCGAAAAAATATAAAAATTTAACGTATATGGAAGCTATCAATAAAAAATTAGACATTATGGATTCAACAGCACTTTCTTTATGTATGGATAATAATCTCCCAGTAATAGTTTTTGATATATTTAAACCGGGGAATATTTTAGAGGTTTTATTAAAGCAGAATACAGGCACTTATATTTCTGGATAAAAAATCATGAATGAAAACCAATCAAATTCGTCGATTAAAGAAGTTTTGGATTCTGTAAAAGAAAGTATGCAGTCTGTTTTTCATTTTATGGAAACAGATTTAGCTTCAATTAGAACCGGTAGAGCTGACCCTGATTTAATAAAGAATATAAAAATTAATTATTATGATACACTGACTCCCCTGAATCAACTTAGTAGTATTAGTGCTCCCGATGCTACTTTATTAGTTATTCAACCTTGGGATCGTACTGCAATCAAAGAGATAGAAGATGGATTATTAAAATCTGAATTTGGATTTAATCCTTCAAATGATGGAAATATTATTCGTATTCCCATGCCCCCACTTAGTTTAGAAAGAAGAAAAGAAATGGTTAAACTTCTTAAAAAAAGAATTGAAGAATTTAAAATTAGGATTAGAAATTCTCGACGTGATGGTATTAGTTTTGTGAAAATATTAGAAAAAGATAAAGAGATTTCTGAAGATGAATCTCGTTATTCTCAAGGAGAAATTCAAAAATTGACCGACGGATATATTTCGGAAATTGAACAATTTTCAAGTGTTAAAGAAAAAGAAATTACAGAAGTATAATCGAAGAAATCGATTGTTTGTATCCTTGTTAGTTTGATTTCTCAACTTTAAATTTAATTTTTTAGTAAAGTTAATTCTGGAGAGTTTTTTTATAGTGATACAACAAGATCAAAAAAAAATACCACGGCATATTGCTATTATTATGGATGGGAATGGTAGATGGGCAAAAGAAAGAGGACAAAATAGAATAAATGGACATCGAGAAGGAGTTCGTAATATTGAGCGTATAGTTAAATATGTATCTTCCATCGGTGTTAAATATTTAACGTTATATGCCTTTTCAACTGAAAATTGGGAACGTCCCAAAAAAGAGACAGAAGCTCTTTTCAATATTTTTAATAAAGAAATTAAAAAGAGGACAACTCATTTTCATAAAGAAAATATTCGAATCATTCACTTAGGAAGGAAGCAAAAAATTGATGCAATGGTAACGAAAGAAATAGAAACAGCTGAGCGTTTAACTCAAAACAATAAAGGTTTAGTTTTATCTATAGCTTTTGATTATGGAAGTAGGATTGAAATTATAGAAGCAATTCAAAAAGTGATTGATAGCGGTATTAAATCGAAAGATTTGGACGAGTTGAAATTTTCAAAATTTCTTTATACCCGAGAAATTCCTGATCCAGATTTTCTTATTCGAACTGGAGGAGAATATAGGTTAAGTAATTTTTTAGCTTGGCAATCAATTTATAGTGAACTTTTTTTTACGAATGTTTATTGGCCTGATTTTAGAGAATCAAATATAGAAGAAGCAATTGATGAATTTTCTCGGAGATATCGACGTTTCGGGTCGATTAATGATTAATATTATATGTTAAAAAGAATAATTACTGCTGCATGTCTTTTGCCATTTATTTTAGTAATATTGTGGATAGGAGAAATTCCATTATTAGTATCAATAGTTCTCTTTTTTAGCATAATCATTTACGAAATGCATTTTATGTTCAAAAATATTGGATTAGAAATTAATAGAATAATTTATAGTATATGGATTCTATTAACTCTTTTATATGCTTATTTTTCACAGGATGTTTTTTGGCAATATAAAATTGAAGCGTTTATATTTTTAATGGTTGCTGGAGTATTACTTTTATCTGTGGATTCTATTTATAAAACTAAATCATCGAATTTAAAAGTGATGTTCTTGCCTATTATTTTTATAGTAGGTTTAACTTTCTGTTTTAGTCATTTGTTCTTTTTTGACCAAATGATTTGGGAGGAAGGACGAAAATGGATTTATTTGGTTTTATTTACTGTAATAGTAAATGATACAGCTAGTATGTTTATGGGCAAACGTTTCGGTAAGCATAAATTATTTCCTAAGGTAAGTCCTAATAAAACTTGGGAAGGTTTATTAGGTGGAATTTTGTTTGCCATCGTTACATGTTTTTTATTAAATATTATTTTTAGTATTAATTTATCGATAATTAAAATCAGTTTTTTAAGTTTAATTATTGTATTTTTTGCTCATTTTGGTGATTTTTTGGAATCATTATTAAAACGTAAAACAAAAGTTAAAGATTCAGGAAATATTTTGCCAGGACATGGGGGAATTCTTGATAGAATAGATAGTATTGTCCTTAACATTCCTGTTGCGTATTATTTTTTTATACTTTGGAGTATTTAATTTATGAAGCGATTAATTATTTTAGGTTCTACTGGTTCGATAGGAGTACAAACTTTAGATATTGTTAGACAATTTCATGAAGAAATAGAAATAGTAGGCCTAGCTGCTGGCAATAATTTAGAACTTTTTGAACAACAAATCAAAGAATTTAATCCAAAATATATTTATGCATTATCAAAATCATTTAGCGATAAATTTCAGGCAAAGTTTCTTTCAATGGAAGAGATGGTTCAGAGTGAGAAAGTTGATTTAATTTTAATAGCAACTAGTGGTTCAATAGGTTTTCTTCCTACTGTGTTAGCCCTTAAAAATTCACAAACTGTTGCTTTAGCTAATAAAGAAGTGATTGTGATGGGAGGGGATTTAATTATGAATCTTGCTAAAAAAAATAATACAAAGATTATTCCAGTTGATAGTGAACCTAGTGCAATTTGGCAATGTTTGTTAGGAGATCGTGATATGAAGAAAATTATCTTAACTGGTTCTGGAGGACCTTTTAGAAATATTGCTCAAGAAAATTTAAAATCAATTACTCCTGAAGAAGCTCTAGCGCATCCTACTTGGAATATGGGCAAGAAAATTACAATAGATTCTGCTACTTTGATGAACAAAGCATTTGAAGTAATAGAAGCGAAATTTTTATTTGATTTAGATTGGGATAACATTGAAGTTGTTCTTCATCCACAAAGTATTATTCATTCTTTAATAGAATTTAATGATGGTTCGATCAAAGCTCATCTTGGTGTTCCCGATATGAAAATACCAATTCAATATGCTATTTTTCATCCTAGACGATTAGAAAATCCTCTGATAAGTAATCTTAATTTAAGTATGTTAAAACAGTTGACTTTTTATCCACTTACATCGGATAAATTTCCATGTTTTTCGCTTGGTTTATCTATAGGGAAATTAGGAGGTTCACTTCCTGCAGTATTAACTGCTGTTGATGAATTGGCAGTTAATGCATTTTTAACTCAAAGAATTAAATTTACAGAAATTCACAGGATTATTGAGACTGTCATTGAAAGACATAATAGAATTCCAACTCCAACAATAGATGATATTTTATATGTTGATCAATGGGCTAGAAATGAAACAAATAAAGTATTTAAGGTATCGAATTAATGTCGAATGTTCTAATTTTTATTATTGTTTTATCTTCTTTAATTGTAGTACATGAGTGTGGACATTTTTTTGTTGCGAAATGGTTTAAAATTAAAGTTTTGGAATTTGGATTAGGTTTTCCGCCCAGAATATTCTCTATTAAATATAAAGGCACTATTTATTCATTAAATTTATTACCTTTAGGAGGATTTGTTAGATTATTAGGAGAAGAAGAGCCTGATCATCCTGATAGCATACTAAAAAGAGCCATCTATCAGCGTTTCATGGTTATTATAGCCGGTGTATTAATGAATGTTTTCTTAACGTTTATTTTATTTTCAGTCTTTTTTATGTTGCCTAAAAATGTTTTAGTTGGACATGTAGAGATAAACAAAATTCAAATTGATAGTCCAGCTTATCAAGCTGGATTTAAAGAACACGATATTATATTGAGTGTTGATGAAAAACCTATCCAAAACTTTACAGATCTTGCTTATAGGATAAATCTTAAATTAGGTAGTGAGTCTCATTGGCGTGTTAAACGGGTTGATAATTCTAAATCTCTTGATCAACGTTCAGCGGACATTTTAGATTTGACAGTGACTCCTCGTTGGGACCCTCCTGAAAAACAAGGGCCAACAGGAATTGAAGTTAGACAAATTATGGCTCATCAAGAAATTATTCAAAGCAATTTCTTCAAAGCTTTTTATTTGGGAGGAGAACGTCTAATAGAAACGGTGATTTTATTAAAAAATGAAATCACAAAATGGGTATTAGGAATTGCAAAACCATCTTTTTCTGGGCCTGTTGGTATTGCACAAGCTACAGGTGAAATTGCTAAAGTTGGAGGATTTATTAGTCTTTTGCAATTTGCAGCTTTACTTAGTTTAAATCTTGCGATTTTGAATTTGCTTCCTTTACCAATGCTTGATGGAGGAAGACTTATGTTTTTAGGAATTGAAGCTGTCAGAGGAGGTAAAAGAGTCTCGGCAAAACGAGAGCGATTTGTTCATGCAGTTGGTTTTTTTAGTTTAATGTTATTATTAATTATTGTTACGATCGTTGATGTTCAAAGAATAATAAATGGTGATTCTTTATTTCGATAGTATGTAGGAATCAGATTTATTTGATTGATTTAGAATTGAATTAATATAATCCCAGTAACAATAATTAATGCTCCCAATCCTTTTCGAATTAATGTATTTGTGGTTATTGATTCTTGTAGTATGTTTATACGTTTAATGCTTAATATTGAACTGAGTAAAAAAGTAAATAAAGGGGTGGTTGCTAATATGGGAGTTACTAAAGTAATCGGAGCTGAATTAAGTGCAAATTGATGAATTATTACTGCTAAAGGTCCCCATATCAAATTTGTAAAGAGTAGTAGTTTAAATAATTTAGGTTGTTTAAAGACTTTTTTAAAAAATGTAATATTAGCTTGCTTCATTACGAGTAAACCAATGATTCCAAAGCCAATATTTCTTAGTATAAATGTTTCAGATATTTCGAATTTTTCCAAGCCAATTTTATTTAGAACCATAGCAATCCCAATAAATATTCCTGCTACAATCGCAAATATTATAGGGGTAAAATTTTTCAATTTATTATTCTTTTTGAATTTTTGAGAAGCAATGATAATTGTTCCAATCATTGTTAGAGATATTCCGATTATTTGATAATTATTAATTGTTTCATTTAAAAAGAATAGTGCTATTAAGACACTTATGATGGGGTGAGTATAATACAACGGGATTATATTAGAAGAATCTTCTTTCTTTAATGCTTGAAATAATATAATTATTCCTATTCCCCAAATCATTCCTGCAAAGAGTGGCCATAAAAATTCTATTGTGTAAGAAGAAGTAAATGGAATGAATATGAAGAGAATAATAGAGTATAGAATTGAAATTAAACCGATCCAACTAAAGTAAATTATAGGTGAGACTATATATGAATTTAGTATTCGTTTATCTAGTACACTAACAATCCCCCATGTTGCAGCGCTTATTATTGAAATTATTAACCAATGTGTCATTGATCAAATATTCTTCCTTTGCTTTATTTTGATTCAATACGGCGTAATATCAGTTCAATTGGAATTAATATTAAAGCTAAAACAATAAATAACCATCTTAAATCGGTTAGTGTATTTTCAGTACTAATATCTGTCCGGAAAATATCTCTTATGTCCGATGTTAATTTGCCGTTGCTAATAATAGATAAGTTATTCAAAAAATCTTTGTTTGTCGATAAATTTTTGTATTCTTTAGGATAGCTAATGTTAAGAATCGTTTGATATTTTTCTTTGTCATTATATACGGATATATGATAAATGCCCGTTTCTGTTATCGGGAATTCTCCTGTGAATTGATTAACACTTTCCTGTTCAATTTTTGGAGAAAGATTTGTTAGAGATGGAGTTGTTATTGATGCTTGAAATTTATTAATTTCAGAAGTTGTATTTAATGATATTTTAGCTATATTATCTAATTCTGTAACAACTAAATTATTATCGGTTTTATTATTTGCAGAATGTGGAATAGTCCAGTTAATTATGTTGGCCCAAAAATCAGCCTCGTTTTCCCATTTCAAAAAGTTATTTGTCCAAATTCCTTCACTATCACTTGTCCATACTATTATTTTCCCTAAGCCATATTGCCAATATGTTAGTAATGGTTCTTTATTGTTGTTTTCAATAATAGTTGTCGAATATTTTTTAGGAACAGTACGAACATATCCATCAATTTTAGGAATATTCCCATTTGCGTTTATAAATGGATTATCTCTTTTAATTATAGGGGTTGTTTCTGTAGTATGAAAAGTTCTTTCTGCTATAACTTGAGTTTCAGTGACCATGATTTTGGGAATACTTCTCAGTGTTTCTGTGAAATAGAATCGACCTTGAGTTGAATCTGATAAATATTGTAGTAATTTAACATCAGCTCCTGCCCCGATCGCAATCGTAGAAAGGACGATTTCTTTTTCTTTGAGCGTTTTAATTAGGTTTTCAAAATCTCCTGGCAAAGAAAATCCATCTGTTAAAAGAACAAAATTTTTCGGAATGGAAATATTTGCTGGAATTGCAGTTGCTGCTTCTGCTATTGCTATAGCAAAATTAGTTCCACCTGAAGCAGTAATTTTCGAAATTTCATTTAAGATGTTTTCATTTATGTTTTTATTAATAACTTGTATTGGGATTATCCATTCAACATTTTGATCAAAAGCAATAACTCCGACTTGATCATCTTCAAAAAGAGATTCTATAGCTCCTTTAGTGGCTATTTTGGCCATAGTTAATTTAGTTTCACCTATGCCCCATTGATTTGACGTGTCTTCTCTACTCTGTTTTTGCATGCTTTGTGATTTATCAATTAATATGACAAGTAGAATTGGTTTTTCAGAAGATGATTTTGGTAATTTTGATGAGACAGGTAACATTGTTTCAAATAAGCTGTTAGCATATCCGCCTGCAGAAAGGCTTTTATTCCCTCCTATTATTGTTAGTCCTCTTCCATGATTTTTTACTAAAGTTTCTATAGTTTGTTGTTGTCTTAAAGTTAAATTTTCGACTGAAATATCAGATAATATGAACGAATCGTATTGTAAACCATCACCTACAGATGATGGAAAAGATGATGGATTAATATAATTTATATTAAATCCTTTTGATTTTAAAGAGTTGCTTAAATTTGAAGAATTTTCTTTTGTACTTACAACTGCAATTAATGGAGGACCTTCAAATATAATAGTTGTATTCAATGTGTTATTTTGGACGAAAGTGTCTCTTAATGATTGAATATTGATAGTTATTATTTGTTGTCCACTTTTTTTAGTAATAAAGTTAATTGGTATAGAATTAACTCCAGGTTTAGCTAAAAATGTTTTGGATGTTATGGTTTCTCCATCTATATTTACAGATAAAGTTGATTCTGCTTCGATATTGCTTTGAATGATAGTAGTTAAATTAACTAATTCTCCTTCTTTGATTCTTTTAGGTGCTAAGACTTTTTCAAGTAATATTTCAGGATAGTTGTAATCAGATGTTTCCCAGATATCTAATGAAATATTTTGAGCAAGCAAGTCTTGTGCTATTGAATTTACATTCCCTATAGTTTCATTTCCATCAGAAAATAACACTATTTGTTTTTTTGTATTTTCTGGAAAGAGCGTTTGTGCTAATTGTATTCCTGCTGCTAAATTTGTTGCTGAGCCATCTAGATTTGTTTTATTAAAGTCAATATTCCATATTCTGCCATCCATCGTAGTTTCTAACTTTGCTGTTTTGGCTATAGAAATTATTGCTGATTTTTCAGTGCCGTTTTTTTGAGTTCTCAAAGCTTTGTCTATCGTTGTTTTTATAGTATTGAAATTATATTGATTACTATCTGACGTATCTACTAAAAATATTACAGATGTGTTATTGCTTGTTTTACTGATTGAAGGATTTGCAACTCCAATAATAAGTAATATAACTATTAAAAGTCGGATGATTAATACTTTACTTAGTACTTTTTTATTTCCACTAATACCAAAAACTTTGGTATCTAGAGTTTTTTCACCTTCTCGTTTCCATAAAATGAAAAATATAATAAAAATAAAAGGAATAAAAATTAACAACCAAGGATAAGTGAAATTTATTTCCATTGAGTTTTGCCTAGCCATTCAATAATTAAGATAATAAGCACTATAATTAAAATCCATGATACGAATTCATTTTTAATTTTCCCAGTTGGTTTTATGTTTGTATTAGTATTTAAATAAGAAATTACTTCAGGTATGTTTTGGAAATTCGATTCAGTTGATCCAATAAAATTTATAGTGAAATTAGTCGAATTAGTTTTAGAATCGATTGTTTGATTTAAAGAATACATTCCAATTTCATTTGTAAATTCTTCAATGTTTTTTTTGTTTACATCGATTATTTCCAATTTGTCTGATGGGGTTCTTAAACTGAATTCCGCATCATTTCCTATTTCTGTTACTTTAATGTTATTTATATTTCCTGTCATGAAATTATTCTCTGAACTAAACCATTCAATACTATTATAGAATAGTATCGGAAAACTTGTTAACTTACCAAAATTGGATTTCTCCAAAGGAAAAGAAATAAGAATTCTTTTGTGGCTTGATTCTTCCCATACGCTAATTAAAGGGGAATCGAAATAATTAATAATCGGTTTTGAGTTTAGAGGTATTTCATTTTTATAAAATTCTGAAATGCTTAATTCTGTTAGATCTATAAAATTCATAATTGGATGTGTTTTATTAATGATATTTAGTTGTTCTAACGAATTAGTTTTTGGAGATAAAAGAGAAGTTTCAAAATGTTTGTTGTTTATTGGAGGATTAATGATTAACAAATCCCCTGTCGGCAACTCGTTTGGGAGGAAATTATTAAATATAGAAATGTCAGCATTGTTGATTATTGTATATTCTTCAGGTCGCATAACTTTGATAGTATAACCTTCAAATAGACCTGTAAGATTTTCCAGAAAAGCATTTTTTTCTGTAATTATGTTGATTGTTTGATCTTTATTTGGATTTAGAAATATTACTTTGTTATCTAGTTGAAAAAAATCGTTTGTTAATATATTTAAAGATATTGTTGAAGAATTCCTTGGGATATTAGTCCATTGTAAATTGTGTTGTTCTTTTGGAGAAAAAGAAATAGTTTTAATATCATATAATTGTGAATTGATCATAAGTTCAATTTCAGTTTCCAGTGATTCATTCCCATCCCAATTTAAAGTAGCATTAATTATTAATGAATCAGTATCTGATTTTATTACTTCAAACTGTGTTATTGCTAAATTTTCAAAAGAAGTGCCTATTGGGATTTGGCGATAGGAAATGTTTTTTGGTAGTTTTGCTAGATATTCTTTAGAATCTTTGTCTGTCAGGTAGAAAATAGTTGGATTGTTTAATTGATTGCTAATAGTTTCTGCTAATTTTAATGCAGATGTAGTATTTGATGAAGTGAGTGTTGGGAATAATTTAGACAATTTTTGTTTAGCAAGTTTTTTTTCTTTTGTTTGAATAATTAATTTAGGTATTAATCCTGCGTTAATTAGCGATATGGAATTTTCACTTGGCAACGTATCAATTAATTTATTAGTTTCTTTGATCATTTCATTAAAACGAGTTGGTTTAATATCTGTCGCTAACATGCTGGCAGATGTATCTATAATTATTATGGAATCTCCATTTAATGAGCTGGTTGTAGAGATAAATGGTTTAGCAAAAGCAAATATTAATAATGTAGTGATTATCAGATAAAAAAGTAGGCTTCTATTTGCTAGGAATCTTTGAAAAATTGACAAAGAAAGAGTTTGATTTTTTTGTGTTTTCCAAAATTCTGTAGTTGATACTATTACGTTTTTATTTTTTATTCGAAAAAAATAAAATATAAAAATCGGAATCAATATTAGAAAAAACCATAAAGCATTGACATTAAATAAACCCATTATTAATGTTTCAATAATCCTCCCATCTTAAATTTTAAAAGAATTGAAGAATTCGATGAATTGGATACTAATTCAATGAGTCGTATGTTGTATTTGCCACAAAATTCTTTCATATAATTTTGATGTTTTGATAATCTTGCAAGATAGTTTTTTATAGCGATAGTTTTTTGTTGTATAGGTATTTGAGTTGAATGTTCTGAGTCAATAATAGTTTGGTTATCACTAATATTAGGAAGAATATCCTCTGTCGATAATATTTGAATAGCATACATTAGTTTCGTTTCTTTTTTTAACGATAATAGAGAATCAAGTTGTTTTTTTTGAAATAGAAAATCACTTATTACTAAAGTAATATCTTTATGTGCATTTTTTTTTGATTCTTTGAATGAATTTGGTATTTTAGTAGTTCCATTAGCATTTAATTTATCCAGAATTATTTTGATGTTATTGAAATTGTTATTAGTAAAAGAATTTTGGTATTTGGTTAATATTTTTGAAAATGAGTAAAATTCGATTTGATTATGGTTTGCGTTAGCTATTTTTGATAATAAAAGGACTATATTTTTTGCAGACAATAATTTTTGAGGATTACCTAATCTCATCGATTTAGAGGAGTCTAGTAAGATAGAAATCTTAATGTTTGATTCATCTATTAATTGATTGTAATATAATTTATCTGAACGAGCGTAAGTGTTCCATGCTATATTTCTAAAGTCATCTCCGGGACTGTATTCTCTAGTATCAAAATATTCTGGATTATTTCCTGAACTATTTATTCTGTGTTGTCCAAATAACTTTTTTTTTGCTGACAATGGTTCAACAAATTTTAAATGTTTAAAAATCTTGTTGTTTATTTCTGTCACTTTTTTCTCGATTTAGTTAAATTGTTTTTTTAAAATTTCATCGATTATTGTTTCTGTCTCAATATTTTCTGTTTGGGCTTCAAAATTTCGTATAATTCGATGGCCTAGTGTTGGTGGAGCTATAAATTGTAAATCTTCTTCAGAGACATTTAATCTGCCATTAAGAAAAGCATAAGCTTTTGCTGCTTTAATAAGTGCTTGTAACCCTCTTGGACTAACTCCATGTTCAATAAAGTGTTTTACGTTTTTTGAAGTTGTTTTTGAAGGATGAGTATTAATGATAATATTTGTTGCCATGTCAATTAAATCTGCCGATATTGGTATTTGTTTAGTGATATTTATTAATTGTTGAATATTTGTTGAATTAGTTATTTGTTGTACGTTTGAAAGAGTTGTTACAGGATTATATTCAGCGAGTTTTTTCAAAGTATCTTTAGAAGGAAAGTTGATTTTTATTTTAAAAATAAATCGATCTAGTTGAGCTTCCGGTAAAATATAAGTTCCTTCCATTTCTATTGGGTTTTCAGTTGCTAATACGAAAAATGGGGAATCCAAAGGATGTGTTTCATTTCCGAAAGTAACAGTTTTTTCTTGCATGGCTTCTAGCATTGCTGATTGAGTTTTAGGAGTGCCACGGTTGATTTCATCTGCTAAAATCATGTTTGAAAAAATTGGTCCTTTATTAAAAGAAAAACTTCTTATACCTTTTGTTGTTTCTGTTATTATGTTTGTTCCTGTTATATCTGCTGGCATTAAATCAGGAGTAAATTGGATTCTTTTGAATGATAATCCTAATATTTTAGCAAGCACTTTTACCATCATAGTTTTTCCTAAACCAGGAACTCCCTCTAATAAAGAATTTTCTTCAGATAGAATAGTACAGATCAGAAGGTTACAAGCATCTTTTTGCCCAAGAATAGTTTTTTCAAATTCCTTTTTGATTTTTTCTATGATATTTATAGATTCATCAATTGTTTTTTCATCTTTCATTTTTTGTCCTAATTACATAAGTTTATGATGATTTTTCACTTAATCGCATAAAGTATTCTAAAATTAAATTATGATATTTATCTGGTATAGAGTGTTTTTTGATATACATTCTAGCTTGTTTTTCATATGTTTTCTTAATTTGAGGGGTTTGGGTATTTAAAATTTGTTTACTGGTATTAGAAGTTTCTTGTGATGTATAGCTTGTTGTAGCCATATTATTATCTATAGTTTTATTTTGGATTATTAGTGTGTCTCCTTTTGGCGCAGAAATTTTTTCCGGTGATTGGGTAATCTTTTTATTGTTTATTCCTAATTGATTGCCCGCTTTTGAGGTAGAAACCGTTTTTTCATTTTTCAATTCAGATTGATTTATTCCCAATAGATTTTCTCTAAGTAGTTGAAGGATTTCTAATGATTCTCGAGTATTTTCTTGAATGTTTTCAGATGTCATTTTTTCTATTTCTTTTAGAATATTTTCAATAGAATCATTTGATATATTTTTATTATCTTTATTTAACATACTGAGAATATTTTCAAACAATGTTGTTGTTGCATCTAGACTTGATGATTCGTTGTTAGGCTTAAAGTTTGATTTAAGAGTTGTATCTGGCCATTGTTGAATTTGTTCTTTTAGAAGATTTTTTTTAGCTTCATAATTTAATGAATTGGATTGTAATTTAGTTAAAATTTCGTTTAATTGTTCATTATTAATTTGAGAAGTTAATTCTTCAAATTTATTTTTATTTAGGGTCGTTTGTTCTATTTTCTCAAGTGATTCTATTGCTTCTGATATTGATTTAATAGTTTCTCGTTCTGATGTTGCCTGGTCAAGTTTGTCGATTGTTTCCTTCAGTATTCCATCCGCAGAGTTTTTGGGGGTTAAAGAGGTAGGATTGTTTTTTTCAATTGCATTTAATAAATCTTGAAGTGGGGTTGTATTGATTTGATTATTTATTTCTTCAGGATTAGTAGATTGGTTTCTTAAACTGTTTGGAGTATTACTTGGAGTATCCCAGAAAAAGAAAGTTAAAAGACTCGCAAGAGATAAAGTAAAAAAGACAATAGTTAAAGTTTGTGGGAATAGTCGAATTTTAGAATCAGCTTTGAATTTTTTCAAGAATAATATTGCATTCTGAGCTTGAACATTTGCTAGATCGTGTTTAGTATTTCTTAATTCCCATGCAGTTATAAACCGATGTTCTCCTTTTAATAATTGGTCAATAGTATTGATTACTTTATTTCTTAATATCTTAGGAATAGTTATGATGATAAGAGTAAGAATTGAAATTGAAACTATAAAAATTATCATTATTGATATCAATGTTTGTAATTTGGGAATGAATAATGTTAGAAATAAAAACAATGAAATTATAAAAATTCCTAAAGATGAAATTTTTAAAGCATTTGAACTGATAATAAAAAATCGATATTTGAAACTCAATCTATTTAGTAAATTGAAAAGTTTATTTTGAGTGAATGTTGTTTTTTGTTTATTCATCAGAAACCATGTTAAAAGTAAATTAATATAATTTGATAGGTCGAAAAATAATTGTGAAAATTTATTTTTTATAGATTTTTGAAAATGCTTTAAACTTTAAATGTATTTTAACACGTTATCTTCTAGTGAGTTATATTCAACAGTATTGTTCATAATGTATTATATCTAATTATTATGTCTCAAAGAATCAAATTAGGATTTATTGGTGCCGGATGGTGGGCTACTTCAAATCATATTCCAATATTACAAAATAGACAGGATGTTGAATTTAGTGCGGTTTGCAGAAAAGGGACTCAAGAACTTGAAAAAGTTGCGAAGCATTTTGGCTTTGAATATTCTACGGAAAATTATCTAGAAATGCTTGAACAATGTGATCTGAATGGAGTTATTATTAGTTCGCCTCATTCTTTACATTATGAACATGCTAAAGCTGCTTTAAATAGAGGGATGCATGTTATGTGTGAAAAACCTATGACTCTTAACGCTAAAGAAGCAAATGAATTAGTAGATATTGCGAATAAACAAGGTCTTCATTTATTAGTTCCTTACGGTTGGCATTATAAGAATTTTGTGAAGGAAGCAAAAAAGAAATTGTCCGAAAAATGTGTAGGAGAAATTTATTATGTATTAGTTCACATGGCTTCACCTGCATTGGATTTATTAACTGGCAAATCACCAATAATAGGAACTGATGGGAAAA
The DNA here is from genome assembly GCA_964508175.1 of uncultured Dehalococcoidia bacterium. Taxonomy (GTDB): domain Bacteria; phylum Chloroflexota; class Dehalococcoidia; order Lucifugimonadales; family CAZDRU01; genus CAZDRU01. Next base: position 50,421 of record CAZDRU010000043.1, read on the forward strand.
CAGTTGAAAATCAAGCGGTTAATACAGCTAATGCTCAAATGTTTTTTGAGCCGGGAATTGATACTTGGGCTAATCTGGAAGTAGCTGGTGGAGGATACGGACATTCTCAAATTACACATTCAATGGGAATGTTTTTTTGGTTAACAAAAATGAGAATTAAGAAAGTATTTGCAAAAATGAGTGGGCCTAATTCTCAAGTAGAATTATATAATGCGATGACTACGCTATTTGATAATGGTGCTATTGGAGTTATTTCAGGTTCTGGTTCTGTTCCATCAACTCAAAATTTTCAGCTTGACATACGTATTTTTGGGTCTGAAGGACAATTATCGTTAGATTGTGATAGAGCTAGAATGGATATTCAAAGACATGATAATAATAATTTCTCTCTTGATTTAAAAGGAGATGAAGGCGCGTATGATTGTGAAGGTCCTCCTAATAATTTTGTTGATTTAATTAAAGGAAATACTACTGAAAATAATGCTCCAGGTTGGGCGGCTGCAAGAAGTGTTGAATTTTTAGATTTGGCATATCGGTCTATTATTTCATCAAAAGAGGAATCAATAGAGTCTTTGAATATTTAAATTGTTGGATAATTTAAAGATATCCCAGGTATTGTTGTTTCATATTCTGTTAGATGCCACCGTCCGAGGTTTGCGCTAATTAATTTCTCTCGTTTTTTACCACAAAATGCTATATTGGTTGGAGCAGAAATTACGTGTCCTGTTAGTTCTTCTGCAAAAATTTCTAATTGCCCATTTTCCTTCAAGCGATAAATTCTGTCTGGTCTGTAGCATGAAATATATAGGTTGTTTTCTTGATCGAACGCTATGCCATCGGGAACTACTCCAATTTTGGGTAAATTAAGTACAGTTTCTACTTTACCGGCTGTTCCGTTTGATAGAATTGGGATTCGATAAATTCCTGGTCGATTGAAACTAAGAACTACGTATAGATAATTATTAGTCGGGTCCATACACATGCCATTTGGAAAATCATTAAGGCTGTTTTCCCATATTTCAGCTTTATTTCCTCCTGGTTTTATTTTACATATATTCCCATTTAAACTAGGTATTCCTTTTGTAAATTCACCTGAATCAGAAACATAAAGATTGCCTGAATTATCAAATACTGGGTAATTAGGAATTCTAAAAGGATATTCATTGTTTCCTGCAGAATAAGGAGTTACTTTTCCGTCAGGTGTGATTTTTTGTATGTTTGCATTTCCAACATCGCAAGCATAAATATTTGAATTTGCATCTAAAGCCAAACCAGCAACAAAACCGTCTCCAACACTAGCTAATTGTTTCATTGATTTTTCTTGAAAAGAAATTTCATAAATTTGCCCTGCTTCTCCGCCAGCATATATCTTGCCATTTAATCCCCATGCAATTCCTTCAGGATGATCAAGTCCTGATAAAAATTCAACTACTTGAGTATCATTGTTTAATACTGCCATTTGAAACTCCTTTTACTGATTACAAGCAATAATAATACTTAATGTAAAGAAGTCAATGAAAGAGCTTGTTTTCAGTCATTTTACTTGTATTATTGTATCAATAGATTTTTTTGGAGGAATAGCATGAATAATAAAAAATTAAGTATTGGTATTTTAGGTTGTGGAGGTATTTCTCGATGGCTTTATGTACGAGTACTTAGCGAACTTTGTGATATTGCTCAAGTTGTAGCTGTTTGTGATCTCGAAGAAAATTTAGCTGAAGAAAGAAAATTGATGTTTCAAAATGCTTATTTGGAAAAACATCTTGAAAACGAAAGATTAATACTTCAAAGTACTTCTTCTGAAGATTTGGAAACATTTGCATTTAAATCTTTAGCTGCAAAGGAAGCTGCAAGTTCAGAAATTACAGTATATTCTGATTATCATGAGATGCTTAAAAATGATGATATTGATGTGATTTTTGTTTTAACTCCTCCTAATTTTCGTTCACAACCAGTAGTAGATTGTTTAGAAGCAGGTAAACATGTTTTTTCTGAAGGACCTATGGACCCTACAGTTGAGGGAGCGAATTTAATTTGGAATACAGTACAGAAATCTAAACTTAAGTATCATTCACAGTGTCAGGATCGTTTTACTAGAGGAGTTAATATAGCTAGAGAGACTGTTAATAAAGCTCTGGGTTCTATTATTAGTGCTAGAATAGAGATGCATGGATTTAGAGATAATTCATATTATGAAGCAGGTGGTGGTTCAGGTACAGGTTGGCATGGAAGTTTTGCTACTGAAGGGGGAGGATGCGTTTACCATCATGGAAGATATCAAATAGAGCCGTTTTTATATATTATTGATTCTCCTATTAAAGAAGTTTTTGCTTATTCTAAAGCACGTTTTCGAAACATTGAAGTTGATAATATTACCGATGCTCTCTTACTTTTTGAAAATGGTGCTATAGGTACAGTACATGCTTCTCTTTTAGATCGAAAACTGAAAGATCATCCAAATAGAGGGAGAATAGAAGTTCAAGGAGAACACGGAGGTTTATTATATTTGGGAGGAATAATGGAGCAAGGAAATACTGGAGCAGATGTTTCCATTAGTCCTAATTCAACTCCAGAAAGTATTAAGAAATTCGAGGATATTTCCAATCAATTTTCACATATTCCTGAATTTGTGGCTGAAAGTTATCAAAGTAGAGTTTTCTTAGAAAGTATTATTGAAAACAAAACATTTTTTGAGCCAGCGAACGTCCCAATGAATCATGTTGAATTAACTTGGGCTATATATAAATCGGCAGCAACAAAACAACCTGTAACTTTACCTATTAAATTAGGGGATGATTTTTATAAAGGAGCTCCAAAAGGGCTCGATTTATCTAAATGTTAGCTTATTATCTCAAAAGAAAAGTTTACATTTATAGGATAGGATAGTTTTATATGATGTTGTTGAAAAGAAAGAAATATAATACAAATTAAATATGAGGTGAAATAATGGATCCACTGAAGAAAAATAGAATTAGTAATACAGATCTTTTTGTGACTTCAATCGGATTTGGAGCTGCTACTTTAGGTAATTTATATAAAAGTGTTGAGGAAAAACAGGCTTTGGCAACCCTTGAATCGGTTTTTGATTTGCAATTAAATTATCTTGATGTTGCTCCTTATTATGGATATGGTTTGGCAGAAGAAAGAGTAGGGAAAATTTTAAGTCAATTACCCAGAAATGATTTTGTTATATCTACTAAAGTTGGTCGTTTGATAAGAGATGAAGGAGTTCATGACACTGAAGTATTTGTAGGTGGAAATAAAGAAGGAATTATATATGATTTAAGCAGAGATGGAGTACTCAGGTCTATTGATGAAAGTTTAAATCGTTTAAAAATAGATAGTATTGATATTATTTTTATGCATGATCCAGATACACATCCTGAAGGACGTGAAAAAGGATATAAAATTGCCATAGAAGAGGCCTATCCCACTATTCATGATTTGCGTAGTCAGGGAGTCATTAAAGCTATTGGAGCAGGAATGAATGAGTCTGAAATGTTGATTCAATTTGCTAAAAATGGAGATTTTGATTGTTTTTTACTTGCAGGACGCTATACCTTAATTGATCATGAAGCGCTTGAAGAATTACTCCCACTTTGTATTGAGAAAAATATAAGCATTTCTTTAGGAGGTGCGTATAATAGTGGCATTTTAGCTTCAGATTTAAAAGACCCAAAGAGGTTGAAATTTAATTATACAGATGCCTCTCAAGAAATATTGGATAAAGCTAAAAAAATCAAAGATGTATGTGACCAATATAATATTTCTTTAAAAGCCGCAGCTCTTCAATTTGTATATGCTCATCCTGCTGTGGCAAGCGTGATTATAGGTGCTTCATCTCCTGATAGAGTTAGAGAAAATTTTCAAATGGCTTCGGAACCTATTCCTTCTGAATTCTGGATGGAATTAAAAAGAAATAATCTAATTCCAGAACACGCTCCTACTCCAAATTGAGTGGATTTCAATATATAAAAATATTACCGAAATTGTTCTTTGAAATTAAAAATTTCTTTCATTGAACACCACCATTCATTATTATCACTATCTGGCAATTGTTCTTGAAAAGTTTGCATTAAATCTTCCCATTTTAGAGTGATGGGATACTTGTTATAGATCTCATCAGCTTTTTGAGGGTCATAGTCATCTTTTACTGTGCTGTACATACATAGAGTAGTTCCTTGGATAAATATTTTCATATCTTCAGAACCAGATTCTGAAAGAGCTTTTAATACATCTGGCCAAACATTTTTATGATGTTCTATATATTTCCCAATTAACGAGGAATCATTTTTCAAATGAAGTATTTTCGCATTATATTTTATGATTTCGTCATTATCTTTTCTTGTTTTAATAAGATTTGATTGTTCTCCCAAATTAAAAATTTCTTTCATTGGACTCCACCATTCATTATTATTACTATTTGGTAATTGTTCTTGAAAAGTGTGCATTAAATCTTCCCATTTTTGAGTGATGGAATACTTGTTATAAATTTCATCAGCTTTTTGAGGGTCGTAGTTGTCTTTGACTGTAGTGTACATGAATAAAGTAGTTCCTCGGATAAATATTTTCATGTTTTGAACTCCAGATTCTGAATGAGCTTTTAATACATCCGGCCAAACATTTTTATGATGTTCTATATATTGTTTAATTAATGAAGGATCATTTTTTAAATGAAGTATTTTTGCATTATATTTCATGATTGTCTTTTTCCTACTGAATAAAATTACATTGTTTCTTGACTAAGTTGTAAGACCATTATAGCCTAACTAAGAATATGTAATCTATCGTTGTAAAGGAGTTATCAATGGATTTAGGGATTAAAGGGAAAATCGCTCTTGTGACAGGAGGAAGTCGTGGTTTAGGTAGACAGTCTAGTTTATCGTTAGCAAAAGAGGGAGTTCATGTAGCAATATGTGCAAGAGGTAAGGATGCTATTTCAGATGTAGTTGAGGAAGTAAAACAATATGGAGTTAATGGATTTGGAATAGTAGCTGATATGACTTCATCAGATTCAATTAAAGAACTTTTTGATACTGTTTCAAGAAAATTTGGCTCTATCAGTATTTTAGTGAATAATGTTGGTGGAAGATTAGGAGGAAAAGATTTAGAAGACACCTCTGATGAAGAATTTCGACAGACAGTTGAACTTAATCTTTTTTCTACATTAACTTTAACTAGGCTTGTTATTCCTGAAATGAAACAAAATAAATGGGGTAGAATCATTAATATTGCATCTATTTATGGACGTGAACATGGAGGAGCATTGGCATATATGTCTGCAAAGGCTGGATTAATTGCAATGACTAAACATTTATCTTTAGAGTTAGTGAAGACAGGTATTACTGTTAATTCTGTTGCTCCCGGGTCTATTTTTTTTAAAGGAGGATCTTGGGACCGTTTTATATCTCAGAATACAGAAGAAGATGTTAATAAATTTATAGAGACTAATTTGCCTATGGGTAAATTTGGGTGGCCAGAACCTATAGGAGATACTGTTGCATTTTTATCTTCTAAGAATGCAGATTTAATTACAGGAAGTTGTATTAATGTTGATGGAGGTCAGAGTACTTCATTAATCTAATAGCATAGAATTATAATTTTGATTGAAAAGATAGTGAATTGTGAGTTTAAGAAACAGTTTTCTTTAAAACGTGTAATAGCTTTACTTTGTTCGCTCGAAAAGAAAGAGAAATGTTATTATTATTTTTTAAATGAACAGAATATTGATTTAATAGTTAATGATGAGATTCGAAGATTCACCAAAGATAGTATAAAGAGATATCAAACCGATATATTCTTTGTTGATTCCCATCAATCAATGTATATTATAATTCCTAAACTTCCGCAAAGATTTGACATTGCTGGTAAAAAAGAATTTGAGATTGTTATGGATTTTATTAAAAATAATCCATTGATAGCTATTGTATTGATACAATTAGGAAGATTGGCAGTTGGAATTTCTAAAGGAATTAAAAAAATTGATTCGAAAATAGCAACTCGTTTTGTTAAAAACAGGCATAAAGCAGGAGGACAATCCCAGAGAAGATTTGAGAGAAATCGATTGAAACAGATTCAAGAATTTAAAATTAAAGCTTGTACAATCACAACTGAAAAGTTGACTAAATTTGAAGGAAAATTAGATAAATTATTTGTTGGCGGAGAAAAATTAGTTTTAAATGCCTTTTTAAATGAATGTCTTATTTTTCAGCGGTTTAATAGTAAAATTATTAATAGAGTTGTTAATTTTAAAAGAGCAGATGAACGAAATCTACTTAAATTAATGAAGGAATTAACTTCTTACGAAGTTGTTAAATTTAATGTGAATTTTGATTAATCTGTTTAATGTTTTTGTATTTGATGAAGGATGGTAAATTGTGACAAATTTAAGAAGTGGTAATTGGTTAAATGCTAAAGATGTTCATGGTTTTATTCGGAGAGGTGGATTAAAGGCACAAGGATTTAGTGAAAAGGGATTTAAAAATAAACCAGTTATAGGTATATGTAATAGTTGGAGTGAATTGACTCATTGTAATGGGCATCTTCGAGAAGTAGCAGAATCAGTTAAACGAGGTGTTCTACAAGCAGGAGGATTACCATTAGAATTCCCTGTAATCTCTTTAGGGGAACCGTATATGTTACCTACTGCGATGTTATTTAGAAATTTAATGGCAATGGATGTTGAGGAATCAATAAGAGCAAATCCTTTAGATGCGGTTGTGTTATTAAGTGGATGTGATAAAACTACTCCTGCAATGCTTATGGGAGCAGCTAGTGCTGATATTCCTTCAATTTTTGTTTCGGGAGGGCCAGCCTTAAAAGGAAATTGGCGTGGTGAAGTGCTCGGTTCGTGTACTGATTGTCGGAAATATTACGTTGAACTTAGAGCAGGTACGATAAATCGTGAACAGTACAATGCTATGGAGCAAAATATTTATCGTAGTTATGGACATTGTATGGTTATGGGGACAGCTTCAAGCATGGGATGTATTGTAGAATCGTTGGGAATGACTTTGCCTGGTGGGGCTGCTATCCCAGCAGTAGATTCACGTCGTTATGCTTTTGCTGAGGAAACTGGGATGAGAGCTGTTGAACTTGTTAAAGAAAATTTAAAACCTTCACAAATTATGACTCAGAACTCTTTTTTAAATGCTATACGGGTTTTGATGGCTTTAGGAGGATCTACAAATGCTGTTATTCATTTATTAGCATTAGCAGGCAGACTAAATGTAGATATTGATTTGAAAACATTTGACGATATTTCTTCAAAAGTGCCTGTTTTAGCTAATTTAAAACCTGTTGGGAAATATTTGATGGAGGATTTTTTCTATGCGGGAGGACTTCCAGCATTATTGAATGAAATGTCTGATTTACTTGACCTTGATATGCTTACTGTTTCAGGAAAAACTTTAGGCGACAATATAAAGGGCTTTTCTAATTACAATAAAGATGTAATTCATTCGAAAAACACAGCTTTATTTAATGAAGGAGGACTAGTTGTTCTTCAAGGTAATTTAGCTCCGAATGGTGCAATTATTAAACATACAGCGGCTGATCCGGATTTATTGACACATCGTGGAAAAGCACTGGTATTTGATAGCTTAGAAGAAATGGAATCTAAAATTGATGATCCTGATTTAGATGTTGATAAGGATAGTGTTATTATTCTTCGTAATATAGGGCCTAAAGGTGGGCCAGGCATGCCTGAATGGGGATTTATTCCAATCCCACAAAAATTATTAAAAAAAGGCATTCGTGATATGGTTAGAATTACTGATGGAAGGATGAGTGGGACTGCTTTTGGGACTATTGTTTTACATGTATCTCCTGAATCTAGAGTTGGGGGCCCTTTATCGATTGTTAAGAATGGAGACTATATTATTTTAGATGTTAAAAATCGTCAATTAAATCTAGATTTAGATTCTAAAGATATTGCTTTGCGGTTTGCTGATTATAAAAAACCTCAGACATCTAATACTAATCATCGAGGATATTCTTCGTTATATTTAAATCATGTATTACAAGCAGAATATGGTTGTGATTTTGATTTTTTGCGAAGAGATTATTCAAATTCTGAACAATTATCAACAGATCCTACAATTCCAACTATATAGATCTTTGTTAATTATTTAAGAATAAAATGGTGGGCTGCGGTGGACTCGAACCACCGACCTCCGCTTTATCAGAGCGGTGCTCTAACCAGACTGAGCTAGCAGCCCTTCTAATTTCATGTTACACCATGCTTAATTTTCACTCAAGAAACTTCTATTGTTATTTATAGTATAAGCTAATTTTTTTGTTTGCGACTCATTATATCCAAGAGTATAATTATCGATTGAAAATATAAATTAATTTAATCTGGAGATGATGAATAATGAATAATGGCAAAGTAACTGGTTCATTAAAAATAAAATCTGGACTTGCACAGATGTTAAAAGGTGGAGTTATTATGGATGTTGTTACAGCTGAACAAGCAAAGATTGCATATGATGCAGGCGCTGTAGCTGTAATGGCCTTAGAAAGAGTTCCTTCAGATATAAGAGCTCAGGGAGGGGTTGCTAGGATGACTGATCCATCTAGAATAGAAGATATTATTGACGCAGTAACTATTCCTGTTATGGCTAAATGTAGAATCGGACATTTTGTTGAAGCGAAAGTACTTGAATCTTTAGGAATTGATTATATTGATGAATCTGAAGTATTAACTCCTGCAGATGAAAATTATCATGTTTGGAAACATGATTTTAAAGTGCCTTTTGTTTGTGGATGTCGTAATTTGGGTGAAGCCTTAAGAAGGGTAGCTGAAGGTGCTGCTATGATCCGTACAAAAGGAGAAGCCGGAACAGGCAATATAGTTGAAGCAGTTAGACATATGAGAACTGTTATGGATGGAATTAGAAAATTACAGAATATGCCAGATGATGAATTAGTAGCTGAGTCTAAAAATATAGGAGCTCCTTTGGATTTACTTCTTAAAACAAAAAAATTAGGTAAGCTTCCAGTAGTTAATTTTGCTGCTGGAGGAGTTGCAACTCCAGCGGATGCAGCATTAATGATGCATTTAGGAGCAGATGGCGTTTTTGTAGGTTCGGGCATTTTTAAATCAGCAGAACCTAAATTATATGCTGAAGCAATAGTTAAAGCAGTTACTCATTACAAGGATCCTAAAATCGTTGCAGAGGTTTCAAAAGGACTTGGAGAACCAATGTCTGGTATTGATGTAAGGACTCTTAGTGAAGAACAATTATTATCTTTAAGAGGATGGTAATACCTCAAATAAATGGTATCTAATAGGGTTATAGGAATTTTGGCTTTGCAAGGTGATTTTATTGAGCATGAATTTGTATTGAAACAAATTGGAGTTCAGTCAAAACAAATTAGATTACCTCAAGATCTTGACGAAATAGATTCATTAATAATTCCAGGAGGTGAAAGCACTACCTTGGTTTATTTAATGAATTTATATCATTTAGATAAATTGATTGTAGAAAAAGTTCTTAGTGGGATGCCTGTATGGGGTACTTGTGCAGGACTTATAGTTTTATCTAAAAAAATAAGAGAAAAATTTCCGGTTCCTTTAAATTTATTGAATATTGAAGTCAGTAGAAATGCATATGGCAGGCAAGTTGATAGTTTTGAACAGGAGATTATATTTGATGTTATAGGCAATACTCCATTTAATAGTGTATTTATACGAGCTCCAAAAATTATCTCTATTGGGAATACCGTAGAATCTTTGGGAGAATTAAATAAGAATACTCCAGTTGCAGTTAGAGAAAAAAATATTCTTGGCACTTCTTTTCATCCAGAATTAACTTCAGATTTTAGATTTCATAATTATTTTATTCAAAATGTTGTGTGATATAGATATAAAAGTATAAGGAATATGTATGGATTCAAATCTTATATATGATGACCTTAATTTGTTTGTTTCAGTTTTTCCTAAACATATCAGTTCGGAATTGTATAAACTTTCAAATTTTGATGATTTACTAGAAATTGCATTAGATATTGGTCGAGTGCCAGAAGTACGTTTTGGTAATGGAGCATCAGTGTTTTTATCAAAAGAAATTCAATTTGAAGATTTAAATTATATTATTGGGAATCTTGGGGAATTTGGAGATGATAATAGAGCAGGCATAGAAAGAACGTTGCATAGATTTTCTGCGATACGTAATCGTAAAAAGGTCATTATAGGTCTTACTTGTAGAATAGGTAGAGCAGTATTTGGAACTATCCAGGTTATACAAGACCTTCTTTCTATGGGTAAGTCTATACTGCTTCTCGGTAAACCTGGAGTAGGAAAAACAACAATGTTAAGAGAAATTGCAAGAATCTTAGCAGACCAAGATCAAAAACGAGTAGTTATTGTAGATACTTCTAATGAAATAGCTGGAGATGGAGATATTCCTCATACTTCAATTGGAAAAGCCAGAAGATTACAAGTAACCGCTTCAGCATTACAACATGCTGTAATGATTGAAGCAGTAGAAAATCATATGCCAGAAGTCGTTATTATTGATGAAATGAGTACTGAATTAGAAGCGTTTGCTGCTAGGACTATAGCGGAGAGGGGAGTTCAATTAATAGCAACAGCCCATGGAGGAAGTTTAGAAAACTTGATACTTAACCCCAGTTTAGCTGATTTGATTGGAGGTATTAATGCAGTTACTTTAGGTGACGATGAAGCTAGACGTCGCGGTACTCAAAAAACTATTTTAGAAAGAAAATCTCCTCCTACATTTGAAATTATTGTTGAGATTAATAATCGTAATTTAGTAATTGTTCATAAAGATGTAGGCACTGTTATTGATAAATGGTTACGTGGTTCGAAAATTATTGGAGAAAAACGTTCGACTGATCAAACAGGGAAAATTATAAAAACTCAATTACTTGTTAATGGGATGAATAATTTATCTAAACGATCATCAGAAAAATTTCCTCAAAAATCTAAATTATCAGCTAATAGTCCGCAAATTTCAGTTTTCCCTATTGGCATAAATTCTCGGAAATTCAAATTATTAGATCAGATTAATACTAAAGTTAATTTTGTGGAATCTATGAATTTAGCTGATTTCATTGTTACTACTAGAGCTTATTATCGCAAAGAACCACGTTTAATGAAGAATATCGAAAATTCTAAGAAATCACTTTATGTATTAAAGCGTAGTTCAGGATATTATTTAAAAGAATTTTTGAAAGTTATTGAAAGAAAACAGTTAAAATCTTTTTTAACTAATAGAAGTGATTATAATTTAGTTAATATTGAACAAGAGGCTAGAGGAAATGAATCCAATCAACAAAAATACATAAAAACAATACAAGAAAAATATTTATAAATTTAATATATTGAGGATGAAAATAATATGTTTATTGTATTCGAAGGTACTGAAGGTTGTGGTAAAAGTACACAAGCTAAAAAATTAGCTGATGATTTGAAAAAATTACCTAAGAAGGTTCAATTAATTCGTGAACCAGGCACCACTCTTTTGGGAGAATCTATTAAAACTTTTTTTAAAGATATTGAAAAAATAAATCCTATTTCAGAATTATTTCTATTTGAAGCTGCAAGAGCACAATTAGTTAATGATGTAATTAATCCATCATTAGCGTTAGGGAATATCGTTATTTGTGACAGGTTTTATCCATCAACTCTCGCCTATCAAGCTTATGCAAGAGGGATTGATAAGGAATTTGTTACACGTTGTAATGATTTAGCCACATCAAAACTAGTTCCAGATTTGATTATTTGGTTGAAAATTCCCATTGAAATGGGACTAGAACGCAAAAGCGAGGACGAAAAAAATTTTTATGAGAGAGAAAGTTTATCTTTTCATAAGAAAGTTTATGATGGTTATTTATCACAAGAAAGAGATTCAAATAATTGGTTTATTGTTGATGGCACAGCATCAGTTGAAGAAGTTAGTAAGATAATTTGGGATAGAATTATTGTTGAATTAGCTAAATTTCAATAATGAATATATCTCATTCAGTATAGATCTAATAGTTTTTACATTTATAACTTGACTATTTATGTATTATACTTATATTAGTAGGATAGTTTTAAGTTAATACAGAGAGGTGTAAATTGGTTACAGCCAATCAAAAACCAGATACTACGATAAGTATCACTGAAAAAGCATCTATAAAAATTAAACATTTTATAGAAAAAGAAAAAGCTGTTGATGGTTCGGGCTTGCGTGTTGGAGTTAAAGGCGGAGGTTGTTCGGGATTAGTTTATACATTAACCGTTGCTGCTCAACCAAAAGAGGATGATAAAATTATTGATGATAAAGGAGTAAAAGTTTTTATTCCTAAAAAAAGTTATATATTTTTAGCTGGAATGGTTTTAGATTTTTCAGATGGTTTGAATGGCAAAGGCTTTACTTTTGAAAATCCTAATGCTAAAAAAACTTGTGGGTGTGGCAATTCATTTGCTGTTTAGAGAATAAAAACCTCATTATATTTGCTAGTTATTGTATGTTTTTCCTAAAGTAATTTCTTAAGGATGCACTTTTGAATTCATTTGTTTCCCAATATATTAATTCTATGATCTTACCCCAAATGTTTAATGTTGATGCTATTGGATTAATTAGATTAACAGGAACTGATGGGTTGGATTTATTAAATAGATTAACTACTAATTTGGTTGAGCCTTTAGAGGAATATAGTTGGTGTGATACGGTATTGACTTCGGAAAAAGGAAGAATCATTGATGTATTACGAGTATACAATTGTGGTGAATTTATTTTCTTGAGAACATCTAAGTCTAGAGAAAAAATTGTAATTGATTGGATTGAAAAATATAATTTTGATGAAGATGTTGAATTAGAATTGGTTACTACAGAGTTTACTTTGATTTCAATTTTCCAAAATCCAAATTTAGGAGTTTCAATATTTGGTAATTCTTTTGAATCATTAGAATTTTGTAGGGAATTTCAAATTGCAAAAAATGAATTTACAGGAATATATTTGCCAAATATTTTAGATCTTGTGGGTGGTGATTTATTAGTCAATGCTAGTGAAATTGATTATTGGAAGCGACAATTAGTTCATTTTGATGTTCAAGAAATGAAGAAGGAGTCATTTGAGTTATTAAGAATTATGCAAAAATTTCCGATTTGGGATAAAGAACTTAGTGATCAAATAAATCCATTAGAAGCTGGACTTGAAAAATTTATAAATTTTGAAAAAGGTTGTTATATTGGTCAAGAAGTTATAGCTAGATTAGATACTTACGATAAATTAAAGAAGAAGTTATACCTTGTGGAGATAATTGGAGGGTATCTTGAATTGGGAACTAAATTATTGGTAGATAATGATTATGCAGGAGAAATAACTTCTTGTAGTTCTATTAAAATTGACAACAAACGTTTTGGACTTGCATATATTAATAAAAAATATTTAGATGTTAAAGAATTTTTAGTCCCATCTTTAAATACAGTAGTCCAAATTCCATAAGTATTAGTACTTAAAATAAATTTTTCTTTAACTTCACAAAGTGAATGAAGTTTAAACACCCATTATATTGTATCCACCGTCTACAAAAATTGTACTTCCAGTTATTCCACTAGCCATATTACTAGCAAGAAATAAAGCAACTTTTGCAACTTCACTAGTTGAGACATTCCGTTTTAAAGGGGCACGATTTTCATGAATTGTTTTCATGTTAGAAAATCCAGAAATGCCTCTTGAAGCTAGTGTGTCAAGAGGTCCAGGAGATATTGTATTTACTCTAATCCCATCTTGTCCATATTCATAAGCGAGTTGACGAACAATGTTTTCTAAAGATGATTTTGCTACTCCCATTACGTTGTATCCTGGATACACTTTTTCTGATGCTTGAAACGATAATGTAATAATTGAACTTCCAGGTTTTTTCATAAATGGTTTTGCTGCTTTTGATATGGCTATTAATGAAAAAGCACTTATTTCTAGAGATAAAAGAAATCCATTTCGAGTTGTATTAGAGAAATTGCCACTCAGTTCTTCCTTAGGAGCAAAAGCTATACTGTGAATGATGATATCGATATCTCCTATTTTTTTATTTACTTCCTTGATTGCATTTTCAATTTGATCTTCTTGAGTTACATCACATTCTGTTAAGATAATTGATGGGTCATTTTCAGTAAGTTTATTTACATGTTTTTTTAATCTTTCATTTTGGTAAGCAAGAGCTATATTAGCTCCAGATGACTTCAATTCGCTTGCTATTGCCCAAGCAATACTACGATGATTTGCTACTCCAAAAATTAAAGCATTTTTACCTTTTAAATCTATTTCATATGCCATTTATTAGTACTCCTCAAGCTGTTAATCCACCATCAATTACTATTGTTTGACCTGTGATGTAAGCTGCTTTCTCACTAGATAAAAATCCAACTAATTGTGCTATTTCTTCTGGGGATCCAAATCTATTCATTGGAATATTTGATAGTATTTTTTCTTGTATATTTGAATTAATAGCATTAGTCATTTCAGTTGATATATATCCAGGCGCAATAGCATTTGAAGTGATATTTCTTGTTCCTACTTCTCTTGCTATGGCTTTAGTAAATCCAATTAATCCTGCTTTAGATGCAGAATAGTTACTTTGTCCTGGATTTCCAGTCATTCCAACTACAGAAGAGATATTGATAATTCTCCCATATTTTGCTTTTAGCATATAAGGAAGTGTGTATTTAGTACATAGGAAGGTAGAATTTAAATTAGTTGTAATTACTTTGTTCCAATCGTCACTAGTCATTCTTATGGCTAATTTATCTTTAGTAATCCCAGCATTATTAACAAGAATATCAATTTTTTGAAATTCTGATATCGTTTTTTTTATCATTTCGGAGACTGCATTTTCATCCGAAACATCTGTTTGTATTTTTATAGATTCTCCGCCTGTTTTATTAATTTCATTCGATATTTGTTCAGCAGCTTTATGATCAGAATTATAATTAATGACAATTTTTGCACCTTGGTTTGATAATTCTTTAGCTATTGCTTTTCCTATGCCTTTTGAAGCACCGGTGACAATTGCTATTTGATCTTTTAATTGTTTAGTATTTGTCATTATATAGGTCCCATTGATTTTCTGAATTTATTAAGTTCTATTGTCATTTTGTCTACTACTTTTAAATTAATTAAATCATAGGTGTATTGTATAGCTCCTATAACATTCCGAGCTTTTGAGGATCCATGTCCAATAAATACAGGTCCATTTACTCCAAATAAAGGTCCTCCTCCAATTGTTTTTGTGTAGCTTGTTGTATCAACAATAGTTTCTATTAATTTGGTTAATTTTTTTTCTGGAATCGTTGTTGAAAGTTGTTTTTCTATAAGTTTACTTAGTGCTATTCCTAATCCCGCTGCAAATTTTAATATTATATTACCAACAAATCCATCACAAACAATCACATCAGCTTTACTTGTTACTATATCCATTCCTTCTACATTACCAATGAAATTTAAATTGGTTTTTTTGAATAGATTAAATGCTTCTTTTGCTAGACGGTTACCTTTTGTTGTTTCTGATCCTACATTTAATAGCGCTATTTTAGGATTTTCGATATTTAAGTATTCTTTAGAGAATACTGAACCTATAATAGCAAAGTTAAGTAGTTGTTCTGGTTTTACATCAACATTAGTTCCTAAATCCATTACTACATTTTTGGTAAGTCCAAGAAAATTTCCTCCTACAGTAGGTCGTTGTATTCCGTCTATTAATCCTAATATTAAAGTTGCAGTTGCCATAGTAGCACCCGTTGGTCCCATTGATATCACTCCGTCAACCTTTTTTGTTTTTAAGAGTTTCATTGCTTTGATTATAGAAGCATTTGGTTTTTTCCTGAAAGCTTCGAGAGGAGAATCTGTTTCTAAAATTTGTTCATTAGTTGAGAGTATAGAAAATTCAGGAATATTCGATGGGGAGATTGTTTTTAATTCTTTTTCAATTATTTTTGAATTGCCGATTAGAGTAAAATCTATAGGCAAATTTGAAGTTGTTGATAGTATGCCTTTGATTATTTCAGTTGGAGCATAATCTCCTCCCATTACATCTATCGCTATTTTTGTTTTTTTATTTGGCATTTGTTTTCCCATTTATAGAAATGTTAATGGTAGCAGTTCCAGAAACAATTATTTCATTTGTTTGCCTTGTTAAACTTATCGAAGAAATAATTGTTTGCAAATTGTGATTAATCTTTTCAGATTTTATAAAACCACTTGCAGTTAATACATCTCCTGGATAAGCAGCGCCTTTAAATCGAATGCTTAACTTACCGTTATTTGTCCAGGTATCACCAAAAAATTTTTCTAGTATTTTTTCAATTGGATATAATGTAAGCATTCCGTGTGCTATAACACTACCAAATTGAGTTGTTTTAGCAAATTTTTCATCAATATGTAACGGATTTAAATCCCCAGAAACATTTGCGTATTCTTTTATTAAATTTTCAGTAATTCTCAAAGTAAGAGAAGGCAATTTTGTATTTTGTTTGTATATTATCATAATTTATTCGGAATTATTACGCTGGTTCCTCCCTTAATAATAGGGAATGTTTTATTTTTTTGAATTATGAATTTAGTTTGTATAAACGAAAAATTTGTGCGTTCACTAAATTTTGAAATTTCAAATTCTCCATTGATTATTTCCCCAATTTCTATAGTTGAGTAATTTTCCCATTCAAGAGAACTATGGATAGTTCCTCCTGGTAAATTTAATTTTGTTAGTATTTGTTTTAAGATATAAGCGATTAAAAATATTTGAGGAACTTTTAAAGATTTTTGAGTAATCGGTTTTTTTTCAAATAAGGTAATATAATTATCAACGGATTCTTTAGTTATTTTTAAAGAATCCAAAGATATTGTTTTAGGAGAATATTTAAAATTAGTCATTTTTTAATATATAAGTTCTAATTTATATAATAATTTTGTATATGTTGGAAATAAAGATATTAATTTATTAGGAGTTTTGTCAATGGAAAATAATTTTCATTTAGTAAAATTTAAATCAGATAAAGTAAAACTTGGACAGGGTCTTATCGCTTTAGGATTAGCTAATTATGCATTCAAAGATGTCCCTTTTTCTACTGGGATTGCAATTTTTGATCCAGGAGTTTCAATTCCTTTACATTCACATAATTCTGATGAACAAATAACAATTTTATCTGGTAATGGGATAGCAGAAATTGAAGGCAAAGTATTTCCAGTAGAAAAATTTGATACTACTTATATTCAGAAAGACATTCCACATCGTTTTATTAATACAGGGAAATCTAAGCTTATAATTCAATTTATTTATGGTATTGATTATGCAACTAGAACAGATGTAGAAACCGGACAAACAATGCCTCAATTTCCAGAAGAGGGCGGCGTTAATTTTTATCACTGATTATTCAAATTTTAATAATTGAAAGAAAAAAGGAGGAAGTGTATATGTCGAAATATAATATTTTAAATTTTAAAGATTTACCTGTAGTTAAAAGAGGTAAAGGAGTTGAAAGCGTTGGATTAATTAGAAAAGAACTTGGTTCTAAAGTGTTTTCATCTGGTATTACGAATATACCTTCAGGGGTTTCAATTCCTTTACATTCACATAATGTTGATGAGCAAATAACTATCTTGGAAGGAAGAGGAGTTGCTGAAGTTGAAGGGAAAGTATACGAAGTAGAAACGTTTGATACTACATTTATAAGAGGCGGAATTGACCATCGTTTTATTAACACTTCAGATAGTGTATTGAAAATTTTATGGATATACGCTTCGACGGATGTTACAAGAACTTATACAGAAACTGGTGAAACAGTTCCTCAATTAACCGAATCCGAATACGATAATAAGTAATTCAATTTTTATGGGCATGAATAGAATTGTAATAGCTGAATTTGCTTTTCAAACAAATTTCTGACTAATTTTAGTAAATTCACAATATTATCAAGTTGAGATGTTATTACTACCAAATCAAAATTAGTAGGATAACAAATTTTTTTCATGAAGAACTTGTTAGTTAGTCAAACAAGAAGAAGAAATGAGTTACTATCCAAAAGATAAGAGTTATTAAGACTAAAACGCCAATAACTATTGCTAAAGCAGTTACCCACCAAGGAGCTTTCCCTTTTTCTTTTATTTGTTCTTTGAACAAATTTTCAATATTTTCGTGAGTTTCTTTATCTGCAATAGCTACGATTCCGCCTGAATCAGTACCTCCATAGAGTGTCCCATCAGCGTCGATAATTATATTGGTAACAACTTTCCCAGGAACTTTTTGTGTCCATTCTATTTCGCCACTTGTTCCATTAATTCTATAAACTTTTTTAGATGCATCTCCGATAAAAACTATATCTGTATTATCAACAACTGGGGGAGCTGCGAGATCTCCTTTGATGTCTATAGTCCAGTTAATAGTTCCATCTTTTGATAAACTAAATACTTTATTATCATCAGTTGTGACGTATAAACTCTTTGGACCAATAGTTATCGAAGAAAGTATTCTTCCTGTAACATCTTTATCCCAAAGAGTTTTTCCATCATTAACAGACATTGCGTATATTTTGTTTTTAATTCCTGCGTATATGATATCGTTTTCTAAAGAAATAGAAGTTGTTATGCCCTGTACAATTTTATTTTCTGATAGTAATTTGCCATCAGTATTTATAGTATAGAGAGTATTATTATATTCTTCGTCTTCTGTTACAAAATAAATAATATTTCCCTTTTGCATAGGTGAATACTTAATTGCACCGTGAGCTTTATATTCCCAAAGTAATTTGCCTTTTCTGTCTAAAGCAGTAAAAGTTCCTTCTTGATCCCCAAAATAAACATTGCCTTCTTGATCCAGTAGAGGTGCTCCTGAGACATAAGATGGGGTCTCGTATTTCCAATATGTAGCTGAACTAGAATACATAGCATAAAAATTGCCTCTTGTATCATTAACGTTTCTTGTCGCAAAATGTAGAACTCCATTTACATCTAAAGTGGGGGCATTCGTAATATATTCTCCATTGATTCTCCATCTCCAGTTTTCTCGTTCACAAATCGCACAAACATCCAATGGTTCTCTGATTGTTGTGAAACTATATACATATGCACTATTTTCTTGTGCATTATTTGAAAAAGCATGTACAGTTGTAAATCCGAATAAGAGAGATTCGTGTAATTCTCCTATCATTGGTTCAATTTCCCAACGTTCTTGTACTGTTTGAGGTTCAACTGCTCCTGGGAAAGTTGAGGCTCCTGTACGTTCTGGATTACCTAAATACATAGGCCAAGGACTATTAGCAAGTTTTTCTCCATGGACTATTTTTTGTTGATAATTTATTCCTGTAAAAATTATGGCGACTAAAATAAAAATTAATGTTATTTTAGAGAAAAATGATTTTTTACTATGTAACATCTAGAAGTTCTCCAATTTTTTGTTTATATTAAATTATGTTTAATTATAATTTACTATTTCAATGGTAATATTGTAAAGGAATGGATATGTAGTTTTATATTAGTATATTTCTATCTTTTGTACTAAAAATAAAAATAAATGGAGATTTTTATGAAAATGGTAGTAGTCAGTTCTCCTAAATCAGAAGCTGGTAAAACAACTATAGCTGCTTTAATTGCGAGATTAGTTTTGAAAAAAGAAAAAGTGTTTTATGGACAACTTTTGTTGAAAAACAAGAAACACACTCAATCTTTTACGAAAGAATTATTTGGCGACCAATCTATATTTGTTGATCTTAATAGTGTTTCGTTCAAAGGTTCTGATTTGAGTGATAATGATACAAAAATTGAGGCAGATGATGTTTTTAATAAGTGTATGAAAAATTTACCTGTGAAATCGAATGATGGGATATTCATAGTAGAATTAGGTTCTAACAATATACAAATTTCATCAGAACAAGATTCTTCACAAATACAATGTGTTTCAGTTTTAAGTTACGATAATATTTTTTGTGATCTAGATAAATTAAAAGAAATATTAAAAAATATTTCTGCGAAAAATATAGTTATCAATAAGGTTCCTAAATATAGACTTAACACTCTTCAAACTGTTATATCTAAATTGGAAGATGAACTTCAGAATATAGTAATAATTCCTGATTATGATTGTTTTAGTTCTTTAACTATCGGAGAAATTGCTAAAGGATTAAATGCTGAGTGGATTTTAGGGGAAGGAAAAGAAGACGTATTAATACGAAATTTCCTTATTGGAGGAAATCCGATGGATAAAGCTGTTGATTATTTTGACAGAATTAACAATAAAGCTGTAATTACTAGAGCAGATAGACCTGATATACAAATGGCTTCTCTGGAAACTCAAACGGAATGTTTGATTTTAACTGGGGGACATGACCCAATTGAATATGTTCAACATGAGGCTGAGAAAAATGGAGTAGTTGTTTTAAAAGTTAATTATGATACTAATCAAACGGTTTCTCATCTTGAGGACATTATTGAGAGTTCTAATACTTTACACAGAGAAAAAATTGATGAATTTGTTCAGGAAATTTCAATTTCTAACAATTCTGGATTATTTGAAAAATTACTATCTTGAGATCCCTTAATAAACTAACATTAATTTTATAATTTATACTTTTTGACTATTTGTGAGGTAATAAAGTGGGTATTTCATTTTATTTTGGTGATAAATTCCAAGTTAATGAATCTATAAAAGAGCGAAAAGTACAAATTTCTTCTAATGAATATCAACAAATCAATGTTCAATCAATTCGATGGCGAGATATTTCTATTGACCAGTTTTTTCATATTTGTAATGCTATACCTTTCGGAACTGATTTTCAGATCATTATTATTATTGATCTTATAACTTCAAAAAAAAATAAGAAAAAGATTGAAAAATGGGATGATGATCTAGATATTGTTATTGAAAGATCGTTAGAAATTCCTAAACATTCAGAAGTGATATTTGATTTTAGTCCTGAACTTGCTTCAAATAATTTTATTCAAAAATTAGCGAATTTTGGGGAAGTTTTTGTTTTTGAAAATCTAAAAGGTCAAAAACTTATTAACTGGGCTACTAAGAGAGCTAAAGATAAAGGTTTAAATTTAGATCAAAAAATACTCAAAGAATTAAGTTATTCGAATTCAGATAATCTTTGGCAATTAGATAATGAAATTGAAAAATTAGCATTGTTATTAGAAGACCCTGATTTTAAAAATAAAAATGATATTACAAAATTTGTTTTGCAAGATAGAGAAGTTAAAGTTTTTGAATTGGTTGATTATTTAATTAAAGGAGATAAATTAAAATGTTTAATGTTGGGAGGAAGATTATATAAAGAAGGGTATAATTTTATGTATGTCTTAATGATCCTTAGTAGAGAAATAAAATTACTTATCCTTGGCAAATTATATTTACAAGAAGGGTTAACTGGGAATAATCTTGCGAAAAAACTTCGTATTTATCATCCATTTCGTATAAGGAAAATCACAGAACAATTACATCAAATTTCGCTTGAAAATCTTGAATTATTATATCGAGATTTATCTAAAGTGGAATATGGAATTAAAAAAGGAAATTATACTGAAAAACAAGTTTTTGAATCTATTATGGGGTGCACTTCTAAAATTTAAAAAAATTAAGAATCAATAGAAGACTTTCTCTCATATATTTTTTGTGATATAGTTCTCAATCGGTACCTAGTTTGTTATTGTCCTATAATGTTTTAGAAGGATTAGTTTGGTCTTGTTTAATTGAGTGTAAATGGAAGATTATTTTAGACAATATATGTTGGTTATGATATACACAGGACTTTGTGTTTTAGTTCCTTTGGGAATGCTAATCATATCTTATGTGTTTAATCTTGTTAAAATTAGACCTGATAAATCTTTTGCGAGTAAATATGATACATATGAATGTGGAGCTAAACCTATAGGAGGCAAATGGGTACAATTCAATTTTCGATATTATATGTTTGCTTTGCTTTTCCTTGTTTTTGATGTAGAAGTAATTTTTCTTTATCCATGGGCAGTCAAATTCAATCAATTAGGACTTTTTGCTTTAATTGAGATGTTTATTTTTATTGGGATTCTTGTTGTTGCTTGGATATATGCTTGGAAGAAAAAAGATCTTGAATGGGAGGATTAAATAATGGAATTTAATTTGAATAATGCTTTATATAAACAGACTGACCATTTAGATAAAGAAGAAGGTTTAATTGTTGAGAACATGAGACAGACTCATCTTGAACCTTATCCTGACCCTTTAGTGAAAGTCCCAGATGATTTAGAACGAAATGTTATGGTTACTGCTGTTGATGCATTGTTAAATTGGAGTAGGAAATCATCGATATGGCCGGTAGCTTTTGGTTTAGCTTGTTGTGCTTTTGAAATGATGGCTACTGCGATGGGACGATTTGATGTTTCGAGATTTGGGATGGAAGTATTTCGAGCTAGTCCTAGACAGGCAGACTTAATGGTTGTTGCGGGAACAGTTACCTGGAAAATGGCTCCAGCAATTCGTAAAATTTATGATCAAATGGCTGATCCAAAATGGGTAATTTCCATGGGAGTTTGTGCAACAGCTGGAGGACCTTATTATTCATGTTATAGTGTTGTTCCTGGGGTTAATCATATAATTCCGGTTGATGTATATGTTCCAGGTTGCCCTCCTAGGCCAGATGCATTGTTATACGGTATTATGCAACTTCATGAAAAGATAAAACGATATAGTTTATCAGGTGACAGGGCAGGGTTCTGAATGAAATCAATTACAGGAAAAGAATTAAGTACTTTACTTACTTCTTTCAAAAATGAATTAGGTTTATCAATTAATAATGACTCAATTATTGTTCCTGCAGAAAAAATAATTGAAGTATGTACGTTTTTGAAAGAAGATTCTAAATCTAGTTTTGATTATTTAAATTCGATAACTGCCGTAGATTATATTGATCGTTTCGAAATTATTTATCATATTTGTTCTACAAAACTAAAGAAACAGACCGTACTTCGAGTTACATTATTAGGAAGAGAAGATTTGTCTATTCCATCAGTAGTTAATATTTGGAATGGAGCGGATTATCAAGAAAGGGAAATTTGGGATTTAATGGGTATTTTTTTTAATGGTCATCCAAATATGAAGAGATTGTTGTTATGGGAAGGTTTTCCCGGACATCCTTTAAGAAAAGATTTTGTAGATACAAGGAAGAGTTAACGGAATGTCAATAAAATCAGAACCAGTTGTAGTTAATTTAGGACCTCAACATCCGAGTACTCATGGGGTTTTGCGATTGAGAGTTACCTTTGATGGGGAAATTATTAAAGATGTTGAACCTGTTTTTGGTTATTTACATCGAGGTTCTGAGAAATTAGCTGAAGAAAGAAATTATACTCAGGTAGTAACTTTAACTGATAGATTAGATTATGTTTCTTCAATGATTAATAATCAAGCTTATTGTTTAGCTGTAGAAAAATTGGGTGGAATTACTGTTCCTGAAAGAGGCCAATATTTACGTGTTATTGCTGCTGAATTACAACGTATAGCAAGCCATCTTATTTCTACGGGTTTTTTACTCCAAGATTTAGGAGCATTAGGTACTCCTTTAATGTATTGTTTTAGAGATCGAGAAGAAATTTTACAGTTATTTGAAATGTTATGTGGTGCTAGAATAACTGTTAGTTATATGAGGCCAGGTGGAGTTTTTTCTGATGCTCCAGATGATTTTTGGCCTGCATTAAATAATTTTCTCCATGAAATGCCTAAAAGATTAGAAGAACTTGAAAATCTTGTTGTTGGGAATGAAATTTTACTTATTCGAACAAGAGAAGTTGCAAAACTTGATCAAGATTATGCGATTAATAATTCGGTAAGTGGGCCAGTTCTTCGGTCGACAGGAATTGCATGGGACTGGCGTAAGCTTGAGCCATATGATGTTTATGGTCAGCTGGAATTTGATGTTCCAGTTGGTAAGAATGGAGATAATTATGACAGATTTTGGATTCGAATAGAGGAAATGAAACAAAGTTTGAGAATTTTAAATCAATGTGTCAGGAAAATTCCTAAAGGAGAAGTTAGATCCAATGTTCCGTTTGTTATTCGTCCTCCAGTTGGGGCTGAAGCTTATGGACGAGTTGAATCACCAAAAGGGGAATTAGGATTTTATCTTGTTAGCGATGGTTCTATTGCTCCTTATCGATGTAAAGTTAGGTCTCCTTCTTTGATTAACTTAACTATTTTGAGGAAATTGTTAATAGATTGGAAACTTGCTGACATGATAGTTACGATGGGGAGTATTGATATAAATATGGGAGAAGTTGATCGTTGAACAATTCATTTTTAGAATCGAATCCTTTATTTCGGGATATTTATTGTTGGTTAGCTGGCAATGAAGGTAATGCTGCTGTTTGTAAGATAGATGGAATATTGCCTGGCTATGATCTTGGAACAAATTGGGCTTCATTTATAGGGTTTTTTCTAACAGGATTTATTTTGATGTTTATAGTAGTAAATGGAGTCATGTTGGGTACTGCTTTATATACTTGGGCTTTTCGTAGACTTATGGCTCGATTTCAAAATAGAATTGGCCCAAATCGTTGGGGACCTTTTGGTTTGTTGCAACCTATAGTCGATTTAATAAAGATGCTTGGAAAGGAGAATATTACTCCTAGAGTTGCAGATAAAGTTCTTTTTTCTATTGCTCCCATAATATTGTTAGGTTCTGTTTTGTTAATAATGGTTGTGGTCCCATTTGGGAAAAATACTTTTATTGCTGATTTAAATATAGGAGTATTGTTTATTGTTGCTATAGGAGGCTTTGAAACTATTGGGATATTTCTTGCAGGATGGTCTTCTGGGAATAGATTTGCTTTGTTTGGAGCTGTTAGAGCAGTAGCTATGTTATTGAGTTATGAAATTCCATTAGTTATAAGCTTAGTTGGAGTTCTTTTAATTGCTGGTTCAATGTCATTGGTTGATATTGCTGAGAGTCAGAAAAATATAATTTTTGTTTT
>CAZDRU010000044.1:0-3195 GCA_964508175.1 uncultured Dehalococcoidia bacterium
TATTAATTTGTTCAAAGTGGGCTTTAATTATTTCTTCGCATGAAAAGTTCTTTTTTTTAATATTATTGAGTAGTTCTTTAATTGAAGAAAAACATATTTCATTAATTGACATAATAAGAATATTATCCTTAATAGATTATATATAATTTAAAGATTATTTACTGCTTGAATTAAGCCTTGAATGTATCCATAACAAAAGGCAAACGATACCCCTTCAGCATTTGGGCCAGACATTTGGGGTGTATGATCTGGCATTAACATATATTTATATCCTATTTCTTTATATGTTTGTGCAGCTTTGAACATATTTATATCCCCTTCGTCTGGAAAAGTTTCTTCGAAGGCTAGTTTTTTGCCAATAATATTACGAAAGTGAACATTAAAAATTTTTTCTCTTTTACCAAACCATTTGATAACATCAAAAATTTCTGTTTGGGGGTTTTCTAGCATTTCACAGATGGTTCCTTGACAGAAATTTAATCCATGATATTTATTTTCATGCATTAGTACGAATTTTTTGAGACCTTCTATTGTGCCTAATACTCTTACTACTCCTTTATAACCAGGTGGAGTGTATGGATCATGTGGATGACATGCAAGTCGAACTTTATATTCTTCAGCTACTGGGACCATATTTTTCAAGATATAATCAATTCTTTGCCTCGATACATCATCAGCTATTGGAGACCAATCTGGCATTGATTTTTTATCTTCAACTTGGTCCCAATAAAAAGAGGATCTTAAAGAATTTCCTCTGCCTATAGATGGTTTTGTTCGTGGTATTCCTATACTGCTTAATCGATATTTAACTGAAGGAATTCCAGCTAAAGAAGCGTTTCGAACGATATTTTGACAAGTTTCAATTTCTCGATCTCGTTCTGGTGATTTACCTAACATAATATTAGGTGATTGACCTTGCGGATCATGTCCAATAGGTAATTGAAGCATATCTACCTTCATTCCATAACTTTCTACTTTTTC
The DNA here is from genome assembly GCA_964508175.1 of uncultured Dehalococcoidia bacterium. Classification (GTDB taxonomy): domain Bacteria; phylum Chloroflexota; class Dehalococcoidia; order Lucifugimonadales; family CAZDRU01; genus CAZDRU01. The sequence goes on from CAZDRU010000044.1 coordinate 982, forward strand.
TTTATACTGAGTTAGAAAATTAACAGACCATAATTTGTGATCTCCTCCAGGGAATCCTGATTTTACATTTGGATATCCACAGATATGATTAACTCCAAGTTGAGCTAAAATTTGAAGTTCTAAATCTGATTTTGCTGGATATTGAGTTCCTACAAACATGAATTTACTTAATTATCAATTGTTCTATGTCGAATGTTATTGGATCGTAAATTAATTCGGCAATGTTACCAGGCATAATTTGTTCAAAAACAATTGTTTGTGTTCCTTCTTTTAGTTTTGAAATAGTTGTTATGTGGAAAGTTAGAAATGTCCCATTTGTAGTCACTATAGAGGTGTAATTTTTGTTGTCAACATTCAATTTTCCTGTTATTTTACCTGTGATAGTTTCCAAGTTTGGAGTTTTTACAGAAAGTCTTTTGATAGATTTATTTTCTGTGTTGTAATGGGTTGATGGACGAATAATATCACCGAGAGATAATGATGATATTGGAATCATGTCACCATTTTTCGTTATTGTTGTTTGTTGGTTAATTAAAAGTTCAGTTTCATTGTTTATAGTTAAATGTCTTTCTTTTTTATTTATAGATGTAACTATCCCAGAAATATAGGATATTGATGCAGGAATATCATCCAATATATCAATTTCGTTTATATGATCATTAGTAGGATTATAACTAACAATTATATTAGTAAGAGGCACTAATTCATTAATAGAAATTTTTAATCCATTCTTGCGTATTTTTGTTTTGTCGGATGCTTTCATAAATATTGAATCTTTATTAGGTAATTGGATAGATAATAAATAAGGAGTGAAACTTAAATCTATTTTAGTAAGTTTTCCAGTTAATTCAGTTTTTGTAAGTTGTGTATTTAGTATATTAATTGTTTCTTTCTGTAGATAAGGTAAATGTAAAATCAATTTTTCTAACACCTTGGTTTTTGAATTATAAGCCCCTGTTACTAAATTTCCGATGTTCGAAGTATCAAACTTGATCGGATTATCATTAAAAAGGAATGTAGTTTTATCATTGTATGATAGTAGAAAAGGAGTTCCCATATTCGGGCGTATAGTTACTGTTTTTGCGGCTTGGTCGATTCCTGTTATTCTGCCTTTTAGATCTATTAATAAATTAGAATTTAGTTTTGTTTCTATTGTGTTGCGAAGATGTTTAGCATCGATGGAATCGAAATCAATTATCGAGTTCGCTGTAGTTAGATATGATAATTCTGCTTCAATCAATTCTTTTAATGTATCGTTTAAAATTTGAAGGTTTTTTGTAACTTTTGCAGCTTTTATATTAGCTTTCAAGTTTTCGATAATAATTTCGTGGGATTGGCTGTTAACAATCCCTTGAAAAGTTTCATTTTCCTGTATGAAAGTATCGTTTAATTTATCTTGAGAATTTAGTAATACAACTTGAGTTCCAGTTTTAGGTGTTCCTGGAAGATAATCCAGAAGCATGAAATTATTATTTTGTTCATATAAAGTGTAGTTTTTTGATTCTATAGGAAAGCCTTTAGAATCAAGTTTTATGCCAGGGGTTGCAATTATTGTTCCATAAGTGTGGGAAAATTTAGAAGGTTTATTTTTATTTGTAATTTCTAAAGCAACCGTATCACCGCTTCCGTCAACTTCGGTAGTTGCGGCTATGAAATTTCCAATTTTAATATCTTTATTTGAAAGATAGTTAGTTTTATTTGTAATTGTAAGAAGAGAAACAGCGTCATCTCTTTGTACAAACAGATGACGTTTTTTAGCATTTAAATCTGATATTTCTTTTACAACTCCAAATATAGTTCCTGTGTCGTTTTCTTCAGGAATGTATATGACATTTAATATCTTGGATGTTTTTTCTCCTTGAATATTACTTGAAATTATTTCAAATACATTTAGTCCAGTTTTTAAGTTTCGTTTCTGGTTAAATTTTGCAGGATCTTGAATTTGATAAACAAAATCTTCTTCAATACTAATCGTTGAACCTGGTCTAGTCATTCCTTGAATTTCAATTATAGGTTTTTTTGTAATGGTGTTATTAATTGGTTGAATTAGTTCTAGAAACATTGTTGTTGGAAGAATAGTAGGAGTGGGAGTAGGAGTGGGAGTAGGAGTAGGAGTAGGTATAGGAGTAGAAGTAGGTATAGGTATATGAGTAGGTGTTGGTGTAGTGGTTGTAGTTTTATTTAAAGATATTAATATTTTTATTATGAAAGAAA
>CAZDRU010000045.1:0-25155 GCA_964508175.1 uncultured Dehalococcoidia bacterium
CACATATTTAGGCATATTGTGTTCTAGAATTATTCTCCGGAACTCTAATAGGTATTGGTCCTGCAATCGACGTAGTAGTTTATTATGATTTTAAAGTCAGTACACCTTTTACACCAGATGACATAAACAAAATAGAACGTCTTATGAAGCGAAGGGTAAAAAAACGATTAGACTTTAAAAAAGAGATTATTTCAAAAGAAATTGCACTTAAAATGTTTGAAAATCAACCATTTAAAACTGAACTCATTAATGAACTTCCAAATAAGACTCCTATATCGATATATTCACATGGACAATTTACAGACCTATGTGAAGGCCCTCATGTTACGAACACTAGTGAAGTCAAACACTTTAAACTACTTAATGCAGCAGCTTCTTATTGGAAAGGGGATGAAACCAAAGATAGCCTACAACGTATTTACGGAACAGCATTTGATACAGATAATGATTTAACACTTTATCTTGAACGAATTGCAGAAGCTGAAAAAAGAGATCATAGAAAGTTAGGAAAACAACTGGATTTATTCATGTTTGACACCTCTGCTCCTGCAAGTCCATTTTTTCTGACAAATGGAGCTTTTATATTTAATCAATTAATTCAATATGTACGTACTTTATATACTCAATACAATTATAGTGAAGTAATAACTCCTCAAATATTTTTGTCTGATTTATGGAAAAAATCTGGTCATTTTGACAATTATAAAGAGAATATGTACTTCGTAATGGATGAAAATCGAGAATTTGGGATTAAACCTATGAATTGTCCATCCCACGCACTAATTTATAAATCAAAACGTCATTCATATCGAGAATTACCAATTAGACTTGCAGATTTTGGAAGATTACATAGATTAGAAAGATCTGGAGTAACTCATGGCTTAACTAGAGTAAGAAGTTTAACTCAAGATGATGCACATATTTTCTGTACTCCTGAACAAATAGATAAAGAATTAACTGACTTCATCAGTATGTTAGAAAGTAGTTATAAAAAATTTAACTTCTCAAATCTTGAAGTAACTCTTTCTTTAAGGCCTGACAAAAGGGTTGGCTCAGAAGAAATGTGGAATAAAGCTGAAAACATATTAGAAAAAGTCCTCAGCTCTTCACAATTAAACTACAAATCAGAAAAAGGAGAAGGTGCGTTTTACGGGCCTAAAATAGATTTCTTTGTTCCAGACAGTATCGGAAGAAAATGGCAATTAGGAACCATCCAATTAGACTTTTCAATGCCTGAAAGATTTGATCTTAATTTCATAGATCAATCAGGAAATAACCAAAGACCTGTAATGATTCATAGAGCAATGCTTGGTTCAATAGAACGATTTATGGGCATATTAATTGAACATTTCAATGGAAATTTCCCAGTTTGGTTAACTCCAATCCAAACAATAATTCTTGCAATTGCGGATCGACATAATCAAGAATCAGAAAAAATTCAAAATTTACTACAAAATCAAGGAATTAGAACTACTATAGACATTCGGTCAGAACGTATTGGATTAAAAATTAGAGAAGCTCAATTAAAAAAGATCCCTTATATAATCATAATCGGAGATAAAGAAATAGAAGCAAATAAAATATCTGTTAGAGAAAGACAACAAGGAGATCTAGGAACAATGAATTTAACAAATTTAATTGAAATGATCCATAATGAAGAGAATACATCTGAACTTAAACAAGATTGACCCTATTTCAAACGTTATGATATATTACTATTCACAATATTTTTCTTTAAATAGGAGGAATAATAGCTAAAGAACACAGAATTAATTTCGGAATAAGAACTCCTGAAGTCATGGTGGTGGATAATACTGGGCAACAAATAGGAGTCATGACACTTCGTAAAGCTGTGGAATTAGCACAAGAAAATAATCTTGATCTAGTTGAAGTTTCATCAGAATCAAAACCTCCTGTATGTAGAATTCTTGATTATGGAAAATTAAAATTTCTTCAAGCTAAAAAAACTAAAGAAGCTAAAAAATCCCAGAAAACAATCGTAGTAAAAGAAGTTCGATTCGGAACAAATATGGGGGATAATGATTTTGACATTAAAGCTAATAGAGTAAGAAAATTTATAGAAATGGGAAGTAAAGTAAAAGTTAGCGTGTTTTTTAAAGGTAGACAAGCAGCATATCCAGAAAAAGGAATGATAGTATTGAAAAAAATATTTAAAAAAATTGAAGACGTTGCAAAATTAGATAAGAAACCATTGAAAGAAGGACGATATTTATCTATGATTTTGACATCAGAAAGTAGTTCTTCTCAAAAAAAACGTGAGGTAGAAAGTGCCCAAAGTTAAAACTCATAAAGGAACAGCTAAAAGAATAGAGTTGTCAGCAAACGGAAAAGTATTACGTCGTAAAGGAATGATGAGCCATTTAAGACGCAATAAAAGTAAGGCCGCTAAACGCCAATTTATACAAAAATTAGCAGTCAATAAAGGATATGCAAAAAATTTGAAAAAATTGTTAGGGAAAAAAGCTTAACAACTTATTACTCTAATATAAAAGGATTATTCGTGACAAAAATAAAATCGAGCGTTACTCGTAACAAACACCATAAAAAAATAAAATCAGCTGTCAAAGGTTTTTCAGCCTCAAACCGAGCTAGTTATCGACGAGCTAAAGAAGCTTTATCTCATGCAATGAGACACTCCTTTCGCCATAGAAGACAAAGAAAAGGTGATTTTAGAAAACTTTGGATTCTTAGAATAAATGCAGCAACTAGAGTAAGAGGACTTTCATATAATCAATTTATATCTGGATTAAAAGCTTCTGGCATCGAATTAAATAGAAAAACTCTTGCTCAGTTATCCATCAACGATACAAAAGCTTTTGATGAACTTACTCTAATAGCCAAAGAAGCTTCAACAATTAAAAATTAATTCATCATCCAACTGTCCTATTCTTTCGAATGAAACATGGAAAAAAACAGCACTATTATAGATATCTTTTTCACTCTTATTAAAGAACCTAATAAGGCAATACAAGCTATAAGTGATGCTAATAAAAACAAACAATTTATTCTTTGTTATTTCATAGTTTTTGGATTCTTAGGCTTTATATATCCTTTTTTAGAAAGAGACCTGATTAGTACAGGATTCGAAGCAAGTGGACAAGAATATACGAGAGAGGTCGCTATTCAACTAGGAATAATGTTTACATGGTTAGTTCCTTTTTTCATGGGTATAGCTGCGATCATATATTGTGGACTACTTCACATTTTTGCAACATTTCTAATGAAAGGAGATGGAAAGCTTAGTAAAACTATAATCATATTTTTGACGATAATAACATTAATTCAGGGAATACAAATACCTATAACTGTTTTATTTCAAAATTTTGCACAATCATTCCAAATTCTTATTTCTATTTTTTTTCTAACTTGGTCTTTTATTCTTCATTACAAACTCGTCAAGCATAACTATCAATTACTTCCAAATAAATTCTATATAGGAACATTACAACTATCATTATCATTAAAATCTTGCGCAGTTGTAATATTAGGAATGGTAGCAATGTTCTCTATACTATTAATGTTTATAGGCAGAGTATCGTAAGGCGATATAAAAACCCAAACTCATATAATCAGAACATCAACAATAAACGTAATGAATAAAGCAGCTAAATACAATATAGAATATTTATATAATCGTCTTGCAAGTAATAAACTAGGGGAACGAAGTAATACTATCGCTAAAAATGTAAAAATCAACGAAAATATGAGCGAAACAACTATATAAATAAGTCCAATATCATCTCCAAGAAACCACATGACAACTGAATTAAATAAAATAAGTATTATCGAATAAATAACGATATTCCACCGGGTAAACTCTTCTCCTTTTACAACTGGCAGCATTGGAATATTAGCACGTTTATAATCATCTTTTATAATTAAAGCTAGTGCCCAAAAATGAGGAGGAGTCCACAAAAATATTAACCAAAACATTAACCATGCATTCATTGTTATTTCATTAGTTACTGCGAGAGATGCTACTAACGGTGGCACCGCTCCTGCAGCACCTCCAATAACTATGTTTTGAGTTGAACGACGTTTTAACCAAATAGTATAAACAAAAATATAAAATAAACTTCCAATAAAAGCACAAAGCGCACTAAATAAATTAGCTAAAGTTAAAAGCAAGACAAATCCTATAAGTGTAATAAATACTCCGAAAAGAAGAGTATTCGTCCCAGATATTAGATTTGATGGGATAGGTCGTTTTTTTGTTCTGGGCATCTTAGCATCAATATCCCGATCTAAATATTGATTTATAGCATTAGCGCCGCCTGCAGTCAAAGCACCTCCAATTAAGACCGCAATTGTAATCGTCCAATTGGGAACTCCTTTAGATACTACAAAAAGAGAGCCCATAGCAGTTATAAGCAACAAAACTATTATTCTTAATTTCATTAATGAAATATAAGGACGCATCAAACTCCAAAAATTATTCATGCTTAATCTCTCCAACAGTATTATTTTGTGTTTTGGTTACAATTAACGTAGTTACATACATAATAAGAACAGTCCAAGTAAATGCCGAACCAAATAAATGAATTACTCGGAAAACACCATTCATTGAAGTCAAGGCCATAATAGCACCTATGGCAATTTGAATAATATATAAAAAGAGAGTAAAAGTTAACATATTTTTAATCATGGGATTTTTATAAACAGATAGAAATTTATATCCTAAATATCCAACCCAAATCATATATAAAGTAAATAAACCAACTACATACCTATGTAACATATTCACCTGTGAAATTATATCCTCAGGAATAAATGCTGAATGACATAATGGCCATGATAAACATTGAAACGAAGCTTGTTCCCCTCTAAGATATGCTCCAGAAATAGATACAAGAAATAAAAAACCAACTAATAATACATTAAGAATCGCAAGATTTTTAGGTAATATTCTCCTGATTAAATAATTACTTTCCTCTTTGGGGGCTAAATAAGTAGTAAATATCTTAAGTACAACTAAAAACGCTATTAATAAATACCCATTAGTTAAGTGTAAAGTAACCATCCAAGGATTTAATTCAGACATAACAGTATATGCTCCCAACAATCCTTGTACTATCAATAAAATAAAAAGCATACTACTAACAAAAATAATGATTTTTTGTTTTCTATATAAGAAGAAGCTCATGGAAAATACAAATAAGATAAATATTCCAAATATCATAGCAACAAATCGATGAGTATATTCAATAATTGCTTTTAATTCCAACGGGGGAAATAATTGACCATAACATAAAGGCCAATCGGGACAACCGAGTCCAGATCCAGTCACTCTAACAATACCACCTAAAACAAATAACAATAATGAAGTAAAAATAGAAATATAAAGCAGAAATGAAAAAGAATTTTTTAAAGTAGAATATTTTATTGTAATCAATATATTAAGACTCAAGTAATTATTTTTGCGAAATAAAAGATTTTTCTATTTTTATATAAATTCATAAATATCGGTTTATTTCTTCTATCATTGAACAATAATTAAAGAATAATAATTATCATCAACAATTTGATATATTAATTGTTTCATAGATATAGTCATAGGACGATAAGGAGTCGCAAGTTCCTCAGATATAACGCGATATAATTCCTTCATTTTTGTCGGATTATTTTTTCTAAGTAATAAGATTCTAAAAATAAGTTCTAAAATAGGCAATTCTGAATTAAGGAATTCTTTTTCTTTCTGACACTTAGTTGCTACTACTTCAAAGAAAGATTGATTATCTTTTTTAGTTTTTCCGACAACAAGTGTTTCAGGAAGTTTGCCTTTTATTCTATCAAGAATAAATGCTTTTATTGAAATGCCTTTTGTTTCAAAATTTTTCGCTGAAATATGTATTCGAACATCTTTCAATTCATTTATTTTCTTTTGTTTTCTAGCAACCATAACCTTCAATCTCCTCAAGCGACTTTAACATTTTCACAGAAACTACTTCTCCAACATTAATTTTTTCTTGATTCTCAGGACAAATAGCAAATCCGTCAGCAATTGATAGAGAAGTCACAAGATTAGAACCTTGTGGTCCGGTCAAAGCCGCATAATATTTATTATTTCTCTGTATTATTTTCACTCTAGAATATACTCTCCGACCATCAAGATTAACAATAGGGTCTTCCATTAAAGCTTTAATGCTTTTTCTTCTTAAATTTGTCTTCCCCAATATTTTTAAAATAACTGGACGAACCAATTCTTCAAAAACTACCATCGCACTAACTGAATTACCAGGTAATCCTAAATAAGGCACAGAATTTTGATCATCTATATTAAGAGAACCAAAAACTACTGGCTTACCTGGTTTCATTTTAATGGAAGAAAAATAAATTTCCCCTTTTTTTTCCAATATCTTTCTAATAAAATCATAATTCCCTTTTGATGCTCCTGCTGTAGAAACTATAAAATCCAAATCTTTTCGTACAGATAATTTTTTAAAAATTTCTTCTTCATTATCTTTAGCAATGCCTAAATTAACAACTATTCCACCATTTAACTTAATCAATGTGGATATGCTAGGAGAATTACTATCATAGATTTTATTACTTTGATATCTTTCTCCCACTTCCAACAACTCATCACCAGTAGAAAAAATCCCAATCTTAGGTTGCTTATAAACTGGAGCTTTATCAAATCCTAAAGCAGCCAAAACTCCAATTTCATATGGACTAATAACTTGCCCTTTTTTTAAAACAAGGGCTTTATTTTTCAAGCTTTCTCCAGCAGGTCTAAAATACATTCCAGGAAATCCTTCTTGAAATATTCCTATTGAATTATTAGTTTCTTCAATTGTCTCATCAGTATTTTCAAAAGGAATAACACAATCTGCCCCTTTAGGAATTGGAGCTCCTGTAGTAATACGAACAGCTGTTCCAGAAATTACCTCGACTTTTGATTTACTTCCAGCATGTATATCTTCAATTACATTAAAATAATTAGGTGAAGATCGACTAGCACCTTGAGTATCTGATGATTTCAAAGCATATCCATCCATCGCAGAACTATTAAATTGAGGAAAATCAAAAGGAGAAAAAATATCTTTTGCTAATACTAAATCAACTGATTCAATTAAAGGCAATTGAATTGTTTTTTTTTCTTGAAAATAATCTAATACTATATTATATGCAGTATCTACACTTATACTATCTGAATCAACACAATTGTAATAATCATGCTGATGAGTTTTTTCTTCATTATTTAAACTAGATAATTCCATAATTTGTTATTAAGTTTCTCTCAATAAAATATTTTTTTCTTTTAAGCTTTTCAAAATCGTCACAATTTCTCGATCTATCTCTTTATTAACAAGAGTTTTATAATCTGATTGAAAAGCAATTCGATAAGTTAAAAATTTCTCTTCTCTGTTATTTTTTGTTTCTTGATAAACGTCTAATAATCTAACTCTTTTTACCAAATTATTACTAGATAATATATCTTCTATTTCTACTGAATTCATGTTTAAAGGAACACTTAGTGAAAGGTCTCTTATCGCTTCTGGATAAGGAATAATTGCTTGAAATTTAACTGTTTTTTTATAAACAGATTTCAATTGTTTCAAATCAATCCAAAATCCTCCAACAATTTCATCATTATCTAAGTCAAAATCAACTAAAGTAGTATCATCAAATTCTCCAAACTCTCCGATTACTTCTTCATTAATTATTATCTCAGCTGATTTCTTCTTTTTAAAACCCTTACTATCACTCACTCTGATCTTGAAATCAGTAGATAAATGTTCGAATAAGCTTTCAATATATCCTTTAACATCAACAATATCTATAGTTTTACTTTGTTCTACCCAAGATAATGACATACGAGGGCCTTTTAACACTCCAGCCAAAATATCATGTTCATTTGATAAATTATCGCCTAAAAGAAAAACTTTTCCTATTTCAAAAAATCTTATTGGGTCATCATAAATATGCCTATTTTGTTTTAAAGAAGTTAATAATCCATAAAATAGATCTTGTCGGAGTTTTTGATATTTTACATTCATAGGATTAGTAACTTTATAAAAATCATTTTCTAATGTACTTAAAGAGCCTATGCCTTCAAATTCCACAGGGACTAAAGGATAATTAATCGTTTCATAAAACCCAAGACTAACTATAAGATCTCTTATAAATTCTTTAAATTCTCTAAAATCATCTGGATTATAATTAGGGATTGAACCAACTAACGGAGTTGAGGGAAAAGAGTCATAGCCTATAATACGTGCAACTTCTTCAATTAAATCTACGTCTAACGTGATATCTATTCTCCAAAATGGGACTGTAACTTTAATTGTTAAATCATTTTTCTTTTGAATAGTAAATCCTAATCTAACAAGAATATCTATTACATCTTCTTTATCAATTACAACTCCTAGAATTTTATTGAGAGTTTCATACTTTAATTCTATGATTTTAGACACAAAAATTTCAGGGTAAACATCAATTTCTTTTCTTAATTTTGCAGATGGACAAATTTGTAATAGTAATTCGACTGCTCGTATTATCGCAACTTTAGCTAAATCAGGATTTATACCTTTTTCAAACCTTGAAGAAGCTTCAGTTCTTATTTTTAATACAGAACTCGTTTTTCGAACGGATTGCTGAGAAAAAGTAGCAGCTTCAAATATAATTGATTTTGTAGAATCAGTAATAGCACTATCTTTACCACCAATCACACCAGCAATAGCAATAGGTTTTTCTGAATCTGCTATAACCAACATCCCATCTTGTAACTTATGAGATTCATCATCCAAAGTTTCAATTAATTCGCCTTTTTGTGAAGTTCTTATGATTATTTTTTTATCTTTAATTAAGTTTAAATCAAAAGCATGTAAAGGTTGTCCTATTTCAATCATTACATAATTCGTAATATCAACAACATTATTTATGGATTTAAGTCCAGCTGCATTAAGTTTTCTTTTCAACCAATAAGGTGATTCCTGAACATCAACTCCATCTAGAATATACCCAAGATAACGAGAACATAAATCAGTATTTTCAATAGAAACAGAAAAATCTTTGCTGTTTTTTTCATTTTCCAAATCATTAATATTGTGTTGAAGTTTTCTATCATTAAAATCTATTTTCAATAAAACAGAAATCTCTCTTGCAATACCCATAACAGAAAAACAATCAGAACGATTTGGAGTAACCGCAATGTCAAAGACCCAATCACCTAAAACATCAAATAAAGAGTCTCCAATAGCAGTGTTTTCTGGCAATACCATTATTCCTGAATGGTCAGAACTTAAACCTAATTCAACTTCAGAACAAATCATTCCTGCAGATTCAACACCTCGAATTTTAGAAGTTTTAATTTTTAACTCTGTCCCAGTATTAAAATCAACTAAAACTGTACCAGGTAATGCAACAGGAACTTTCTGTCCAGGCATAAGATTTGGAGCCCCACAAACGATTGACACTTCTTCATCTTTTAGTCTAACTTTACAAACAGAAAGTCTATCAGCATTAGGATGTTTTGAAATATCAATTAATTCACCCACAACAACACCATCTATGTTCCCAATAGGCAGAATAGATTCAACTTCCAAACCAGCATCAGTTAATTTTTCAGCTAGTGAATTTAAACTTACATCGATATCAACCCACTCTTTTAAACAAGAAATTGGAATCTTCATAACATCTCATTAAATTGGTTTAAAAATCTAATATCATTACTATAAAATAATCGTATATCATCTATGCCATATTTCAACATAGCAATTCTTTCAACTCCCATCCCAAAAGCAAATCCAGAATATTTCTTAATATCATAACCAACTCCTTCAAGAACTCGAGGATGAACCATCCCTGCGCCCATAACTTCTATCCATCCAGTTTTGTTACAAGTAGAACAATTTTGAACATTTTTACCATTACAACGAAAACAATCTATTGAAACATCAACACCAGGTTCAACAAAAGGAAAATAATCACATCTAAATCTCACTTTTCTTTCATTTCCAAAAATTCGATAAATAAATTCATTTAAAGTTGCTTTCAAATTAGCAAAAGAAATATCTTTACCAACTACTAAACCTTCAATTTGAAAAAAATGCCATTCATGAGTAGAATCTGTCGCTTCATATCGATAACATTTCCCAGGAGAAATGATCCTTATTGGAGGATCCTCAGATTCCATCATTCTAACTTGTACAGGAGATGTATGAGTCCTTAAAAGCATCGGAGGAACATCAGAATCTTGGTCTTTCGTAACCCACAAAGTATCCCACATATCTCTAGCAGGATGATATTTAGGAATATTTAACATTTCAAAATTATATTTATCACTTTCAATTTCTGGACCTTCAGCAACGCTAAATCCCATTGAAATAAAAATCTTAACTATTTTTTCTATCATTAAAGTAGTTATATGTTTACGGCCAATTAGATTCAATCTGCCAGGCAAAGTAACATCACCAATATTTTCTGAATTAAGTGTTGCAGACTTTGAAGACATTACTTTTAAAGCATTCCCATAAATTTTTTCTAATGAGTTTTTACATTTATTCGCTAGAGGTCCCATAACACGTTTCTCATCAGAAGAAAGCTCAACTAATTGACTCATAAGGTTAGATATTTCACCTTTCCGACCAAGATAAGTAATTCTCCAAACTTCTAATTGGTCTAAGTCTCCAGATTCGATTATGCTATTTAATTCTACCTTTGCTTTAGATTCCAAATTTAAAATTACATTTTCCAAATAAAGTAACCTCTTTTAAGATTTAATCATTATTATATGTATGTATGCTTTATAGGGTCAAGAATAAGAAATTTTAAGTAGCTTTACTAACATAGAAAAACAAATCATTTTTAAAAGTTAAAACACATAAATAATATTCTAAAAATAAATATAAAGTTGTAAAGTTTACATTCTTAGAGAAAATAGATTATTATTAATTGACAAATAAACTAATTCCTGCGTAAAATTTTCCTTGAATTTATGGAGTTATAATGCTAAGAATACGATTAACCAGAGTTGGCAAAAAAAAACAACCTTCCTATAGAATAGTTGTTGCTGAAAAATCTTTTTCAGTCAAAGGACGCTATGTTGAATGGATAGGAAATTATAATCCTCTCGTAGATCCTCCAGAAATAACAATCGAAGAAGAAAGAGCTAAATATTGGCTAGAAAAAGGAGCTCAACCTAGTTTAGCAGTAAATCAAATACTTACTAAACAAGGTATTCTTAAAACTGAAAAAGAAAAATGAAAGAATTAATTGAATATATAACAAAAAGTTTAGTAAGTAATCCTGACGAGGTCAAAATCACAGAAGAAAATAAAGAAGACGATCCTGAGCATATTATATTCAAACTTGAAGTCGCAGAGGAAGACAAAGGTAAAATTATTGGAAGACATGGCAGAGTTGCACAAGCGATACGAGTTCTTTTAAGAATCGCTGCAGTCAAAAATGGAACTCGTGCTAGTCTCGAGATTATATAAATAATAGAAGGGAATACTATGAAAGCTTCAATTATGGGCTTTTTTTCAAATAATCGCTTTATTAATAGGGTTATTGTACTAAATATTAACACCTTAAAAAAATTTTAAACTCTATAGTAAACAATATTAATTTGAACTCTTAATTTTTGAGGGGAAAATGTCTGGACATTCAAAATGGTCAACTATCAAACGACAAAAAGCATCTACTGATGCTAAAAGAGGCCAATTATTCACAAAATTATCTAAAGAAATAATGCTTGCAGTACAACAAGGCGGAGGAAACAATTTAGATACAAATTTCAAACTTCGGTTATCCGTACAAAAAGCAAAAGATTCCAATATGCCTACAGATACTATAGATAATGCTATAAAACGTGCTTCTGGGAATATTGATGGAGAGCAATTAAACGAAATTATTTACGAAGGATATGGACCCGGAGGGACTGCGATACTTGTACAGTGTTTAACTTCAAATAAAAACAGAACTGCCGCAGCAGTACGTTCGACTTTTAATAAATTTGCAGGAAATTTAGGAGAAAATGGTTGTGTATCCTGGAATTTTGAACACAAAGGGATAATCACAACAACCCATTCAGAAAAAGACTCAGATGAAACAGCACTTATTGCAATTGATTGTGGAGCAGATGATGTTACTATTGAAGATGGAACCTTAGAAATATTAAGTAAACCTGAAAATTTAGAAAATATCAGAAATTCTTTAGAAAAAGAATCTTTCAAAATTGAATCATCCGAAGAATCAATGATTCCTAAAAGTACAGTTTCATTAAATGAAAATACAGCAGAAACAACTTTAAAACTTCTTGATGAACTTGAAAATATTCAAGATGTTCAAAAAGTACATTCTAATGCAGATTTCCCTGATAATATTTTAGAAAAATATAAAAATTCACAGGAATGATTAATGCTTATTCTTGGTCTTGACCCAGGAACCATAAATTATGGATTTGCTTTGTTATACAATGACAATAATCCAAAGCTAACTAAATATGGCAACATTAAAGTAGCTAAAACAAAAACCTTACCAGATCGGTTACATATCATACATGAAAAATTAGAAGAACTTATCATTAATCATAATCCAACCCAAATAGCAATAGAAAAACCTTTCCTGGGAAATAAAGAAAAACAATTTTTTCATTCTTCTTTAGCTATTGGCCAAGCTCAAGCAGTAGTATTCATACTCGCTGGGAAATATAATATACCTGTCTTTCAATATGCACCTACTCTTGTGAAATATTCAATAACAAATTATGGAAACGCAAAAAAAGAACAAGTACAAATAATGATTAAAAATATTTTTAATATACAAGAATCTATCCAAGAAGATGCTGCTGACGCTATAGGAGTAGCTGTTTGCCACTCTTATAATTTAAAATCAGCAAAAATATACCAAGAAAGGAAAATAATGTGATTTCATCTGTTTCAGGAATAATAGAAGATAAAGGCACGGATTATGTCGAGATTAATCTGGGAGTAATCGGAGTCAAAATTTTGACTTCTCAACGAGACATTTCACTAATGCCTAAAATAGGAGAATCTACTAAACTCTATACTTTCTTAAAAGTTAAAGAAGATGATATGCAATTATATGGATTTATAACAAAAGAATCCGTAGAAATGTTTATATTACTTATATCTGTATCAGGAGTAGGACCTAGGAGTGCATTGAGTATTTTATCAACTTTAACTCCTCACGATATATATGAATCTGTAAATTTAGAAAATGTGACTTCTCTTCAAGTAGGTTCGGGAGTAGGCAAAAAATTAGCTCAAAAAATAATACTTGAACTTAAAGACAAAATAAGCTCAATAAATACTATATCTACAGACACTCCACCATCATTAGATCCAGAAGTTATAACAGCTTTATTATCATTGGGATATACAAGGACAGAAGCAATGAAAGCAATTCGTTCAATTGATAATAAGGATCTAACTCTTGAAGAAAAAATCAGAGCATCACTAAATAAATTGAGCAATCCTTAGATATACAAATCCATTTATGAAAACAAATCCCTTTAAAATTAACGCAAACTACAAATTGACTGGAGACCAGCCTGAAGCAGCAAAAAAATTAGTACTTGGGATAAAGAATGGCAATCAAGCTCAAACCCTTTTAGGAGTAACAGGTAGTGGCAAAACTTTTACAATGGCAAATATTATTGCTGAAACTCAAAAACCAAGTTTAGTAATAGCTCATAACAAAACTTTAGCTGGACAATTAGCAACAGAATTTAAAGAATATTTTCCTGATAATGCAGTTGAATATTTCGTATCTTATTACGATTATTATCAACCTGAAGCTTATGTTCCACAAACTGATTTATATATTGAAAAAGACGCTTCAATTAATACTGAAATTGACCGACTACGCCATAGCGCAACAAAATCTTTATTTTCAAGAAAAGATGTAATCATAGTAGCTTCTGTATCTTGTATTTACGGATTAGGATCACCAGAAGATTATCATGGGTTTTTACTTGATATTAAACAAAATGAAACACATCGAATGGACATCATCATACATCGTCTTGTAGAAATGCAATTTGAAAGAAATGATTATGATCTTGAAAAAGGTAAATTTAGAATAAAAGGTGATACTTTAGAAATTCTACCAACATATGATGATTCAGCAATTCGAATTGAATTTTGGGGAAACAAAATCGATCACATTAGTCGTATAGACACTTTAACAGGAGAAGTTTTTGAAAAAATTGAATCGATAACTATTTATCCCACCAAACATTGGCTAACACCTGAAAAAAAAACACAATTAGCAATTAAAGACATAGAAATCGAACTTCATAATCAATTAATTGCTTTAAAAAATCAAGGAAAACTATTAGAAGCTGAACGGCTTGAACAACGGTCTTCGTATGACCTAGAAATGTTAAAAGAAACTGGATTTTGTTCAGGAATAGAAAATTATTCGTGTCATCTGGGAAGAAGGCATCAAGCCTATGGAGAAAAAAATAACGTGATGTGCGGTTCAACTCCATGGTGTTTACTAGATTACTTCCCCAAAGATTTTCTCGTTTTTATTGACGAATCTCATATGACTATTCCTCAACTAAATAGTATGTATAAAGGAGATATTGTTAGAAAAAAAACTTTAGTTGATTTTGGCTTTAGGTTGCCTTCAGCAATGGACAATAGACCATTAAGTTTTTCAGAATTCGAAAAATCAATAACTCAAATGATATTTGTATCAGCCACTCCAGGAAAGTATGAAATATCTAAAAGCAATCAAATTGCAGAACAAATTATTCGACCAACAGGCCTACTTGATCCAACTGTTGAAATCAGAAAATCAGAAGGACAAATAGATGATTTAATAAAAAAAATTAACAACAGAACACTAAAAGGAGAAAGAACCATAGTAACCACTCTTACAAAAAGAATGGCTGAAGAACTTACTGAATTTTTAATTGAAAATGGAATTAAAGTTCATTATTTACATTCTGAACAAGAAACATTAGAACGTTCACAAATATTGAGAGAATTAAGACTTGGGACTTACGACGTCCTAGTAGGAATCAATTTATTACGTGAAGGATTGGACTTGCCTGAAGTAAGTTTAGTAGCAATACTTGATGCAGATAAAGAAAGTTTTTTGAGGTCAACATCTGCGTTAATTCAAACTATGGGTCGTGCTGCAAGACATGAAAATGGACATGTTGTTATGTATGCAGATACTAAAACAAAATCTATTAATCAGGCAATAGAGGAAACCGAAAGACGTCGTAAACTTCAACAAGCATATAATCAATCACATAATATAACTCCCAAAGGAATCCAAAAAGAAGTAAGAGATATATCAAATAGAGTCACTCAAAACACGAATAAAAAAGGTTCAATAAAAACAAATCCAATAAAAACAAAAGCAGAAGCAATCAAGATAGTCAAAATGTTAGAAAAAGAAATGAAACGTGCTGCAAAAACATTAGATTTCGAAAAAGCAGCTATGTATCGAGATGAAATTATTGAATTAAGAAAAATTTTCATCAATTCACCAGAAGATGGCATTTTACAAATATGAAAATTACAAACATATTTCATGTAATTAAACAATTGATTCTATACACATTGTGTCTATCACTATTCACTGCTTGTATATCTACAAATAACAATATTAAAATACCAGAAGAATCAAAATCACAATTACCAAATAAATTTCTTGATTATAAAATCGCTTCTCAAAATATATCTGGATTATTTTTCCTTTCAAATAAAGATAATTCAGATACAAATTCGGTATTAGAATTCATTGACACTATAATTGAACTTCTAGGTCCACAAAATCTTGTAACTACTGAGTTGTTTAAAACATTTAATAACAAACCGACTATAGATTGTTGTGAGATCAGAGAAATGGGCATATGGTTAGGAGAAAATATAACTAATCAAGTAATTTCTCTTGAATTAATAAATGAAGAAGAAAATGCCATTCTTGTCAAAAAAATAAACGACTATTTAAAAAATAATTTGAATAACATTCCGAGAGAAAAATCACCAATAAAATATAAAACGCTATCAAAAAAAAATATTATCTATGTTATACAAGGAGAAACTGAATGGAGCCAAATCATTAGCGATATTATAGAAAAAAATGAACTAATTACAATAGAAAATTCAGTTTTATATGATAAAAAATTATTAACATATTTCCCTAAAACTCTTAATAGAAGTCCTATTGCGATTGGACTTAATAGAATAGACCTGATAAATGAAATATCCTTAAATATTATCAATCCACTTGAAATTAATATCTTCCACAATTCAATGTTTATAATATATACTGAACATCTTTTAACCCAAGAACAATCTTCAAAATCTACTTCTCATCCTATTTCTGCGATAGGAGTAATTTCAATCACTATTCCTGACTTCCTTTTTAATTTAATATTCAAGCAAATTACACCTTCGCTTAACCTTAGTGAAAAAACATTACCTACAACTCCCAATCAAAAAATATGGACAGGCGAATATCCAACTCAAAATATACCTGTTTATTTTGCGATGAAAAATAAAAATAAAATCATCAAATTCACTGTTTCATCTAAGGAAGAAAAAACCCTAGAACTTATAACTGAATAATTTTCTATTAATTTATACGCTTGAACTAGTAATGAATTATAGATACACTTAAAAAATACTAAATAAAGAGGAGAATTATCGTGGCAGAGCCGACAAAAGAAGAAATAATGGATAAGATGAAGGGCGTTTATGACCCTGAAATTCCGGTAAATATTGTCGATTTGGGATTAATATATGAAGCAAATATAGAAGAAGGGAATGTTAATGTCTTAATGACCTTAACTTCTCCTGGATGTTCAGTAGGACCTCATATAGCACAACAAGTTGAATGGGCTATATCTGAATTGCCTGGCATTGAAAACGTTAATGTAGAAATGACATTTGACCCTCCCTGGAATCCCGAAATGATTAGTGCAGAAGCAAAACAAGAATTAGGAATTGATTAACCCCAATGAACACTCATCAACATAATAACGAACAACCTGATAAAGCACAACAAAAAGCAAAGATAGAATCACTAAAAAAAAGCTGGCAACTTAGGAAAGATATAAACGAAAAACTTTCCAAAATAAAAAATAAAATTGCTGTTTATAGTGGGAAAGGGGGAGTTGGCAAAACAACGGTTGCTGTGAATATTGCTGCATTTTTTGCTCAACAAGGAAATTCAGTTGGAATACTTGATGCAGACATCGATTGTCCGAATGTAGTAAATGTATTCGGAGTTAACGAAAAACCTTTATACAAAAACAATCAAATTATCCCTTCAAAAAGTTTCGGAGTTAAAGTAGTTTCAATGGGATTTTTTCAAAAAGATGAACTTGAAGCAACTATATGGAGAGGTCCCATGATCCATAATGCTATAACTCAATTTCTCCAAATGACTGATTGGGGAGATCTTGACTATCTTATTGTAGATCTTCCACCAGGAACATCCGATGCTCCTTTATCAATTATGCAAAATTTGCCTTTAGATGGCTTCGTAATAGTTACCACTCCACAACCTTTGGCCAAATTAGATGCTCAAAGATCAATTAATATGGTCACTAAACTTAAATTGAAAATCATCGGAATTACAGAAAATTTTTCTGGTGATATTTTTGGGAAAGGTGCAGGAAAACAACTTGCTGAAGATTTGTCTCATCCATTCTTAGGACATATTTCACTTAGACCTGAATATCAAAATATGCAAAAACCAACTATTTTAGACACTCCAGAAATATTTGACGAATATTCAACAATAACAAAAAATATTACAACATCTTTAGAAACTAGTGAAAAATAATATTATTATTTGTATTTCTTGAAATATGAATAATGCGATACAATAAATAGATAAAGCCGAGGTAGCTCAGGGGTAGAGCAGTGGACTGAAAATCCGCGTGTCGTTGGTTCAATTCCGACCCTCGGCACCTTTTTTATAAATTAAAGAGCGGAAGTGGCTCAGTGGTAGAGCATCTCCTTGCCAAGGAGAGGGTCACGGGTTCGAATCCCGTCTTCCGCTCCACTATAAAACCTTGTAAAATAAAAAAATGATTTCTAATAAATTATTAACAATTTCACAATTAAAAAAACGACTGAATAAATTACCAAAAGTAAATATTGGACACTTACCTACGCCACTAGATTACTGTAAAAATCTTACCAAAACTCTTGATGGACCTAAAATTTTCATTAAACGTGATGATTGTACTGGAATAACATTTGGAGGAAACAAAGTTCGACACAATCAATTTTTGATGGGCAAAGTATTAGAACAAGGATTTGACAGTTATATTAATGTTATGGATTGGAGATCAAATAACGCAAGACTTGCTGCTGCATTCTGTAATTTACTCAATCTAGATTATCATCTAGTGCTACGAGGAGGAGAAAATAAACCTATCCAAGGAAATCTTTTAATTTATAATCTACTAAAAGCAAACATTTATCCACAAAAATCATCCGAAGCTGAAAAAGCCTTTGAATTTGCAAGAAATCTTCAAAATCAATTAACCTCACAAGGGAAAAAACCATTTCTAGCTCAAGATCAAGCTTATTCTAAAATTGCTGGGATATTGGGCTATTTATATGGAGCAATTGAAATACATGAACAACTAGAACGTATAGGATGTTCTGAAGTTCATTTCTTTAGTGTGGTAGGAAGGTCTTTAGCAGGTCTCGCATTAGCAGCAAAAAACCTCGGATTTCCTTGGAAATTCACAGGCATAGAAATCACTAAAGAATTTACTCCTAAAGAATACGTATTTAATAATGATAGTGTAGGATCTGTCGTATCTTTACTAAATCTTCCTCAAACTATTAAGGAAAGTGAAATAACTGTTTTAGATTCCTTTGTAGGTAAAGAATACGGAGACGTAACAGAAGATTCAAAAAATGCTGTACATTTACTGGCTCAAACAGAATCGATTATTGTAGAACCAAATTATACTGGAAAATCTTTAGCTGGACTGATGCATCAAATTAAAGCTAAAAAAATAAATTCTAATGAGATAATAATATTCCTTCATACAGGAGGAACTCCAAGTTTATTCCTATATAACAAAGAATTAATTTCTTAATTAATTATTAAACTCCAGAATCATCACCATATTGGTCTTTTAATGATTGTACTACTGCAGGATCTGCTAAAGTTGTAGTATCTCCTAAAGCTCTACCTTCAGCAACATCTCGAAGTAATCTCCTCATAATTTTACCACTACGAGTTTTAGGTAATTCTGCAGTGAAAAATATTGCTTCTGGCCTAGCAATCGATCCTATTTTTTTTGCAACGTGTTTTTTTAATTCATCAGCCAAATCTGGATTACCGTCTACTCCTTCTTTCAAAGTTACAAACGCAACAACTGCTTGTCCTTTTATTTCATCACTTTTACCTATAGAAGCGGCTTCAGCAACGGTATTATGATCTACAAGAGCACTTTCTACTTCCATTGTACTTATCCTATGTGCAGCTACATTAATAACATCATCAACTCGACCCAAAACCCAAATATATCCATTTTCATCCCTTTTAGCTCCATCCCCGGTAAAATAAATGCCAGGATATTTAGACCAATATTGTTCTACAAATCTTTCGGGATCTCCATAAATCCCTCTCAACATAGCAGGCCATGGTTTTTTTAATACCAAAAATCCACCTTGTCCTGCTGGAACCGATTGTCCACTTTCATCTACTACGTCAGCAACAACCCCAGGCAAAGGAATTGTTGCAGAACCAGGAATAGTTGTTGTTATTCCAGGAAGAGGTGATATTAATATCATTCCCGTTTCAGTTTGCCACCACGTATCTACAATAGGACAATTTTGATTTCCTATATATTTCCAATACCACATCCAAGCTTCAGGGTTAATTGGTTCTCCAACAGAACCTAGTAATCTAATTGAACTTAAATCATGCTTCTGTGGATATTTTTCTCCCCATCTCATAAAACTTCTAATAGCAGTAGGAGCAGTATAGACAATCGTACATGCATATTTTTCGACTATCTCCCAGAATCTATCTCTATCAGGATAATCAGGAGCTCCCTCATACATCACTGTCGTGGCTCCGTTTGATAATGGACCATAAATTATATAGCTGTGCCCAGTTACCCAACCAATATCAGCTGTACACCAATAAACGTCATCTTCATGAAGATCAAAAACAAATTTAGTTGTCGTATAAGCTCCTAATAAATATCCAGCAGTTGTATGTACTATTCCTTTTGGTTTTCCAGTAGTTCCACTTGTATACAATAGATATAATAAATCCTCACTATCCATTTGTTCAGGGTCACATTGAATTGGTTGTCCTTTAATAACATCTTCCCACCATACATCTCTATTCTCTACCATATTAACAGGAGAATCTTGAGCCCGATTAACTACGATCACTTTTTCAACTGTAGGAGAAGTTTCTAATGCTTCATCAGCATTAGTTTTCAACGGAATAATTTTACCTCTACGATAACCTCCATTTGCAGTAATTAGAATTTTTGATTGAGAATCATTCATACGATCACTTAATGATTCTGGACTAAAACCTCCAAACACTATACTATGAACCGCTCCTAATCTAGTACAAGCTAACATAGCTATAGCTAATTCAGGAACCATTGGCAAATAAATAGTTATTCTATCTCCTTTTTTCACCCCCATAGATTTTAATCCGTTCGCAAATTTACACACTTCTCTGTGTAAATCTTTATAGGTATATACTTTCCAATCGCCTGGCTCTCCTTCCCATATTATCGCAGCTTTATTCCTTCTAGTGCCTTTAAGATGTCTATCAATACAATTGTAAGAAACATTAATTTTCCCACCTAAAAACCATTTCGAATCAGGAGGATTCCAATCTAAAACTGTATCCCATTTTTTAAACCAATCTAACTCTTCAGCCATCTCGCTCCAAAATTTTTCTGGATCAGCATTCGCTCTTTCATAAATTTCAGCATCTTTGATATTAGCATTCGCAGTAAAATTTTTGTCTGGTTTAAAACGTCTATTTTCTGATAATAAAGCTTCAATAGCAGGATTTTTATCGGCCATAACTAAACCTCCATAATAATCAAATAGTTCAATTTAATAAGTTTTAATAATATAAAGATTATTAAATAAATGCTACTTTAATTTTTTAACAAATTTTTAATTAGGATTAACAACATTCCTCGGAGTGCCTTTGATAAAAGCAAGTACATTTTTTACTGTACCTTCATTCAAATAATCTATTCCTTCAGGAGTAGCATCTGCACAATGTGGAGTAAGTATTACATTCTCACACTGTAAAATAGGGGCTTCTTTACTCAAAGGTTCTTCTTCAAAAACATCTAATCCGGCTGAATCAAGATGCCCAGAATTCAACGAATCAATTAAGGCTTTAGTATCGACAATCGGGCCTCTTGCACAATTAATAAATATTGAACCTTGTTTCATCATTGAAAATTCATTCGAACTAAACATTTTTGTGGTATTTTCACTTAATCTAAGATGAACAGACACTACATCAGCAATAGCCAATAATTCTTTAAGTGGCAAAAATTGTATTTCAGGATATTTCGAAGAATATTGCTCTGGATGAAAAGTCCAAGCAATTACTTTCATGCCAAAATTTTTAGCTATTAAAGCAAGTTTAGAACCAGTATTTCCCATTCCAACTATACCAATAGTTTTTCCTTTAAGATAAATATTAGTTGTTCTAGTCCAACCATGTGTTTTAAGTTGATTCGTTGTATTCCAACCTCTTTTTGCACAAGCAAGCATTAATCCAAAAGCATGTTCAGCAACGACAGGAGATGTTACTTCAGGAACATTACTAACAATCACTCCACATTTCTTTGCTATTTCAAGATCAATCATATCTGTTCCAATAGAACATGTTGAAATTAATTTCAACTTCGGAAGTTGCTTTAATGTTTCACCAGACCATTTTACTGCCCCACGACTATTAATAATAATATCTGCATTTTTTACTCTCGCAATCTGTTCATCAATAGTTTTAGGTATATCTTGATACAAAATTACATCTGCATATTCCTTTAAACTATTTAAACGAGAGCTTCCAAAAATTTGTACTGGAGAATCTCCTGGAACTACTATTTTAAATTTTAAATCATTCATTTATAATTTTTCTTTTTCCTCTAAACTAATTTTCTACAAAACATATAATATATTAATTTCTAAACATCTTAAATATATCCTTTAAATTAACTCAAAAATAACATATTATAATCCAAGCGAATGAATGAATTATTCTCAACTTTAAATGAATCTCAAAAACAAGCTGTGCTATATAATGAAGGCCCTTTACTAGTAGTTGCAGGTCCGGGCAGTGGTAAAACAAGAGTAATCACTCACAAAATTTCATATCTAATATCTGAAAAAACAATTCATCCACATCAAATTCTCGCAGTAACTTTTACTAATAAAGCTGCTAAAGAAATATCTTCTAGAGTAAAATCCATGAATGCAAATATTAATCCAATTCATATGGGAACATTTCATTCAATATGTAATAGGATATTACGCAAACACAGTAGTCTTTTGGGCTATCATAATTACTCAATCTATGATGAAGCAGATCAATTTGATGTTTTAAAACAAGTACTTACTTCTAATCATATAAATCCACAATCTATATCAAAAAGATCAATAATCTCAGCTATTTCAAAAGCAAAGATTAGTTTACATAATCCTGAAACATTCATGTCAAATGCACAAGACGAATTTCAAGAATTAACAGCAAGATTATTTAAAGAATATCAAAAAATCTTAGAAGAAAATAATGCGATGGACTTTGATGATCTACTGAAACTTACTATAGAACTCTTTGAAAATAATCCCGAAATATTAAAAACATATCAGAACCAATATATGCATATTCTAGTAGACGAATTTCAAGACACAAATATTCCTCAATATCGAATAACACAACTATTAACAGATAAACATAAAAATATATGTGTAGTAGGAGACCCAGATCAATCAATCTATTCTTGGAGAGATGCAGATATTAAAAATATTCTTAATTTCGAGAAGGATTTTCCTGGAACAAAAAAAATTACATTAGAAAATAATTATCGTTCTTCAGGAACGATTATAGATGCTGCAAAACAATTAATTGCTTCAAACAGCCTAAGAATAGCAAAAGAAATTAAACCGATAAAAGAACTCGGAGAAAAAATAGTTGTACATGAAACATATGATGAACGAGAAGAAGCTATGTTAATAACTTCTATAACAAAAACACTGTTGGAAAAATTATTCATCCCTCCTACAGAAATTGCAATAATGTATCGAACTAATTCTCAATCAAGAGTACTTGAAGAAGCATGTATTAGAAATAATATTAATTATACAATCGTTGGAGGAATTAAATTCTATCAAAGAAAAGAAATTAAAGACATTCTTTGTTATTTAAGAGTTATCGCAAACAACAAAGACAATATCAGTTTATCTAGAATTATTAATCTCCCTCCACGAGGTTTTGGAGAAAAATCGATTCAAATAATAACAGAATATGCTTACAAAAATTCCCTTTCTTTTTATGAAACAATAACTAAATTAGGAGATGAAAAAAATTCTAACGAACTATCCTCATTACAAAGAAAAACAATTCAAAACTTTTCAAATTTACTCAATGAAATCAGTAATCTTACAAAAATAGAAACATTATCCGATCTGATTAACATAATTACATCAAAAATTAATTACAGAGACTTCCTAATGGACCAATATTCAAATTTTGAAGAACGATGGGACAATATATTAGAATTACAAACACTAGCAGAAGAATTCGAAAATTATCCAATAGAAGAATCTCTCCATTTATTTCTAAACCACGCAAGTTTAGTAACAGATGATAATATAAATCATTCTCCAGATTCTGCTATAACCCTTACAACATTACACCAAGGAAAAGGACTTGAATTCCAAGCAGTATTTATCACAGGTTTAGAAGAAGGGTTACTTCCTCATTTCAGATCCTTGGATGACCCATCATCAATGGAAGAAGAAAGACGACTTTGCTATGTAGGTATTACCAGAGCTAAAGATTATTTATATTTAAGTAGAGCTTTTAAAAGAACATTATCTGGGAAAACAAATCCTACAATACCATCTAGATTTTTAAAAGAAATATTTTCAACCGGGGCTAATTTCAATCAAAAACCACCTGAAATTCACAGAAAGACTAAGATAAACCCAATAATTAAGCCTCATAAATCGAAGTTTAGAACAGGGGATAAAGTACATCACAACATCTTTGGTAATGGAATAGTACTTTATACAAAATTAATTAACACAGACGTCGAAATTACTGTTGCATTCAAAAAACCTGCTGGAATTAAAAAACTTGCTGAAAGCTTTTCAAAATTACAGAAATTAACCAAAAATTAATTTTTTTTCTCTAAAATACTATCCTAATACAATATATTTTTTACATTCCTTATCTAAACCTAATTCTACTATCTTCTTTTCTACTGCTATCCAATGTTCATCTGGGAAATCTATCCCATTTTGTAATCTACTTTGCCTAGATTTCTCTTCAATTTCTCCAGGAGAGATAATTTCAGAAAATCCCTTCATCGGAGGAGTATCTTTTATGAAATTTATAAATCCGTCGATTTCATTTAAAAAAGCATCATATGGAGCAAATTTTGCAATATCCACAACCATAATAGAACAACCCTGTTTTTTTCTCTGTTCATCCAAATTAAAATTTAGGTTTGTAAATAAAGGCAATGCTCCTCCAAAAAGTGATACCATAACAGCTAAACCAAAACCCTTATGTCCTCCATCTAATCCTCCCATAGGCAAAAGAGCTCCACCATCATGATATTTTTCTGGATCATTAGAAGGATTTCCATCTCGATCAATAATCCAAGGAAAAGGTAAAAGTTTCTTATTAGCTCTATATACTTCTATCTTGCCAGCTGCAGCAGTCGAAGTAGCAAAATCTAGTAATAGAGGCACTCCTGATTTTTGAGGAAACGCCATTGAAACGGGATTTGTTCCTAATTTCCCGATTTTCCCTCCAAAAGGAGCAACTCCTCCTTTCTCTCTCGTAACTTGTCCTGACCACATAACAGCTGAACAGCCAGCTTTCGCTGCAATTTCATGAAATCCACCAACTCTTCCTATATGTTCTTGATTTCCCATAATA
>CAZDRU010000046.1:0-8904 GCA_964508175.1 uncultured Dehalococcoidia bacterium
TTATAAAGATAGCTGATTCAACAGAATTATTTAATAAAGAAACAGATATAGTTTATAAGTCTTTGTTTCCAGACCATAATCGAATTTTAACTTGCCGAGGATTAAATCCTAATACGTTAAGAACTCAATCAGCTTTCCGTTTGCCTGTTATCCCAGTTGGTGATTGGAGGAGTAGAAATAAATTAATTGCCCATAAGGAACCATTTATTCTTCCAAAAACACAACTTTCAGAAAGTGAACAAGGCTATGCAGGAGGATGTTATCCTGAAGTAGGTATTATTTTAGGAGGGTTTGCTAAGGATATTTCACGTACGGATGCTAGTGAAATTATAGGGGCATATTCTATATTTGTTGATTCTTCCATGCCTTCTACAGCTGAAGTATCAAAGAGAATAGGGGTTGATAGTGAAACAGCTTTAACTTTAGGTACAGAACCAACCTACCATGCTTTGCGAATGCCTCATCCTGTTGGACGTACTTTGGTTACGAAATATGATATTTTGTACCCTTATAGTCTGGAATTTACATTAGTGGATTCTGGTACTGTGACTGATTATGGCATTTCTAACAGTCTAATGGATTCTTTTGAAGAAATTGTTCATTATTATAGTCATATTTTAACTCTTAAGCCGGGAGATTTATTAACAACAAGTGCTCCAGGTTTTGATGGGGTGCCTTTCGAACCATCTTATGAAGTACATCAAAATCCCTATATTGAAGTTCGATCCCCTCAACTTGGAAATTTATTTAATCCTATAGATGATCAGCGTCATACTACTGGAGCGAAAGATGTTGAAGCGTTTGATCCAATGCTTCCAAATAAAGATAGATGAAAATAAAGGAAAATCATAGTGAAATTAATTACTTTTGAAGAAAATAATAAATTGATGACAGGGATATTAAATTCTAAAACTCAAGAAATTAATATTCTATCGATTGAAGATGACAATCCATTTCCTTTTAGTTCTACATTACAAGTAATTCAATACATGAATGGTGATTGGAGTAAAGTCCAAGATATTGTTAGTGAAAAAAGTACACAATTATCGAAAATCGACTTAAAGACACCAGTTCCAGATTCTACTTATATAACTGAAATTGATATTCTGATGACAAACCGTCACATCGTCTCGATGACTCAACCAAGCCTATCTCATGTATTACCAAAAGATTCTCCATTAGGTTCCAATTCTAAATTTGCACCTGTTCGTACTCTTCCAGAATCTGTCTTAAATGCCCCTAATGGTATTTTTGAAGTTCCTGATTATTCTTCAAATCTTCGAGTTAATATTTCCTTAGCTTTTATTGTTGGGAAAACCTATGGGATTAATTCTACATACGAAGAAGAATCAGTTTTAGGATATACTATTATGGCTTCTTGCAGAGACTTTTCCATAGAAAAATTGTCTAAAAAGCCTTTTAACAATCGTGACGCTAGTTGTACAAATTTATGGCATAGTAGATGGCATGATGGTTCTCATCCGACAGGTCCTTGGATTATTCCTGTTAAAGAAATTAATCTGAAAAATCTTCAATATAATTTAAGTTGTGCTCAAACTGGAGATGAAAGAGAATTTTCTGGTACTATTCCATATCTTCCTGAAGATATTATGTATCAACTTACTCCACTGGTAGATTTTTATCCTGGTGATCTTATGGCTACTGGATTTGTTTTTGATGATATAGTTTTGGATTCAAATAATAAAGACGAAGTATTTGATTTTGAAGGAAGTATAAGTGGCGTAGGATCTATTAAATTTTCAGTTCAATTTTCTCCTCGTAAAACACCTGGATATAATATTCAATTTAGACCATACATTCAAGAAGCTATTGATCATTGTGTTAATAACGGATTTGAAAACGAATTATAGTAATTAGAAACTTTCATATTTAAGTTGTTATTTAAGAAAGTTTATTTTTTAAATAGTTTTAAAAATCTATCTTGGTAATGTTCAAATAAACCCCATCTATCAAGTTCTTGTTTTAATTCTCCAGGGTCAAGTCCCTTAGAAACTTGAAAGAAGAGTTGTTCGATTTTTTGAATAGCTCCTTGAGGTACTCCTGTAGAAGCGGATGGAGTTAGTAGCCCCATAGCATCTAATTCCTTTGCGTTTGAAGTTAATGAAGCTGCAGTATATTCATAAATGAATTTCATAAGACAAACGTCCCACAATGAATCTAATCCAGTTAAAACGACAGTGTTGTTATTATCTTTTTTATCAAGATCTTCAGCTATTCTCCTTGAAACATCGAGTAGTTTTCCACTTACTATTTCCATCCCACTTGGATTGTTTTTATATTGATATAAAATTCCTGGCGCATTTGGCCCAATATTTTCAGCAAGTTCTTCCATGAAATCATGAGCATTTTCACTAAATCCTTCTAAATTCAACATATATTGAGGGGTTACTATTTTAGGTTGTTCTGCTTTTACTGTTCCATGACGAATGACAGTTTCTTCTTTATCTGATTCAATTTCTTCGTACGAAGGATTAGTTAATAAGAAATATTTAAGGTTTGTAGTGCCAAAGGTTGCTAATTTTTGTTTGCATAATCGTATAATACGCGTTTGATTTATTGCGTTAAGAAAATGTTTTTCTTCTTTGTCCATTAAATATCCTAACAGGTTTAATATATTAACTTTTATGAATTGTAATGATAAATTTTTTTTCTGCAATAATAAACAATGTTTTTTTGTCAATTAGTCAAAAATAATAATTGATCTTCCTAGAATTTTCCCACTACTTAGATCGTTAAAAGCTTTATTAATGTCGTTGATTGAATATTTTTGAGTAATTAGTTTATTTAAAGGTAATTTCCCTTCTTTATACCAACGAAGGAATAAAGGGAAATCTTTATCAGGATTTGTAGATCCGGTAGATCCTTTGAATTGTTTATGTTCAAACCAAAAATGCTTAGGGTCTAATGATAAATGTTTTTGTCCTAAACCAATAAGTACTGCAGTCCCTCCAGTGTTATCATGTCTTGGACCTCCCTGTCTTAATGAAGGTAAAAGTGATTCGCTTGTTTCTTTTAAACCAATTGCATCAAAAGCGAAATCAGCTCCACCATTGGTTATATCTAATATAGATTTGACGGGGTCATTTTTTAATGAATTAATCGTATGAGTTGCTCCGAACTCTGATGCGAAATTTAATTTTGTTTCATCAATGTCTATTGCGATTATAGGATAAGCATGAAGTAAAGATGCCATTGCAATAGATGAAAGTCCAACTCCTCCAGCTCCAAATACTGCAACACTATTTCCTGCACTAACTTTTGCAGTATTTAGTACTGCTCCTGCCCCGGTGAGTATTGCACATCCTATGATTGAACTTTCTGGAGTAGCATCATTGGGATTGATTTTTACTACTTTAAATTCTTGGGTCAGGATATATTCGGAGAATGCATATAAACTAAGATTGTGTACTTTTTGTCCTGAATAAGTAATCCCTAAATTTTGTTTTCCAGGCCATCATGGAAAATATTTTCGAGGAACCCATGTTACAAGAACACTATCACCTACTTTAACTGATTTTGTTTCTGGTCCTATTTCTACGATTTTTCCTACAGCTTCATGTCCGTTAAGTAGAGGGCGATCAAAGGTTGGATTATTGAATTCGTGTATTTGAGAATGACAGATCCCACTTGCTAAAACTTTTATCAGGACTTGATTCGTGTTTATTTTAGGAATGTCTATATAGTCTATAGTTAATGGTTTTCCAAATTCAGTTTGTATTGCTGCTAAAGATTTCAAGATGTGGTTTTATCTACTCCGCATTGTGTCATTCCAAACCATATCCAATATCCTGCTAGGAGTATATATATCATTATTCGTATTGGACTAATTTTTCTACGTTTTTTTTGTGGTGAAGATTCGTCTCCTGCAGTTTGTTGTCCTGATGGTTTTTCGATTAATTCTTTTAAATTTTCTTCTTCTGTTGGTGTTTCTATAGTCTCTCTTATTTCTTCTGCTGGATTTGGGCTTGTGGTGGATGGTTTATCTGAAGATTGCTCAGGAGATGTTGATACTTTTTTTTGTCCTTTTAAATCTGTTGAACAAATTAAGCATGCTTGAGTGCCTTCTCTATTTTCATAATCACATTTTGGACAAATAAGTTTTTTTGACATAATTGCTCCTTAATAAGTTATGTTTATTAAGATCTATACAAACTATATTTTATTTGTCCTCTATGGAAAATACAAATTGAAATTAAATAAGTAATATTTTGGACTTAGGACAGAACACGTTACTTGATTACAGAAGTTACCGATAAGAAGGATGATCTACATTGGGCACCCCATCTAC
Organism: uncultured Dehalococcoidia bacterium; assembly: GCA_964508175.1. GTDB lineage: Bacteria > Chloroflexota > Dehalococcoidia > Lucifugimonadales > CAZDRU01 > CAZDRU01. The sequence continues at coordinate 4,310 of CAZDRU010000046.1, forward strand.
CCTTGATTTTAGTGAATATCCATAATGTGTCGAATCCGTGATATTCTGTATTGTCTTCATGTTGTCGAGATTGCTTTATAATTAAATGAACTTTTTTCGGACCAGTCTGAGCCGCATGTATTGATAAAGTAGAGGTGTGATGCCATTTTTCTTCTGTTAATCTGGCATTAATAGCAGGTTGTGATGCACGAAAATCATCAGCTTTCTCTAGGGTCGTAAATTTATTTTGTCCATCTAAACGAATATGCGGAAAGTGCATCTCCAATATTTGTTTCTCAACGTTTCCTTCGTTCCAAGCATCATTCCATCTATGAAAAGAATTTATTGCTTCGTGTACTGAATTGGACATAATATGATCTCCCTAATAGTTTTTTGATTTAATTAACCTACTATTTTATTTGTTCTAATTTAAAAGTAAAATATACTAGATAAATAAATATTTTATATTGAAGTAATACATTGTTGATATTAATTAATAAATTAGGGATTGTTTTTGCTGTAAGCATTAGAGATTTTTTCCGTGTTAATTCTCCTTATATTGCTGCAGGAATTTCATATTGGACTATTTTTTCGCTGTTTCCTTTGTGTTTAGCAGTTATATCTATTTGGGGGTTTTTTAACCCAGAAATTAAAGAAGAAGCCAAAATCATCGGATATTTTGCTGACGCTATACCTGTTTCTTCTGAATATTTAAAAAACCTTCTTGAGGAAGTTATTTCAGCTAGAGGAACAATTGGAATAGTTTCATTAGTAGGGTTATCCTGGACAGGACTTATTGTTTTTTCTGCTATTAGAAAAGGGATTAATCATTCTTGGAATATAGATAAAACTGCTAACTTTGTCATGGCTAGATTTATAGATTTAATGATGTTAATGGGAGGAGCATTATTTGTTATTATATTTGTATTTCTTAATGGAATTGCTTTTGGATTCTCTAATTTATTTAGTTTTTTGGATGCAGATTATTTATTAGTTATTTCACGTGTTGCGTTAGAAATCCCGTTATTATTTATTACATTTTGTTTTATGTTGATTTTATATAAATTTGTCCCTAATATTAAGATTTCATGGAAGGATATTTGGTTAGGAAGTTTAATTGCAGGAATATTATTTAGAGGAATTCAAATGGTTTTTGCTTATTCATTTCATTGGTTTTCTCCTTTTAATGTGATTTATGGTTCTATTGGTTGGATAGTTACATTATTATTATGGGCCTATTTATCTTCAATCTCTATTTTGTATGGAGGACAATTTTGTCAAACTTATAGTCGCATGTTTGGTTCTTTAAAATATGAGTACCCTATTGATTTTTCATTTGCTTTCCCAAAATGGAAAATCAATAAAATAAAAAATAATAGTGTTAAATTTTTAGTCAATTTACTGAAAGGAAATTAAGTGTATATTGGAGTACAGGCATTACGTCCTTTAGATATAAGAAAGTTTTCTGCTAAACATGCAAGAAAACATAAAGATTTAGGATTTCAAGCCATTGAAGCTAGATTTTTAAATCCAGAAAATATTACTTTTGATGATCTAAAAAAATTAAAGGAAATCCTTGATAGCCATGATTTGAAAACAGGCCAAATTAATGGGGCTTATAATGATTTAGTTCTTGATAGTGAAGAACTGCGGAAAATAGGTATTAAAACGTTTGGATTATTATGTCAATTTGGAAGATTTTTAGAAACAGACACGGTTTATGTGCGTCCAGGGAGTTTATCTCCAGATGGTTCATGGTTTGCTCATGAAAAAAATCGAAATGTCGAAATCGAAAATCGTTTGATTCAGAGTCTTAAAGAAGTTTGTAGACAAGCTGAATCTTTTGGAGTTAATTTAGCTCTTGAAGGACATATGCTTTCTCCTCTATATTCTCCTAAACAGATTAAAAGAGTAATCGAATCAGTTGGGTCTTCAGTTTTAGGTTTTAATATGGATCCTGTAAATTTTATTGGAACTCTTGAAGAAGCATTTGACCCGACAAGTGTTGTTAATGAGCTATTTGATGAATTAGGGCCATATATAGTTGGAGCACATTTTAAAGATTATAAAATAGATAATAAATTAGTTTTTCATGTAGAAGAAACTGTATTGGGAAGTGGATTAATGGATCAAGTTACTTATTTAAAACGATTTAATGAAATCTGTTCGGATAAGTTTCTTTTGATTGAACATTTGGATGATATTGAGGTTCCAGATGCTAAAAAATATTTGGATAAAATTGCATTAGAGCTTAATATAAAATGGGAAAACAGTGAAGGAGCATAGAGTGAATTTATCTGGAAAAAAAATATTGATTACGGGAGGTTCGACGGGTATAGGTAAGGCTGCTGCAATATTTTGTGCTCAAAAAGGAGCTACTGTTGCTATTATAGATAAAAATATTAGTGATGGTGATATTACTGTTAAGACAATAAATGACCAGGGGGGTAAATCTAAATTTTTTTCAACAGATGTTTCGGTTGAATCATCTGTTGAACGTTCAGTAAAGGAATCAACGGATTTTCTTGGAGGAATTGATGGTTTAATTTGTTCTGCAGGAATATTGTTTGGAGGCTTAACTCCGGTTGATTCTTTTGATTCAGAAACCTGGGAACGGGTTATAGATGTTAATTTAAAAGGATCATTTTATACATGTAAATATGTTGTTAAAGAAATGAAAAAAGATATAAAAGGTGTAATTTTATTAATTTCTTCTAAGGGAGTAATTACACATGGTTGTTGTTCTGTTGCGTATGGTGCGAGTAAAGGAGGCATTGGTGGATTAGGTCTTACATTGGCTAGAGAACTTAATCCTTTTGGAATAAGAGTTAATGTAGTATGTCCAGGAAGTTTAAAAACTCCTTTAAAAATTGGGGCAATTAAACAACAAGAAAAATGGATAGGTAAAGAAGCTAAAGTTGAAGATCAAATTAGTGGACTCGCTAACCCCGAAGGAGTTGGGAAAGTATTAAGTCTTTTAATTTCAGATGAAGCTGATTATGTTGAAGGATTTATTTTTACAAAATAATCAGTGAAAAAAATATAATTTTATTGATAGGAGTAATAAATTGAATAAAGAAAATTCAGATGTGTATAGTGAACTTGGAATAACAAAAGTTATTAGTGGACTTGGATATAAAACGGTTTTAGGAGGCTCTATTTTACTTCCTAGTGCTATGAAAGCCATTGAAGAATCCAATAAATATTTTGTGGAAATGACTGAATTAGTTGAAAAAACGGGTGATGCAATTGCGAAATTATTAGGATGTGAAGCTGTTCATGTTACTCCAGGAGCAGCGGCGGCACTTGCGTTAGGATCAGCAGGAATAATTGCTGGCAGTGATCCTAAAAAAATAGCACAACTTCCTGATACTACAGGAATGAAAAATGATTTTTTAATTCAGAAAACAATGAGATATCGATATGATAGATTACCTACTATTGTTGGAGGTAATCTTGTTGAAATTGGGAATGAAGAAAAAGCTACTATTGAAGATTTTGAATCTCAAATAGGAGAGAATACTGCAGCATTATATTATTTAGCAATGGCTCAAGAAAATGAAGGAATAGTTCCTCTTGAACAAATAATTAAATTAGGTAAGAAATATAATATTCCTGTTTTGCTTGATGCTGCTGCAGAAGTTTATCCAGTCGAAAACATGAGGCGTTATCCTAATATGGTAGATTTAGTTGCTTTTGGTGGGAAATATTTTGGAGGACCGAATGCATGTGGATTTCTTGCTGGCAAAAAAGAATTAGTCGAAGCGTCAAAAAGACATAATCATGTTGCTTATGAGACTGAAGGTCCACTTAATCCAAACGGAGGTTCTGAACCAAGTGGCGCATTTGGTCGACCATTAAAACTTGAGAGGCAACTAGTGATGGGAATGTATGTAGCATTACGTGATTGGTTAACTATGAATCATGAAGAAAGATTTCAACAGGAAGAAGTTAGAGCGAGAGTTATAGAAGAAGCAGTTAAAAATTTACCCGGTGTGCGAAATACTGTAATGAAGCCAAATAGATGGCTGCTTTTAACAATACAGATTGATGAAAAAGTTTTAGGAAAATCAGTTTTGGATGTTTTAGAAGCTTTAAAAAAAGGAAATCCTTCTATTCATTTAGCTAATTCTAAATATCTTTATACCAGCTCTATGGAAAACGCAATAGATATATATGTTGCTGTTATGGCTGAAGGAGATGAATATATTGTTGCAGAAAGATTAAAAGAAGTTTTAAGTGAATAATTTTTACAAGGAGATTTTTATTTATGCCAAATTTTAAATCAGAACAATTAATAGAACTTGGGTCAAAGTTATTTGAAAAAGGTGGAACTAGTGCAAATGATGCGAGAATTATAACCGAACATCTTGTTAATGCTAATTTAGTCGGACATGATTCTCATGGATTTTGGAGAGTTCCAAAATATCTTAACCTAATTGATGAAGGCAAGGTAGATCCAAAATCTTCGCCTGAAATAGTCAATGAAGGTCCCGCTTTTGCCCAAATTGATGGTAAAGGTGGGTATGGAGCTGTTACTGCATATTATGGGACTGATTTAGCGATCAAAAAAGCCAAAACTGCTGGCATAAGTTTTGTTATTATGGGAAATCAAG
>CAZDRU010000047.1:0-3318 GCA_964508175.1 uncultured Dehalococcoidia bacterium
CCAGGTCTTTGAATCGGCACTGAGTTTCCAGCTTGTAGCTAGATGAGGTACAAATGTTTTGCCATCTGCATCTTTAACAACGAAACCGTCGTGTACTAAGAACTCGTTCTCGTCATCTACACATTCACAAATTCCTGTGAATGTTCCGCCCCATTGTCCAGGACCGTCAGGGCTTGTAATAACGTTAGGATCAGATCCTATTCTGTCAGCTACTTTTGGCAACTTGCCTGCTGCAACTAATGCTGCATTTCGTGGGCTTTCATTATAAGTCGCTGGAACTGTAGATGATCGTACATAAGGTGTAGTGTCAGCAGGATTAAGTTCACGAGCTCCTGCACTAGGTGCTGCTACTTGTACTTCCTTAATAACTTCTACTTCTTTTGTTACAATCACTTCCTTAATGACTTCTTTAGGAACTTCTTTTTCTACTACTACTTCTTTTACTACTTCTTTAATAATTGTTTCTGGTGTAGGTGTGGCACAAGCTACTAAAGCTAATAATGCGCCTGCCATTATAGAAACAGATACAAAAAGCAATAACTTAGATTTTTTATACATAGGACTATTCCCCCTTAAATCTATAAATTAATCTTAGAATTTAACACTAATTTTTAAAAAATGTCAAGCAAAAACACGATCATCATGCCCATTCCCATGTAGTTTCGGCTTTAATTACTTGCTCTGGAGGTAACATAATCGTCCCTGAATCAAGTTGAAATTCTCTAGTTAACCTAAAAGCATCTACAGCACAACTTTGTGGTTCTACACATAAAGAACCCTCAGAAGCATATACTTGCAAAAAAGACATATTAGAACTATTTTGTATTTTTAGAGTTAAAACATTGGGCCAAATAATTTTTGATGTTGTTTCTGGAATAATTTCAAAACAATGATCAAGTAATCCTGTTTTAGGCAATTGGACTTTTTTGAAATTTAACTCCCCTTGAGGTGTTTGGATTTCGCCCGTAGCAACCATATCTTTATCAAGAACCCAAACTGATTTCTGTCCCGGAATATGCAAATAAGAATCTCCAGACCCAAGATCTCTTTTAAACCAAGGATGCAAGCCAAATCCAACAGGAAAAGCATATTTATTGTTTCCTGCTTTTACTGATATAGACTGTACAAATTTATTTTGATATATTTTTGCACCATAAAAAACTTTTCCTCTAAAAGGCCAAGGAGCTTCCAAATTAATTGAACACAGTACTGAATTAATAGTTTGCTCACAAATATTCCACGATTTTTCACTAAGTAAGCCATGAATTGCAAACGAATCGGCATTTGTCGGCAATTGAAATTTTTGGTTTTCTACAATAAGTTCTCCATTTAAAATGCGATTAGGCCATGGAATCATTAAAAAAGAACCCGTTTTTTCTGGAATTTCATGAGAAGAGATATCTCCATCACCCCCAACAATAATTTGGTTAGGAGATTGCCCTTTCTGTTGAATTGTTAAAGAACGTAAAGTACACCCAAGATCAGGAGAGATAACAGCTTTGTTACCCTGCTCAACAAGCTCGACAAATTGATTACTACTGTCCATTTCATTTATATTATACGGTAATTCAATAAATATAAGATTATTTATCAGTATTAAGATTTTGTATCAAGGAGATAACAATGGATCAACAAAAAACAAAATACGCATTAGTAGGTACTGGGGGAAGAGCTACTATGTTTTTAGACCCTATAGCAACTACTTACAAAAACAATACTGAGATAGTAGGATTATGCGATACCAATCCTACGCGACTTTCTTATCATAAAAAACGACTTGAACATGATTTTAATATAAAAAATGTTCCTGTTTATAACGCTAATAATTTCGATAAAATGATTAAGGAATGCAAACCTGATCATGTGATTGTTACAACTATAGATGCATTTCACCATAAGTACATAATCAGAGCAATGGAATTAGGATGTAACGTAATTACTGAAAAACCAATGACAATTGATAGTGAAAAATGTAGAGCAATACTTCAAGCAATTGAATCAACGAGTAAAACATTACGGGTAACATTCAATTATCGTTGGGCTCCTGGACCAACAAAAGTAAAACAATTATTACAAGAAGGAACTATTGGCGATATTATACATGTTGATATGGAATATTGGCTTAATACTTCTCACGGAGCAGATTATTTCCGCAGATGGCACCGAGAAAAAAATAAGTCAGGAGGATTAATTGTTCATAAATCTACTCATCATTTTGATCTCGTAAATTGGTGGATTAATGCAGTCCCAGAAAGCGTTTTTGGAATGGGTAAATTAGCATTTTATGGACAAGAAAATGCTAAAAACCGAGGTATTGAAACAACATATAATAGATATACTGGACATTCTTATAAAAAAGACCCTTTTGCATTAGATCTTAGCAAAAATGAACAACTAAAAGCTTTATATTTAAATGCAGAAAAAGACGATGGATATATAAGAGATCGTAATGTTTTTGATGATGGGATTACCATTGAAGATACGATGAGCCTCTTAGTACGTTATCGAACCGGAGTAACCTTAAATTATTCTTTGAATGCTTATTTGCCAAGAGAAGGATATAAAGTTGTGTTCAATGGAAATAAAGGCCTTATAGAATACACTGAAGCCCATAATTCTCATATTATTGCCGGACAAAGTGATAAACAATTAGCCAAAGAAATGAAATGGGAAAACAAGTTAATTTTACAAAAATTATTTTCCTCCCCAGAAGAACTTGAAATTCCTTCTAGTGAAGGTGGCCATGGAGGAGCTGACCCATTAATTCAGGAACAAATTTTCGATTCAAACCCAAGAATTGAAACATGGGGAAGAAATGCTGGCCATGGACAAGGAGCTGCATCGATATTAATAGGATCTGCTGGCAACTTATCTTTTAAAAATCAACAATTAATTAATATTTCAGAAATATGTCCTGAACTTGGTAATGCAAAACATTTAGATGAGCTATATTAATATAAATCACAAATAAGATATAAGATCGTTTAACAGGTCATTATTACAAGCTGCTATTAAACAAGGAATTCTTTCAAACCGTTTATCAGGTTCTGTTAAATAATCAGACACTATTCCATTTTGATCAATTTGTTTAACTGGGAATTTAGCTCTTTGAGCAAATCCTAATCCAGCATCAATTTCATTACGAGGCTCATCAAACATTATATAAGCATGAATAATTCCACTTCCTATAAGTGGATTCTCAATGACTTTATTCCTCTATTTCAATCCCAAATATTTTTGATGCCTTAGAAAAAAGAAGTGAGCCAATAACTATTGATAAAAGAGCAGTGATAGTAAAGGTTGCCACCTGCCAGATTG
>CAZDRU010000048.1:0-5096 GCA_964508175.1 uncultured Dehalococcoidia bacterium
TGATATTAATGGATGGCAGATTATTAAACGTGTTAATGAACAAGAAAATGAATTAATGGTGATAGTTCTTACTTTTGGGGGAGAATTACCTGAAATGATTGAAATACCGTTACCTGATAAAGGGAATTGGATTTTGAAAAATCAATTTACAAATAATATAGATAAATTCATTACAGGACAAAATACTTTATATTGCAAATTAGATGAGCATTTTGAAGGTTATGCTGGACATTTTGTTTTAAAAAAGGATTGAATTTTCGGAGAATATATGGATATTTTAAGATACAAAGAATTACAAGATAAAGAGCAAATCTTTCGTATAAATCATGAAGGTTTGGGCATGATTGTCGATCCCAATGATTTTGATTTAAGAATGCAATGGGACCCATTATTAAAAGATGGACCTGGAGGATTTTGTGCAGTTATTGATGGAAGATTAGTAGGCTTTGTTGGAGTTCTGGAATTTCCTACTAGGACATTGTCTGGAGAGATAATAATTGGGGGTATATGGGGAGTAGTAACTGATCCTTTATATACAAAAAGGGGAATATTTTCTAAATTAATGGAACGTTCTCATGAATAATTCCAGGCAAAAGGAATTGAAGTTTCTTTTTTATATACGTATAGAAGTTGGATTTCATATGAATTTTATAAAAAAATAGGTTATCTGGAAATTCCTGTTACTCCAAAAGTTAAAGATTCATTTAAATTAGTAACTATAAATTCTGAAAGTACAAATGTAATTGAAAGAACGACTTTAAATGGTAAGAGCATGCAAACTATTTTTTCTAATTTTGTTAAAAATAAGACAGGATTTGTTCTCCGAGATGAAAATTTTTTTGATTCGATGATTAAAAGGGGACAAACTAATGAATCAACTAGCTGGCATATTGGCGATGGATATGTAATGTTTGATGAGAAAGGTCGTTATAGAACTACTGATAAAGGTATTCTTGAAATACAAGAGATTATTTCAAGTACTACATCCGGCATTCAAGAAATCATTAACTATCTTTATCGTTCTGATATTGGGGTAAGAGGAATAATAGATCCTGTTATTTCTGATAATAGAGTGCTTGAAGTATATCAAAGTAATGAGTATCAGATTAGTAATGGTAATTATAAAGTTCTTTTATATAAACCTTTATCGAAAAAATTCGATTGGGATGCTTTTTATGGAGAAGAATTTTATTATAGTTTGCCTACGTTTTTTTAATCCGAATTTTATGTTTTTCGATTTTTGGTTGAGTAAAATGGTAATCCGTCCACTATTTCCATTTCATAATCACCAAAAATATTTGGCCATCGTTCGATAGCAATTTTTGCAATTTCACTAAACACTAATCGTATTTCTTCTTCTGCCCAAGGGGCTGTTCTTTGTTCAATAACATGTCTTAGATTTCTCATGTTTGTAGACCAGCCTATATTTGTGGCAAGTCCTATTGGTGCTAATCTTCTTAAAGCTGAAGTTATTTTTTTCTTTTTATCAAACGATGGTTCATTATCTAAGTTATATAATTCACTTAATTCTTCTTGGAGTTTACTAAGTTGTTCAATTGTTTTGGCAAAAATTGTAGTTGCTTCTTCAGATTCTTGAATACAAACAGGGGCATACCAATTTAAGTCAGTCAATCTAACAAAACGAAGAGATTCTTGGGATATTGCTGTTCCGACTCTATGACGAACTAATTCGTGTGTAAAAACTCGAGAAACGTCTGCAAAGAAGAAATTTACTACTGCATGTTCTAACACTGAACCGTCTCCCTTTTCAATTACATTTTTCAGGTAGCTTTTATTTGTTTTTCTTACTTGAACTATGTTTGGGTTTAATTCTGTTCCAAAAGATTTATAACATGCTCTCCCATATATTTCACAAAGTAATTCAGCATCCGACGGTGCATCTGATTGCCAATTTGGTGCTCCTAAATGTGAAATAAGTTTTTGCAATTCATCGGTGTTAACTTTTGACTCGCCAATCAAAAAGACTTTAGGTTTTATTTGTTTTCCCATTATTTATTAATATCCTAATTAGTGTAATTTCTCGACGCATTATACCAAAAGAAATGAAAAAATAATTGATATTGTTTCAAAAATATTAATTATTTTTTATGATCTTTGAAAGTAATTCGATCCCTTTTTTAATTTCTTTCGTTGTATTGTATCCAAAACAAAGTCGAGCACAATTTTTGCCAATTTCCCCTTCAGGATCAAAGGCAATTCCTGGATGGTAAGTAACATTATATTGATGTGCTTTTGGCAATAATTTCACTAGATCGTATTTTAAACTCATTTCTAGCCATATATATAAACCACCATCGGGAATATTCCATTTTATTTGACTATCAAAAGTAAAATATTCTTCTAATGCTTCTGCCATAGCATTTCTTTTATTTTTTAATATTTTATTCCGTCTTTTTATATCTTCATTTAATTTTGTATTGGAATATCTGTGGATTGTTAATGCTGCAAGTTGATTTACTCCCCCTCCACTTTTAACTATTCTTAATTGATCAATTATTGATTTAGGAGATACTACATAACCCATTCTCAAGCCAGGAGCGATTATTTTGGAAAATGATCCTACATAAATTACGGATTCAGATTTGTCTAATGAATAAATTGATGGATAGTTTATGTTTGCATAATTTAAATCTACATAACAGTCATCTTCTAAAATAGCGATGTTATATTTTTGGGTAATTTTCAATATTTCTTCACGCCGTTTTGTTGACATTGAATGTCCTAGAGGATTTTGGAAGGTTGGTATCGTATAGAGGAATTTTACAGTTTGTTTTTTTTCATTAAGTATTTTAATTTTCTTTTCGAGTTCAAATGGAATTATTCCTGATTCGTCGCATTCGATGCCAAAAACGTTTGCTTTAAATCTTTTAAGGGTTCTTAATGTCCCGCTGTACACATATTTCTCGGTTAGGACAGTATCAAATGGATTAATTAGTATTTCAGATATCATGTGAATTGACTCACTTGAACCGTTAGTTAATATTATTTGTTCTGGTGTAATATTAATATTTCTTTCTTTAGAGAGTTTTTTTGAGACAAAATCACGTAATGGAGGATATCCATCAGGGTCAGGATATAAAGCTAGATTTTGTCCTTCTTCCTCTAATGCGGTGCTGAATGAATGAATCAATTCTGGTATTGGGATTGATTCTGGGTCAGGATATGCTACTCCAAAATCATATATTGGTTTAATGTGTTTTCCTGGTGGCACTAAATTAGGAACAGATTTCGATATTAGCTTTGTGAAATTTAATTTCATTTATTTAATTTACCGGAAATGGCAGTTTTTTGTTAGATAATCCTGCCAAAAGATTTTCAAGAGCCATTTTTGCCATTATTGCTCTTGTTTTATGAGTGGCAGTTCCCAGATGTGGAGTTAATACTATGTTATCTAAAGAAAGTATGGGGTCTGATAAAGGAATCGGTTCGATTTCCTGTACATCTAATCCGGCAGCAGAAATTGTTTTTTCTTTCAATGCTGTATATAAATCTTTTTGATTTACTACAGGTCCTCTTGATGTATTAATAAGTATCGAAGTTGGTTTCATTTTTTCTAATTCTTTTTTACCAATAATATATTTAGTTTCCTCTGTTAATGGAACATGAAGACTAACAAAATCTGATTGTGTAAGAAGATCATCTAGAGAATTAGTCCATATTAAGTCTAACGATTTTTCTAATTCGACTTTCCTTGTTCTAGAAAAGTAAAGAATTTTCATGTCAAACCCTTTCGCACGTTTTGCTACTTCTGTTCCAATTTTCCCTATTCCTATGAGGCCTAAAGTACTTCCTTGTACTTCAGGACCGAGCCATCCCATTGGGGCGAGATCGTGTTTCCAATTACCTTCACGTAACCATTTTTGAGAATTTGGAATATTCCTAGCTGTTGATAAGAGTAGTCCGAGAGTCATGTCTGCCGTGCTTTTTGCAGTGACACCTGGTGTATTTCCAACGACAATGCCTCTTTTAGACGCTGTTTCGAGATCAATATTATCTGTTCCTGTTCCTACTACGGCTACAACTTTTAATTCTTTTGCAGCATTAAAAAAATTAGTATCAAGCCGATCGGTAGTTTGACAATAAATTCCATTAGCTGAGCGTACTTTATCTAGTAATTTTTCATACGGAATAGGTTCTTTTTGGGCCCAAATGTCCATTATTGATTTTTCTGAAATAACGTCTGTGATTTCTTTTTGAACAAGACGTGTAACGAATACTTTTGGTTTATCTGACATTTTGCCTCCAGAGAATTTAAACTGTTTTTTTATATAAATTTAATTTTAATTGTATTTAATAATTATTTATTGTAAATGACAAATAAATTTTTGGCATTGTTTGACAACCGTAAGAATCTTGGGTAACATATTAACCTAAATTGCACATTTGTGCGGTTATTACCTTTGTTGTATTTAATTAACAAATTAAGGAGGGTACATATGGGTATTAGTAAGTTTCGACGCTTGGGCTTAGTTTTATTGCCTGGTTTAGTTACTGCTGTTTTAGTTTTGGCTGCTTGTTCAGGAGCCACTGAGACTGTTTATGTAACTAAGGAAGTTATAAAAGAAGTTCCAGTTGAAAAGATTGTTACAGTTAAGGAAATAGTAGAAGTTCCAGTTGAAAAGATTGTAACGGTAGAAAAAGAAGTAATTAAAGAGGTTGAAAAACCTGTCGTTGTTAAAGAATTAGTTACTCAACAAGTAGTTAAGGAAGTAATAGTTGAAAAAGAAGTAGTAGCAGCTGGTTCATCACGTGAACTTAATCCTGCTGACACTACACCTTATGTACGATCAACTTCAGTTCCAGCTACTTATAATGAAAGCCCACGAAATGCAGCATTAGTTGCAGCAGGCAAATTGCCTTCAGTGGCTGACAGGATAGGATCTGATCCTAATGTAATCACAAGTCCTGACGGTCCTGGACAATGGGGCGGAATGTTCACAGGAATTTGTGAATGTGTAGATGACGAGAACGAGTTCTTAGTACACGACGGTTTCGTTGTTAAAGATGCAGATGGCAAAACATTTGTACCTCATCTAGCTACAAGCTGGAAACTCAGTGCCGATTCAAAGACCTGG
>CAZDRU010000049.1:0-8369 GCA_964508175.1 uncultured Dehalococcoidia bacterium
TATCACATACTCCTACAACCTCTGTTCTTGGATGAGCTTTATATCCTAATGAAGCCAAAGTTCCCCTAGGGCCACAACCGAGTAATGCTACTTTATATTGTTTCATAATAAATCCTATTTTTTCATACTAAGTTTTTTTATTGGAAATGATATTATATGAGATAGGTTTTTATAACAAGCTTCTATGGAATGTTTGATAGATGATATAAATTGTTATTTTTTAACGCCCTAAACGTTTATCTTCTGCTTTAAGCCAGTCTCTGTAGTGAAGTGTCGTTTTAGGAATAGTTGTATTAGTTTCTTTTGCCCATCTTTCTAAAGGATGATCTCTTTTTTGCTGAGGTAAATTCACTCTTTTTCTATATGCACCAGATTCAAAAATTCCCATCATAATTTCAGTAATATGCATAGCAAGATTGCCATTAGTAGTAGGCTGAGTGTTTGTATCTAATGCTTTAACATATTCATCGACATACCAGAATTCACTTGCATCTGCATTGCTTGAAGGATCAAAATCTTCGTGAATTTCATCAGGTAATTGTTCCCATTGACTGTTATTGCTACTAAAGGCAGAACCTTCAATGTTATGTGCTCCGGGGGAATTAAAGTGATCGGGATGATCATGAATATCATTGATAATCCAAGCTCCTCGTGTATTCCAAAGTATTTTCCCTTCAGTGCCAAATAATTCTACATAACAACCATGATTATTAACTTCAGGAAATCGTTGATGTAAAAGAGTGCCTGTAATGCCAGATTCAAATTCTAAAGTTGCGGTAATGTGTTCTCCTGCCAATGTTCCCATTGATAGAGTTGCTATATCGTCTGGAGTAATAGGTCTACCATCTGTTAAAACAGAAGCGGTAAGACTTGTACATTTACCTGCATGACCAATTAAGTATGCTAATGAATGAACTCCAATATTAAGAAGTCCATAGCCTCCATAATATCCTTTTCCTGAACTAAAGATATATCGAAGTTTGCCAATTTTTCCCGCATTAATAGCTTTTTGAACAGCACGAAATCCAATTCCAACTCGAAATTGGTGATGGACTGATATTCGATACCCTGTTTCACGAGCTTTGTTTAATAGGATGTCAGCTTCATCTAAATTGTGACACATAGGTTTTTCAACATCTATATTTGCACCAAATTCAAGAACTTTCATGCTTAAAGGAAAATGAAAGTCAGTTCGAGTAGGAATAATTACTATATCGGGTTTTAGTTCGGACAACATTGTATCTGCATCCGTGTAACGGGTATTTACGTTAAGTATATCGCCAAGTTTATGTAAACGTTCTTCATTTATATCACATACTCCTACAACCTCTGTTCTTGGATGAGCTTTATAAGCTAGTGAAGCGAAAGTTCCCCTATCGCCACAACCGAGTAATGCTACTTTATATTGTTTCATAATAAATCTTATTTTTTCATGCTAAGTTTTTTTATTGGAAATGATATTATATGAGATAGGTTTTTATAACAAGGGAGATTTCATTATGGAAAAGTTTGAAATGGGAAAGGTTTAAGATGATATTCTTCGTGTTATTTGTTGTTATAGCGATTGTTTTAGCAATTTATTTTTTTTCTAAACGAAATAGTCAAGAAAAATTTTGTGGTCAATGTGGAGCTAGGTATAGGAGTCAGTTAGAATCTTGCCCGTTTTGTTCTTCTCAAAGTGGTCAAGAAATTGAAAATACTGAAAAATTTTGTGGTCAATGTGGATCTAAATATAGGATTCAATTAAAATCTTGCCCGTTTTGTCCTCCTGCAATAGAGTGATTTTTATAATATTAAAAGGGGAGCAAATGAATGTTTGAAGGATTTTTTACCTGGGAAAATCCTTGGTTTATTCTCATTATAGAATTAATTCTTTTTTTACTTTTATTTCTTATAGGGATCCCTTTGGCGATTTATTTTTTTTCTAAACGAAATAAGCAAGAAAAATTTTGTGGTCAATGTGGAGCCAAGTATAGGATTCAATTAAAATCTTGTCCTTTTTGTCCCGTTGAAACAGAGTAATTTTTAAACACCTCTTTTATAGAAAGGTATATTAATTTATTCAGCTTTTATAAGGCGGAATTTAGGGAAGTATTGAATAGTGTTATATGCGTCAGTTCTACTAACTTTTTTTTGTCTATCTTCTAAAATTCCAGCAATACGCATTTTTTTCCCGACAGCAATATCACTTGGACCTCTGTCAGTTTTATATGCAACAAAGATAATGAGTGGCTCATCACAAGTGTTCATATTTCCAGATTTGATTGCATCTTGGTTTCTTTCTCCTATGCAAAACCATACATCATAGACTGTTGGGTCTGATTTTCTTTGATCTACTCTAAAAGGTTCTCCTTCAAAATACCCAAGTTGACCTAATTTATCTTCTACTACTGTTGAATGATAAGAATCATCTACTTTTGTATTATATGCAGTAGTGCCCTGTCCTTCCATTAATCCTTCAGTAGAGTTTATAGTGCTTTGAGCTTTGAGTTGATCTAGAGATAAGTTTTGATATTCTTCTGGTATTGCCCACGCGTCTCCTTTACCGCCACCACAAGCAATAAGTCCAAGTAACGTTATTGTTAAAACAGAAACAGAAAGTAATAGTTTCATTTTTAGCACCTCGTTTTATAGAAATTTATATTAATTATATTCAGCTTTTATAAGGCGGAATTTAGGATAGTATTGAATAGTGTTATATCCGCCACCTCGATTAACTCTCTTTTGTCTATCTTCTAAAATTCCAGCAACGCGCATTTTTTTTCCGACTTCAATATCATTTGGACCTCTGTCAGTTTTATAAGCAACAAAGAGAATGAGTGGCTCATCACAAGTGTTCATATTCCCAGCTTTGATTGCATCTTGGTTTCTTTCTCCTGCGCAAAACCATACATCATAGACTGTTGGGTCTGATTTTCTTTGAATAACGTTAAAAGGTTCGCCTTCAAAATATCCAAGTTGACCTAATTTATCTTCTGCTACTGTTGCATGATAAGCATCATCAACTCTAGTGTTATATGAGGCAGAACCTTGTCCTTCCATTAATCCTTCAGTAGAGTTGATTGAGCTTTGAGCTTTGAGTTGATCTAGAGATAAGTTTTGATATTCTTCTGGTATTGCCCAATCATCTCCTTTCCCTCCACAAGCAATAAGTCCAAGTAATGTTATTGCTAAAACAAGAATAGAAAGTAATAGTTTCATTTTTAAACTCCCATCAAAATATTATTGGTATTATCTCATAAATTGATTTTTACTGATCTAATATTTAAGATAATATTGTAAAAGAGATAATCAGCAGATCAAGAGAATTGATTTTAGCGTGAATGAACATTTCATTTTTAGTTATTAAATTTATAGCGTCTTGTGATAATATTTTCATAAGTTTTAACAAAGGAGAAGTCTATGGCAGTTATTAATGTATCTACCCTTACAAGTATTGCTTTTAATATATTTAAAGGGATTGGTATTTCTGACGAAGAGGCAGGTATTATATCTGAACATTTGGTAGGAAGTAATTTAAGAGGACATGATTCTCATGGAGTAATCAGAATTCCTACGTATGTAGAGCAATTAACTGACAAATATGTTTCTTGGGACAAACATGAAGTATTATCGAACGAAGCAGGAATTGCAATAATTGAAGGCCATGGAGTCAATGGAATTGTTGCTGCAACAAGAGCATCTGAGCTTGCGACAGAGAACACAAAACAATCAGTTTTTTCTACTGTAACGTTAAAAAATACAACACATATAGGTCGTTTAGGAGATTATGCTGAATTAATAGCCAAAAAAAATCTTATAGGAATGATTTGGACAAATGTCGGTGGAAAATTTGTTGTTCCTTTTGGCAGTGGAGAGCGCAGATTACGACCAAATCCTATAGCATTTGGTATTCCTCGCATGAACAATGACCCAATTGTTTTAGATATTTCACTTTCTTCGATAGCCGGAGGTAAAGTTGATGATTTTCTAACTAAAGGAAAATCAGTGCCAGAAGGGTGGCTTATCAATGATAAAGGAGAGTCGGTTACGGATGGGAAAAGTTTCCGTGGAGACGAAGATGCAGCAGCTTTACCATTAGGAGGTATGCAGTTTGGTCATAAAGGATTTGGATTGGCAATGATAATGGAGATGATTGTAGGTCCTCTTTCTCGAGCTGGGTGTACTAAGCGTATTGAAAGAAAACCCGGAATAACTAGTGGCAATGAAAAAGATGGAGGGGGTGTAATGATAGTTGCTATTGATATCGAAAAATTTACTTCTTTAAATAATTATAGCGATGAAATTGAACAATTATTAACATGGGTTAAGTCAGCTAAGCCATTGCCTGGATTTAGTGAAATTTATGCTCCCGGTGAAATGGAAAACAATTCAAAGAAGGATCGATTAGAAAAAGGAATTGATATTCCTGATTCGGTTTGGGAAAAAATCCTTCTTCTTTCAAAAAATAATTAAATAGGAGAATTTTGTGAAAACGTATGTTTATGTTACGACTACTGAACTTGAATGGCCTGGTCCTATACAAAGTTCAGGTGCTCCTAGTGGTATTAAGGTATTTGAGCTTGATAGTTCAGGAACATTACAATTACTTCATCAATATGATATGCCAGGAAAAGGTCCAGCTCCTTTAGTAATAACTCCAGATAAAAAATTCATTTTTGCTTCATTGAGAATATCCCGTGAACTTGCTAGTTATGAAATTAATAAAAGCGATGGTTCTTTAACGAAGAAACATTCAATTCCTACTAAAGCAGATGCTTGTTATCTTAGTTTTGATAAAACTAATAATTTTATTTTGGGGGCTTATTATACCGGAGGAATGGTTACTGTTCATAAATTGAAAGGCAATGGAGTAATAACAGCTGAACCAGTAGATTGTATTTCTACTCATGTTGGAGCTCATTATATTGAGACAGATTCATCAAATCAATTTGCGTTTGTTCCTCATATAGCAGGAAATGATGGTCCGAATTTAATATATCAATTTAAATTTAATGAATTGACCGGAAAACTTACTGAAAATGATCCGTATTATTTTAGTCCTGGAATTGAATTTGGCCCCAGACATTTATGTGTTCATCCAAGCTTGGATATTATGTATTCATCAAACGAACAAGGATCTAGCGTAACTTCTTATGATTTTGATAAAGAAAAAGGAACTCTTTCGCCCATTGATACAGTTTCTACAATTCCACATGATTTTAAAGGGGAAAATACATGTGCACAAATACGTATTTCTTCCGATGGAAAATTTATTTTTGTTCCAAATAGAGGACATAATAGTATTGCCATATTTTCTGTAGATAATGAAGGAAAATTAACTCCTGTAGATATAGTTCCGACAGAACCTATTCCTAGACCAATAAATATAGATCCATCAGGAAATTACTTTTTTGCAGGTGGCGGAATTGAGTCTCGAAAATTATCTGTTTATCGCATTGATAGGCAGGTTGGAAAATTATCATTATTACAAACCATAGACGTCGGAGGCTCTCCTATGTGGATCCTTCCCGTTAATATTTAAAATGATATTATTTGTTGCTGGAAGGATTTATATTAGCAGACGCTAAGCTAAACAGAGGATCATTCGAATCTTTCATTGCTTTCAGTAACTCATTTTCTAATTTCGAAATCACAGAAGACATTTTCTTTAGAGGAGCGATATTAGTGCGTTCAAGTGGATCATTTTTCAAGTCGAATAATTGAAGGGTATCTGTTCCTTTATTATCAACTTCGAAATATTTAATAAGTTTAAATTGTCTGTTTTTAATCATGCGTTGAGAATCTGTATAACTACAAAATATCGATGAATATCCGTTTGTTGTTTCATTTTTTATTAAAGGAAGTAATGATTTAAAATCAATGTTTTTGGGCGGTGATATATTTGTCATTTCAAGAAGAGTAGGGAACAGATCATGTTGATAAACTAAGGCATCAATAAGATTATTTTTAGGTATTCCAGGTCCTGAAAGTACGAGAGGAACTTTTACTGAATGTTCGTATAAATTTTGTTTACCAAGAAGCCCATGTTGTCCTACTGCTAAACCATGATCTCCGGAATGCACAAAAATTGTGTTTTCCCATAGAGATTTTTTCTGAAGAGTTTCAATTAGTTGTCCGATAGCCCAATCCATGTGGGAGATCATTCCGTAATAAGCAGCAATTTCTGCTTGTACCATTTCTTTAGTTCTAGGCCATGGCAATAGTAATTCATCTCGAACATCGTATGCACCATTGTCAAAGGGATGTTTTGGAAGAAAGTTTTCAGGAATAGGAATATTTTCTTTTTGGTATAAATTGCCATACAGAGGAGGAGGAGTTCTTGGATCATGGGGGGCTGTAAAAGGTAAATATAAAAAAAATGGTTTATCAGAAGAAGAAGATTCGAGAAAATTTAAAGCTGGATCCAAGAATAAGTTTGTTGAAAATTTCTCACCGATTCTAACTCTTTCTTTTGAGTATTTTCCGTTTGGCTCATATGATTGAATAGGAACTTTATAATGATCTGACATTCCTCCAAAAAAAATATTCTCGCCTCCCATAAAGCTTTTGTTGAACGATATGTGATCATTGTGCCATTTTCCGCTAGTATAGGTGTTATATCCATTATTAGAAAGAAAATTGCCTAAAGTTGGTATTTTTTTAATTGATTCAAGATCTTTTTCTATTTCACTTTTTGTGAAAGACGGGACTCTTTCATTGCTTTTATTTAATTCTGTTTTTTCAAATGATGTCATCCATTTTGGCAGATTAAAATAATTAATTCCTGTATGAAGCATGGCCCTGCTAGGAGCACAAACTGCTTCATGAGGCGATCCAAAATGATGTGCGTTTAAAAATGATGTTCCTTCAGAGGCAAGATAATCTAAATTGGGAGTTTCTATGTGTTTATTTCCAAGTTTGTTTATTGTGCTTGCTTGTTGATCATCTGCAAATGTTAAAACTATATTAGGTGATTGAGTTGTCATAGAAATTTTGCAATATTTACCTATTTTATAAGCATTGGCCCTAGAGGTTTTCCCCCGACCAAATGCATATGTAAATGATAAACTTCTTGTCCTCCATGTTCTTTGCAATTTATTATTAGACGATATCCATTTGAGGCTATTTTTTCTTTTTTAGCTAATTGCTTTGCAACAGTAAACAATCTTCCTAATGTCAATTCATCTTTTTCTTCAACGTCATTAACGGTAGGAATAATTTTATTTGGGATTATTAGTATGTGTACAGGTGCTTTGGGACTTATATCTCTAAATGCTGTCACAAGATCATCTTGATATAATATTTCTGCTGGAATTTCTTTATTTATTATTTTAGTGAATATTGTGTCTTGATGCATTCAGTTTCTCTTCATGTTTCAATCTCTTATATTTGGTGATATAGTATACCTTAAAATTTGTTGTATGTTTTTGGAGGATATAATGGCTGCAATTAATGATGTTGTATTAGAAATAAAACACCCTGAAAAACCTTCTAGGTTACTAGCATTGTGTCGCTTATTGTTTATGATACCTATATATATCTTGTTAATCCCTCATATTGCAATATTGTATTGTTTAGCGCTTGTTTTCTTGATTACTGCCTGGATAGCACAGGTAGCAGTGTTATTTATAGGGAAATATCCAAAAGGATTATTTGACTTTAATGTGGGTATTTGGAGATGGGGAGAAAGAGTCAATGCGTATGTGATTGGTTTTACTGATAAATATCCTCCGTTTGGATTAAATTAATCGATTTCTATAATTTCAAAGGTTTAAATTTATAATAATGCGATTTGCAGGAGCACCTGGTTTTTTTGAAGATACGAACACTAAAAATAAAAATGAACGTTTTAAAATAATGCGATTTGCAATCAAATCAAAATACCTGATAGATGGGAAAAGTGATAGTGCAAAAGAAAACACTATTGTATTGGTTGATGATGGGCTTATTACAGATATTATCCCGCAAACTGAAAATGTTCCTAAGGGATATAAAATTATTGGTGGTTCAAAGATTTCTTTGCTGCCTGGGTTTATAGATACCCATATTCATATATTATTAAGTGGTGGCCATACACTTTTTCCTTGGGATGTTAATATTACTGATTCTGAACTTCTTCTCACTGCAGCAAGAAATTCAATTCGTTTACTTAAAACAGGTGTAACAACAGCGAGAGATTGTGGAGGCAGAAATTTATTAACTATTGATGTAAAAGATGCAATAGAGAAGAAAATTATTCGTGGCCCAAAACTCGATCTTAGTATTATGCCCATTACTGCTACTGGTGGACATGTATGGTATTGGGGATTAGAAGTTGAAGGAGTTGATAATCTTAGAAAGACAGTTAGATATCTTTGTCGTAAAAAAGAAGATTTTATTAATTTTAT